>PYIY01000098.1 GCA_003635195.1 Candidatus Poribacteria bacterium | reverse complement strand
GCAACAATGCGACCGCCAAGTTCCTGGAAATTCGCATCAAATGCGTTAACGAAACCTTTAGAGTAGACATCCCCGTTCTGCCAAATCATCGCTGCAGTTTTCTTGCCGAGGTCGTTCACCACAAAACCTGCCATCACTTTTGCTTGCAACGCATTTGAATTCGCCACCAGAAACAGAAAATCTCGCGGATCATTCCCGGTATTCGTCACATCGGCACCTGTTGCCCCGACAATGACAGGGATATTGATGATCGGTCCAACTTTAACAGCACTACTCGAAAACATCGGACCTAATATAGCCACAACATTTTCCTTTTCAGCTAATTCTCTTGCGGAATCAGCTATGTTTCCTGTTTCTACTTTATAGATAAGTTCTACCTGTCTGCCAAGAACACCGCCTGCCTTGTTGATTTCGGCTAAGGCGAGTTTTGCACCATCGCCAAAAGTGGCGTAATTTAGCAACGGATGAATCAAGCCCACTTTAAGTATAGGCATCGATTCTTCAGTTATTCCAACATCTTCCGTGTTCTCCCCCGCAGAAAAGTAAGCGACTGAGAGAACGAATAATACGCATAGTGTTAACCTAAAAATTTTCGGATACATAAACTACTCCTATGTTTTTAGACCAACGCACTCAGCGCAGGACAGTCTAATATTCTGTAACTCAAACAATGTAATAATTATACTAAATTTTGTCGCTTTAAGTAATATGAAAAGTAATATTAAGAAACAAAAAGTCGCGCCAACAGATCCGTCATCTCTGCTTGGATCTGTGTTTCAACTGACGGCAACAACGCCAACCGATACGGACCACTAAGCGCATGGTTCCGCGGTCCCGCTTCATAGCCTGCCTTCAACCCCAAATCGTAAGCCGCTTTGGTTGCAATATAGACTTCGCTGCCGTTCGTGTATCCAAAAACGAAGGTATGGGAGAACGGCGATGTTTCGTCTGCAAAAAGTTGGTACGCCGAAAAGAGTTCATGGGATACAGATAGGAAGCAGAGCGCATCGCCGACAGCGAATGCACTTATTGGGAAGGGTAAGGTGCGTTTCTCGCCACTTTTAGCGACTTCCAGTAAAGCGGCGTAGCGTTCATCGTCAGGGAATTCTTTTATTAGCTGCTCACATTCCGCGACCGATGGCGGATCTCGGAACGGCAAATTGACGAGTCTATAACACGCTTTAAGCGGTGCTGCTGGAACTTCTTCCGCAGTCTTTAACGCTTGGTATGTCGCGAACGCGAGGGCAAATCCGGCGACATCGCATGCCTCGAAACCACCGCGTAACGGATACCCGTTGATGTCTGCTGCGCAGCCTTGCGCGAACAGCAAAACGCTTTCCGGCTTCAGTTCTAAGAAATTGCGCAGGTGTTCAACAGCATAACCCGGATAATCGGCACCCATCTCTTCGCTCGACCAGTGGACAATTACCGGATGTGCAGCATGTGAGAATAGCACGGCGATGATCTGTCCGTTTTCGTCGTAAGCCCCTAATACATCAACCCACGGCACAACAGAACCTTCCGGGTTCGGTGCCATGGTAATATAGCCCTCGTCGTTCATCAGGCGACGATTGTAACCAATTTGGACAGGGGCGCGTCCTGACCGCAATGTTGCGGGTTCAAGCGCATCTACTGCGTCTTTCACCAACTCGGCAAGACATGTCGCTAACCATGCCTCGGATGCCTCGGTTATTGATCGCCCATCAACACCGGGTGCGTTATGTGTATGGCTACAGTTAATGACGATATGTTCTGGTGGTATGCCTGTGGCACCCTGAATTGCATCGAGTAGTACTTTGTTGTACTGGAGTGAGAACTGCCCGTAGTCGGCTGTTACGATAGCGAGTCGATTCTCGCCATCGGCAAGCACTAACGCGCGTGCGTACAACTCGGCATAGACTTCGGGTCTATCTTTGATGGAGGTAATCACAGTCTCTGCTGCACCTGCCATTAAAGTATTCATAAGACACCTCTTAATTTCGTCCACTACAAGTCGTAAGGGACCCGCTACTATGGCCAACGGCACGCGGGGCGTGCCTGTTATTATGTCAAATCTGTGAGTTGCGGCATTACCTCATTCTTGAGGAGCGTCATTGAGTTCAACCACTGCTCTTTGGGATCCCACTCGTGCCCCATAGCGAGTAAGACACCAAAACCGCCGACCTGATCGTAGAGTTCACGCAAGCGGTTTGCTACGTGATCCGGACTTCCAACGATCCACAAGGTATCCAACAGATGTTCAAGACTCATGTCTGCATCGTCGATATCCTGACTCGGTTTGAAGTGTCCTGGGCTAAATAACTTAAACCAATAGTCCCTGAAATCGCGTCCGAGCGTGCCTTCAATAGCCTCTTTACGCGCCTGTTCGGTGGTATCTGCAACATAGACTTCACGGGCAATACGCCACGTTGAACGAGATGGCGATAAGCCCGTCTTTTCTGCGCCTTCTTCCACCGCGTCCCAATGTGTTTTGATGGTAGGCACATGCGCTAAGTTAATACTCATCGGAATCCAGCCGCGCTCACCCGCGAAGATTAGCGTGTCCGACCTCGCGGAAGACCCTGCCAACGCAATTGGCGGATGCGGTTTCTGATAAGGCTTCATGTGGACACTGACAATGTTCGGACGATATTCGGGGATCTTAAATTCCCAGAAATCGGTTTTGTAATGTCCGGGTTCCGGGTCCGTCCAAATTTTGAGGACAGCATCAATCCCCTCTCGTGTTGATCTACGCCTGTCTTCGCTAGCCATGAACATCTCCGCATCGCTCGGTGTGGAACTTGAACCGACTCCCCAATGGAAACGTCCGTGCGTTTGATGGTCCAGTTGTGCGATACGATGCGCGACAACGGCGGGATTGTGTATCGGCATACACGTAATCCCTGTGCCAAATATAATGTTCTCTGTCATCGCAGCCGCTTTTGCAATAAAAAGATCGGGAGACGGGATATTCTCCCATGTAAACGTGAAATGCTCACCGACATAAGCCTCTTTGTAGCCGAGTTCATCGAGGACTATCATCTGCTCAAGATCGTCGTCTAATGTCTTAGTCGTGTCACTGCCGGGTGGATGCAAAGGCATTGTGAAAAAACCGAGTTCCATTTTTTAATTTTTCCTTGTGGAGCAATAACGGCAATTTGGATATTGACGGTTTTCGCGTTAGAGTCGCCTGCGCCGTTGTTGCAGGCGACGCGCTTTTGCTTACGCTCTCAAAAGGATATGTTTCTAAACTTGACAAAATCGGTCAGATGTGTTACTGTTTTTAGGAAGTTTTGGGTATTAGGTAAAAGTTACCACAAACCCAAATATTTTTCAAGCATTTTGTCAAAAGGAGAAAAGTTACGTTATGTCTATAAGAATTTTTATCTTAATTTCAGTTATTCTGCTCACGGCTCTAATAGGGTGCGAACGCGTGAATCAGATAGTTCAGCCCGATGCTACCACTACCCCGACAGAAACGACATTAAAAATTGGTGTGATTCAACCGTCTAACACTTTTACGACCTTTAGCCAAGGGGCTGAAACTGCTCGTGTCCAAATTAATGAAAAGGGTGGCGTGCTCGGTATGGAAATAGCGTTTATCAGTCGAAACAATCAACCCATCGCGAGTGAACCCCCGACACCAGAAGCCAGCGTCACTGCCGCAAAAGAACTGATTGAAATGGAGGATGTCTTTGCCCTCCTTGGCCCCGTTTACTCCAGCAATTCCGTTGAGGTCGGTCCGATCACGCAACAGGCACAACGGCTTATGCTCCCGGGTTCCAGTGGTTCAGACGTGCCAGCAGTCGGGGATTACGTCTTTCTCATTACGGTGCCGAACCCATTTCAAGGAAAAGTGATGGCGGGTTTCGCCATGGACCCAAATGAGCTTGGCGCGAAAACGGCAGCAACGATTATTGAGGAAGGCGATGACTATACGATCGATCTTGTAGCAGCGTTCGAGGCGGCTTTTCAGGCAAATGGTGGAAAAATCGTTTATAGCGGTGCCTATACCGTAGGCGATACCAACTTCACCGCATTGCTCACAGAAATTCACAAGGCAACGCCTGATATTGTCTTCTGTCCCGGTTTTCAGCCGGAAGTGCCATCGTTGATAAATGAAGCAAGGCAAATCGGTATCACAGCCACCTTCCTCGGCGGCAGCGCGTGGGATGATAGGGAACGATTTCTCAGTATTTTAGACGATAACACTGTGTTGGATGGCAGCTACTATCCGACCAATTTCTCGGTTGCGACACAAGATGCAGACGTACAGGAATTTGTAAAAGGCTACACAGCACTGTTTGGGAGTCCACCGGATGGCATCGCTGCGTCGGGGTATGATGCAATGCGGCTTTTAGCACTGGCGATAGAGACCGCGGGTTCGCTTGATCCAGTTGCAGTTCGTGATGCATTCGCAAAGGTCAGTGGTTATAAAGGTGCTACGACCATTTCACATTACGATGAGAACCGCCACCCCGTCAAAAGCCTCACAATCCAGACAATTCGCGGCGGGCAGGTTGAACACTACAAAGTTGTTGAACCGTAGCGCACGAGGGTACAATGCAGGAAATATCATCGCGCCCGAAGGCTTTTTTGATTGACATGGATGGAACGCTCTATTTTAAAGGCGAACCTTGCCCCGGCGCAATCGAAGCCGTTAACTATTTATGTCAGGAAAAATATCAACTCCGGTTTTTGACGAATACAACTGCTAAAACCCCGAAGATGCTTCACGCGCAGATGCAAGCACTCGGTTTTGATATCTACGAAGATGAAATCTTTAATGCGACTTATGCTTGTCTCCAATACCTACGCTCGCAGCCTGGGACAAGCTGTCACTTCATGGTCGATGATGCCGTCAAAGCGTTTTTCAAAGAGATACCCGTAGATGACGAAGCTCCCGATTTTGTCGTCGTCGGAGACTACGGCGAAGGGTTTGATTTTCACGCTTTGAATCACGCCTTTCGCCTATTGATGGATGGTGCGGAACTCATAGCCTTACAAAAGGGACTCTATTGGTTTTCTGCTGAAGGCATGTTCTTGGATTGTGGTGCCTTCGTGACGCTTCTGGAAGCCGCAGCAGGCAAAACTGCCAAAGTCATGGGCAAGCCGAGCGAGACTTTTTTCAAAATAGCACTTGAGAGTCTTCAGCTCTCTCCAAGCGAAGTGATTGTGGTAGGCGACGACATCACTTCCGACATCGTTGGGGCACAGACAATGGGGATGCGGAGTATCTTGGTTAAAACTGGAAAGTTTAAACCCAGTCAATTGGAAAACCCCGTCGCGAAACCGACGTGGGTGCTTGAGGGTGTTTCAAGGTTAACACAACTTTTTTAACAAAAGTGTTTGGAATTACAAGATATCGGTGAGGATTTTTATGTGGGATGTTACCGACAAATGGGGTAACCGAATTGAGTTAACTGATGAAAGATGGCAGCACATCATTGAATATCACTGGGAATTAAGACACTCTCTTGATAAGGTTCTTTCAACTGTCCGAACTGGGAGAAGAAAACAGTCGTTGATGGATCCACACAAATACACATACTATAAAGATTTTGAGGGGCTTCCTCACAATTACACCCGTATCGTTGTTATTGTTAAATTGATACGGAACAATTTCATAATTACGGCATATCCAATAAGAAAAAGGAGGTAAGATGAGTAACCACCAAAGCGGAATTAAAATCTTCTATGACCGGGAAGTTGATGTCCTCTATGTAACATGGGGCACCCCTGAATATACAGACTACGTTGAATACGCGGAGGATATTATACTACGTTTCCATCCAGAAACAAAGGAATTAGTCGGATTCACGCTCATTGATTTTTCGCGACACTTTGCCAACAAAGAATCAGACATCTCGCTCCCCTTTAATATTGATTTCCACATGTCTGATACAGTAGATATATCCTATTAAAAACCGCTTCCACAGAAGAAGTAGAGGTACCTTCTTATGACGAATCAAATTACGCAACTCGGTGTTGTTGGGTGTGGATGGGCAGGCTGCCGTGCCATTGAAGCTGCGAATGCGACCTCTCGACTGAACGTTATCGCGATTGCAGAGCGCGACGCAACCCGTCGTGCGCAGGCAGGCGATGACAATACCGTGCCACATCGCTATGCTGATTATAATGAACTGCTTGAAAATCCTGATGTAGAAGCCGTTTATCTGGCAACCTCTCCAGATGGTAGGCTGCAGCAGGTGCTGGATACGCTCAATGCGGGGAAACACGTCTTGGTGCAAAAGCCGCACGCCATTCGCGCGCCTGAGATTTTAGAGATGGAAGCGGCGGCGCAGCAATCCGGCAAAACTCTCCAATTTTGCTATTTTATGCGCCACTTCCCGAACAACCGAAAGATTCGGCGCGCCGTCCTGAACGGTGCAATCGGAGACTTGTATCACGCCCGTGTCTTTGGGAAATACAACTTTATCCCAGACTTTGATGAGAACAGTCGCTGGCTACATGTCTATGGACAGAAAGGTGGTTCGTTAGGGCAGCACTACTCCCACGAACTCAACCTAACGTGGTGGTGGATGGGGTGTCCGAAACCGGAGTGGGCGTTTGCTGCGAAGCACGTGCTTTATCCGCAGTATGATGGACCCGAAGGCGCAGCGGAAGACTATTTCACCGGTATCCTCGGCTGCGAAGGTGGGAAAACGATCCAAATTGACTGCTCTCGGATGAGCCATTCGGATTCCGCGAGTGTTGTTGAACTTTATGGCACCACAGGGGCAATCACAAACGGCGGTATCGCCCGCTTCAAGGATGGCGAGTTTGTCCGAGAAGCGATTGATGAACCGCTTGAGATTGACCACGGCGAACTCCCTGAAGAGATGCATGTCTTCTACTACGAACTGAACCACTTCGGTATGGCGATCGCGGGTGAGGTCGCACCCGATGTCTCTGCACCGGATGCGTATACTTTCATGCAAATCTTGGACGCGCTCTACGACAGCGCAAAGAGTGGTGAGAAAGTAGACATTTCCTCGTAGCAAAGGTAGTGACAAAGACTTTGGATGGAGGATTTTAGAGATTTTTTTCTCTATTTCCTCCCTTTTGCTTTGTGTAGTAATTCACTGAGGTAGTTTGATGGGATGGCGAAATTCAAATTCTGCCCCGCTGTTATGGTTGACACGGCAACACCTATTACTTCACCGTTGCTGTTTAGCACAGGACCGCCACTACTGCCTTCGGAAATAGGTGCCGTAATTTGGATGCGTTGACTACCCACCCGGAACTCACGGACACCACTGACAATGCCATTTGAAAATGTTCCCTCCAAAAACCCTATCGGATTACCAGCGACGTAAACAGATTCACCCACCTGCACTTTATCGCTTCCACCAAGGGAAAGAGCAGGTGCGTCAACATCCGAAACCTTGATAAGAGCTAAATCCTGTCGCGTATCCATCGCGACGATGCCTTCTATGCGATACGTTTTATCTGTACCAACCCGCTTGACATATCCGCTGAAAACGCCTTCAACAACGTGCAGATTGGTGGCGATTATGCCTCGATCGACGAAAAAACCACTGCCAGTACTCAGCAACTGTCCGTTGACATCTCCCATGACGATGAGGACTGTAGAAGCTAAGGCACTTTTAGCAATTTGTTGAGGGGTCTGTGGAGTTGCCACTTCCGCGACGGATATAGAAGGCTGCTGAGGTTGAAAATTATCAATCAAGTCCTGAAAAGGATTCTCAGTGGCCACTTCCCGGGTAGACATAGGAGACTGTTGGGAAATTTGTGAGGCAAGGACACGCGTGTCCCATAAAAGAGTGGTTCCATTATAACTTGCGGTAGCGAGAGTTTTACCATCTGGAGAATATACCGGTGTGGTGTTTCTTGAATGCTGTTTTAGAATGATTTTGTGTCTTCTCATGTCTGCATTCCAGAAATGTACCTCGCCAATAGTACTCGCTGTTGTGATTGTGTTTCCATCGGGAGAATACACAAGACAACTATACCCCTTTAGCGTCCTTTTGTGTTCTTCTGTTTCAACATCCCATAATTGCACCTCACCTTCGCCTGTGTTACTTGCGGTTATGAAAGTTTTTCCATCGGGAGAGTAGGCGACAAATGTGATACTTTTCGTATGTCCCTTTAAGGTGTTTATATTTTTTCCTGTGTCCGAATCCCAAAAATATACCTCGTTCCCACTGGCAGATGCAAGTGTAGTACCGTCGGGAGAATATGCAACGGATGCGATGCTTTTGGTGTGTCCTCTTAGAATGTTTTTATATTTCCCGATATCAAAATCCCATAAACGTACCTCGCGCTCACCTGCGACTGCGATTACTTTTCCATCAGGTGAATACGTTACAGAAGATATCGAACTTGTATCTCCTTTTAGGATAGTTTCATGTCGTTTTCCCGTTTCAGCATCCGAAAAAAGGACTTTGTTCCCAATTGCAGCAGCAATAGTTTTTCCATCTGGTGAATATGTAACAGATTTGACAAAACCAAAAACTTCTTTTTTAGAATTCTTACAATCTTTCTTGTGTACACCTGTGTTTGCATCCCAGAAATATATAATTTCGTCATGCTGCCTATAGTGTGGGCTTCCAATTGCGGTAGCGATAGTTTTCCCATCAGGGGAATATGCAATCAGATCAGGAGAAAGCATATGTTCTTTTAAGGTAACAGTGTGTCTTCCCGTTTTTGCATCCCAAAAACGGACTTCTCCTCTGCTTGCGGTAGCGATAGTTTTCCCATCAGGGGAATATGCAACGGAATAGACGGTATCAGTATGCCCTTTTAAAGTGACTTTGCGTTTTTTAGTGTCCGCATCCCATAAACACACCGTATAGTTTCCAATTGTGGTTGCAATTGTTTTACCATCGGGAGAATACATAAGAGAATTGACCCCGTGCACATGCTCTATAAGAGTCGTTTTATGTTCTCCTGTGTCTGCATTCCATAAATATGCCGCCGCTCCACCTGCGGTTGCGAGTGTAGTTCCATCGGGAGAATAAGTAATGGAGTTAATAGTAAAGAACATATCCTTTGTAGCCGTTATGAGTGTAGTTTTGTATTTTCCTGTCACTACATCCCATAAAAACACGTTCCGGCTATCTGCAGCTGCGAGTGTCCTTCCATCAGGCGAATACGCAACGGAATAGATCGACGATTGTCTTGTAAGCAGATCAAGTTCCGCGCCGGTACGCGCATCATAGATCCAAATTCCGATCAAACTCGCTACAGCGAGTTGGCGGCTATCTGGAGAATATGCTATATCAGTTATAACACCTTTACCAATGCGTGCTGTAACACCTTCAAGTAAACTCCATTGGCTGTAATTTTGGGCTGGCACATTTGGCAAGAATAGTGCAAAGGTCAAAAATAGACAACTGAGAAATAGCTGCGTCGTCCTCATTAGGTTAATCTCTTTTTACGTAATAGGTTAACAGCATGTACCTTCATTGAGAACAAAATCAAAAAAGTTATTAAACTGGAAAGGCACCACTGTGTTGAAGGTCGTCACGAATTAATCTATAACACTCATCCACAAAGTTGACCGTTTCGTCATAAACATTTTGGCAGAAAGCAATCATTTCGGTATTAGCAGGAGTTGTGTTAGCAGGAAAGAAAGAATTGTGAAAATGTAATTTGGGGACTGCAGGAGAACCCGATAGAGAAATCGAAGATAAAGAAATCATCACACCATCTATGTCGTCATGCACTAATTCGTTCCTGATTTTCTTGGCGATATTAAACCAAGAACCTGTCTCGTCCAATTTTCCATCCTGATTTATCGCGTGAAAGGTACGTATATGGTGAATCAGGTTTCCCTTCGGTATCTTACTGTCCAATGCTCTGCCTACGTCAGAAGGCCGCTCGTCCGATGGGATTAAGTCGTAAGCGATGTTGATAATTTTCGCTATACAGTCCTCCAAACTAACGAGATTAGAAAAGAAACCTTGCAGAATAAGGAAAACAATCAATGGGAAGGTGTCAGGATTCAACAAATTGATTTCAACATGGAGGTTGCTATCTGAGAAATCAATTAACGATCTTTGCTCTTCGGAAAAAGAGGATTGACTTCCCAGATAAGGAGCGTAATTCATGTTTTCTATTGCATCCAGATAAAACTTTGCAGCACTGAGCCGTTGGCGAGTTATTGGAATCAATTTCTGAATTTTAATTTCGGCATTTTGGGCTGTTAAACCTGATCCAACTGCTTGTGCAGTTAATGCTACGGAATCTTGGATTTTTCCGCTTGCAGAAAGGTTGTTAATTTCCTGAAGCAGGTTATTTTCGTGCGTTAAGTTCACTATCCTTCCTCTTCAAGAAACTCTTCATCCTCTTGTGCTAACCAATCAATTTCCCGCTGTGTCATGTCTATGAGATCTTCAGCAAACTGTACAACAATCGCTGAATTGGATCTGTTGTGCCACGCCTTGAGATCTGCCATTCGTTTCTTGAGATGTGGTGCCGGTTCACCGAGGTTTCTCGCGGAGACACCCGAAGAAAGTGCAGCAGTGATTCCGCCTTGCACCTGTTTATCACCTTCACTTTTTATAACAGCCGATTCCGCAAGCGAATAAAAGACAACGTCTGCGTCAAACCCCCTCATAAGATAAGTGGCTTCTCTCATCAGTTCTAAATCTCCTGAGTCTATCCATTCCTCAAAAAGTTTTCGCATTGGCGGATTAATTTTGACTTTGCTGCTACGCGGGTCATCGCCACCGACCATAGATGTGAGCAGATTGGGAGCCTCAAATCTCAGGAGGTTTGAGGATGTCCGCACCCAATCCCTTATGCGTTTCAAAGCTGCCAGCACGTTTGAATCATTCCAATCCACACGCTCAAACAGGTAGTGTGGTCGATGTGGAACAGCGTCGTATTTAAGCAACTCGATATCATACTCAAATCTTTCAGAACGGTTAGATGCCTCCTCTTTATAAGCAAGTCGCTTCTCAAAAAATTTGATAACCCAGATTGGATCTCGCTTGAAGATGGCGTGGAGTGCTTGTTCAGCGTTATAATCAATGTGTTCTAAATGCACACAATTAAGCATCACCTGCTTGTATTTTTCCAAGGGCGGTTGTGAAATAAGTTCTTTGCTACCAAGGGCATGGATAACTTGTCTCATAACCCGAGGCGATCCATCACTTGATAATCTTACCAAAATCTTAAGAACAGTGTTCACATCCACACCATAGAAATTCGGAAGGCTTTCGGCTACATATAGTCGCAGTTGTGAGTCTGGCGTTTCAGACAACTGATCTAAAATGGACAGATCTTTTTTTTCAATGCAGCCAACTGTTTTACTTCTCCAGAAATAACTCAGAGCAACAATGCGTTTGGCAAAGATGGTGTTTTGACCCAAGAGACGCTGAGTTGCCTCACTCCCTTTATCTTTGCTGACGTAGCGAATGCCGCTGAGCAATCCGGAAGCACATTCCTCTGTCTGCCAAGCAAGGATATAATCTAATAGATCAGAACCATAAGATGGGTCAAGTTCACCGATAGACTGAAGCAGCGATGTTGCGGTTCCAGGATTCCATCCTTTTTCTGTCCAGATGCCATCTCTGGTACTGCGGTACTCCTTGTCTCCTTCGGCAATCTGTATGCATTCTTGCATTAATTTTGAGAGTTCCCTGGGGGTGTATTTCTTGAGATATTTTTCCAAGAATGCTTGGGTTTGTTCAGGACTTTCACTCAGGTCCCAATCACGGAATTTCCCAGTAAATTGACGATAAAAGTAGTACCTCTCATAATTTTCATGTTTACGGAATTTCGCAA
This sequence comes from Candidatus Poribacteria bacterium, assembly GCA_003635195.1. Taxonomy (GTDB): domain Bacteria; phylum Poribacteria; class WGA-4E; order WGA-4E; family WGA-3G; genus WGA-3G. The sequence goes on along the minus strand of PYIY01000098.1, from coordinate 43,781 downwards.
GTAATTCCGCTGCCTTTTCTTTTGGAAAACCGTCTACATATCTGTTTTCTGCATATCCATAGAGACATCCATCTATGGCATTGAGAACAGTAAAATTAGCCTCTTCTGAGATCTGATCGGCTAATATGTTGAAAAGTCGCGCTTGTTCCTCTTGTAATAGAGTTTGGTCGTTTTCCGACATTTCTTTTTCAGATGTGAACTCCAAGGGATTTATTGCCCGGTTGATAGAGCCTATTGCCTCCGCTCTGACGACACTATATTGAGACGTTGTTAGGCAGTGCTCAATTAAGTGAATCGCCTTCGCTCTGAGGCGAGTTAATTCAGGTGTATATTCTAAACGGTACCAACCGAATGTTAAAGATCTGCCGTCACTGAAAGTTTCATTGAAATCTAACACAAGTAGTAAATCAAGAGCATTCAGTAGAGCCAAACTGAGTTCCGGTTTATCTTCCGTTTTCCACTTCTCAAATTCTTCAAGTATCTTGATTTGGAATATACTGGGTTTATCCGTTTGGAAACCCGCCATCCTTTTTAACAACTCTTGCGGTGAGTCGTGCTTCGGAATATCCAAATCATTCATCAGAAGGAATCTTCGGGTTATTTCCAGTGTTTTCGTGAATCCAGAGAACGTATTGACTGTTTTCTGTACTTCTTTCGCAATCTTCTTGACCACATCTTGATGGGTCCGTATGGATGTCCACCCGGTATAGTCCTTTACAGAGTCTTCTTTAGGGGTATCCAATACAATATTAAAAATGTAAATCGCATCATCTGGGCGGAAATAACTGATACCTTCCATCTGTTCCAGAGCATCCATCCGAACAAAGTTATCACCTTCCCGCACGCGGGTCTTCAGAGAATCAATGTGTTCATCAAGAAGGCTTTTTTTACCAGCACCGTTTTCCACGCGAGCGAGATTGATGACCACCTTGACTGGGAAAAGCGGTAAAAATTCTGTCAATAGGCACTCGTGAAAAGAAGAGGGATGTCCTTCGGAGATAAAACACGCCTTTCGTAAAACGTAATCACTGAGTTGGTGTGGGAAAACACGCTGTTTCGCCCCGTACTGAAAAAGTAAACCATCGTTTCTTAGATCATCGCGGTACTGCTCTATCTCATAAGGCTCCACTCTCAGAATCTCCGCTAATTTATCGCGTATTTGGTTATCTTCTATATCAATTGGTGCAATCCCGCTAAGCCACTCAAGCAATTTCCGCCGCCGCTCGCTGGATTCTGGATATTTTTCAAAACTGTCGTTTAGATAGGATTCAAAGGTAAATTCGATTAATTTATCTTTTGTTAAGTCCTTTAGCGGACCAATGTCTTTATTAACCAAGTCTATCACCATGACAGCGATTAACGGTGTGTCCCGCGCGAGCTTCGCCAATCCAGTCAACATAGCATTGTCGGAAATTCGTGTATGGGTGTGGATAAATTCTTTCGTTCTTTCCAAAGAGAGTTTCCCGATTTCAAGTTCATCAACCGCATTATCTGGTAAGGCAGTTCGGAAACTACCCTCTAAAAACGCTTTGAACGGCTTCCGGGTTATGAGAACCGCTTTGGATTCCTTGTATTCGGGACTACTCAGGACTATTTTGATACCACCGAGGTTGTCAATAAAGTCATGTGCATCATCTACAAAAAAGATGTACTTACGATTGGGTGGAATGTCTGCTAAAGCACTTTCAAAACTGTCTCCTGCCATCTGAACAAAGAGAGGTTCATAATCTGTGTGCTCTTGTTCGACTATCTTGGCAAACTCAATAGCGAGCTTGGTTTTTCCAATGCCGCCGCTACCGTATATCATAAGTAGTCTTTTGTCTAGGGTTTGAACAAAGGTTTGAAATTGGCTAATCTCATCCTCGCGTCCGAAGGTCTCATAGTCGTATCTCAGAAGTCTATTTTTTTCTGCAATTTGATTTCGGAACATATCCTGCCACGGAAGGAAAACAGGAAGATGGGAATCTCGGAATGAATTTAAGAGATAAGGAAACTCATCGGTCATCGTGATGAGGTCTTCTGCGTCCCAACAGGTCAACGAAAAGGTATAACCTTTCTCATTTTTAGCGTCCTCAATTTTGCGCTTGTTTCCTGCAGTCAGCAAGGTGTTAGTCATGAGGACGTAGTGGTCACATTGCAGCGCATCGGCTTTATCAAGTTCGCCGTTCTTACGCTTACCTCCGATTACCGTTGAAAGGAAATTGCTACGCGCCCGCGCTTTATCCATTGTCGGGTCAAAGAATTTGTATTGAAAGATCCAAGTGCCTTCTTTCTCCTTATAATCACCGGTGTAGTCTGCGTCAATTCCTCTGTCGGGTCCTGCAGCATCGTAAACTTTTACGAAGGAGGACACTTCTTTTTTTAAGAATAGATTGCAGAATCGATCAAAGTCTTCCTTTGATTTTATGTAGTCTGACAATACTTTTCTCATTGTAGTTTACCTTCAATGCTAATAAGAATCACACAGTGGAATAGACTCATCTTCTCAGAAATCGGTTTAGTGCATCAACAAGACTTCATAACAACATATTAGCACATTTCAAGACGAAAGTCAAATCGTTTTGCTAATGAAGTTTAAGGGTTTAATAACCTTTGACAAAAACATGCTCTTCTGATAATCTAATGGCAAATTAGTGATAGATGCCACTAACAGGAGACATTTTCATGTACAAAACTGCGATGTTGGGGTGTGGCGGTCGCGCCCGTGGACACGCAGATGCGTATCGCTTCGTCAAACGCGGTAGACTCGCTGCAATCTGCGATATGAACGAAGAACGCCTCAACAACTTCGGGGATGACTTCGGTATCTCATCCCGCTACACCGATTTGGACGAGATGCTTGAAAAAGAGAAACCGGATGTCCTCCATATCGTCACAAGCCCTGTGATTCCGAGTAGTGAGGAACGGATCCGTTATCCGTTGATGAAACAGGCATCCGCCCACGGTGTGCCTGCGGCGATTATTGAAAAACCGGTTGCTATTGAGGGCGAGGATTGGAAACAGATCGCGGCGTTAGCAGAAGAGACGCAGACGAAATTTGTCGTTAATACACAACTCAATTTCCACCCGAAAAACTTGGAATTAAAAAAAGATGTCGCAGCAGGACGTATCGGCGAGATTAAGTTTATTGATGCCAGTGCGCGCAGTAGATCTGCCGAGCAGGGAGGACATGTGCTACAGTTGGTGTCCTCTTACATTGACGACGCACGTCCGGTACGAATTCTTGGACAAATCGCTGGCAGCGAGCATTTAAATTCTGCAGGTGGGCATCCCGGTCCGATGCATGCTGCCGCTCAGGTTTTGTATGAGAACGGTGTCCATGTCTCTATTGCATTTGGTACGGAGATGGCACAAATGGCATCCGATGACCCGGGTATTTACGGTCACAAACGTGTTTTTGTTGTGGGAACGATGGGATTTGTGCATTGGCGTTTCAGCAGTTGGGAACGGTCAACATTGGACGGCGGCTATGAGAGCGGTCCGCTGAACTATGGCGAGCAAGATGTCGTTGCGCAGGCGAACTTCACCGAAGCCATCTTTGATTGGTTAGAAGATGAGAATAAGGTGCATCCGACACATCTCAAGCAATCCCTTGTTGAGAATAACCTCATCTTAGGGATGTACCACAGCGGGATAACAAACGAGATTATCGACCTTCCATTTGAACCGCCCGATGGGTTAATGGATGCACTCCGAGAGAGGCTATAGAACGTTAATTTGTATCTTTCCCGATAGGCAGTTTTAGGTTTTGAGGAAGTGAGAAAGAGAAGGAAGGCTGGAAGAAATATCGTTTTCGCTGTTTCCCTAGGGGAAACACCCAAGCAAAAACACTTCCAGACTTCCAATCTTCCAACTGCTCTGAGGATTAAGACCGTCAATTTGATATTGAAGGAGATATTTTTATGTATAAAACTGCGATATTGGGGTGCAGAGGTCGCGCCCGTGCGCATGCAAATGCATATCGTTTCGTCAAACGCGGCAAAGTCGCTGCAATCTGCGATATGAACGAGGAGCGACTGAACGAATTCGGAGACGAATTCGATATCTCCTCACGCTACACCGATTTGGATGAGATGCTTGAGAAGGAGAAGCCGGATGTCCTGCATATTGTCACCGCACCGGTGCTGCGTGGAACGAGTGAACGTATCCGCTATCCGTTGATGAAACAGGCATCGGATCACGGTGTGCCAGCAGTGATTATCGAAAAACCGATTGCTGTTGAGAGTGAAGATTGGAAGCAGATTGCAGGATTGGCAGAAGAAACAAAAACGAAGTTTGCCGTTAATACACAACTCAACTTCCATCCGAAAAATCTGGAATTAAAACAGGATGTCGCAGAGGGACGGATCGGTGAAATTAAGTTCATTGATGCCAGTGCCCGTAGCACGCCAGTCGATCAAGGTCCGCACGTGCTCCAGTTAGTGTCCTCCTATATTGACAATTCACGTCCGGTGCGAGTGCTTGGACAAATCGCTGGCGGCGAGGGTTTGAATTCAGATCAACCGTCTCCGATGCATGCCGCTGGACAGGTTTTGTATGAGAACGGTCTCCACGTCTCTGTTGCCTTCGGGACAGGTATGGGGACAATGGCATCCGATAATCCGGGTATCTACGGGCATAAACGTGTTTTCGTTGTCGGGACAAAGGGTTTCGTGCATTGGCGTTTCAGTAGTTGGGAGCGTGCGACCCCAGAGGGTGGCTATGAAGGCGGTCCGCTGAACTATGGCGATCAGAATATCGTTGCGCAAGGCAACCTCACCGAAGCCGTCTTTGATTGGTTAGATGATGAAAACAAGGTGCATCCGACGCATCTCAAGCAATCACTTGCAGAGTTTAATTTGCTTTTAGGTCTTTACTACAGCGGAGTAACAAACGAGATTATTGACCTTCCATTTGATCCGCCAGATGGTTTAATGGACTCGCTCCGAGAAAGATTGTGATTTGAAATAAATCAGTATTGTGGTTGAGGTCCCCGTGGCTTCACCCGATGCTATGTTCTGGTGCGCTGTGGGCGCGCTATTTTAACATTAGAGGAGACATTTTCATGTACAAAACTGCGTTTTTAGGGTGTGGAGGTCGTGCTCGTGCGCATGCAGATGCTTATCGGTTCGTCAAACGCGGCAAAATCGGCGCAATCTGCGATATGAACGAAGAGCTACTCAATAGTTTCGGAGACGACTTTGGGGTTTCATCCCTCTACACCGATCTGGATGAGATGCTTGAAAAAGAGAAACCCGATGTCCTTCACATTGTCACAGCACCGGTGTTACGCGGCACCAATCAACGGATTCGGTATTCACTGATGAAACAGGCATCCGATGCGGGTGTTCCTGCGGCGATTGTGGAGAAGCCGATTGCTGTTGAAAGCGAGGACTGGAAGCAGCTTGCCGGATTAGCGGAAGAGACGCAAACGAAGTTCGTCGTCAACACACAACTCAACTTCCACCCGAAGAACCTGGAATTGAAGCGAGATGTCGCAGAGGGCAGAATTGGTGAAATCAAGTTTATTGATGCCAGCGCACGGAGCACGCCTGTAGATCAAGCACCGCATGTGTTGCAACTCGTCTCTTCCTACATCGACAACTCCCGTCCGGTGCGGGTGCTCGGACAGGTTTCTGGCGGACAGGATTTGGATTCCACTCAGCCTTCCCCGATGCATGCTGCTGCTCAGGCGCTGTACGCAAACGGTCTCCACGTCTCTCTCGCGTTCGGGACAGGTTTGGGGCAGAAAGTGCCTAAAGAACCGGATGCCGGGAACCACACCCACAAACGTGTCTTTGTTGTCGGAACGAAAGGCTTCGTGCACTGGCGGTTTAGCAGTTGGGAGCGCGCAACACCGGAGGGTGGTTACGAAAGCGGTCCACTTGATTACGGCGCGCAGGATGTTGTCGCCCAAGGTAACCTCACCGAAGCCGTTTTCGATTGGTTAGATGATGAGAACAAACAGCATCCGACACATCTCAAGCAGTCGCTTGCGGAGTTCAACCTACTTCTGGGAATCTACTACAGCGGTGTAACAAATGAGATTATAGATTTACCATTTGAACCACCCGATGGGTTAATTGATGTCCTCCGAGAGAAACTATAGAAAGTTACCCTGTATTTTCTCCTCTTAACATCTAACCCGTTTTGGTTTGATATTGGCAATAGTATTGAAGGAGACTTTTTATGTATAAAACTGCGTTCTTAGGATGCGGGGGTCGCGCCCGTGCCCATGCAAGTGCCTACCGTTTTGTCAAGCGCGGCAAGATCGCTGCAATCTGCGATATGAATGAAGAGTTACTCAACAGTTTTGGAGACGACTTCGACGTTTCCTCACGCTACACTGACTTGGATGAGATGCTTGAGAAAGAAAAACCGGATGTCCTCCACATCGTCACGGCACCCGTGCTGCGTGGAACGAGTGAGCGTATCCGTTACCCGTTGATGAAGCAAGCATCGGATCACGGTGTCCCTGCAGCGATCGTCGAAAAACCGGTTGCTGTTGAGAGTGAGGATTGGAAACAGATTGCTGGGTTAGCGGAAGAGACGCAAACGAAGTTTGTCGTCAATACGCAACTTAACTTCCACCCACAAAACTTGGAATTAAAACGGGATGTCGCGGAAGGCAAAATCGGCGAGATTAAGTTCATTGATGCCAGTGCACGGAGCACCCCTGTTGATCAAGCACCGCATGTGCTGCAGTTGGTATCCTCCTATATTGATAACTCGCGTCCGGTACGTGTACTGGGTCAAATCGCTGGGAGAGATCAGTTAGAGTCCGCACAGCCGTCTCCGATGCATGCTGCTGGACAAGCGATATATGAGAACGGTCTCCATGTCTCCCTCGCCTTTGGAACAGGTATGGGAACGTTGGCATCGGACAGCGAAAGCACTGTTGCGCATAAACGTGTCTTTGTTGTCGGGACGAAAGGTTTTGTGCATTGGCGTTTCAGCAGTTGGGAACGTGCAACACCGGAGGGTGGCTACGAAGGCGGTCCGCTGAATTATGGGGAACAAGATATCGCTGCACAGGGCAATCTCACGGAGGCAGTCTTTGACTGGTTAGATGATGAGAACAACGTACATCCAACACATCTCAAGCAGTCGCTCGCCGAGTTCAATCTTCTTCTTGGGTTGTACTACAGCGGGATAACAAACGAGATTATTGATCTTCCGTTTGAACCACCTGATGGTTTGATGGATTCGCTTCGAGAAAATTTGTAAACTGATAAGCGTAGCGGCAGGCGAGATGTTCGCTTGCCGCAGACTATCCCCAAAAATTGACATACCTCCCCAATCTGTGCTATAATTTCCAAAAAGAGATGTGCTAAAACCGCGAACCGTAAAATATTAAAGGAGATATTTCTGTGTATAAAACTGCAATGTTAGGGTGTGGTGGCCGCGCCCGTGCGCATGCAGATGCCTACCGCTTCGTCAAAGGCGGTAAACTCGCTGCAATCTGCGATATGAACGAAGAATTACTCAATAAATTCGGAGACGACTTCAACATCTCATCCCGTTACACCGACTTGGACGAGATGCTTGAAAAGGAAAAACCCGATGTCCTTCACATCGTCACCGCACCGGTACTGCGGGGTAGCAATGAACGTATCCGTTACCCACTAATGAAACAAGCCTCAGATGCAGGTGTGCCCGCGGCGATCGTCGAAAAACCGATTGCTGTTGAAAGTGAGGACTGGAAGCAGATTTCGGGGCTTTCTAAGGAGACAAAAACGAAGTTTGTCGTTAATACACAACTCAACTTCCACCCACAAAACTTAGAATTGAAAGCAGATGTCGCAGCAGGTCGTATCGGCGAGATTAAGTTCATTGATGCCAGCGCACGGAGTACACCCGTTGACCAAGGTCCGCATGTGCTGCAGTTGGTGTCGTCTTATATTGACAACTCGCGTCCCGTCCGTGTGTTGGGGCAAATCTCAGGTAGTGAACACTTAGATTCAGCACAGCCCTCACCGCAATATGCGTCCGCGCGGGTGCAGTACGAGAATGGGCTGCATGTCTCCGTTGCATTCGGGACAGCCATCGCGCCGACTGCCTCCGATGATCCCGTCGTCTTTTTCCACAAACGCGTCTTTGTCGTGGGCATGAAAGGTTTTGTACATTGGCGTTTTAGCAGTTGGGAGCGTTCAACGCCAGAGGGTGGCTATGAAGGCGGTCCCCTCAGCTATGGCGAACAGGATGTCGTCGCACAAGGCAACCTCACTGAGGCTGTCTTTGATTGGCTTGATGATGAGAGCAAGGTACATCCGACACATCTTGAACAATCTCTCGCCGAATTCAATCTGCTTTTAGGAATCTACTATAGCGGGATCACCAACGAGGTAATTGATCTCCCGTTCGATCCACCAGATGGTTTGATGGATCAACTGCGAGCCAAGTTGTAGGGTATAGCACTTTACCCTTTCTTTGCAACCTGTCTCTTTTCCGGTGTGGCGAGGTTTAGACGCTTCGCCATACACCCATTTAACAACTATTTGGAGTGCGATAAAGGCGTATCAGTAAAAACGATGGGAACGTATTCTGAAAAATTTAAAGAACACGGCTATCTGGTCGTGGAATCGGCACTGTGTGAGGCAGATCTCGCGCCGTTAATCGCTGTTGTCTCTGATGCCGTTGATAAACGCGCCACCGAACTCTATAATGACGGGATAATTTCTGACACGTATGAAAAGTTGGCATTTGAACGCCGTTGGTATGCTGTCCTAAAAGCGTGTGGCAGAGAGAACGAGGTTTTTGGCTGGCATACGCTTGTCTTTAGCGAGGCACTCTTTGACCTGATAACGCATCCGAAAGTGCTGGACGTGCTTGCGCATCTTATCGGTAGCGATATTCAATTCAACGGCGATTTTTGGGTGCGCCCGAAACTTCCAAACGAAAAATTGACAACACTTCCTTGGCACCAAGACAGTGCCTATATGCCGGACACCGAAAACGATACACATCTTACTGTGTGGCTCCCGTTAGTCGATGTCAAAACTGAGAACGGTGCTTTACAATTCCTACCCGGTAGTCACAAGGCGGGTTTACAAACGTATCACCGCGTTCCCGACGAAGCGTTTGCTGTTCCTGTTCTTTCACCCACCTCACCCGATACCGACATTGACACTTTAGAGATGCGAAAAGGCGACCTGCTCGTTTTTAACAATCTGGTCTTTCATCGATCGCTCTTCAATCGCAGCGACATCATCCGTTGGTCGGTAGATTTTCGGTTCAGTCGGACCGGTACTTCGTTAGAAGGACTTTGGCACGAGGCGATTGCGTGTCCTGCCCGTGTCCGCGAAACTCGCCGATGTCCAACGTCGTGGCAAGATTGGCGTGTGCAATGGGAGGCGAGTCCACACAAGGATCGATTTGTTTAGAGGGTAGGCAGAATCCCTCTGTTTTCATAAGGAATTGTGTTTTTGTGTTTTTTGTGTTATAATCTTTTTTTAAATATAACACAAAACGAGAATGTGTCGTGTAGGAATTGGTAGATAAATGCAATGTACCTAATCCTTTAACAACGCATAGGAGGTTAATTTGTTAAACACAAGGTTTATTACGATTGCTCTCAGTCTGATGCTGATGTTAAGTATGAGTCTAACAGTCTCTGCAGAGATCAACGAGGATATGATTGCAGCGGCATGGCTGTTTGATGGCGATGCCGAAGATGTTTCAGGAAACGGATTCGATGGGGAAGTGAAAGGCGGTAAATTCGTCGCTGGCAAAATCGGTGATGCAATCGAACTCAACGGTACAACCGACTGGGTCGAAATCCCGAAACGGATCGGCGAATTTGAAGAAATTACCTTCGCGCATTGGGTCAAATCCACTGGACGGGAATCGCAGTGGCGCGTTTTCTTCAACGTCAACGGCTGGAAAGGCGGCGACATCCACTACCAGCTCGCTCCGAACAATAAAGTCGAATTTTCCATTAACGGTAACCCAGGGGGCAACGACTCCTTCGCGAACTATATGGTAGCAGGTGATGAAATGGATAAGTGGGTCCACATCGCGACCGCATACAGTGCGAAGGAGAAGAAAATTCGTTTTTACGCTAACGGCGAGCTTGATATAGAACATAATTGGGGTGGAAATCCCGGTGTCCTTGATCCTGCTCGGATTGGGGACTGGAATCAACAGAGACAGTGGGAAGGGTTGATAGATGAATTCATCATCTTCAACACTGTCCTGAGTGAAGACGACATCCAAGCCGTTATGAACGACGGTTACGAGACAACACTCGCTGTAGATGCAAAAGGGAAATTGGCTGTGACATGGGGAAGCCTCAAAAAATAGAATAGGCGCGACCTCTTGATCCCTACTACCCTAAACATGCCGCCTGTAGCAAATCAGTAGTGATCGAAAATTTCTATCAGATGTCTGAGATGTCCGCTAATCTTGGGTGGACATCTCCGTTTGTAGTGTCAGGATAGGTGATACATGGACTTAGGACTCAACGGAAAACGGGCAATTGTTACCGGCGGTAGTCGAGGCATCGGGAAACAGTGCGCGCTTGCCCTCGCGCGCGAGGGGGTTCATGTCTGTATCGCTGCGCGAACACAAGAGACGCTAAACCAAACACTCACGGAGATTAATCAGACTGGACATAAAGGGCACGCTGTTGCTGCAGACTTGACCACACAGGCGAATTGTGAAAAGGTGGTACAGGCAACAATCGCCCGCTTTGGCGGTGTTGATATTCTCGTTAATAATGTCGGTGCTGCTCGGAATGCTGATATTCTGGAGCTATCACCGGAGCTGATTGATGACGCACTCGCCTTGAAAACTTATAGTTATTTGCGAATGTCTCAATTGGTTATCCCGTATATGAAAGAAAATCGGTGGGGACGAATTGTCAATATTGCAGGTTCAGCAGGCACAAGCCCTACTCGCGGGAATATACCTACCGGTGCTGCCAATATTACGATTCTGAACATAACGCGCGCACTCTCCGATGCTGTTTCGGGGGATGGTATCTTGGTAAACACCGTTTGTCCGGGATTGACCAACACCGGTCGAGCGCGAACGCAGCAAAGGGCAAGAGCCGAGCGGGAAGGACGCGACGTTGAGGCGTTGTTACAGGCACTCGGCCAAGAACTTCCGGCAGGTCGCATCGCAGAACCCGAAGAGGTCGCAAATGTCGTGACGTTTTTAGCCTCTGAAGCGTGTTCCTATATGTTCGGGACCGCACTTTATATGGATGGCGGTAAACGACGCTCAACCCCATAACAAGAAATGCTTGCTATTCAACTAAAAGTTTAGGTGTGCTTCGGGTGTGCCTATACGATATTATGGGAAACAGAATGAATGTCAAGAACCGAACCATCTTTGAGGATGACAACCTTCATGTACTTCGTAGTCTTGACACCGATTCTATCGACCTGATTTACCTGGACCCACCCTTCAATTCAAATCGAACTTTTGAGGCATCGATAGGCACCGAAGCCGCAGGCGCGGCGTTCAAAGATTTCTGGACATTGGAGGATTTAGATAACGCATCTCACGGTGAGCTCGCGGAGAGAGAACCCGAACTCTATCATGCGATTAGTGCTGCCGAGTTCAGTCACGGGAAGTCGATGAAAGCCTATCTCATCATGATGAGCCTCCGAATGCTGGAGATGTTCCGGGTCCTCAAACCGACTGGGACGCTCTATCTTCACTGTGATGATAACGCCGGTCACTACCTGAAAATGATGATGGATAACGTTTTTGGGAAAGAAAATTTTAGGAATGAGATTATCTGGCAACGCGCGATAACCACCAAGGGGAACCTCAAAAAAGGATTAGCCCGTGATTCCGACATTATCTTTCGATATTCAAAAAGCGATACGTATGTCTGGAACGTTGAGGCAGTCACGATTCCTTACGATATGGCGAATTTGGACGAGAAAACCAAACGTCAGTATTATTGTGTTGAACCGGAAACCGGGCGCCGCTTTTCACTCACTTCTATAACTGCCCAGAACCACGATCCCGATTCTCATCTTACGTATGATGTCATGGGAGTCGTTAGAACATGGCGTTGGGCAGAAGATCGCATGCGCAAAGAGATTGAAGCCGGACATATCGTTCAGACGCGCCCTGGAAACGTGCCACGCTATAAGCGGTATCTTGATGAACAAAAAGGCAAAAGGCTGAACAACATCTGGGTGGATATTCCAAATTTGACCGCCAGAAGTAGAGAACGTATTGGATATCCTACGCAGAAACCGCTTGCCCTATTAGAGCGAATTATTGGGGCGAGTAGTAACCACGGCGATATGGTACTTGATCCATTCTGTGGCTGTGCGACCACGTGTGTGGCTGCTGAACGGTTACAACGCCGATGGATCGGGATTGATTTAAGTCCTAAATCTTATGAACTGGTTAAGTCGCGTTTTGAGCAGAATGGTATTACCAAGCCGGTCATCCACCGGAAGCACAGTCCTGAACTTTACACGCAGAACCGAACCTATAAACACACCCTGTTCGGAATCCAGGAGGGTAAATGTAACGGTTGTCAGACGTTATTTCCGTTTCGTAGTATGACAGTTAATTATGTGACGGAAAAATCCAAAGGGGGCACCGATGCTCCTGATAACCTTCAGTTATTGTGTCGTGCGTGCGATTCAGTGAAGGGAAGTTGCACGCAGGAACAACTGATTCAAAAGTTGGAAGACGAAGGAATACGCAGATGAAAAAGTTTATGAAGTTTAAAATCGCAGTCCCGATAGTAACAGTGGTTGCGTTATTGTTCTATACAACGAACCTACCTGTTGATGCGAAGCGCGATAAGGAATATATCGCTAAACAGATTACAAACCTTAAAGTAGATGGAAAACTTGGCGAATGGGAACGCGCCGAAATTGTTGCCTTTGATGAACTGAAAGATGTCGGCGGCGGTATCCCGAAAGCGAGTGATTTTACCGGTCAAGGTAGAGTTGCGTGGAATGCGCAGGATCCAACTCGTATCTATTTTGCTGTTGAAATCACGGACGACGAACTTCAAGATATCCATCCCGACGATAGCAAATGGTGGGAAGATGATAGCGTCGAATTTATGTTTGATTTTGACAACGGCATGGTTCGAGAAAGTCTGGTTCAGTGGACACTCGGTGCCAATGGCAAAGACTTATCCGCCGCTGCATCGAAGGCTAATACGGAATGGGTGCTTGTCAAGACAGGAAACGATTACATCTACGAGGTTGCTATTGATCCGACGAAACCGCGCGGCAACCCTCAGTTCGCAAACCCGGGGAAAGGGGATAAGTTCAAAGCGAAAGCCGGATTGACGATCGGACTCAGTTTCCACGCAAACGATTGTGAGAATGGGAAACGCGAACACCAGATCGGATGGATACCCGGCGGCGCATGGGATGGGCTCGCCTATGGAGACCTCACCTTTGACGCTGAAATATTAACCGTTGAGCCTGCAGGCAAACTTGCATTAATGTGGGGTGCTCTGAAAAAATAAAACCCTGTCAACTGTCAGTTATCGGCAATAGGTGAAAATCGTCGGAAGCAGGAACGGAAGATTGGAAGGATAGAAGAGACCACCCTTCTATTCTTCCATCCTTCCACCTTTATCGCTAAAGGTTTCCGATAGCCGACAGCCATCTTCACCGGCTGAACGCTATTTAAGATGCCAAAACCTCATGCTTCCTTCACATCTGGGATTACGGTCCGCGCGATCCTTATCGGTACACTCCTTGTTATTGGGAACGCCTACTGGCTCGCCTACGCGGCGGAAATGATTCAGCCGCAATTCCTCCTCAACTTCGTCTCGCTTTTCTTCAACGCCGTTTTCACGCTTTTTGCCGTTATCGGTTTCAATCTTCTTTGGAAAAGACTTTCCCCGCGCAATGCGCTAACAACGCAGGAACTTCTCGTTATCTATATCATGGTCGTCATGGTATCCACAATCGGTGGGCACTCAATGATGACCTTCCTGATTGGGACCCTGGCGCATCCCTTCCGGTTCGCGACTCCCGAAAACGAGTGGGCATCTCTCTTCTGGCGTTACATCCCGACATGGTTTGTGCCGGAGGATTACGCATTGGATGCCTACTTTAAAGGCGGTTCGACCTTTTATCTTCCGAAACATTTACGCGGTTGGCTGGTGCCAATCCTCGTCTGGACGGGATTTGTCACACTGCTCTGGTTTACACTTATATGTCTCATTACAATCATCCGTGTCCAATGGACTGAGCGTGAAAAGTTGGCGTATCCGATCATCCAGTTACCGCTCCAGATGGCGCAGGGTCGGAAAAGTTTTTTCAGAAATGGCACGATGTGGATAGGCTTTTCGGTTGCTGGATTTATTGAACTGCTTGCAGGGTTGAGCTATCTATTCCCTCAGGTGCCTTCTATCCAACTCAACTACTATTCGATTACGCATCTATTCACAGACAAGCCGTGGAACGCTATCGGTTGGATTTCGCTATCTGCCTACCCGTTCATTATAGGATTGACCTTCTTTGTGCCCTTAGATATTTCTATGTCAGCATGGTTTTTCTATCTATTTGGCAAAGCAGAGCGGATTGTTCGTATCGGAATGTTGGGTGAAGGGGAACTCTATTTTGCGGAACGTGCAGGCGGTGCATGGCTTGCTGTCGGTGCGCTGGCGTTGTGGGGGACCCGGAAGCATCTGCGTGATGTTATCAAGAATTGCTGGACAACCCAAAAAGCGTTTGATGATTCAAATGAACCGATGCCCTATCGCGTTGCCGTTGGCGGATTAATCATCGGGGGCATCGCGCTTACGCTGTTTTCGGTGAAAGCAGGCATGTCCTTAGGCGGGGTGCTCGGCTTCATTGTGATTTTCACCTTGATGGCACTCGGTGTGACGCGGGTCCGCGCCGAATTTGGGCCGCCATCCCATGAGATTCTCGCGCTGGATCCTGCACGCCTCATGGCAGTCACTTTCGGACCGCGGTTTGTCGGCACAGGCAATCTCACGATTATCTCCTTCTACTACTGGCTCAATCGGCTCAATGTCTCGCATCCGATGCCGAATCAATTGGAGGGGTTCAAACTCGCCGAACGTGCGGGCATAAACAGCCGAAGACTGGTCTGGGTGATGATGTTCGCCATTGTCATCGGTACGCTTGCCTCGTTTTGGGCGTTCCTCTATCTACTCTATGACACGGGTGCGCTTGCGGTGCATGGGTATATCGTCGGTATCGGCAACGAGGTGTTCGGGAGACGCTTAGAACGGTGGATTAACAATCCTACGGGTCCGAATTGGGATGGCACGCAATCTATGGGGATCGGCGCAGCGATGACATCGATCCTCTATTTTCTGCGCCATAAATTTATGTGGTGGCCCTTCCACCCGATTGGCTATGTAATGACCGCCGCGACCTGGGGTGGACTTGCCGATTTCTGGTTCTCTGTTTTCCTGGGTTGGCTGGTGAAGTTCATCATCCTTGCAGTCTTTGGTTTACGGGCGCATCAACGCGCAATCCCGTTTTTTTTAGGCTTGGTGATGGGCGATTATGTGTTCGTGGGGATGTGGGCACTGCTTGGGACGCTGTTTAATATCCCGACGTACGTCCTCTGGTCGCCTTAAGACAGTTCGTCCCCTTCGTCTTTACCGTTTTTGGGATCGTATATTTCCAGCAGCTCTTCAAGCGTTATACCTTCTCTGAGGGCTTGCTGCAACTCACGATACACTTCCGCTCTGCCTTCCGCTTTACCTTCCGCTCTGCCTTCTACTTTACCTTCTGCTCTGCCTTGCGCAAGGATTCTGTCTTTGAATAGTTTGGCATATCCTAACATGATAGGTTATCCGTTCTTTGAAGAAGAGGACTCATCACTTTCGTTTTTACCGTTTTTGGCATCATGTGTTTTCAGCAGCTCTTCAAGCGTTATACCCTTTTTTTGCGCTTGCTGCAACTCACGATACACTTCTGCTCTGCCTTCTGCCTTGCCTTCTGCTCTACCTTCCGCTCTGCCTTGTGCAAGGATTTTGTCCTTGAATAGTTTGGCATACCCTAACATGATAACCTCCCAGATATGTGCCAATATAAAGAACCAGCCGACTATTAGCGTCATGAGAACCGCAGTTCGTGTTAATACCGTTTCACCTAAATTTTTCCAAGCCCAATCGGTGAAAAATTCAATCAAAACATTGGCAATAACTAAACTTGAAAAAGTCCAGACAAATACATTGAACCACTTACGCGGGATTCTCACCAACGATACATAATCATTCTCGTTTTGATTCATAGGTGAACTCAGGTCTAAACACGTAGTCTTATATTCTGAACATAGACAACCGTTTGTTTTCCATCTGCTATAGAAATTGACTAACTTTGGAGCAGTCTTTTTTCAATTATACTTTAAAAGGTTGAATGAAATCAAATTAAATTGAGTCCTCAAAGGTCTTAGCAGAAACACCCCAACAGAAACTAACGCCTACAATTTGGGCAAACTCTCAATAATCTCCACCGTCTTTAGGCTGATGGTGATAACACGCCCAATCAAATCTACAATATACCGCGGCTCATCCTCACGGTTTGGGTCGTTTTTAATACCGCTCCGTTTATCTACCTTGACACGATACTGATCCACCACCCACTCCAAAGCAGAACGCGTCCCTAACTTATAGCCATAAACTTCTGCGGGGATGCCGTCCAACGTCAAAAAATCATTATATTTCAGCTGCGTCTTGTCTTTAGAGAGTTTCATCTTCTCCACATCCCAATTGACCTGCATGCTGGGGGTTTCAACCTTTCGGAGTTTATCGTATTTCGGAACGGATTCATAGTTCACGTGGAGCTCTGCTAACACCGCACCCGCTTTGGCAAATCCCCAGAAATCTTCAGTAAAAGGGATATGCGGCAGATCGCGCTTGAGGTTCATCTCATACTTCTCACGATAAACGGGATGGTGCAAGAGGGCGTAGGTATAGTAGAAGATGTCCCACTTGGTGAGGGTGTCATCATTGTAGTGATTTCGGAATTCGGACAATGCCCAATCGGTGATGTTTTCTCGACGGTTTGTGCCGTCCTCATCGTAGGTATAGAAGGGAAAGCATTGAGAACCACCTTGAGGCAAAATATCGGAAATTTTGTTTGTCATCAATGCGAACATCGACCATTCTCTTCCAACCTTAAGCCATATCACCTGATTTTCCGTTTCTGTTTCCAATGTCGGAAAGATAGATGGAAACAAGTATACAACATCGTTCATTGTCCGGTCGAAGCAGAGGTTTGATTTCGTAAACGGTCGATAAAAAGACGTTCTCATTTTGTGTTCAGCGTATTCAGCAATTATCCCTCGTTTCAACTTAACCTTTAAGTCTCGGCTCCAACTGATTTTCTTTTCATCATAAACAACAAATTCATCTACGTTAATTTCTTTCGTATCTTCTCGCCGTTTCCACCGATCGACATCCGCGTTGTAAGTACCTATCAGTCGCTGAACATTCTTGGTGAGTGCATTCGGGTTGAAGTTGTAAACCCATGCGTCACGATTCGTTTTGACCCCGCTGCTATAGGTTTTGAAAATCACGTTCGTTGCTGCGCCTTTGTCCATCTTCGCTTTTTTAGTTCCCAATGGAATAAAAGTCTCAAATTCAGCGTGGAGACCTTCGGTCAACCATGTATATTGCTTGTCCGGGTGAATTGTTTGCCACGCAATATTACCTATGTGTTGATGTTCATTCAAAAAATCAAATTTCTGTTTTCTGTTCCACAATTCATTGGTTTGGTAGTAAAGGATACGCGATGTCGCCGATCGATCCTGGTTTGTCTTGATAAATAGATTGATACTCACTCCAACCCGAATCCCGAATACATTTGCCTCTGAGACCTTCAACCTTTTCCTTGCATTTCCACCTAAGTCCAGAGTATAAATTCTATCGCAAGCTGCTGCGAGGTGTTTCCGCATCCCGTCAAACGCCATACCGTCGAGAAAACCATTATTTGTTACAAACGCGACAACTCCTTCTTTGCCAATGCGCTCCAGTGCCCACAGAATTGCTTTGATGTAAGGATCATAGAGGGCATTTTTATTTCTTGCTTTAGAGTCTGCAGCCCAAGTGTCACGTATCAGTTTATCCATTATGCGGTATTTTCGATTTTTGTTGTTGTCGTTTTCATTCACTTGTCCCGCGTTATAGGGTGGGTTGCCGATAACGACGAACATATCCGCAGCCTTCTGTCTCTCCACCCGTTCTGTGTTTTCACGTGTAAAGAGTTCTTCTTGCTGCTGCTCAAGCAACTCAAACGTATCCGCAAGCGCGATACCTTCAAACGGTAGATATGCCCCTGTGCGTTGAAAGTATTCCTGCTCGATGTTCAGACTTGCAATATAGTAGGGCAGGAGCATCACCTCGTTGCAGTGGAGTTCATGACGGTATTTCTCTTCCAACGCCGTGCCTTGGATGTCCTGCATGAGACGGACGATAAAGTTGCCAGTGCCGACAAATGGATCGATGATATGCACGCCGGTATCCGATAGCGATCGGTCGAACTCGGTTTCCAAGATGTGTCCAACGCTCTTCACCATGAAATCTACGATCGGTTGCGGCGTGTAAACGATGCCGTGTGTATCCGCCACATCCTCAGAGAAACCCTGAAAAAACTTCTCGTAGAATGTATTGAGGAAGTGTTGTTTTTGAGAGAAGTCTTTACAGAGTGTCGCTGCCTGCTCGATAGCAACGTAAAACCGGTCTAACGGTTCAAGAAACACGTCTCGACTCACTTCATGCCGCATGAGTATGTAGCTGACGTTTTCAATCTCGCGGGCGATAATGTTTCGGAGCGTAAAGTCTGACCGATTGAAAACGGTACGGAAAATGCGTTCGGTGAGGATATGTTGGATAAGCATCTCCTCGACGGCATCACGTGAGAGTTCCGGGTTAATGGACGTGCGGCAGATTTCATAAAAATCGGTGAACGCCTCCTTGAACGCGGAATCTGTTTCGTGGCGTTGATCGATGAGTGCTTTCAACGCGCTGGCAAGGTCCGGCACATACTCTCTGAAATCGGAGACAGCCGTCTGCCAATTGTCGAGCGCGGGCGGGACGTAAGAGAACAGGTATTGAAGTGCAGCAATCAGGCGTGCCGGTTCAGTGATGTCCACGTCTAATGCTGCTTGTCCATTTTGATATAGGATGGCGCGCTGCGGGGTTTGGAAAAGGATATTGTCGAGGGGATAACCAGCATCGCGTTTGGCTTGGACGGCTTTGACGAGGTCGTCGTCAATATCTTTCGCTTCCCAATAGGCGAAGGGGAGTCCGTATTCGTCAAGGACCACGCCATCAATGACGATCCGGTTTCCCTTTGGCGTGTGCATCCCATATTGAGGAATGAGCGTGGCATTTCGTTGTTTCGCACAGGTATCGAGTAAGAAGGCAAAAGGATTGCTAACCGCGCCTTCGTGTGTGGCATTGTGTTGATCGTATTGCTGCAGCGTGGCGTAGTAGTCTCGGATCGCTTTGTAATTAGGTTTTAGATTGAGTTTTGGCATGGGGCATAATAGCATGTTTAGTATTAGAAGACAAGAAGAAATTAGATTACTGACAGTACTCAGAATCAGGTTTGTAGTAGTGCGATTTATCGCACGTCCGGCGCACAATGTTTATCTGAATTAGGATTTTAGGATAGCCAGGGTAAGAGAATATACACGTTATTCTGTTCTTGTAAGGTATCTGCTACGGTTTTTCTAATGATTTCTGAACGACTGCACATCAAAATTGGAGTTTCGTCCAGAGTTGGCGATCTGCGATGGAATTAATATCTTTTTCACTGAAGCCCATTAGTTGGAGAAAATGGAGTTGGAAAAGCACTTCCACTTTTTGGCAAAGAACTTGTAAATCCCATCCTTTTGCTGCTTTTGATTTCAAAGATAAGTCATAGTGTGTCAGATAATTTCGCGTATCTACAATTCTATTTATCAATTTTTTGCGGTTTTCCTTGTTTCCAAACAGGTTTTTAAATGGTTCAATAAGCCTTTTAATTCTTTTTCTCAAAACAATCTCATTAGCAAACTTCAATCTCCCTTCTAACCAAATTCTCTTTTCTGGGGAGCAATTCTCAATGAGAATCTCGACTAATTCATCAAACTCGGCTTCATCCATTTGCTTTTCATCGGATGTCCTTCGATGATATATTTCTAAACCTGTCACCAACGTCAAAAATTTCGCTTCAAAGGAAGGTTGTGTTCTCATTGTCGCCAAAAAGTACAAATTGAAAGTGGGATCAAGTTCCTCGTAAGCATTTATCCAATTACAAATTATCCTTCCAGCATCGTTTTGTATCTGCCCAAATTTAAATAACCAATTAAAATCGCTTGGTTTATCTTTCGAGTAGAATTGGCTTGAATAAAAAATATTTATCGGCAGCAATCCAATTTTATCGTATCCAGAATTCTCTTCGGATGGAGGCAATGGAGGTGGATTCTCAGAAGCTACCTCCATACTATCAAAACAGACTACATCGCCCATGGCGAAACACAAAAAATTTATGATTTTTTCAGCAACTGAGGTGAAATCGTCCAATTCACGCGCGTCTTGTGAAACTAATTTAAAATACGTCCTTTGGGTTATTCTTTGTTCCCTTGGACTTAGAGATTCGCTACGGCCCTGCTTAAACGTGATTGACAACTCCATACCATTAGCAAGGTTAAATGAAATCTCCTCAGGATGTTGAAACGATATATTTTCCCCTTGGATAAGTTTCTCAATGTCAGTAGCACTTCGTCCAATCCAGTTGTTAATTCCATCTATGGAAAAAATTAGAATCTTAAAACGCGGAATTTCATCTTCATTGTATTTTACGCCTGTAAAAGCGCGGCTTACACGAAGAACTGATTTCGATAAGCCAGTCTTATAGTATGACAATCCCTTGTTAATTCTACAACCATCAAGAGTAATTTCATCTGTTTCAATGTGCCCAACTATTCGTTTAAAATGATTACTGAACGCAGGTTCCCAATTCAACCTATTTCTAATCGATTCCCAATCCGAGCTATCCCAATCAACCGGTTCAAATAGTTCAACAACTTCTAAATCTATAACTCCTCCATCTGAGATTGAAAGCGTTCCAGGGAACTTTTTATTTGGTGCGGAGGGAAGCCAAAAATAGCCAGATTTCTTAAATTCTTCTTTGATTCGCACTTATATCTTCTCCTAAATCATTCGGATGTTCAGGGTTAGAGCACGTAGAGAGTATTCTTGTGAATATACGTCGGAGGCAAGTAAGTCAAATAAGTAGACAGGCATACAATCTGAGAGACTGCAAGATGGACTGATTTAGTGAGGTAGAATATAGCTGCTCAGAAAATCTACTGCCTTGACAATTGGAATCCCTTGATATGAACCAAGCGAAAGCAAGTGTTGATCTCCGCTGATAATCATATCAACTTCTGCCTCTATGGCACAGGCAATGATAATGTTGTCATCAGGATCGTCAGGGACAGCATTAACAGTAATTGCTCCAGGTACTAAAACCGCAGACGTTCTGAGGACCTCAAGATATTCAGCAATATCAGCATCTGATAGGTTATTTTTTTGTTGAATACGTGGACGATGCACAACTGCTTCAAACTCTTCCAATATGAAAGGAGATATTGCCAACTCAATTAGACCGTTACGCCAGAGTTTCACGATTTGAGCTGGGTGCCCGTTGGGTCGGATAATCGCACTAATATGCTGGTTGGTATCCAAGACGATACGCATCAGGGAGACAATTTACTCCTTTTACGTATTTTCTCGGCGCGTGCCTCGGCAATTGCCTGTTCAATATCGCTTTGTGCTTCTTCTTCACTGACACCTGGCACTTTTTCCCATATTCTGTCCAATACTGAGAAAGTTTGCTCTCGCTGTTGAAGCATCTCTTGATATGCGTCAATTGGAACAATAGCGGCAAGGGGTGTGTCGGCGCGTTTGACTATCAGCCGATCCCCGTTTCGGTAGACTCCGTCGAGCAATTCACTAAGCTTCTGATGTAATTCCGTCGTTGAAACTTCTTTTTTCATTGTTCTCTCCGATTAGTGTTGTTAGTGTACAAGGCGGGAAATATATTACAAAGTATATCATAGATTCCGCGAAAAATCAAAGGTTTTTGGGCTGTCTAAGGTTCCTGACTCGCCAATTTGACATCTCCGTAAAAATCTGTTATACTCTGCACCATTCAATCCATAGGAGTTATATCCCAATGTACAACTTAAATGGAAAAGTTGCCTTGGTAACAGGCGCGGGTGGCAAAAACGGCATTGGTCGTGCGATCGCGACCCGCTTGGCGAAAGAAGGTGCCGATGTTGCTGTCAACGATATTACCGAACATCCCTACGCTGCGGATCAGACAGAATGGCAAGGCTTGCCCGATGTCGTGCGTGAAATTGAGGCGATGGGACGGCGTGCTATCAGCGTTGTTGCGGACGTTGGGGACACAGAACAGGTGAAAGAGATGGTTGACAAGACCGTCGCACATTTCGGGAAAATTGATATTCTCGTCAACAATGCCGGAACGATGGCTGGCAAGGATCGTGTGCCTGTCGTAGACCTAACTGAAGAAGATTGGGACAGAGTACAGCGCGTCAATGTGAAAGGCGTATTCCTCTGTTCACAAGCAGTGGCACGTCATCTCATCGCGCAGGGAACCGGTGGCAAAATTATTAATATGTCTTCTGTTACCGGGAAACGGGGGTCGGCGCGCTTTGCTGCATACAGTGCCTCGAAATTCGCGGTGATCGGTTTCACACAATCGCTTGCCCATGAACTCGCGCCTTACGGTGTTAATGTCAACGCTATTTGTCCTGGACTTGTGGACACAGAACGCGTCACACATCTGGCATCTGTGCTAATGCCTGGTCATCTTTCCGCTGATGAGCAGCTCTCGGAATACACACGCCAATCCGAAGCAAATGTACCCTTCGGGCGACTCGCCGAGGGGGCGGATGTTGCCAAGATGGCAGCGTTCCTCGCCTCAGACGAAGCCGCCTATCTCACAGGGGTTTCCATCACCGTCTCAGGCGGTTCCGTGATGGACTAAGAATTAACGCAGAATCCGCTGGTCGCTCAGGTCCTTTCCACCGACTGTTTTGACGATAGACGCGCCACGCCATTCCTTGACTTCCAGTTCATGGAAGGCGTTAACGATGTTGTATTGCGTCGGTAGGTCTTCCCAACGGGCTTTATGGAATTGCACTGTGCCTTCACCGCGCCAATGTTCTTTCACAACTCGGTTTGGTGTACTCGCAGGCGTTAGCACGGCGTAGGCAATGTCGGCAGTTCCCCATTCGCCGGTTCTTGGCATATATTTATAGTGAAGCGTGCCGGTGAGCGGTTGTCCGGCACTCGGCGGTTTTGGTGGAGAAGACGCGGGTTGTATCGGGACTTGCTCCGTCGCTCTCACGTGCATGTCCATAAACTTGAAACCGAGCCAACTGGCAGTGCAGTGTGTTTCGCCGTTGAAAGTTAGCGGTTCTGGCAATTCACAATAGATTTTGGAGAACCCCAATTCCTCGCGTCCCGTCAAAATCGGATCTGTCAAATTTTCCCAGAGTACTGTCAGAAGCGAACCTGTTGCTCGGTCTACTTCACCGTCGAAGACCGCAGGAAAGCTGACCCCAAGCGTATTATAGCCGCGTCCTGCCAACCATTCGATTTCTTTCATATAGCCCCCGGATACGGATACAACCGGCTCGCCGTTAAGTGAGAAACCTGGGGGTAGAAAAGCCTTAAGTTGTTCGCTATTGGTCAAGAAACTCACCGAAACTGACATTGATTTCGGGTTATCTTTACATTCAAATTTTCTGCCATCGGGTCCGTATCTGGGTCCCGTCCTCGGTCCAAAATGTGTTGGCATCCGGTACATTGCATTCGGATCGAACTTATATCCCATCTCATTCCCTCCATGTTTTGAGTAGTACACCCTTATTGTATCAATATGAAGTGGAATGTCAAGCCTAAAGTATAGCCCTGGTGGCTCTGATGCGGATATGGACTTTATGCCAGAAATATGATATAATACCTTCCAATACAACTATTTCTCTAAAACCGAATAAGGTATTTCATGAAAACGTATAAAAAGGGGGGGATTGTTCTCCTCATTCTTTTCTTCTGTGGGAACATCGTAAACGTATTTGCGAATGGCATTCACGCCGCATCAGAAAAAGAATCGACTGAGCAGATAGCCTCCGCTCGTCCTGATAACTATGCACCACTCGGTGTTATGGGAGACCCTGTCCACAGTGCAGGAGAGATGATGTTCTCATACCGTTCCATTGAGATGGCAATGGACGGACTTCAAGACGGGAACGCCATCTCAATCGAAGAAACACTCGAAAACTACCTGATGGTGCCCACCAGGATGCGGATGCGGGTGCACATGTTCGGAGCGATGTTTGCTCCGCACGACAGGATTACGCTCATGGCAATGATGAGTTATCGGACCAACTTCATACAAATGAAAGGTGCACACCTCCACAGTCCCGGAGGAGACGGGCCCGTAGGACACCATCACATCATAGGAGATCCGTCAGGGACGATCGCTGGATTCGGGGATATTACACTTGCCGCGCTCATTCCACTGATCAACGCAGCAAACACTGATCTCCGCCTCAACGCCGGTGCCTCTATACCGACAGGATCTATTATTTCCGCAAGAGGCGCGTACACCAGCAGCACCGGCGTAACCGGTCTTCACTACCCGATGCAGATGGGGTCTGGCTCTTTTGAACTCAGACCGGGACTCACCTTTGCAGCAACACACGGTGCTTGGTCTTATGGTGCCCAAGCACGCGGTGCAATCCGGCTCAACAAAAACAAGCGAGATTACAGATTAGCACCCACTATCGGTTCCACGCTTTGGAGCGCACGCAGGCTTAACGACTCTCTTAGCATTTATCTCCGCGGTTCATTTGAAAATTGGGGTAACGTTACCGCGTTCACCTCGGAAAAAGAGAGGGCATCCCACGACAGGTACGCCGCACTCATCGGAACGACACGATCTGACTATGCATCTCCGACGATGGATCCAAATCTTCAAAGGGGGAGGCGCGGAAGTGTGTCGGCAGGTGTGAACTTCATCTTCCCCGACACACCCGGCGGAATTTTGGCAGGACAACGGTTCACTTTTGAATTCCAGATGCCTGTCTATCAAAACCTTGACGGACCGCAGATGGCACTCGACTCGACAACCCTTCCCGATTGGCGAAATTTCATGCTACTTCACTATATCGACTGGACAATCGTTGCCGGTTGGCAATACCCTCTTGATCAGAATTCCGATGGAGCGCAGATGAAACTCGACTGGACAATTGTTGTAGGTTCGCGCAATTTCCTGTACCTTACCGATGTCTATATCTCCGAATTCGACTGGATAATCGTTGCCGGTTGGCAATACGCTTTCGGGTTACGGTAAATGTTTTTTACAGGCGCGCCATAAAACTGAAAGGATAATCTGGCTATCTATGCGCATAAAATACAACACGTACACAGCGTTAATAACGCTCATTATCACGGCATGTCTTCTGAGCAGTTGTGAAAGAATTCCGACACAGGTTATTACCACGGAACCTGTTGAAAAAGCCGCAGTTGCCGTTATCTCTGAAAAAGATGGGAGTGGTCTAAGTGGCAAAGCCACGTTCGCAGAGATGGAGGGAGCCGTTCACGTCAGGATTGAGATTCAGAATGCGGTCCCCGGTTTGCACGCAGCGCATCTCCATATAGGTACTTGTGCCGATGTGGGTCCGCATTGGCATCCCATGGGAATTCCTGCAGGGACAGTCGGCGTACCCGTTGCCGAGGCGACACCCGATATGCCGCCTATCGGTGTCGGGGAAATCGGCAACATTCCGGTTGGGGAGCACGGTACGGGCGTTTTAGAATTTACGACACCGCTCTGGTCTCTTGGCGGCGACCCGAGTACCGACATCCTCGGCAAACTGGTGCTTATCCATGAAACAGGCGATACTTTCCAGACCAATCCACACACGCACCATACAGGCGTGCATACCCATAATATGACGCAAATGGAAACAGGGATGGTGGCAGCCACGCATGCCTGTACGCTAACAGTACTCGGTCAACAGATCGACTTGGAGTTGGAGCACCATCTCCCCGGTCAAACGATAAGTCCACATAGTCATGATCCACTGGAGCTGCTGCTGAGTTGTTTCTTTACGCCTGAGCAACTGTTGGACCTTGCGTTTTTGCCTGTGATTCAGCTGACGGAATCACCAGCGTACCAAGCGTTTTTAGCAACCAAACCGAGCCGTTTGGCTGCCTATCACGAATTTTTCTCGTCTAACGGCGTACCTATTGATCCCGATTTCTTCACGAACCAATATCGGCGTACCTTCCCCATTGGAGAACCTGAAGCTGTTGAGCAGGAGATGCGGATGCGGTTAACGCATCTCTACAGCGCATCGGGCATAGACTTAGAGAACCCTGCTGACTTAGCGGGTTACAACCAACTTCTCGTCACATTTCTGGATGCCCGGACGACTGCGTGGATGTTGGGCTATTTCCAAGGTGACGATACGGCGTTCGGTGAGTGGATTGTTGCTGTGCTTAAGGATGTGCAGGTTAGAGCAGGCGGCGGTGCGCGCATCGCTTGTGGTGTGGTTGCGTTGATGGAATAAACGCTTTACTCTTCTGTAGGGTTCTCACTGCGAAGCACTCCTGGTCGCGATTGTTCAACCAAAATGGTTAAAAATCGAAGTTGATAGTCCTATCATTCTCGGCAAATCCGTTGAATTAAACACTGGATTCTGCTATCATACGGGAAACTTTGAATGGAGTGAGTGCATGAAAATCAAAGACATACAGACAGTCCGAATCAATGTGCCGCCGCGCGACATCAAACGCACGGAACCGCGCCGGGAACCGTGGAGCGCACATGCTGAAGTCGCAAATCCGATGTCGCGCTACCCGCAATACAAACGCCACCGTTCGAGTTGGATGCCAAAGTGGGATACCGTCTACGTCAAAGTCACCGCAGAAGATGGCACTTGGGGGATCGGCGAAACCTCGTTCGGTACACCCGTTGCGGCGATTATTGATGAACACTTCGCACCGATGCTGATCGGCGAAAACTGTTTCGCGGTTGAGAAGATTTGGGATATGATGTTCCGTATGTCCAAACCCTACGGTTCACAAGGTTTAACAAGTTGTGCGATCAGCGGCATTGACATCGCTTTGTGGGACCTGAACGGCAAAATTAAAAACCAACCCGTCTATGAACTGCTCGGCGGCCCCTTACGTGAGAAGATGTTCGCTTACGCAACCGGTAACGATACCGATTGGCAGTTAGAACTCGGATTCAAGGCGGTGAAATTGGCGTGTCCATACGGACCGGCAGATGGTGAATGGGGATTGAAAGAGAATGAAAAACTGGTGGCGAAAACCAGAGAGACGGTCGGTGATGAAGTCGAAATTATGCTCGATTGCTACATGGCGTTTGATGTCGATTATACCATCCGCTTGGCACACCGGCTCCGTCCGTATCGTCTCAAGTGGATAGAGGAATTTCTCATTCCAGAAGATATTGGTGGTTTAGTGAAGGTCAAAGAGGCTGTCGATTGGGTGAGTTTGGCGAGTGGCGAACATCATTATACCCGTTTTCCGTTTCAACAGATTATCGAGAGACGGTGTTTAGACATCTTGCAACCCGACACCTTCTGGGTAGGCGGTATCACCGAATGCGTCAAAATCTGTCATCTCGCAGATGCTGCAGGACTCACTGTTATTTTTCACGGTGGTGGACTTCGTCAATCTGGACTCCATCTTTCCGCTGCGATGCCCAACACACCTTGGGTAGAGTACTACCTCGGCACGCCCCCCGGTGTGCCGTTGGAGGAGACAAAGTTATTTGAAGGCGAAACGCTTCCGACAGATAGTTATATCGCTCCAAACGACGGTCCTGGACTCGGTTTGCACATTGAAGAAGAATGGTTGACACCGAGAAATCCGAAATAATATGGTGCGCTACATCACTTTTTTTCTCCTGCTTTGTATCAGTGGTAACATAGACGCACAGAGGCTAATTGATTCAGTCATTGCGGTTGTCAATACGGATGCTATCACGCGCAGCGAACTCGAAAATGAGTTTCGTATTGCTGCTGTTATGGGTAAACCTCTTGTTAAGGCACCGACTGTTGTTGAGAAACGCGTTGTTCTTGAGACGATTATCAACCGTAAATTCGTCTTACAGGAATCAGAGTGGATCGGCATTGTTGTTGCTGAGCGCGATGTCCGGGTAGCTGATAGAATAGCAGAGATTCGCGCAGGATATGCTTCCGAGGCAGAGTTCCAAAGCGTTTTACAGCAATTCCGGTTAGAAATCGAATCCTTAGAGGCGTGGGTCTATGAGCAGCTTATTTACGATGAGTTCTTCCGACGCAAATTTTTCAACGCCGTTAACAGTGCAGAAGTCGAAAAGTTAGCCAAATCATACTACGATACAAATAGTGCCGAATTTGTTGTGCCAGCCACGGTCACTTTCAACTCGCTACTTATAGTTGTTCCGAAGGATATATCAGAAGCGGAAAAGCGGAACGCGGCGGATCTGGTACAACAACTCAGCGCGCATTTACAGCAAGGGAAAACATTTGAGGCAGTGCGTAAGACTTATGAGCCGCAGCTGACACTTGAATTTTCGGTTTCGACCATTGAGGCAGACACACCATTAGGAAGCGTTGTAACTGAATTGAAAACTTCTGCGAGAAGCCAACCGCTTGTTGTTGCCGAAGGATACCAGATTGTCCAACGCATTCGGAAGAACCCCGCATACCAAAAGGAGTATTCGGAAGTCAGTGAGGAGATCACAGAGCGGATTCGACAAGCGGAAGCAGAAAAAGAATTTAGAACGTGGTTAACCCGACAGAAAGAAGAAAAGTCTTGGCATATTTTAGATGATGAACTGATGCGAACGGAAAACGAGGTAAAATAAGCAGATGCGGGATTATCAGGACTTGATGCAGCGCGAAAATAGACGATCACATGGGACAGTGCCTCAGGTGAAATGGGCGCATTGTGTCATCGGAATGCTTCTGTTTATGTTTGCTACATGGGGGTCTGGAGATACATTGCGACGGGACATAACAGACTATCCTAAAACGTTTCAGAAGCAGTTGAAAGACGCACAACAGGCATTTCAAGCCGAACAGTGGCACGAAGCACTCCGTTTATATCGTGTCCTTGCTGAGGAGGCACCAGATTTGCCGATTGTCCATATTGGTGAAGGAGATGCCGCCGCGAAACTGAAAGACTATCCGACAGCGATTACCGCTTTTCAACGCGCCTTGCGACACCTCTCAACGGAGCAGCACGCCGATATCACAATCGCGCGCCTGCAATTCATCGTCCAAGCCAAACTCGCTGCCGCGTATCATCGCAACAAGCAGCTGGATGAAGCCGATATGTGGTTCCAAAAAGCCGTCAAAGGTGCTGGCGAAGACGCACCGGTGACGTGGTATGTCGCTTTAGGGCAGATTGAAACTGAGCGTGGGAACTTAGAGCAGGCGCGCAGATACTATATTGTCGCTGTGCAACTGCAGCCAGACACAACTGCTGCATACAACAATCTTGGGCATGTCCTTCTCGAACTCAATCGTATTGACGAAGCGGATGCCGTTTTTAGGGAGGCACTCACCCAAGACGAGACACTTGCGAGTGCGGCGTTCGGGCGCGGTGAGGTAGGCGTAAGCCGCGGACATCTCAATGTTGCCCGCCATTTTTACGAGCGTGCCGTTCAGCACGCGCCATACGAGCCAACATTTCACAAATCACTCGCGGAGGTCCTTCGGAATATGGGAAACAGTGAAGCAGCCGAAACTTCCGAAGCGCGTTACCGCCGAACGCTTGCTGAACGTTATCTCCGTCAAGCACATTGGTTCATTGAAAGAGCGCAGCTACAGCGTGCGTTAGCACCGCTGCAAAAGGCACTTGAAACGGATGGGACGTTTATATCAGCACTTAAAGATTATGCGTATGTCCAGATGCAACTCGGCGAATTGGCGGTCGCGAAGCAGACCTATCGGCGTGTTCTAACCGTAGAACCGACCTCCCATCAGGCACTTTTACATCTCGGTATGATAGAAGCCAAACTCGGAAACGTGACAAATGCCGCAGCGCACTATCTCACGCTCATCAAACACAATCCAGATTTTATGGACACTTACGTGCAACTCGCGAACCTACATGAGGGATCAGGCGACTTAGCGGCTGCCGAGCAAGCACTCACGATGGGAATAGCACACGAACCGACATGGGCACCCGGTTACTTATGGCGTGGAAAGGTTTACCAAAAACAGCGTGCGTCTGACCTTGCGGAAACCGATTTCCGTCATGCGATCCAACTCGCACCGGATGTGCCGTTTCCGAAAGAAGCATTAGCATCGCTACTCGCGATGGAAAACAGGAAACTTGCTGAAGCACGGACACTTGCTGAAACTGTCGTTAAAAGGGATAGCCGACCGGTACACCGTGCCACACTTGCATTTGTCTATTATCGCCTCAAGCGCTTGCCCGATGCACACCGTGAAATTGAAGCCGCTTTTACGCAAGCCCCTAAACATCCGTATATTCTAAAAATTCGCTCACAAATCCGAAAAAAAACCGATAAGTAGGAGTGTCCTACAGACCCGATTTTTTAATGTGGATTTTTTTGTTGAGAATTAAAACGAAATATGATACGCTTTAAGCAGGTTGTGTATACATAAACCAGAAGAGTTAAATTCTGCAATGAATGAGTTTTGTCGCATTAAACTCGCTACTCTTCATCAATTGTTATTTCAAATACAGAGGAAGGAGCATTATAATGCTTAGATTTCAGATAACCTTGGTTATCATTTTAGTTGGTTGCGTTGCTTTCGTAGCTTGTGAACGCGCCATGGTAGACCCCGGTGATATGACACCCGGCGATGACAAGTCCATGGACATGACCATGGATATGATGGACATGACGATGTACACGTCCAGTGTTATGCTTGACGCACCGACCATGACGGTAGCAGAAGCTGATGCAGCTATGAACCCTGGCGGAACCGGTGCAGCGCACGGCATGGGCAGTCGCACTGTCTATTTCAACGAAGCCGGTGCCATGGCGAATATGGCAGGGACAGTACCGTACCCCGCAGGGACGATGATTCTCAAGAAAGTCATGGATCCTACTGAGACATTTGTCATGCAAGCCGTAACGATGATGAAAACCGACGACGCAATGTATGCAGCGTATAACGGTTGGATATATGGCGCGGCCCAACGTACTTCAGAAACCGAAGAGTTAATGATGCCGCAAACTGTCCCTATGGAAGTGGCTGCACAGTGTCACGACTGCCACATGAAAGCGGGAGCTGACCGCGACAGCGTCTTTGTGTCACTGAAAGCTGATTCGACTGGTGACGGCACCGGCGACGGCACGGGTGATGGCACGGGTGATGGCACGGGCGATGGCACGGGCGACGGCACGGGCGATGGTACCGGTGATAGCACTATGAATGGTGGCACGGGTGATGGCACGGGCGACGGCACGGGTGATGGCACTATGAATGGTGGCACGGGCGATGGTACCGGTGATGGCACTATGAATGGTGGCACGGGTGATGGCACGAACGGTGCTAATGGTGCCGGTAACGGTGCTGGTAATGGCAACGGCAATGGTAATGGTGCCGGTAACGGTGCTGGTAATGGCAACGGCAATGGTAATGGTGCCGGTAACGGTGCTGGTAATGGCAACGGCAATGGTAATGGTGCCGGTAACGGTGCTGGTAATGGTAACGGTGCCCAGTAGTTTTATCTTACAACACCTATAAAGAAGGGGACCGGTAACAACATTCTATAGTTGCCGATCCCCTTCTTCTTTTTTCTATATCAGGACTTACGCAAATTGAGCGAATATCAGGTATTTAGACGCAAAAAGCGGTAATTTTCGCCCTTTAAACCCCCTAAATCCCCTATAGGAAATCCGCAGAAACACCCTATCAAAGACCCCCAGCAAAAACACCCCCTTTATCCCCCGTTATTAGGGGGTAGGGGGACTTTAAGATGGAATGCGTAAGTCCTATATATCTTAATCTTACACAATAAATGCGCCACTTTGTGCTGGAAGCAAAACCTTTACGGAATTTTCTGATACTGTCACTTGATTTCCATTGAGCAGGTCTTTCACAGGCGTTTGGAACCTCAAAATTGGAATATCAATGGTTTGAGCGCATCGACCCGCATTTAAGACAATCAAGACAGAACTGGTTTCTAAAGTGCGCAGATACGCATAAGTTCCGTTTTGAACATTTAGATGGAGAACCTCCCGCCTACCTGAAGTAATTGCTGAAAACTGCTTTCTTAATGCTCCCAAACGTTGGAAATAAGTCAACAAATCTTCATCCTGCTCATCTTCCCATAGCATCGGCAAACGTGCTTCCTCAAAGCGTCCGAGCGGGTTTCGTTGTGAAACGCCTACTTCAGTACCGTTGTAAATCACAGGTGGTGCGGAGAGCGTGAACAAGACGAGTGCTGCTAATCGTACCTTTGCTTTATCTTCACCTGCCAAGTAGAGGATACGCGTCATGTCGTGGTTGTCCAAAAACGCGGGGAGCGAGAAGTCCTTTGGGAAGTATGCCTCGTGCGCTGCTAAAAATGCCTCGAACTCCAGTAGTGTTGAAGTTTCGAGTACGAAGGTTCGTCGGAGTGCCTCCGCAAGCAGAAAATCGAGGCAGCCATCAAAATGCGGAATGTAAGACGCTATCCCTTCCGAGTGCCGGACCACCTCTCCAAAAAGAAAGACCTCAGGATTCACTGCTTTGCACGCTTGACGAAAGTCTGCCCAGAATGTGTGTGGCGGTCCTGGTGCATAATCGAGCCGATAACCGTCAACCCCGTTTTCTAACCAATACTGCGCACACGCTAAAAGATAGTCGCTTGCAGGTTTGTGCTTTAGGTTTAGCTGTGGCATCCGCTTTACGCCGAAAAAACTGGTGTATTCATCGGGCCATCGCTGCCATGTGTACCACGCCCTATACTCGCTGTTTTCATCACGTTGTGCTGCCTGAAATGTCGGATGCTGGTTTGACCAATGATTTGCAACAAAATCCAAGATAATTCGTATGCCGTGCCGATGTGCTTTTCCAATCAGTTCTTTGAGATCCGCGTTCGTGCCGAACCGAGGCTCAACGGTGTAGTAGTCTGTTGCGTCGTAGCCGTGATGCGATGGGCTTGCGAAGAGTGGTGAGAGCCAGATGGCGTTGCATCCGAGCGATTGAATGTATTCAAGTTTCTGAATTACACCGTGGAGTGTTCCCCCGAAAAATCCAGAGAGATTTGTCGGTTTTTTCCACGAGACACCGTCGCCCGGATAGAAACGATCTAAGAAAATATGGTAGATAACAGCATCACGTGCCCACGTTGGTACATCGTGATCATCGACTGAAATGGCGAATTCGGTTGCTTCCGACAACACGCGCGCCTGATTATCCGCAAAGATCCATCTATCTGTCCCTACGACACGTCCGCCGATGCGGTAGCGTAATGTCGCGCCGTTTGATTGTGCTGGAATCTGTCCGTGCCAATGACGAATATATCGCCATTCAAGTGTATTCCATACGGCTTCCGCTGGCGCGAATTCAAATGTAATCTCTTCACCGTTTACATTCATCCAGCAACGAACCGAATCGTAAGCGATACCACCCGATGTTGTCACGTGGAGCGTGATCGGTTGGTTCGATTGTGGTCGCAATTGGCTTTGAGACGATGTTTTCAATCGGTGCTGGTGTTTGATGCCGACGAAACTGTTTCGGTATTCGACGATCCGCTTGTCAAAATCTCTTTGCGTGCCAAACATAAATCCTCTGCGATTCCACTTGTAAAATGCCTTACACATTTAGAGCAATAAAAAAGCCGTGTCACGCGTACACGGCTTTTCTGTCTATATTATTGCGAATTTGGCTACTTATCGCCCCAGGCACGTCCGCGTGGTATCAATAACATCTGTCCCACGCTCAGTTTCGTCCTGTCGAAGATGTAGTCGTCTTGATTTGCTGCAACTAACCGTTTCCACATCTCTGGGTTATCAAAAATCTCTGGGCGAGAAGCGATACGCTTGAGGGCATTTTCACCGTTTGATTCCTGAATGTCTTCTTCTTGGACACGGTATTTGTAAAGTCTCTCCGGACTGGTTACACTGAAGCTGAAGCTATGTGGACTTGCGAGCGTATTTCCTGCCATATCAGCGGCACCGGAGACCGTAACAGTATACATACGCCCCGCACGCATCGGCATGTCGGATGTAAACGTTACAGCATCGCCGCTTCCGGTCACTGTACCCGATAACGTTGCGTCCATTGGTTCGCTCATCGAATCTTCCGTTTTCGCAATTGCTACACTAATTGAGACGCTATCGCTATTGACTGCCTCACTAAATGAGACCGACACGCTGTTCATCACATTTAGGGAATCTTCGTATTCAGAGATGACTGTGCCGTCAGCGGGTTCGTTCATCGTCACGGTTGGGGGTGTTGCGTCGGTGTATGTAAATTGCTGTGAAAGGGTGACCTGTACTTCGGGTTTCCCTTTGTTGGTAATGACAACGGAGACGGATTCTCCTGCCATGCCGCCGGGTGTCACTGCCGTAATTTGGGTTTCACTTGGGACTGTCACGCTTGTAGCGTTTTTCCCGCCGAACGTCACGGTTACACCGTTTTTCATATCAAATTTTTCGCCAGTAATCTGGACAGTTGTCCCGCCACTCTCGGGCCCTTGTGTGGGGCTCATCCCGCTCGGTACCGGCTCTGGATTACAGCCGCCGCAGCCTACCATCCACGCGCAGACAATCGTGAGGATAGCCAGAACGGCTATATTTCTGGGTTTTTTCATTAATTCAGTCTCCTTATCATCAGAAAAAAGTCTCATTCCATACCGCGGTTTTGGTACAGTTTGCTGATTTCCAAAACTTGTTGTAAAGAAGTGGCACAGCCTACTGGTTTCCAAAACTTACTACTACAAAGTAGAATTCTGTGGATTAGAAGGAAGCCTCTAAAATACACCTTAAATTATTATACACATAAATTGATAAAGTTGTCAACACTTTTTTGTGCAATTGCCCACTACAGAGGTCTTAACCCCGCCAACTTGTCCGCTTTAACGGGTCTCGGACAGCAACAGTGAGTTCTGGACCAAAGCCTTCTACTGCCAATCTCACTGTGTCTCCGTCACCAACTGCTGTGAGTGCTTCATGGTGTGTGCCTGTAGAGACGACATCTCCCGGTTCGAGTGTTACAACGTTGGTTACCTCTGCGAGTAATTCTGGAATGAAGCGTGCCATGGAATTCGTGGAAAAATCGTGTTGCAACCCGTCATTGATCCAGAGTTGCACGCCGAGGGC
Organism: Candidatus Poribacteria bacterium; assembly: GCA_003635195.1. GTDB lineage: Bacteria > Poribacteria > WGA-4E > WGA-4E > WGA-3G > WGA-3G. The sequence continues at coordinate 8,484 of PYIY01000098.1, read as the reverse complement.
ATTCCCATCACCCACTTCGTCAGCAGTAACGAGTGCAGGGCCCATCGGTGCGAATGTATGCCAGCTTTTTCCTAAGAAGAATCCGCCGGGCAGCCCCCGTGCGGACACGTCAATGAATTGCGTGTAACCGAATACGTGGTCCAACGCATTTTCTTCAGAGAGGTGTTTCGCCGTTTTACCGATAACGATTGCCAATTCTGGTTCAAAATGGAACACAGTAACATCTGCTTCCGGTAATTCAACGGTGTCTTTTGTGGCAATAACACCGGTGGGTGACTTTAGGAAGGCGTTAAACTCACCGCGAGACGGGCTGTCTGGTTCAATGTAATTACCCGCGAGGCATACGAGTTGGCCTGGACGTGGTAAGGGGGCTTTGAGGCTAACGTTGTCTAAAGCGGTAGCGGCTCCATTTTCAGCAGCAGCCGCTATTACTGGACGCAAATTATCAAAATCCTCAATTACCATCCGTATCAGTTCTTGCGGCGTATGATACGAAACACTGCTCAGGGCATCACTGAGGTCAACAATCCCATCTGTTGTTATTACACCGAGTTGATAGTCATTAAAGAATGCAAGTTTCATTCAGATTTTGCTCCTCTGTTAAGGCACTTTTGGCGTAGCTTGCAAGCCAAAACTTGCTATGAAATTGCAAGTGGATGGCTCCGCTCCTCCAACGGCAGTTGCACCTTTGTTCCCCTAAAATGGGATACGTAGGTCGCGCTTACACATTCAAGGGATGTAAGTGCGTTGCGTCCGCCGAGTTCTGGTTGATTTCCGTTAAGAATTGCGTCTCGCATGTTTTTCGCGCTCCAGATGGTGTGGCGAGACTGCCACGCTTTTCCAGAGATGTGAAATGCTGACGCATCAAGTTCTATCTGTTCCCATACAGGTGTGTGTGCTGCAAACGAGACATCAAACGGACAGTACCACATCTCGTCTATGCCTGTGTCGGGGTTCGGTTTTATCATGAGTTGACCTTCCGATCCGAGCAGATGCGGTCCCATCATCCATCCATGTCTCTGTTGGCGGCAATAAAGTTCCATAATACCGTAGGCACCGCTCGCGCCACCGATATGCACAAGCATCGTATCTCCGGCGACGATGCCGTTGTCGCGTCGATCGGTTTTGCACAATTCACTACTGTGCATAATGTCTGCCTTTGTCACATCATGTCCGTGATAGGTAATGTGCGCTTGGATCCAAGAGATACCGTCCAAGAAGAAGTCCATCTCATCGAAGTAGTGAACCCCCATTTCCATCAGTTCAAATCCGGCTTCGCGCCCTTTGCCGACTTCTCGGATTGAACGGAGTTCACCGATTTTGCCCGCATCAATCAAGGCTTTCGCGTGCCGAAAGAGCGGTGTAAATCGGAATTGATGACTGACTGCTAAGTGCACACCCGCTTCACGACATGCCGCAAGCATCTCGTCGGCTGTTTCCAAATCAACAGACAACGGCTTCTCAGATAAAACGTGGATACCCGCTTTTGCGGCAGCAATCGCAATCGGACCATGTAGCGGGGCATGTGTGCACACGCTTACAAGATCAAGTGCTTCGCGTGCAAACATCTCCTCGTAATCCGTGTATCGGTTTGCGACACTATATTCATCAGCTCGATTGTTAAGGGCCTCGCGATTGATGTCGCACATTGCGACGAGGTCAACGTCCTCAAGATTCGCGTGCGCGGCAGCGTGGCTTTTACTAATTCCGCCACAACCGACAATCCCTGTCCGTAATGCCATTAATTATTTCCCCAAATTCGGTTTGTGCATGTCTAATAACGACCGCCATTGTGTTTCGTCCACGAGCACCCCTTTTTCGAGACTCTCCTGCCGTGTCCGTAGCATACCTTCTCCCGGATACCTGACCTTTTCATTTTTGTCCAACGGGGTCGCCGTATGGAAGTCGTTGATGATCGCCACTACCGTTTCGTCTAACGCTGCTTGCCCCATCATCCGAGTGGCATTAACCGCGATATACACCTGCGAAACCGCATATTCTGAGCCTTGCTTTCCAATTTCGTGTGTCGCTTGTCCACCTGAGATAAGGGAGGCCATCGTGTCAAGCACCAATGCTAACCCCGATCCTTTCCAATAGCCGATCGGAAGTGCTCTTTGGGAATCAAGGATCTCGCCGGGGTCAACCGTTAGTTCTCCATTTGTGTCGTACCCGCCGGGTAGTGGTAACGCTTTTCCTTGTAACTGTAGGACCTCTAATTTACCATTTGAATACTGGCTCATCGCCATGTCTAGCAAAATGTGCCCTTCTTCTCTCGGAATGCCGATCGCCATCGGATTGTTTCCGATCTTCTTTTCCGCGGAACCCCACGGTGGCATAAGTCGGGTTGTGTTGGTCCAACATATTCCGATGTATCCAGCTTCTGCGGCTTGTAGGGCATAAGCACCGCCGCGCATCCAGTGGTTCGTGTTTGAAAGCCCGACACATCCGATGCCGTGTATTTCAGCGAGTTCCGTTGCCCGTTGCATACAGATATGCGCGTTGACAAGTCCGACCCCCATGTTCCCATTCCAGCGTTCTAATGCACCAAAACTCTCGATTTTCTCTGGTTGCGCCCGGAAATTGATCTGTTTACTCTCCAACCCGGCAACGAACCCAGGAAAGCGGTTAAGTCCGTGTGAGTAGACCCCGTCTCGTTGATTTTCAGCGAAAAGTCGCGCACATAGCACCGCTCGCCCGTCGCTAAACCCAATTGCTGCAAGTACACGGTAAAATTCATCTCGTAAAGTTTGAAAAGGCACACGTTTCATAGGCTATAGTAGACTGTTACTTCGGCATTGGCTGCTTCTATATTGCTGGTGCTACAACCACATTTCACGCCATTCCAGAAAGTAAGTTAGGGGTTGTGTTTCGCTACGGATGACCCACTTGAAATCGGGATCTTTCCAATAAATTGTACCTGGATGGTCGCCATCACGGAGATAGCGAATGTCAATCGCCCAACGGACGATCTCGCTGGTGGTATGCGGTAACGAGCGGTGGAGGGTTAGATTGTGGAACACTAAGGCATCTCCTACTTCCATTGGGCACGTGACAATACGCGATTCTTCGATAAGTTCGTCCAGCACCTCAAGAAATTTCCCTTCCCGCTCCTCCGTGTGATGGTCAACCACACCTAACCGATGGGAACCCGCAACGACCTGCAAACAACCGTTAGTCTCATCTACGGGTACCAGTGGTATCCATACGGTCGGGATAAGCGAAGTTTCGCTGACTGTGCCGAAGTAGCCGCTGTCCTGATGCCAGGGGACAACAGTCAATTGCTGACCGGGGAGTTTCGGACGCGCATTAAAAACAGGATGTCCGATGACATCTGTCCCTGTGAGTTCCGCAATCGCGTCCACGAGGAGTGGAGAGTAGTGCAAATCGAAAATTTCCACGGTCGCAACTTGGTTACGCCAAGAACGACCGAAGCGGTTGGCATGTTCACCAGCGACTTGCGCGAGCCGCGTCTCAAACGGAAGTTCTAACCCTTCATCTTCAATAATTCCGTCTTCTTTCAACTCGCGAATGATCCCATCTACGACACCGGCAAAACTGTCGCGCACATCATCGATGGCAGTGTCAGGAATAACACCCTTTAGTAGTAAGTATCCATCGTTTTCCCACTGATGCATCTGTTCGGGCGATAGTGGGGTTTCCTGTTTTTGATTGTTTTTCATTTTTATTCAATTCCAAAGTTTGGACAATTTTGAGAATTAAGATGACAAAAGTCGAAAAGACTGTAAAATAATAGCATATTTGGCGAAAAGAGTCAAAGAAAATAGCCACGATCGCGTTGAGCAAATGATATGCCACACATCAAAGGAGGAGACATCATGGCAACTTTAACGCAGACCGAAAACCGTATTAGACCGCTCTATATTGACGGATACACGCATCAACTCAGTTACGCACCCGGTGAAGAAATTGCATTCAATGTTTCAACGAGTGCAGGCAGCTACTCGCTTGAGATTGCGCGCATCGGTGCGACACGCGAGGTCGTTTGGAGTCAAAATGAAATTCCGGGTGCAGCACATCCGATTCCCGCAGATGCTTCATCGCAAGGATGTGGATGGCCCGCTTCCTTCACGCTCGAAGTGCCTGAAACATGGCAGAGCGGTTATTATGAAGGCACACTCCGCGCAGCCGATGGCGGCGGAGACACTATCTATCGGAACCACCGTACTGCCGAAAGCACGCTTTTCTTTATTGTTCGTCCTGCGAAACCGGGCGCGAATACACCCATTCTGTTTCAGCTCTCTACCAATACCTATAACGCCTACAACAACTGGGGTGGCTTCAGTCTCTACGGGTATCACGGGGCAAGCAAAATACAGGGAAACCGTGTCTCGTTTGATCGCCCCACTCGCGGCATCTTTAGTAATTGGGAGGCGGCGTTTGTTGTCTGGGCGGAACAAAACGGATATACCCTTGATTACGCTGCGAATTCTGATCTGGAATTCCATCCTGAGATCTTGGAACACTACAAACTCGTGTTAAGCGTCGGACACGATGAGTACTGGTCTGCCCCGATGCGCGATCATCTTGAAGCGTTTATCGCCAACGGTGGGAACGCTGCCTTTTTCAGTGGGAATTCCGTCTGCTGGCAGGTGCGTTCTGAAGACGATGGCAGGGCACTCGTCTGCTGGAAGCAGACCTACAATCAGGATCCAGTTTATAAGACCGACGATCATAGTACCCTCAGTACCCTGTGGAGCCACTATCTGGTGGATCGTCCTGAGAATCAGTTGACCGGTGTCGGTTTTCTTCAGGGCGGTTACCATTTGAGTCACGGGCAGTTTATGGATGGCGCAGGCGAATACACAGTCCATCGTCCGGAGCATTGGGTGTTTGAAGGGACGAACCTTTCGCGCGATGATGCTTTTGGTGGCGCAAATACGATTGTCGGTTATGAATGTGATGGATGTGAGTGGACCCTTGAAGACGGTTTGCCGGTGCCGACCTATCAAGACGGCGCACCTGAAAGTTTCATGATCCTTGCGACGGCCCCTGTGCGTTGGCATCCGGATGACTGTGAATGGTACGAACGGTGGGAAAGAGGGAGAACCGGTGCTGCAACGATGGGCATCTATACACAAGGTGGGACGGTCTTCACTGCTGCCACAACCGACTGGTCGCACGGGTTAGCAGGAGGCGATGCAGTGGTTGAACGCATCACACACAATGTTCTGCGCCGGCTTGCAGAATAAGCACGCGTGATTATATCTCTTTCCGTTGAAATGAAACGTGTGCCGCCGCAAATAACACTGTAGGAAAGAGTAACAATAGCATCACGTCCAGGATCGCGCCTTTGAATGCATCTCCTAAACGGACGCTGTCTTGAAATTTTGGGATACTTTCAAAGGAGACGGGTTTATCAGACATACCTTCTCTAACGAAAGGGACATGTAGACTGTCTGGATCCGCGCGATCGGCAGCGATGAGGAAATCGTTGAATGCATCGGCATAACGCTCGGCGTTCTTCAAGAAATTCAAATGTCTTTGGAACCCTGTTCCTGCAAGGGATTCAACGGCGTACTGCACAATTGCTGTCGGTGAAATACGATTGAACTCTCTTGCAACCTGGATCTGGTGTATCCGTGTCGTTAGGAATTCTTTATTTAATCGGATATCGGCTTGCCGCTCTTCGTTCAAAAACTCCGCCCAGAGCAACGTCGCGTCCGTTGGCGGTCGGACGCGACTCGGAACATGATCGTATACGCCACGCGCTTCATAACGTTCTGTGATCTCTTTCCGCTGGCTGGAACGTTGTGCCTTGTGATCTTGCGTGCTTAAGGGTTGGTTCAATCCACTTAAAATCGTTCCAAATGTTGCAGGTATCAGCAGCACCCAAATAACCCATAGAAGTAAAAGAATAACGAGGCTTGTCGCGGAGTGGCTCGTGACTGAAGAGACGAAAAGCCCAAGGGCGATAAAAATGGAAAGATACATCAAGCTTACCACGGAAATCCCTACGATTCGTCCCCATTCCTGTCCGTTTAATTGAAGGGTCCCAGAGAACAGCAGTAGGTTCATCAAGATACCGACCAGTAACACGACTCCGAGACTCATCAGGATACTTAAAAACTTGCCAGCGAGTACGGTGCCTCTTGCGACAGGATTGGACAACGTGAGACGGAGTGTCCCGCGTTCCACCTCTCCAGAAATCGCGTCGAACGTAAAAACAAGTGCCAGAAAACTGAGCACAATGGAAATGATAAGTATCCAGTCGATTTTTAGGAACGTTGGAAAAATATCTGTGCCGGTTATCGGTGGTGAGACATCATACATGAGCCGCCATAATCCTGATACGCCCCTTCTTTCCCATCCCGCGCTCCACCCCAATACAGATGTCGGTAGATAATCTTCACTGCCTTGTGCACAGAAAGCGAGTTTTGAAGGCTGTTTGCTAAGTTCGCCTGGGCCACGCACAACGAGATCGTAGAGGTTATCACTGTTTTTTTCCAGACGTTCCACGGCGGTAGACACCTGCTGACGGTATTCTATCTGTCGCGTTTCGTATTGCTTAATATGTCCAATCGCATTGAGAATCATCAGAAAAACGATGAGGAGAAGTGCGAACATAAAACGGAGGCTGTTGAACTGTTGAAATAATTCGCGTTGGACGATGTGCCAAAGCATCTCACACCTCCTGTCTACTGAAAACCACAATAGTTACTATCAATAGCACAAGATTTAGAAGGAGAAGCCGCAGTAACTCTCCAGAAGCACGGGAACTATCCTCTGTTAAACCGCTTAAAGCCTGATAAGAAAACCTCGGCAGATCGTCCCACCGGACTGCCCCCTTGTCACTGGCAAACCACTGTCGTGAACTGAACGCCTTTTTGTCATAGAAATAGTCCAATATCGTTTGCCGATACTGCCGAACCGCTTTGAAGAAAGCCTCCATCGCAGTGAGATCGGTGCCTGCGTAGGCGGCCGTCGCCAGATAATAGAGCCCCGCAGGTGAGAGTCGGAGTGCGTTTCGGGCGGTTGTTGATCTGTGAACGAAGGTTTCAGAATAGGTTTGTTGTTGCACCAACCACGCAGCTGCCACGGCACGAAGCCGCTGAGGTTCTAATTCTTGATAATAGGCTTTAACGGTCGGGATTTCCAATTCGGACGCTGCTTCGATGTGTATGACATCCTTAGAAATTGAACTTCCACCCCAGTGTCCTTTCAATAGGAAGGGCAGCGCAAACGGATCTTTGAGTTTCGCCTTTTCTCGCTGAAAACCTTCCATTATCTGTGAGATTTCGCGGTCGGCTTGTTCTATCTTTTCTTCTGTCGCAATGAAGTGATTCACCATGAAGAGACTCGCGTTTGGATAGATGAACGTCAAAACTACCCAAATGAACATTGAACTAATCAGTGATGTCGCTGTGCGGCGACTGATGCATGAAATGAGGAGGCCAATAAGGTAGAAGGCGGAAACATAAATGATAGTGGTTAATAAAATACCGCCGATTCGGAGGAAATCAGCAGTGCTGTAATCGATAACAGGGGATTGAAGCTGCAGCATTAATGCTAATAGAAAACTGATCAGAACTGGCAGCATGAGGCAGATCATAGCACTCAGATATTTTGATAACACGATGAGGCCTCGTCCTACAGGATTTGCCAATATCAGCCGGAGTGTCCCATTTTCACGTTCCCCAGCTATTGCATCGTAGGCAAAAACAAGGGCAAGCAGGCTGAGAAGGATTTGGAAGACAGTAACAATATCAATCGACGCGAGAAGGTGTCGAAAGGGATTATCAAAGCCAGTGCTGAAATAGTTATCTTCCCAGACGGAAGGCACCTTGTCACGGCGAAGTCGAACAGAATTCGCGGCGCGCTTATCAAGTCCCTGGTTAAAAAGGCTCAATGGGTTGGGGGGGCGATCCAACTGTAGGGTCAGACCTGAATAAGTTTTGGCACTGAAGTTTTTTTCCTGATGCGTTTGAAATGCTTCAGTGTAACTGGCAAGTCGTCGCTCGTAATTGTCCGTTAAGGCGGCGGTAATTGTAAGCCCAAGTATGACACACGCAATAACTGCAATCGGAAAACGGAATGTCATCAAATTCGCTAAAATCTCTCGTTGAATCAGCGTCCAAAGCATTGTATTTATTTTCCTCAGGACTTACGCAAATTAAGCAAATATCGGACATTTAGACGCAAAAAGCGGTAATTTTCGTTCTTTAAACCCCCTAAAGAATCAACGGTATGAATGCCTTATGGGCATTCACCGCCCCTTATCAGGGGGACTTTAAGAGGGAATGCGTAAGTTCTATTCCTTAACCTTTTCGGTGGCAACTTGAGTAGAGTATATCACACTCTGATGCCAAAGTCAACCGCAAATTGTGCTGTCAATTTTTGCCAGTAACAGCAAAACTTTGATCTTCCTAACAATACTTTGAATTCCACTCCGTCATTTCTGCAAATCATAAGTATGAACCGATATGTTCTCTGGTTTATATTTCTTTCCGTTGAAATGAAACGTGT
>PYIY01000097.1 GCA_003635195.1 Candidatus Poribacteria bacterium | reverse complement strand
ATTCTCCACTGGATGGCCCCGAACGCTCGCGATCTCGGTATTATCGTCCGACAATGTGAAGATGAAATCAGCGTTATCAACATGGTCATCGGTGCTGCACACGTGGGGTGTCGTGCGATGTGTGCGACATCGGGTGGCGGTTTCGCACTCATGTCGGAAGCGATTGGTAGCGCGGGTATGATGGAAATCCCTATTGTTGTTGTTAATGTTCAACGCGGAGGTCCCTCCACAGGTTTACCTACCAAAACCGAGCAAGGCGATTTATGGCAAGTTCTCGGCGCGAGCCAAGGTGATTTTCCGAAAATTGTTGTTTCACCTACCAGTATTATGGACGGATTTAATACGATACCTGAACTCTTTAACCTTGTTGACAAGTTTCAGTGCCCCGGCATGGTACTCACGGATTTGTCTTTGGCAGAAGGTCACACGACATTCCTGCCGGATTCTATCAACTGGCAGCCGGAAATTGACCGTGGGGAATTAATCACCGCCCAAGGGCAGACAGATGGCGAATATCTGCGTTACCAAATCACAGACAGCGGGATTTCGCCCCGTGCTATCCCTGGCACGCCTGGGCACATGCACGTTGTTGCTACCGACGATCATGATGAAGATGGTGGTCTGATTAGTGATGAATTCACGAATCCGCACAAACGGCGTGATATTATGGAGAAGCGGCAGCGGAAGATGGAAGGTATTGTTGAACTCCTCCCGCCTCCGACTTTTGAAGGTCCCGAGGATGCGGAAGTTACCCTGATTGGATGGGGATCCACGCATGGTGTGATTAGTGAAGCGGTACAACAGTTGGCCGAAGCAGGCATTGCTACCAACCATATCCACTTCAAGTGGCTCTATCCGATGGATGAAGATGCCGTCAACGAGGTGCTCGCGAAATCTGCGTATTCAATTATCGTTGAGTGCAACTACACGGGTCAATTCGCCCGTTTCTTACGGAGTGAGACCGGCTTTAAGGCAGACGGTCATATCCGCAAATACGACGGTGAACCGTTTATGCCACACCACGTGGTTGATGGAGCCCGTGAACTTTTGGAGAGTAAAACGGATCTCTATGTCCCCTACCAAGAGATTGTTGTCTAACAAAGGAGGATGAATCAGATGGCGAGACGAGCAAGACGAGAAAGACCTATTCAAGGCGCGCCGACAGCGCGAGATTTTCAAGGTGATGTTAAGCCCGATTGGTGTCCCGCTTGTGGTGATTTCGGTGTACTTAGTGCGTTACAAAATGCTTATGCGAAACTCGGTCGTGGTAATCATGATCACCTGACTGTAAGCGGGATCGGGTGCTCCTCTAACCTCCCGGGCTACGTTAAAACGTATGGGATGCATACGTTACACGGTCGTGCTTTGGCGGTTGCAACGGGTGCTAAATTTGCGAATCATGAGTTGAATGTTGTTGTCACCGGTGGTGATGGTGATGGTTATGGCATCGGCGGAAATCATTTCATTCATACGATGCGAAAAAATATTGATCTCCTCTACATTGTCATGAATAACGAGACGTACGGGTTGACAGTCGGGCAAGCCTCACCGACCACTATAGTAGGAGAACAGACGAAAAGCACGCCGTTCGGTAATTTAGAGACACCGCTGAATCCGGTTGCGATGGCAATTGTCGCGGGCGCGACTTATGTCGCAAGAGCATTTAGTTCTGAAGCAAAACAACTCGCGGAATTGATGTATAACGGGATGCAGCACAAAGGGTTTGCATTCATTGACGTTATCAGTCCTTGTGTGACCTGGAAGGGAGGGGCGCAGGTAATTTTCGATCATTGGAAAGAGCGGGTCCAATTTCTTGAAGATCATGACACAAGTGACAAGGCCGCTGCACTTGAACAAGCCGTCAAGACGGGGCATGAAACGCAGCTTGGGTTGTTCTATCATGATACGAGTCGCCAGTCATTGAATCAGATGGAACCCGTCTTGGAAAACGGGCCTATAGTGCGTCAACCGATCGGTATTACCCAAGAACAGGGTGACGCGATCGTCGAAAGAATGATGTAAATTCAAGAAAAAATGAAAAACTGGAAGACAGGAAGACTGGAAGGTTGCGTGGAAACGCTTCTTCCATCCTTCCTCCCTTCCATTTAAATCCTTCCATCCTTCACCTCTTGTTACCGGTTAGGAAATCGCTGACACCATGCGCCTTCGTGCTTCCCAGCTCACAAAGAACTTTGGACACCGCACGATTGTCAAAGATGCTACGCTTTCGGTTAATCCTGGAGAAGTGGTTACGATTTTCGGTCCCAACGGTGCGGGTAAGACGACGCTCATCAAAATTCTTGCAACCCTCCTGAAGCCGACATCTGGAAAGCTTGAGATTGAAGGCACGGATGCTATAGAAGATTGCTCAGGTGTGCGGCGCATGCTGGGGGTTGTTATCCATGAAACACTCGCTTATCCAGCATTTAGTCCATACGAGAACCTCAAATTTTTTGGACAGATGTACGGTGTTAAGCAGTTAGAGCACCGCGCAACAAGGCTCCTTGCTGAGGTTGGCTTACAACGTTTCGCCCATGAACCTCTACACATCTTTTCACGTGGCATGACCCAACGTTTTATGGTTGCCAGAGCCCTTCTCCATCGCCCTTCAGTGTTATTACTCGATGAACCCTTTTCTGGATTAGATGCTTCTGCCAAGCAGTTTGTTTTGGGGCGCATCGCGCAGGAACAACAGGATGGTAAAGCCATTATTGTTACGACACATAATACAGAGTTGGGCTATCTCGTAGGGACAACATTTTTCTTTATGATAAACGGAGAACTGGAAAAGGTCGCGCAGAGAGATGAAATTACAGCAGAGCGGCTATTACTTATGTACGAAGCGGAAATGCAATCAAATCTTTCTGTCTGAACAGTGAGGGGTGGAAAAGAGTAGGATGGAGAAGCGATTTGAAACTGGATTTACACTGAAGCACGTAATTGACAAAATAACCAGCACGAATTCCTCGAAAACCCGTTTCGTCCATTGTCCGAAATGGAGCGAAAACCGCCATGATTAAAAAAGCATTCCGTCAGATTGGTGCGTTGATTCGCAAGGATCTTGGACTTCAATTCCGTTCAAAAGGGACGCTGGTATTGGTTTTCGTTTTCAGCGTGTTAGTCGTCCTCATTTTTGCTTTTGCGTTTGGTCCGATTTTCCCGGAAAAGGTAGAACGTAGCAAATTAGCAGCGAGTGTGCTCTGGGCAGCGTTCGTTTTTGCAGGAATCATTACCTTGAATCGTTCATTTGCAGTGGAACGGTCCCACGGTGCTTTGCACGGCATACGGCTTACCGGTGTTGATGTAAGCAATTTGTACCTTTCCAAAGTTATTAGCAACGTCGTTTTTCTATTTCTGCTGGAAATTGTCATTACTCCCATTACCCTTCAATTCTTAGATTTGCTTGATGTGGTGACGATGGGTATATTATTGAAGCTGCTCGGCGTGCTGAGTATCGGTACGCTTGGATTTTGTGCCGTTGGTGTGCTGTTAGCGGGCATGTCCACAAGCACGAGCGGCGGCGAAAGTCTACTTTCTGTCATTCTACTTCCGCTTGTCATTCCAATTATTATGGGCGGTGCGAAATGCACCGTTTCGCTTTTGGTAACAGGTGGATTGGCTGACAGATTTTGGCTATATTTGCTCATTGGGTGTAGTTTAATCTTTTTAGCAGCCGCGTACCTACTTGCGGATGCTGTTATTGAGGAATAGTGTGTCAGTTTTCAGTTTTCAGTTAAGAGCGGCTTGATTGTATTAGACGCAGTGAAATTTAGACCCCGAAACCAACTTTTACCTTCAAAAGGAGAAAAGATTTGTCAGAAATTATTCATATCCATGCCCGCGAGATATTGGACTCGCGTGGTAACCCGACAGTTGAGGTTGACGTTAATTTAGCATCAGGTGCTTTCGGACGTGCCGCTGTCCCCTCTGGGGCGTCTACGGGCGAACACGAAGCGGTTGAGCTGCGCGATAAAGATGCCAGCCGTTATCTCGGAAAAGGCGTTCAGAAAGCCGTTGAAAACGTCAACACTGCGATCGCTGCTGCGCTTGCGGGGGAAGATGTCTTTGCACAGAACGAGATTGATGCCGCTATGTGTGAACTTGACGGTACAGAGAACAAAAGTCGTCTCGGTGCGAACGCGATTTTAGGCGTTTCTTTGGCTGTCGCGAAAGCGGCTGCGGATGAAGTGGCACTCCCGCTCTATCGCTACATTGGTGGGTCAAATGCGAAGGAGCTGCCCTTGCCGATGATGAATATCTTGAACGGTGGTTCTCACGCCGACAACAACGTTGACATCCAAGAGTTTATGGTGATGCCGGCAGGTGCCGAGAGTTTTGCCGAGGCACTCCGCATGGGTGCCGAAGTTTTTCACAGTCTCAAGGCGGTCTTACAGGCACGGAATTGCAACACCGCTGTCGGCGACGAAGGCGGGTTTGCACCGGATTTAGGTTCTAATGAGGAAGCCATCGCGGTAATCATTGAAGCCATTGAACGCGCTAATTATGTACCCGGTGACGATATGCTCTTAGCGTTGGATGCTGCCTCAAGTGAATTTTACAATCGAGATACTGGCACGTACGAATTAAAAGCAGAGGCACAGCCGACGAAATCACCTGAGGAGATGGTTACCTTTTACACGGGACTCTGTGAGAAATATCCAATCATCTCTATTGAAGATGGTATGGATGAAAACGATTGGGAAGGTTGGAAGCATTTGACCGAGGCAATCGGTGATAAAGTTCAACTCGTCGGTGATGATCTGTTTGTTACCAATACGACTCGCTTGGAGCGAGGCATCGAAGAACAGATCGGCAATTCTATCCTAATCAAAGTCAATCAAATCGGTACCTTGACAGAGACGCTTGATGCCATTGAACTTGCCCGACGTTTCAACTACACCGCTGTTGTTTCACACCGGTCGGGTGAAACGGAAGATACGACTATTTCTGATCTCGTTGTTGCGACAAACTCGGGACAGATAAAAACGGGGTCGCTTTCCCGTACCGATCGGGTCTGTAAATATAACCAACTCCTCCGCATTGAGGAAGAACTTGGAGATAGTGCTATCTTTGCTGGGGAGAAAGTTTTCTATAATTTGGCAGCTTTCTGTTAAATGCCCATATAGCGACAGCCGCTGTGTTGTCTTAAATTACGCTTTTCAAAGGACACTCTATGCGCATTTTTCGTCCTATCTTATTTCTTATTGCCCTCGCTTTACTTGTCGTCAGCGTCAGACAATTCATGAATGGTTATAACGACTGGCAACGCGCACAGATCGCTGAGGAAGCCTATCACGCCGAGATACGGGAATTGGAGGCTAAACGCGATCGGCTAAAACAGCGTGTTGAGATGCTGAAGAATGATGCGTTGACAAAGGAACGGCTCGCCAGAAAACGACTCGGCTATATTCGGGCTGGTGAACTCAAGTTTAAAGTGGTTAAACCTGACGCTGTTAAATAATTTGCGACTGCCCTTAAAAATTTTATTTGTTTTTTTTCTGTGCGCTGCTATAATAGGGTGGAATTTCGCATAACAGGTAACGACACCTGTTGTGTTGATGATACCGACCTATTACTCAACGTTCAAAGTAAGGGAGGAGAAATAGTATGTTCGGAAGAAGGAAGACACAAATAATTCCGACAATTAGTTCCGGAGTTGCAGGACCGCTCGGCGTGCTGCATCTTCCACGATTTTGGTCGAAAGTGCTAATGGATGCCAAAGGTGTCCTCCATGAAGATTACCCCGCATGCGGCGCGGGTTTCGATCAGATGGTGTTAGATGGACTCGGACTGGATAAGGATGCTACGCTGGCATACATTAGCGACAATTCACCCACTTATCCGCAGTTTGAAGCGTGGGTCTTGGAACAGAGCGGCGGAAGCCTTGACCAAGCGGCAGTCGATGAACTGAACGCCGCAATTACGGGCTACAATCACGATGATGATACCCGCGGGAGCATCCTTGGCGCAAGCGGTGTTAACGATGATGGCTCTATCTTAGACGCTGTGAATCTCAACAACCTTGATGACTGGTATGAGTTTCACGCCAATTTAGGTTAAACTTTTAGATATTTCATGTAGGCGGGTTTTTAGCCGCGCCTACATGAAACACCTCTCTTTTCTTTCCGACCTAACCCAGTTTACTATAGTTGAAATTAAGCATATAATGCATCAACCAGCATACTAACGACAGGATACCTTTATGAAGTTCCAACTCACTGTTATTTGTGTCTTGTGCCTTTTGCTGTTGTCATTTTCTGATGCAACCGTTCCTTCCCGATACGCGAAGCAATCCGCCGAATGGTTTCAGAGTGAGGCGGGCCGCCGCATTGCCGACAACGTCCTCACGTGGCAGACACCACACGGCAGTTGGCCCAAGAATCGAGACACGGCATCTGAGCCGTTTGATGGCAAAAGTGACGATCTGCACGGAACGTTCGACAACAGTGCCACCATTGGCGAATTACGATTTCTTGCCCGTGCGTTTTCTGCGACAAACGAGCTGCGCTACCGACAGGCGTTTCTCAAAGGTCTGTCCCATATTCTTGAGGCGCAATATCCAAATGGCGGGTGGCCTCAGTATTATCCGATAAGCAAAGGCTACCATCGCCACATCACATTCAATGACAATGCTATGGTGCGAATTCTCGAACTTCTCCGAGATGTCTCTGAATCTTCAGACTATGCGTTCTTAGAAACGGAGTACCGCACTAAGACTAAAGCTGCTGTAACCAAGGGGATCGACTGCATCCTGCGTACGCAGATCGAACAGGATGGTAAGCTCACTGCCTGGTGTGCGCAGCATGACGAAAAAACGCTTGCGCCTGCGTGGGCGCGTTCCTATGAGCCGCCATCAATTTCAGGTGCTGAAAGTGTTGGTGTCGTGCGCTTCCTGATGTCAGTTGAAGAACCCACGCCGGCGATCATCGCCGCTGTGGAGGGTGCCGTTGGGTGGTTCAAGAGTGTTGCGATTCACGGCATCCACTTAGAGGCGTTCACTGATGCAGCGGGGCAGAACGATAAGCGGGTCGTGGCGGATCCCGACGCGGGCCCGCTCTGGGCGCGTTTCTATGAGATTGATAGCAACCGTCCAATCTTTCTCGACCGCGACTCAGTGGTCCGCTACTCGTTCTCCGAGATCGGACAAGAACGCCGCACCGGCTACGCCTACTACGGTAGCTGGGCCACCCGGTTAATCACGGATGAGTACCTACGGTGGAGAGAAAAACACAAGCTCCCGAAGGAATGACCGAGTGTCATGCCTGCTGGATTCGTCGGACAGTGTGCCGAATCGCAGCAATTTTCTGTAGGATTCTCACTGCGAAGCACTCTCGGTCGTGATTTTCCAACTCACATCAACTATCTGTCCGCTGCTGTGGTCAATTCGATTGCGCTACCCGTTGCAGAAGATTCAAGTCCGGCGAGCAAAATCTCAGTGACGTGCCGCGCCGTGTACACATTCGAGAGTGGCGGTTGTGTTCCTTCCCGGATATGCTCGGCGAAATGTGCGTGCATTCCGCTCGGTGCAGCGTCCGAACAATCAATCGCTTTGACATCGACCGGGGCATGTTCGCGCGTATAAGAGGTGGGTGTTAATTGACTGAGTGCTGCGCCATCCTTACCGGGCATTATAAACTTACCTGCTGTGCCATGCACACTCCCTTCACCCGTACGTGCAGGATCGCACCAACTCGTCTCCGCCGTGACAATTCCGCCGGATTGCATCTCAAGCACAAGCGTCGCGACATCCTCTAATTCGGTCGGTTTGTCGAAAGTAGAAACGAAGCCGGTTACCCGTTTGAAGGTCCCGAGCATTGCGACAAGACTGGAAACAGCATAAACACCCATGTCGAAAAGTGCGCCGACGCTTGCTTGTTTCGCATCGAAGAACCACAAATCGTCCCCTGTTTCACCAAAGATGTCGCGGATCTCTGCGTAATAGATCTCAGGTCCGCCATGGCTACTCCGCATTCTCGCCCCGGAAACACGTCCGATTGTCTCTTCAGCGATTAATTGGCGGATTTTATAGACAGCGGCGTTGAAATGTGGGAGACACATCACCGTTTTGTCGCTGGCTTCGGCTGCTGCCACAAATTGATTCGCTTCATCCATCTCGCCGCAGAGCGGTTTCTGCATAAGCACATGCTTGCCGGCTTCCAACGCTTTGACACCCCACGAGACGTGCAAAGGATGTGGCGTGCCGACAAGAATAGCATCAAGCGTCCCATCAGCGATGATTGCGTCGTAGTCTTGTGTCCAGTTCGGTATATCGAACTCTTGACATTGATGTTTGAGACGGTGTTCGCGTCTACCGCCGATGACACTCACTTCAAAGTCGGTGCCTTGTACGAGGTCGGGGAGATGCATCCGGCAGACGATACCGCCTGCACCGATAACACCAAGTTTAAATTTTCGCATTTTTTTAATTTTCCTTGCGGTTCGGTTAGGGTAAATGATTGATAACGTTGCTTTCCGTATACCTGAAGAAACACCCCTACGAGTGACAAGTGTAAACTTATTTTTGGATTTTACTATAAAATTTTCCTTCTACACTACTGTTGGAGCCAAGTATAAATATCGCGAGCACAGCTCGCTCGTACCGGAAAGTGGTAGTCTGTAAGCAAGATAGTTTGTGATTTACACCCAATGGTTTTAAGCGGGTTTAAGCACAACGTTGCGGTAGGCGACAGGTCCGTGGTCTCCTTGCAACAAGAGTGGGCCTGTAGCGGCTTCTTCTTCCACCATCGCGCCACGTGTGCAACCGACGACTTCAACATCTTCATGGACGATCTGTCCATTCCACACGACCTCAACAAAAGTAGCATTGGCAATTTTATTGCCATCGGCATCAAATTTGGGTGCCCGGAAGGTGATGTCGTACGTTTGCCACTCACCTGGCGGTTTACTGGCATTGACGCGGGGCGGTACGCCGTCTACCGGTTGATTGTCGATCCAACGACAATATACGCCGCCACAGGTGCCATAGCGAAGTTCTGTCTCACCCCAACTGTCCAATATTTGGATTTCGTACCTACCCATAAGATAAACGCCGGAGTTAGAACCTTGTGGTACCATAAACTCCACGTGGAGTTCACAATCGCCGTATTCTGCTTCGGTATAGATGTCGGCGGTTCGTCCTGTGGCCCCGTTGTAGAAGATTCCTTCACCGGTTGTCGTTGTGAGCAGTTTTGCGTCGTCAGAGTTAAGAGCAACGCTGCCAGCGGCATCCCATTCATGCTGGGGGGTGCCGCCGCGTGCGAGCCAACCGTCCATATTTTTACCATTGAAAAGATTTATTCCATTTTCGGATTGAGACATCAAGATCCCTCCAATTTTTTCGCAAGTCTTGCAAAATGTTAAGAGAACAGTTTACAGGTTTTCTATGCCAGAGCCATTCAGTTCTCGGTTTTTTGTCTAATTTTGCCCTCCAGGCCCGGTAGGTTCGGTGTTTTTGCTGGGTGTCTTTGCTTGGGTATTTCTGCGGATTTCCCTCCTAACCGAACCGGATTCGTGAAAAGAGGCGCGAAACTCTATAATTTCTTAAAACTGAATGACTCTGTTTTCTATGCTAAAAGGTGTTGACATATTTCGGCAGATAAGGTATGATATTTACTATCAAGGGCTGTTTCGTAACCGACATAGCCCAACGCATTAAAAAAGAAATCGTACAAGGACAATAAAAATTCATGAAACAGGTTTTCTTATTTTTAGGGTTAGCCCTACTGATGGGAACGATTGCCGTTTTCGCACTCTGTGGCTATGATAAGGTCGGGACGCTCTACGCAGCACCTGTAAAGAGTGAAGCATCTGACACAAAAACGCCGTTTGCTGAAGGTTGCAACAAGTGTCACGGGACCGAACCCGCTTATCAAGAATGGCAACACGCGGGACACTCACACGCCCTTGTCAACCTGATTGAAGGTCCGTATGAGGTGCAAACCTCCTGCCTAAGCTGCCACTCCGCTGGTTACGAAGTCTTTAGTGAGCGGGACTATCCGGGGCATGCTTATAACATAGAGACGGCGGTGAATGCTGTTTCTTGTTCTATGTGCCATTCCCACACGAGCAAATCGGAACATTTATTGGTGCAACCTGCGAAAAAATTGTGTGTTACCTGCCATAAAATGGACTGCGGTTGTGCGGGTGCTGGTATCGTTCACCAATCCCAATCAGAGATGTTCCTCGGACGCGAGGGTGCCGGTGTGAAACGGATGCCGTCGCCGCATGTACGCGTGATGAAGAAGCGATGTGTACATTGCCACATGGCAAAGGAGAATCCAGAGACAGTTGCGAAACACGGAGGCCACACATTCATTGCAGACTTCTCGACATGTAGTACTTCAGGTTGTCACGATAGTGCGGATAACAGCATGGAGACGAAGTTACCGCAGTATCGGGCTGAGGTAGAGGCGAAGATGCAAGCCGTCAAAACGATGCTTGACGCTGCACCGGACAAAACTTCACAGGCTTATCTGGACGCAAAACTGAACTACGACATGGTTAAAGGCGATAGTGGGTATGGGCTTCACAATATACCGTATGCAAATGCCCTTCTTGATTATAGCCTTTCGCTCAAGGGCAAACTTGAATAGTGAGTGGGCACATCCTGACGCTACGTGCTTATGAGTTATCGCGCCTCCGAATTGAGCGCGGCGCGCAACGGTACATCTTGGTCCTTCGGCAGATAGTAGCTGAGCGGATCGCTGACGACCCCGATTAATTGCTTCTGGATCGGGTTACATTTGGCGACCAGTTCGTCAGGCATCGTGATATAATCCATCGGTTTGACCCAGCGATAGGCGTATCCCATGAAGATAGTTTTGCGCGGTATATCGGACCAGTTGTGTCCGATCCCGTGCCATGTGCGTTGCTCAAAGAGAAACGCATCTCCCGCGTTGACATTCATAGAAATAGCACCGCGTGCCGAACCCGTATTTGGGTCAAGTGCCGGCCTACCTGTCAATCGGTTACTTCCGGGTACCAGCACGGTCGCGCCTGAAGCGGGATCGGATTGGTCGCTGATAGCGTAAGCAATCTTAAGCATGATGCGCGGGTGGGGTTCCTGCATTTCGGCATGTGACGTGCCACCGTCGCGGTGCAAGCCGATGCGGTTCTTTACCTCAGGCGGTGGCTCCTCCTTTGGCGGTAGCACGATGAGGTGTGATGTAATCATCTGTACGTTCCAATTGAGAACCCCGTAAGCGAGCGGCACCGTTTTTTGCCAATCAAGGAGTTGAAGGAATGCCTCGTGGTGCGTGATGCAGTTACGGAGGTTCAATTTACCGCCTGCTTCAAGGTTCCCCGCGGCTTCTTCTTTGGCGTAAACTTCGTCAACAGCGGCATCAATTTCCGCGACGACATCGGGGGGTAAGGCGTTTCTGATCAACAGATACCCGTTGTTCTCGACAAATTCTTTGTCTTGTGATGTAAAGACTGCTGCTTCGGCAGCATCAGTTGTAATATCCATAGGATTTGTCCTTTTAATATGCTGAAAGTAGCCTTGATCTGCGAACCGGGATTCTAATCATGCTATACATTATACAGGGTCTACGGAAAAAAATCAAAGCAATTTTATTTTAATAGCATATAACGTTTGGCTTTCAAGGCATGGATAGGATTAGACAGCATTTAATTCATCCAAACGCGTACAGACGTGTGAAAGGGAAATATCGCGTAGTTTGAAGAGCGAATTGACTTCAGCACCTTATAGATTTAGAGAACCTCCCGAACAAAATAGTCGAAATATTAAGTTTGGCGCGTCATGGCGAGCGATTCTACTCGGCACCCTCCTTATCATCCCGAACATGTACTGGATTCTGGACTCTGCCGGGCAAGGGTATCCGACGACTATTTCTCTCTATTTTAACGTCATTTTCTGCGTTTTTGTTATCACAGGTGTTAACCTTGTCTTGGGACGGGTAGCCCCTGGAATTGCTATGCAGCAGGGCGAATTGCTGACAGTTTACGTCATGCTGGCGATCGCTTCTTCATTGGCGGGGCACGATGTCCTTCGCGTCCTGATTCCGATGATTCCGTATGCGTTCTGGTACGCAACGCCAGAAAATGACTGGGCAGATCTATTTCATCGGTATATTCCAGATTGGATGGCTGTCAAAGAGCGGCTTTTTTTAACAGAGTATTATCGCGGTGAGACAACGCTTTACCAATGGGAGACTGTCCAAGGTTGGCTCACGACAACGGTCACTTGGGGTGGCTTCCTGTGCGTGATGGTATTCCTGATGGTGTGTATCAACAGTCTCGTGCGAAAGCAGTGGACAGAGCACGAGAAACTGAGCTATCCGATCATTCAGTTACCACTTGAGTTGACAAGTGGCGGTAGAACGAACTTGTTGACAAATAAAATGATGTGGCTTGGGTTCGGGATTGCTGGAGCGATTGACATCCTCAACGGGCTTCACTATCTTTATCCGAATGTGCCGAGTTTAGGCGGTAGGCTCTACGATTTACGTCCGTTCTTTACACAGAAGCCGTGGAGTGCGGTGGGTTGGACCCCTATCGCTGTCTTCCCGTTCGCTGTGGGGATCGCTTTCTTTATTCCGCTGGATCTGTCCTTTTCATGCTGGTTTTTCTATCTCTTTTGGAAGGTAGAGCGGGTCTTTGGAGATGCTTTAGGCGTACGGGGCATGCCGAATTTCCCTTTCACAGATGAGCAATCTTTCGGTGCATATCTCGGTTTGTTTGTTATCGCAATTATAGCGACGCGGAAGCATCTCGCACAGGTTGGACGTAAGTTATTTAGAAACGACCCGCGTGTTGACGATTCAGATGAACCGATGTCCTATCGGGTGACGGTGTTAGGGCTTATCGCAAGTCTTATCTTTATCGTCGGGTTCTGTAAAACAGCGGGGATGTCTGTCTGGGCGATCCTCGTGTTTTTTGGTATCTATTATGCGATCTCTACCGCAGTAACCCGAATGCGCGCCGAACTCGGTTCGCCGGTGCATGATTTGCACTTTATTGGTCCCGATGAGATGATGCCTCGTATCTTTGGGACACGTCTGCTCGGTCCACACAATTTGACGATAATGGCGTATCTCTTCTTTTTCAATCGTGCCTACCGCGGGCACCCGATGCCACACATTTTGGAGGGATTCAAATTAGCGGAACGGACCGGAATTTCCAATCGACGCTTATTAATCGCGATGTGCATTGCGATTGTTGTTGGGACATTTGCTTCGTTCTGGGCGTTCTATCATATCTCTTACATTGAAGGCGCGCGTGATTGGTTCGCGGGGCGCCCTTTCAACCGGCTCCAGAGTTGGTTGACTTCGCCGAGGGCACCAGACGTACCAGCGATTGTTGCAATGTGTATCGGTTTCCTCATTACGGGTTTCCTGATGGTAATGCGGATGCGACTTTTTTGGTGGCCCTTTCACCCTGCTGGGTTTGCTATCTCCAGCAGCTGGTCAATGAACGTGTTTTGGTTTTCAATTTTGGTGAGTTCTGTCATCAAGTGGATTATTCTTCGGCACGGCGGTGTGAGCGCGCACCGAAAACTCATTCCGTTCTTTCTCGGTCTGATCTTGGGTGAATTTATTGTCGGCAGTGTATGGAGCATCATAGGAATTACGACGAACCAACCGATGTACCGGTTTTTATTTTAATAGTTTTCAGTTATCGGTTTTCAGTTACTTTGTTATGGTATCAAGGTTGTTGTGGATGCGAGAAGCAAATTGAATGCCACAAGGTATTAACGGATAGCCAAGTGCTGACTGCTGATAGCCATTCATAGGAGAAGATGACATGATTCGCGAAGCGATTCAGCAGGTTATAGCAGGAAATGACCTCACCGAAGCAGAGATGGTTGAGACGATGAACGAGATTATGGAAGGTGAGACAACAGATGCACAGATTGCCTGTTTTCTTACGGCTCTGCGGCTCAAGGGTGAAA
Source organism: Candidatus Poribacteria bacterium (assembly GCA_003635195.1). Taxonomy (GTDB): domain Bacteria; phylum Poribacteria; class WGA-4E; order WGA-4E; family WGA-3G; genus WGA-3G. The sequence goes on along the minus strand of PYIY01000097.1, from coordinate 39,663 downwards.
CGATAGAAGAACTTACAGGGGCAACGCGTGCGATGCGCGCCAAATCCACGCCTGTACCAACACGCCATCAACTGGACGGACAAGCTCCCCGACTTGTTGATACATGTAGCACAGGTGGCACGGGTTTGAACCATTTCAATATCTCAACGACTTCCGCTATTGTTACATCCGGAGCAGGTGTTCCGGTCGCAAAGCACGGTAATCGGGGGGTAACGCGGCAGAGTGGTAGTGCGAATGTGCTGATGGCGTTAGGTGTGGATATTGAGATTGGGCCCGAACACGTCGGGCGATGCATTGATGAAGTCGGTATCGGTTTTTTATTTGCACCCACACTGCACGGTGCGATGAAATATGCCATCGGACCGCGGCGAGAAATCGGGATTCGGACGATTTTCAATACCATAGCACCACTGACCAACCCAGCGGGACCACAAGGACAAGTGATCGGAGTCTATGCGCCAGAACTGACTGAAGCGCATGCGAATACACTGCACAACCTCGGATGCCAGCATGCATTTATCGTGCATGGGGATGACGGTCTGGACGACATCACAACAACAACAACGACACGCGTCTCTGAACTTCAAAATGGTGTCGTCGAAACTTGGACGCTTGATCCGACAACGCTCGGAATTCCGAGAGCGGATCCTGAAACACTCTTAGGTGGCACGCCGGAGGAGAACGCTGAAATTATAATCAATATCCTGAACGGCGAGAAGGGACCTAAGCGCGATATTGTGGTGCTGAACGCTGGTGCTGCGATTGTTGCGAGTGGAAAAGTGGATAGCCTTGAGGTAGGTATTGAACTTGCGTCGGAATCTATTGATTCGGGTGCGGCACTCGCGAAATTAGAAGGACTCAAGCGCGTTTCAAACAATTCTTGATTATTCGTGAACCGTTAAATAGAAACGAAATTCGTAGTCCGTAATGAAATGGAGGACGGATAGATGGAACGCACACCGCAGTTCAAACGCCCTTCGTTACTCCGCAAGGAAAATTAAAAAATTGATACTTGATACGATCATTGCACATAAGCGGAAAGAGTTGGCAGCTGAACAGACACAGGTACCACTCACGAAGCTGGAAGCAGAGGTTATGAACCTTCCACCGACGCAGGATTTTCGGGGTGCTATCACAGGTAGCGATACAGTCAAACTTATCGCAGAGGTGAAGAAAAAATCGCCGAGTAAAGGTATTATCCGCGAAGATTTCCATCCGGTGTCGATTGCTGAAACCTACGTCGAAAATGGGGCGGCTGCTGTGTCCGTACTCACAGATAAGCATTTTTTCGCCGGCGAACTCGACTATCTACGCGCAATTCGGGACACTGTTGATGTGCCGCTACTAAGGAAAGATTTCACGATTGACCCGTATCACATCTACCAAGCACGTGTTGCAGGGGCAGATGCTATTTTACTGATTGTCGCAGCATTGACAGCAGCACAGTTGCGGACATTCATGGATGTCGCAGCATCGTTGTCACTGGCGTGTCTGGTGGAGGTGCATACACGTGAGGAGTTGGCGATTGCCTTAGATGTGGATGCGCAAATTATCGGTATCAACAACCGTGATTTGCGGACATTTCACACGGATATTGCGACAACATTTCAGTTACGTGAAGCAATCCCAGCGGATAAGGTTGTCGTGAGTGAAAGTGGTATCTATTCGCGTGAGGATGTGTCGAAGCTGCAGGCAGCCGGTATCCATGCGATGCTTGTCGGTGAGTCGTTAATGCGGAGTCCTGATATTGGAGCACAAGTTCGTCGTTTGATCTCTTAAAATTAGAAACTACCAGGACTTACGCAAATTGAGCAAAAAGTGGCAATTTCCGTATTTTTAACCCTCTAAATCCCCTATAAGAAACACCCCAGCAAAAACACCCCCCATATCCCCCGTTATCAGGGGGGTAGGGGGACTTTAAGAGGGAATGCGTAAGTCCTAACTACATGGAAGTGACGGTAATACCGTGGCGTTTCAGGAGGGCAGTGGTTACGCCGTCGCCAGTTGTGAGTGTGCCTGAGAAAGTGCCGTCGTAGATGGCTCCGCACCCGCAGGACGGACTCCTTGCTTTGAGAATTATATGTGTTGCACCGTGTGATTGCGCAACTTGTAAGGCGTGATGTGCGCCCTTCAAATATGCCGCAGTCACGTCTGTCCCATCAACAGTCACGACTTTTGCTTTGCCATTGAGGACATCATCGCCATCGCCACCGACAATCTCTGCAGGAGGACGCGGCGTTGACAACCCGCCTGCCTCTTCTGGACAGACAGGAATTAACTCGCTTGTCTTATTTTGTTTTATTGCTAATTCGTTTCGGCTATCGCCACCATCGTATCGGCAGCGAACGCCTAAAAGACAAGCACTAATGATTACCTTCATAATGTAAAGCTAAGACAAATTGTGCCTTAATGGCACAATTTCCTGCAACTCCTCAAACTGATTCATGATTAAGTCAGTCTCACCGGCTTTCAGCTGCAGATAGGTATTCTCTAATTGATACAGTATCGTGTGTAGAAGTGCCGTGCGACAGATTTCGGTGTCCTGATTTTCTGCGTCTGCGGAGGCTATCCGAAGAGACGTTGCGATTTCGCGGAGTTCTGGTGGTAAATTCGCTAAAGTGATATTGACATTAACACCGAAGCCTAAGACGAAAAACGATTGCTGCTCCGTGTCGTAGGCGAGTTCTGTTAGTACGCCTGCCACCTTTCTTTTTCCGATACGGACATCGTTAGGTGGTTTAATCTGCGCGTTGAGTCCATACCTTGTACGAATGGCACGCGCGATCGCAATGGCACCGATGAGATTGGGGAGATGAATTTGGTCTTGCAGCAGCCGGTGCCTAAGTACAACTGACACGAGTAAGCACTTTCCGGGGGGTGCTTCCCATCTCCTACCGTATCTTCCGCGACCTGCGGTTTGATGTTCTGCGATTACGAGTGTTCCCTCTGCCGCGCCTGATTTCCCACGTGCGATCGCAATATCGTTGGTAGAAGCAACTTGGTGATGATGCTCAATCTGGTGTCCGATAAATGAGGTCTGAAGTGTCGCACCAAAGTCCTTAATATCCATAGGCACTACTGGCGCAGATGTTCTTCTGCCTCAATTTTCCACTGTTCCGGCGGGTTGAGTTCGAGAAAGCGTTTCCATTGTGCTTTTGCCTGATCGCGCTTTTCCGTATATTCATACATCAATGCAAGGTTATAGTTGGCAGTCAAGTTGCCCGGCTCCAGTTGTATCACGCGTTCAAACTGTTCTGCAGCTGCACCAAGCAGATCCATGCTGAAGAAGTTGTTCGCATAACTCAGCAGCGTTGGTACATGCGTGTCGTCTAAATCGAGTGCTTTCTCTAAGGTCTCTTTCGCTGCATTGTAATCCAAGGCGTGAGCATAGTAAAGGTCTCCGAGGCGTTGATACGTCTTGGTGGCAATGTCGTCCCCTTTTTCAGCGGGTTGTTGAATCAGTGCTGCTTCCGCTTCGTAGTGTTTGATTGCTTCCTTCCATAACTGCTCCCATTCTGCGATTTTCCCGAGATGTAGATGGATTCCCCTATATTCTGGCGCGTAAGAGAGCATATCTTTAAACGCTGTTTTTGCAAGATTGTGTCGGTCAATTTCGAGATAAATGACACCGATGTTATAGTTTGCCTCGCGGTTTTTGGGTTGAAAGAGTGCTACCTGTTTGAAATCCTCTAAAATTTGGCTGTAGCGATAAAGCGTTTTGCCAATCTGTCTATAGCGAAGTGTGAGCATTCCGCGGTAAAAGTAGGCATCCACGTAGTCTGGGTTCAGGGCAATCGTTGTGGTGTATTCGTTAACAGCCATCTCGGCATGTTTATGATAGTCCTCTCCGAGTGTTTCGGCGTGCCGGTCAAGCAGACGCGCGTAACTGTAGTGCCAGTCAAAGTTATCGGGGTTGTAGTGATTTGCCAACCCGTAGTAGCGAATCGCGTGCTCGCGTTCATCTCGTTTTTCAAAGATAACGGCGAGGAGATGATGGAGTTCAGGGTGTTCAGGTTCAATTTCCAATGCGGGTTGATAGACGCGAAGAATGTTGTCTTCATCGTTGCGTTGACGATAGATTGCACCGAGACGGAAAAAAGGTTCTACTTCCGTTGCCTTAACCCCTTGCAAGGGGGTTTGTAGGTCACGCCCGATATCGCTTTCAATCAAGGTCGTATCAAGCGTGATTGTTTTCTCGTAATGCACAATGGCGTTATCTATCTCACCGTTTTCTTCAAACAGAATTGCTGCGTGGTAATGCGCTGCGACATCGTCGGGGTTTAACCGAATGGTTTCAAGGAACGCTGGTAGCGCATCGTTGGGCTGCTTTAGTGAAAGGTAGGACAGTGCCAGCAGATAGTGTGCTTCAGTGGTTTCAGGTGCGATCTCAATAAGCCGCTTTAGGGTCTCAACTGCCAGTTGATGCGCCTCGCGTCCTCGATGAATATGGACGATTTTGAAAAGCACATCTGGTCGTTGTGGGTCTAATGTTAGTGTGCGTTCATAAAAAGTGATGGCACTGTCAGCATCGCCGCTTGCTTCGTAACTTTGCCCAAGGAGATAGGTGGCACTAATATCTTCAGGAAATAGCAGCAGGTGGATATTTAAAGGCTCAATCGCATCTTGATAGTTTTCTTCATCGAAAGCACGCTGTCCCTGCACGATGAATCTGTCCGCTAACGCTGGATTCAATTCCAATGCGCGTTTGAAATAATTTACTGCTGTGTCTATATCACCTTGTTGGTGGTGAAGTTCACCGAGTTTAAAATAAGTATCAATGAAGTTCCCCAGAGGCAGTTCAATTTGCAGATAACTTGTGTCCGCTTCGATGATCTCAAGCGTTTTCTCATAATGTTGGATGGCTTTTTCGGGGTTGCCTGCATCGGTTTCAACGATGCCAGCGTAAAAGTGGGAGCGTGGATCGTCGGGGAGGACGAACATCGCTTTCTCTATAATTGGCATTGCTTGATCCGGTGTCATCAACCCTGCGAAATAAGGTTCCAACGGTTCATAGAAAGTGTCTTTAATGCTTGGCATGACGGAGAGTGCTTGTTGGTAATGGTGTCGTGCTGCCTCAGTATCACCGCTGGTGTAGAAGATTTCTCCGAGCGCGAAATGTGATTGTGCATGCGTAGGTTCAGTCTCTATTGTGCGTTGATAGAGTTGGGTTGCACCATCTGTGTTGCCTTTTTCATTAAAGATAACCGCCAGTTCGTAAAGATCTTGTGCGGCGTAAGGTTGATGCTGTACTGCTTTGGCGTATTCTGCTAAGGCATCATCGAAAAATCCTTGTGTAGCGAGGACTTGTCCGAGTTTGATATAAGCGGGTGCGAATTTTTTCTTTTGATGCGTGATATTTTCAAACGCTTCGCGAGCGCGGTCTGTTTCACCTTGTGCGAGGTAGACCAAACCGATACCGTATTGCGGATATTCCCATTTTCGGTTTAGTTTTCGTGCAGTCTCAAATGCTTGAAGTGCTTCTACGTAATCCCCCTGTTTCAGGTGAATCTCACCGATCCGATAGTAAACTGGGTAGTAGTTCGGATTTAAACGGACGCAAATCTCAAATTCCGCAAGTGCTAATTCGCTTTCGTTTTGTTGTTGATAGATACCGCCAAGGTTAAAGCGTGCCCAAAATAGATCAGGCTCAATTTCAAGCGCGTGTTGTAAATGGGTGACCGCCGTGTCAAACGTCTCATCGGTTTTTGTGGCTTCAAGGGCGTGTACGTAGCCTAATCCGTAGTAAAACGCGGCGTTCATTGCGGGAGAGGCGGACTGCTGTCTCTGAGGATTACCTTTTGCTGTTTCATAAAGCGTTAGGAGTGTGGAGAGTCGTCCCTGTTTCTGCCATTTCAGGATAAGTTCGCGGTGTTTCTCGGCAGACTTTTTCTTTTCTCGTAGGACCTTTGTGAAGTCCTTTTTCATGTTCGCTTCCCATTTTTCCTCAGCCGTAGAAACTTGTGAAAAAGACGAACTGAATATTAAGTTTATAATTAGCACGATAAATATGGGGTTCAGGACTGCTTTTTTCATTGTATTTTTCCTTTAGTGATAGAACTTACGCAAGCGCAATGTTGCTTTTGAGAAATACACGTCCTTCCAAGGTATATCTGTTTGTGGTAACGCCAGTTTGATAATAAATGATATGCGTTCAGTAATAGGTCCTTTCTCCGAAGGTCCACCTTGCGCCCCTTGTAGCACAAACTTTCCAGTTTGTGTGCTATCGGCGCAAACTGGAACGGCGCAAACTGGAAAGTTTGCGCTACAATATGCTTTTATCAAACTCACGTTGTAGTAAGGAAACCCTTTATTGCTTGTCTGCATAAGTCCTAAGTGAATTGTTCGATGTGGTTTTCTATTCTGTTTTCATTTTTCGAGATGCTAATAGACGTTCAATCTTCGCGCGTGTCGGCATTGAAGGTGTCGCGCCAACGACAGTGACTGCCGCTGCACCTGCGGCATTTGCAAACGCAACTGCTGAATGTAAGGTCTCACCGCTTGCCAAGGCAGTTGCGAGCGCGCCACAAAACGCATCCCCTGCACCGGTGGTATCCACAGGATCAACAGACAGGGCGGAGACACGTTCAGATGTGGTTCCTGTTAACATTAATGCCCCTTGCTCGCCGAGGGTTAGCACAACCGCGGCGTTTGTGGTCTCCACCATACGAGTGCGTAACGCCTCCGCTGCCCGACTTGCTTCTTCTTGACTGCTAACTTTCATCCCCGACAACAATTCCGTTTCGGATTGATTCGGGGTGAGAATATCAACGTATTTCAAGAGACTATCCGGCAGTGGTTGCGCAGGCGCAGGATTTAGAACCACCGTTGTGCCATGTTGTTTAGCAATTGCTGCGGCGTGTTCAGATGCGGCAATCGGAGTCTCCAATTGTAAGAGGAGCACATCCGCGTCTGCGATACAATCGGCGGCGGCATCTATATCTTTTGTTGTGAGTGCCATATTTGCGCGCGGCACAACGATAATGCTATTGTCACCATCCGGTTCAACGACGATTGTTGCTACACCTGTGCCGATGTCTGTACGTCTTGTGACAAACTTACTCCTAATATGTTCATTTTCTATCGCTGCGAGTAGCATCTCTCCGAAAGGATCCGCACCGACGCTTCCGATAAGCGTGACTTCGGCACCCAGCCGTGCTGCAGCGGTTGCCTGATTGAATCCTTTTCCGCCTGTGAAAATGTCAAAGGCATCGCCGATGAGCGTTTCGCCTTTATCGGGTCTCCGGGATGCGTGGCACACCAGATCGATGTTCAGGCTGCCAACAACAGTGACTTTCGGTGTTGCGTGGTTCATCGCAACTGACTCCTAATTTCTTTTAACGATTTTGGACAATTATAGTTGACATGGAGTGCTGTTGTCAAGGGATTATGGGAATTGGCAGTTATATCCGTGTGTTGAAATCTGAACTGTGATTTCTGTCATTGATATGATTTTCGGTTGGGGGGATTGTGTGGGAATGTGTTGTCTCGCGGCGGAAACGTTATCTGCTGTGTGTGTTGTCGGCCTTCAACGCGCCCCAGAGCGTGGTGAGTTTTTTTGTGGGTTCCACAGCGTATGTTGCGCTTGTCCAGTCAAAATATTGGACATGTCCCTCGCGAACGTTCTCGAGGGGTCTGTCAGTGGATGAGGACGTAGTGTCCCCATCTTGTTTGCACCCTGTTATCCAAAAGAGACTCCGAAAGGTAATGAAAAATCCGAGGTGACGCATCGCGATTATTTCTTTATGCCTGTAAGTTGGACATGTACACTGGGGCCTTGACTTTTAGGAAAATAAACCTCCATTTGATGTAAAAAATCTTGGTGTTAAAAATCCCTATGGTGGGGTGGGCTTCGTGCTATTACGTTTTTTCCATTCTGTGTAGAACTCGTCTAAACCTAAATTCGGCGGGAGGGGCTTTGTGCGCTGAAGCTCTTCCCACTCGCGTGTGAATTGTTCCCGCTCCGCTACCAATTCCCGCCACGCCAGATCCAGAGCTTCCTTGTTTTCCGCGAGTGCCTGTGCTTCCTGGTTCAGTTCCTCAGGGGACTTGGCGGTGCTGTACGCCGCGACCTGCCCAAAAAAACTATCGACCTGCTCTGCAGGCAGCGTTTTCAATGCTTCTTTCCGCGCAGCCTCAAGTTCTTCGGGGGACATAAGCGCAAAAAACGCTAAGCGATTTTCGCGGTGTTTCTTTGAATCCGCGAGAACGGCATCTCCATGGGCTAATTCTTTTTTCGCCAATGCGATGTCCCTTTCTTTTAGTGCCCTTCTCCGCTGGTCCCATTCGTCATACCGTTTCGCACGCTCCAGAGACGCAGCGGTATATTCTTTATGGATTTCCTTGGCGACATCCAGCGGCAGCCCTTTGAAAGGCCCTGAGTGCACAATTTCCACCGTGTCGTCGGATGTGGAAACATCGCTGTGATCGTGCGCGTGCACAGCGGGTGTCTGGGTCTCCGTCTCAGAGGTGCTCTTTAGCGACGCAGAGGTAGATCGGGGAGTACCGTCTTGTTTGGTTTCCCCCGCTTTTAGGCGATGAATTTCGGCGCGTGCATCTGCCAAGTCTTGCGACATCCTTGCCACTAAAGCCTCCTCTCTGGCGAGGTCTTGTTTCCTCTCTAAGTAGAAAAACGCGCTGAACGACACCACAGTCGTAAGTAGAAGAATCAAGAGAAACTGGACAAGATTTATACGGGGCTCCGTTAAAAAACTAAAACGACGACTCATGAGTCTATCTCCTATAGGGTAGTTATCCGCTTGTGTCTCGCATCTATCCGCGTCCGGACAGACGGGCTTTTGACACGGCGGCGGTTGTGATTCAACTGATGGGAGTTTTACCGAAACGCAATAAAGTTAAAGAAAGCAAGAACGTTCACCGCGAAAAAACAAAAGCAATCTATTCGTTGCCATCGTTAGATAGTAGAGTGTCCACGGTTACGAAGGAATTGATTATAAGAATCTTTATCCGAGAACTCGTACACGTTGCCATAATAATCCGTATACGTATATCTTTCCGGTGGGTTCGCGCACGCTTCATAATTCGCCACTGCTTCATAATATGCAGACCTTTTTTCCTCCAATTTAAATTCTAACTCTACAAGTAGGCTGTACCAAAATAAGTAGGCACTATATTCATACATAGGGGGTTCCATTGTTCTGAGTGTAGCAAGGTCGCTTTCGGCAGCATTGTACGCCGAATACGCATCATCCATAGATTTTTTCAACGCGTCTAAGTCACAAGCATACGCAACAAGGATTGCAAGCAATATGCTCGAGAGACAGATAGCTATGGTGAACACTGTCCCCGATTTGTATTGAGACATTTTCATCAACATAAAAAAATCCTCCATTAGGGTAGTTATCCGCTTGTGTCTCGCCCCTATCCACGTCCGGACAGACCGGCTTTTGACACGGCGGCGGTTGTGATTTAAATGTCAAGAAATACGATTTTTCGACATTTAGATACAGTTGTTGTCCAAACAGTAGGGTTTGGGTGAACTTCGCAACAGTTGCGAAGTTCCTTAGTTGATTGCTAACATTGGTTGAACAGAAGTCAATCTGTGTCAGCATTGGGTTGAAAAGTTATCCCTCCTTCTTAGCCATTGCGGAGACGGGATCCGTGGGATTGTCTGTCGCTGCTTTCTTCCAATCCTTTATCACACGTTCAACTGTTTCCTCAATAGTAGAGCGAGAGATGCCAAGTGCTTCTGTAATCTCCGAGAATGATTGTCTATCCAAGAAGTACCGTTCCATAATATTTCTGTCTTTCTCGTCCAGGAGGCAGTCTATCAATGCGTCCAAGTGCTGCATAACGGGATTCGTCCATTTGATGAGGCGTTCCTGTCTTTCTCTGAACCGCCCCGGCTTTTGAACCGTTCCTTTCGGCTATTTGTGCGGGGTTTAGCCGCTCATCACGTGCAAGCACTACAATTTCTCGGTCCTTATCCATATATGTGAGGAGGCGGAGAAGTTGTTCTTCCCTATGGCGATATGCCTCGGTTCGTGCGGCATCAGTTTCCGCGCACATTGATGCATAAAATGCCTCTCTTTCGCTGATAGAAAGTCCATCAAGTGATGTAGATGGCAAGCGTCGCTTTTGGCGTGATCTTCTTATCGCGTCTATCATCAGATTTTCTGCGACTCTTTTCAACCACTCCAACAACTTCTCCGGTTCTTGGATTCCTTTCCGCTTCTTGACGGCTATAATAAAGGTATCGCTGGTGATTTCACCGGGGTCTACGACGGTATCCGGATGATTCTGTCGCCTTCTATCAATTGTGTTGAAGACGATTTTGTGATACGCGTTGAAGAGTAGTCTACCTGCCTCTTCTTCATCGTCCGTTTCTACAAATCGCCGATTTAAACCAACATCGTTCACTTTCTTTCCTGACTATGCATCCCAACCTCTTCGGAGATAAAGTTATAATTGGCTTCACATATAATCACGAAAATTTTGCTTAAATTCCGACACAATCTGTATTTTTTTTCAAAAAATGTGTGTGTTTGTACAAAATTCGCTTTTTTTATGCCCTAACCTATCTGCTTAGGTTGACCTCATGTTGTTATGCTTAAAAAACCTGAATTTTTGACCGAAATCGTGCATAATTTCCAAAAATCTGGTTTTCATTTATAATAGAGCCCGTAATTATTTGCACACGCCGGAGAACTATAGCGGTTGGAAAACCTTGAAGAAACACCCAATTGAAACACGCCGACGATCGTGTCGTGTGAACTGTGAAGTTGTGTTCCGATGGCACAGGAACCTAAACTTTCGGATTTTACTATAAAAGTTGGTAAGATTGAAATTGTGTTAAGGTGGTGCCGTAACCGAACCTAAATCTATCAATATGTTAGCAAGTATCATGCCGATTCTGTCAGAACTCCTATGTGTCTTCAACCTTTTTGGAATTGTCAACAACTTGAATGTAAGTAGACTCTTCGTTTATTAGGAGATCTGTCAAGGATCACTTTTTCTAATAACGACTTCTCGGATCAAGTGGAAAATCGTTTTAAACTGCGACTACGAAAAAGTTGCATAATTGAAAATATAAAAGCGGAAAAAACTGCAGGTACCCTGAAAATATTGTATAGGTAGTTATGATTTTTGAGGCGTACACAAGAGTTTTATTTATTGGTGACTTAAACCTTGTTCTTCCTATTGTCTTTTCCATGACCTCTACCTACATCGGAAATGCCCAATACTTCGTCTCTGAACCACTACATTGATAAAGCTCTGTCCGGGTTGCATTGCCTCTATTGGCGATGAATCCAAAGCTAAACGCTTGAAAAAGTGCGAAGTTTTATCGTGGGATAGTAAAACCTGATAAGTTTTAGGTTGCAAGCTGCGTCAAAAGTTGCTATTATGCACGCAAATAAGAACAGGTAGGTCTTATGAACCGAAAGAGGGTGTGCCGAGGACGCTGATGAATGCTAAAGTAAAATATGTAATTGGCTTTTTAATTTTTTTAGGACTTTGTTTCATCTTCCAGTGGCGTGCTGGGCAGATTAGCGATGCTGAAACGCTTGTGTGGTACAGCATCATCCCGCCGCTGCTTGCTGTTACGTTAGCCATCGTAACAGCCCGATTGTTTCCGAGTCTCTGTATAGCTGTGGGTGTTGGGCTTGTGCTCTCGTGGTATCAGAAAGGTGCTACACCGAGCGGTTTCTTGGCAGAAGCCGTCTGGTTCGTGCGTGCTGTAAGCGTCGGAAATGATGGGATAGACCTCTTCAATTTCTGGGTCGTTTTGTTTGTTTGCCTTATCATGGCAACGATCTCTGTTGTAGTCGCCTCCGGCGGCATTGGCGGTGTGGTTATCTGGCTCTCTCAGTTTGCGAAGGGACCGCGTTCGGCGCAATTTATCACGGGTTTGATGGGAGTCATCATCTTTATTGGGGATTATTCTAATGCGATGCTCGTTGGACCGACAATGCGTCCGCTCACCGATCACCATCGCGTCAGCCGTGAAAAGTTGGCGTTCCTTGTGGACTCCACAAGTGCCCCAATTGCCGGTCTCGCGTTTGTTAGCACCTGGATCGGTTATGAAGTGGGACTCTTTGAAGATATATCGGGAACGCTTGGACTTGGACGCGACGGGTATTCCATGTTTTTCGATGCCCTCAGTTTTCGGTTTTACTGTGTGCTGACCATCATTTTTGTTATCGTCAATGCGATCAGTGGTAGAGATTATGGGACGATGCACCAAGCCGAAACCCGTGCACGAGAGACAGGAGACATTGCCGCTTCAGATGCACAGGCACTCGGACATGCCGGATCTTTTACGAGTTTACCCAATGCTGTTGTCCAACCCTTTTCAGCGGTTCTACCACTTTTAACGCTTTTTGGATTACTCTTGGGCGGTTTCTGGATAGATGGCAATGGCACGGGCTCTATTTTCTCACTAACATCTTGGCGGAACGCGCTTTCAGAGGCGAACAATGTGATGGTGCTTGCCGGTGCAGCAGCAAGTGCGTTTGTCGTTGCGATTATCTGTGCACGTTGGCTCTCAAAGTTAAAATTTTCGGATATCGCTCCGGTCGTTTGGAACGGTATAAAGGGGAGCCTCACACCGTTGAGCATTCTGTTGTTGGCGTGGGGGCTGAAAGCGAGTTGCGATAGACTAATGACGGGTGATTTTCTTGCTACGATGCTTAGCGATGTTGTTTCAGCACTCTGGTTCCCGATTTTGGTTTTTATCTGTGCATCTGTGACCTCTTTTGCAACCGGCACGAGTTGGGGCACAATGGCGATCCTGATTCCGACTGCGATTCCAGTGGCGTTCTCGCTCGATGGCGATAGTTACGGACTCACGACAATCATCTGCCTCGGCGCAGTCCTTGATGGTGCCATCTTCGGAGACCACTGCTCGCCGCTTTCAGATACAACGATTTTGAGTTCTATCGCCAGTAGTTGCGATCCGCTGCACCATGTGAGAACGCAATTGCCCTATAGCCTCACCGTTGCGAGTATTGCGCTGTTTTGTGGTTATCTTCCTGCTGCGCTTGGTATCTCTTCAGCGATCGGGATTGCCGGTGGGACAGTCTTAATTGTTTTGCTACTTTTTGGCGTAGCTCGCAAGCCAAAACTTGCTACATAAAACGTGAGTTTGATAAAAGCATATTGTAGCGCAAACTTTCCAGTTTGCGCGCCCACAGCACACAAACTATAAAGTTTGTGCTACGGTGTTACAGGGGCTCGCAAGGTGGACCTTCGGAGAAAGTACCTATTATTGAAGGCACATCATTTATTATCAAACTGGCGTTACATAAATGTATGGGTTACAGGCTTCCGTGAGGTTCAAGAAAGGAGAATGATATGAAGGTTGCCCTTGAAGGACAGGTCGCAATTATCACAGGTGGTGCGAATGGTATCGGTCGGGCTATTGTTGATAAGTTAATTGATAATGGTGCTTATGTGGCAATTGTTGATATTGATGTACAGGCAGGTGAGGAGACCGTCAAAGAAATTCAGCGGAGTGGTGGGACGTGTCTGTTTGTCGAAGGCGACGTGTCAGATGCAGCGCAGATGGAGGTGGTCGCCGATCGGATTGCGGGACACTTTGGCAAAGTTGAGATTCTGGTGAACAATGCCGGGATTAATACCAAAAGCGATCGGGTACCGATTCATCAATACACCTTAGAGGATTGGCACCGCATTTTAGAGATAGATTTGACCGGTGTTTTCACAACGAGTCGTGCTGTTATCCCGTATATCCTTAAATCTCACAGCAGATCCGGCTCCGAGAATGCGACTGGACGGATTGTTAACATCAGCTCCATTGCGGGATTGGTGCCGTTACGCTTGCAGAGTGCTTACGTCGCGGCGAAGGCAGGGGTTGCTAACCTAACACGGTCAATGGCATTGGAGCTCGGACCGGAGGGAATTCTGGTAAACGCTGTCGCCCCCGGTTCAACCTTGACCCGTGGCACAAAGGCACTCTTTTACGGGGACGACGGGGCATATACGGAAAACGCGGCAAGTTTGCTATCGCACATCCCGCTTGGGAGACCCGGGGAAACGACGGAAATCGCAGCAGCGGTACTCTTTCTTGTTTCGCCGGATGCGAGTTATATCAACGGTAGTGTTCTTGCGGTGGACGGTGGATGGACTGCTGGTTATACGCGGGATTGGTAGATGCACCTACACCTCTTAAACTAACAACTTATAACTGATAACTAACAACTATTTCAAGGAGATAAAAATGGCAAAGATTACTACGTTTAAAGGGTATCAAGGGGAACCGCCTATTCCGAAACCGGCGCATCAGGTGCAAGCGAATGTTGTCACGGTTCAAGACGGTGTGCCTGTAAGGTATTCGGGTTGTGATGGCATCGGTGTGAGAGTTGTGCATCCAGCGAACCCGAACGCGCCTGCAGAGAACTTGGGGCTCGTCATGTTTTTTGTGCCACCGCATGTTGTGCTTGAACCGGGGAACCATCACACCGAGGAATGCTACGTCATTCTAAAGGGTAAAGGCGTGATGACGCTTGCCGGTGAAAAGGTACCTGTAGAAGCGGGGACGTTCATCCATCTCCCGCCGTGGTGTGAACACGGAATTGAAAACACAGGTGATGAGTCGATGGAGGTGTTGATCTGCACCTCGCCACCAAACCCGTAAATTACCTCGAAAAACGCTGTTCTGAAGCATCAAATGCCTGATTTGAAGGGACTTGTGCCTTCTCACAGGCATTTTTTATTTTTAATTCAACTTTTTCGCCATATTTTCGTTAAATAAAGTATCTATAAGCGTTTAGAAACCACACCTTATAAACTGTGGGGGTTAATTTATGCACGGACCGATATCAGGTTCAGGTCGCGATCGGGGATCCCGAAGAGGGATGAGTTCCTTTGGTGGAAAACCGAAATTCCGGAAGCAGAACCATGAACCACTATCAACGATGGAAGAGGTGCCTGAACTCCTAAAAGAACAGGCAGAGGCACTGTTTGAAACAGGCGAAGAGATCAAGGTTGCTGTTTCAACAGATCTGCGCTTTGACGGCACCTACGGTAAGGATTGGCTGTTAATTACCAATAAGCGGCTCATTGCCTTTAATCAGAATGGTGCTATCGGGCACCACATGCGCGAAGTGCCGCTTACGTCCGTTGAAGATATCGAAATCCTTGAGATGTACGGGAATAATATTCTCAAAGTAAGTACCCCAGACAACGCTTTTGAAGTGTCCCGTTACTCAAAGCGGTTAATCCCGAAGTTCAATCTTGTTGTTTCCGAGTTGGAGGAATTGGTTCCACAGAAGGAAAGAGACGCAGATGGTCGGCGACGCGGCAGACGCGGTTTCGGTCCGGGCGGGCGGCCTTCTGGAAAAGACAAGGGGCGTTGTGAGAAGTGTGACCAACCTATTCCGAGTTGGTCGGGTGTGTGTGTCAATTGCGTTCAAAATGGGAAGCTCATTTTTCGGCTGATCAAGTACTCTGTTCCACTTCTGCATGTTGTCGTGCCGGCGTTCCTGCTAATGATGCTCATCCGACTTGTCGGAGTCTATCCACCGGTTCTTACTATGGAATTAGTTGACAGCGTTCTAAAAAAGGTCGACAATGCTGTCGCTACTGGGCTGCCATTTCCGGAAACGACATGGGGTCACCTCCAAGGGACGGTCAATTTTTTGAGCCAGTGGTTTGATGGCATACCAACTGCTGGAACTTTTGGGCATCTGGTAGGGCTTGTTCTGATCATGGCGAGTGTTACGGTCTTTACCATGATATCTTCATCCGTGCGTGGATATATGATGGCCTGGGTGGGGCAGCATATCACGAGACGGCTCCAAAACGAGACGTATGAACATTTGAATGCACTCTCTATTGACTTTTTTCATGAGCGGGATACAGGGAATTTGATGTCGAGAATTACGCACGATGTATCCAGGCTCCGGGACTTTATCGCGAATGGATTACAAGATATAGTTGGTGATTCTCTCACGATCATCTATATGTGCGCGATTATGTTCCATTACAATTGGAAACTTGCGCTTTGGACGTTGATACCTATTCCGTGTTTTGTCTTTTTCACAATCTTTTTCGGGAAAAAGATGAGCAAGGTGTACCATGTCTTGTGGAAACGGTATGCGAACATTAGTACGATTCTGGCGAGCACAATTCCAGGAGTCCGTGTCGTCAAGGCATTTGCCCGCGAACGCTACGAGATAAACCGGTTTAGCGATTTGACGTATCAGGTATTTAGTGGTGAGATGAACGCTGCGAAGCTTGGCACCCTTTACCGTCCGATTATGGAGTTTATCGTCTTTATGGGTCGTACCATAATCTATTTAGTCGGTGGATGGCAGATTTTCCAAGGTGATTTGTCACTTGGCACCCTAATTATGTTTCAGAACTTTATGATGGGATTCATCAGACCTGTGCATACGCTCTGTCAGATGAACGAGCGATTCATCCGAGCGGGCACTTCCGCCGAGCGGGTGTTTGAAATTATGGACACCCCCCCGAGCGTCGCTGATAAAGCGGATGCGATGGCTCTTGCGCATATCCGGGGTGCTGTAGAATTTAGGGATGTCTATTTCTCCTATGATAACGAAAAGAATGCACTCAACGGGGTCAGTTTCACGGTGGAACCCGGTGAAATGATAGGATTGGTTGGACACAGCGGTGCGGGGAAAAGCACACTCATCAACTTAATCACCCGCTTCTACGACCCGAACGATGGCGCGATAATGATTGATGGTCACGACAGTCGCGACATTCAGGTGAAGGCACTTCGGCAACAGGTGGGTGTCGTGTTGCAAGACCCGTTCCTGTTTCAAGGTACGATCGCAGAGAATATCGGTTACTCAAAACCCGGGGCATCTCGGAGGGAGATTATTGCGGCTGCGCGGGCGGCAAATGCACACGATTTTATCATCAAGTTCCCTGATGGTTACGACACGATGGTAGGTGAAAGAGGCGCGAGAGTTTCTGGTGGCGAGCGGCAGCGTATCTCTATCGCACGTGCAATTTTGAAAAATCCGCGCGTTCTTATCTTAGATGAAGCCACCTCCTCCGTTGATACCGAAACAGAATCCAAAATCCAAGAGGCGTTGGAGCGGCTCGTTCAAGGCAGAACTGTGTTTGCGATTGCGCACAGGCTGTCAACCCTTAAATATGCCGACCGGCTTGTTGTGTTGAAAGAGGGTGAGGTTGACGAAATCGGGACGCATGAGGAGCTGCTTGCCAAAGAAGGGACTTACGCAGGATTGTGTGAGAAGCAGACCGAATTGTCAAAAATTCGCGCATGGTAATTTAACCATGAGGGAAGGAGGCGCGTTGATGAAGGAAGCGATTAAGGTAACGGATGAATTAGAGTTTCTTGATGCAAGTCATGTCAGGGTTGAGCGGAACGCATTTGAAGAACTTGTTGTCCAACTTCCCGATGGGACAACACACACGAAGGTTGAACCGATCTGTGCTTTTCCTGTAAGCGAAACCAGCCGATATATTTCCCTCGTAGATGAAGAATCTAATGAACTTGGCATTATTGAGGATATAAAGCATCTGCCACGCGCGTCTCGTGAAGTGCTTGTTGAGGAGTTACAGAAACGGTACTTTATGCCGAAGATTACCAAAATCCACGAATTAGATGGACAATTCGGGATTACGCAGTGGGTGGTTGAAACCTCCCAAGGAGATGTAGAGTTCGGGCTGCGTACCCGATACGATATTGTTACGCTTGAAAACGGGCGCGTTCTGATTAAGGATGCCGATGGCAACCGATATGAGATTGAGAACTATCATAAGTTGGACCCGAAAAGCCTCGCGCTACTCGAAACGCAATTGTAAATTCTTAAATATTGGGTTTCTACTTAATCCATCGGAATTGTAGCTCGTAATGGAATGGAGAGCGGTATCTACGGGGAGAGACTTTCAAACCTCAAATCCACCGAACCGAACCGCAAGGAAAGTTAAAAAATGGAAAATGTGAAAATTGAACGTATTGAATGGGCACGCTTAACAGGCGAGCGTCCGCGCAAAGCCGGTTGCAATTCGCGGCTGGGTGAACACGGACTGCATGTCCGTCCCCCGATTGCCCGCCTGACGACGGCAGATGGCGTTAGCGGCTTTGGGTTTTCATCGATTTCGCGTGAAAAAGCGGAGGCTATTGTCGGGTTTCAGCTCAGCGATGCGTTTGACGCAGAGAGTGGTGTCACCGAAGAATTTAGGATGTTGGAGTACCCGCTCTGGGATTTGGTGGGACAGTTAGCGCGAAAACCGGTGTATGCGATGCTTTCTGGGCAGAACGGTGCGTTTCGCGCGCCGTGTTACGACACTTCGCTCTACATTGATGACCTACATCTTGACGACAACGCTGAGGCTGCAGCACTTATCGCCTCCGAGGCACTGGAAGGAAAGGCACGTGGACATAACGCCTATAAGATCAAAGTCGGACGCGGCGCGATGCACATGCCTCTTGATAAAGGCACACAGCGGGATATTGATGTTATCCGTGCTGTACGCGAGGCTGTTGGACCCGATGCTACGATTTTGATAGATGCGAACAACGGTTATAATCTCAACCTCACCAAGCAGGTATTAGGTGGGGCTGCCGATGCAAAGGTCTATTGGATGGAAGAGGCGTTCCACGAGGATGCTCGCGTCTATAGTTTATTGAAGGAGTGGCTCAATGCCGAAGGTTTGCAAACTCGCATTGCGGATGGCGAAGGTGGCGCATCGCCGCATCTCGTAGATTGGGCAAAAGATGGTCTCATTGACATCGTCCAATACGATATTTTCCACCCTGGTTTCTCGCGTTGGCTTGAACTGGGACCCGAATTGGATGCCTCTGGTGTTGGCACGGCACCGCATCACTATGGCGGTTACTACGGCAATTTCGTCACCTGTCACCTTGCAGCGAAGGTGGAGCGGTTTGAATTCACTGAGTGGGATCACGCGACGACTCCGGGGATAGACGATTCTGGTTATTCCGTATCCAACGGTTATGTAAATGTACCGCAAAGTCCTGGTTTCGGGTTGAATATAGAGGAAGGCCCTTACCAAAAAGCGCGTGAAGAGAACGGATTTGATGTTCGTGCGTAGTAATAATTGATACTGCCCCAATTGTACGAGTATCCCAACTTTTCACAATGCTGATTTGTTGTGAGTTTCGCGGGCGGGAGATAAATTGATGCGCTGGAAGGCATTTTTTAAAGCGATGTTTGATTGGCGCCCGTTCAGTATTTTGGAGTTCCCGCTCGAAAACCTTATATTCGTTATTGGTGCGGCGGTAGTGGTGATCCTGATTAAGCAGTGTTAGTCCTGATTGGATAAATTTTATTTAAGCTTAGAAGATTCCAAAAGACTATAAGGGAAACGAAATTATGGCGTATTTAACAGCAGCAGACAAAACGTTCTTTAAAGAAAATGGCTATCTGGTTGTCCGCGGCGCGCTGGAACAGGCAGCAATTGATGCCGCGCTTGATAGGCTCTGGGAGGCTCTTGACGAAGACAGGGACGATCCGGAGTCTTGGATTCGTAAAGGTTATCGTACAGTGCCTATCGGTGGTGAAGACGTTATCGCTGGAACAACGTACAACAATCGAGTCTTCGCTATGGCGGAAGAACTTGTCGGCAAGGATAAATTGAATTCGGGTGGTGGTGCAGGTCCGCACATCAACTTCCCAGACCCGGACAGAGAATGGCGCGAACCCGGTGGCGGACATCTTGACGGTTACCACACCCCTACGAATGGTGTGCCGAAAGGTGTCGTCGGTGCGTTCACCCTTGGCGCGACTGTCTATCTTGACACAGTTGAAAAGCAGGGCGGTGGGTTTACCGTCTGGCCCGGGAGCCATCGGATTTGGGCGGAATACTTCAGACACCACGATTTGGATAGCCTGCCTGGTGGCGTTGCTCCGTTTGATTTGGGACCGAGTTATGAGTTTACAGGCGAAGGCGGCGATGTCTGTTTCTGGCATCATCAAATGAGTCACACCGCTGGTTCAAACTGTGGTCACAATGTCAGAATTGCACTTATCAGTAGGTACCGGCGAAAAGATCTCGACGAGATTAAGTTTGAAACTCCCGATGATATGTGGAAATATTGGGACGGAATTTCATAAATTAGCGCATTAGCCATCAGCCGTCAGCCATCAGTAAAGGGGCATTAGATTTACCTGGGGAAATCCGCAGAAATCCGCAGAAATACGCAGAAACACCCAAGCAAATACCCCAAGCAAAACACACTTCTTTTCTGACCGCTCTCACTGCGAGGCAAGGTTTTTCGCATGAGGTTTAACAAATAAATTGGGTAATTTCTTGGCGAAGTCCGGTACGGTTGCAAACCGCACCTACCGGGCCTGGGGAAATTAGAATTACCCGATTAAATTCTTAATCTTCATCAGAAAAACCGCCCTGATTGCTGATAGCCGACCTAGGAGAATTTGGGAATGGACCTCTATATGAACCCTTCCGAAGTCTCAGAAATAATAGGTGTGGAAGAGGGCATCATCAGCCGCACATTAGAACGGCGAGATGCGGAGATTGAGCCGTATCTACGCGTTGTTTCTGCCCCGTCTGAAGAACCGGGAAATGCTACGAAGCCGCGCATGCAACTACGCGTTGATGGCCTCGCGCCGCTGATAAAGAAACTCACCTATAATATTCCAACAGATGACATTATTGAAAATCTCAGCTGCCAAATTATTGATATTACTTACCTACGGGAAACCTGCGACAAATTGGAAGAGGAAAATCAAGCACTTATCGCCGAAAATGCGCAGCTGCGGGAAACGATTGAATCTTTCCAAACCGAAAGAGGGGATTGGTCAGCACAAGTTGAGGATTTAACAAGTCAATTGACGCGGGAGCAATCTAAAAGTTGGGTGACTCGCCTATTGAAACGGAAAGATTGAGCAAATTTAGGTGGGTGAGGTTACAGATGCCTGAAGGGGTGCTATGGTGCGAGAGAAACGAAACCATCTAATTGCAATTGGCTTCTTTATCGTTAGTTTTATTTTTCTTTATATAGAAAGTATCCCCTTACTACCGGCAATTATCACGCAGAATGTTGTTTTGCTCAAGGGGATCGCGCTGGTGCTGCTGAGTATTGCTGCTATCCTCGGTGGGACTGTCTTTGAGAACAAACAACGGATCGCAATTATATCCGGTGTAGGTTTGATCATTGGGTTCGGGTTTCTCTATTTACCTCTCCCATCAGTGCTACACGGTTCGGCGTTTCATATCCTGTTCGCTTGTGCTATTGCATTCGGTATGACGACGACTGCGAGGCGGATCGCATCTATCGTTTCAGCATTCTTGGTGTGTATTGGACTTATTTTCCTTTACCAACCTTTTTTCCCATCACTTGGTGGTACCGCCCTACATCTACTTCTGCCCGCCATACTCATTTTTTCGATTGTCTTTTCACAGAAAACTTTGTGTGAACGTTTCTCTATTGGTTTGATCGCACTGGGTTTGATCGCGCTCTGCCAACCATTTTTCATGCTGTTTTATCAAACCGGCTTTCAGTTGTTGCTTGCTGGCTTAACAGGATTTATTGTTGCAGCACACCGTTAGTAGTAACAGTTTGCCTCGCAGTGAGAGTCGTCAGTTCGGTTTTTCTCCGAAAAACCTTTCAGTTTTCAGTAGTTGTCAGTTAACAGTACTCAGTTTTCAGTTAAGAGTGCCTCGCAGTGAGAGTTGTAACTGACAACTGTTAACTGATAACTATTCCCTCTGAAAGCTACAATGTCAAACAGAACCCATAATTCCAAGTCGAAAAAAATTGTGATAGTGGGTGCGGGTATCATCGGTGCTGTACTCGGTTATCATCTGTCCCAGCGCAACGGTATTACTGTGACGCTTCTGGAGCGCGATGTTCCCGGCGCAGGTGCCTCCGGTCACTCTTTTGCATGGGCGAACGCTTTTGGGAAAGATCCACGTGAGTACCACACGCTCAATCGACGTTCGTTGGATATGTGGTACCGGCTGGCACATCAACTTGATACGGATATTGGTATCCACTATGGCGGTGAAATGCGGTGGGAGAACGACCCGCAACGTGCGACGCGGCTGCGTGAACGTATCCAACAGCTCCAGGCGTGGGGATATCCATGCCGCCTCATCACCTCAGATGAAATGTTGGCACTCGAACCACACCTGCACCCGGGGTCTGTGTTAGCTGCGTCTCTCTCCGAGGCGGATATCCACATCGAAACCGATACATTTATTGACGTTTGTCTCCGGCATGCCAGCGAAGCAGAGGCAGTTGTCTATGCGCAAACCAGCGTTACAGGCTTTGTCATTCGTGACGACAATATCGCCGCTGTGAAAACAACCAATGGAGAGTTTTCGTGTGATGTCGTTGTTTTAGCGAGTGGTGTTCAAACGACTGAATTGGCATCTCTGGTGCAAGTCCATATTCCGCAGCAACGGAGTCCTGGTATTGTTATTGAGACGACACCGTGCGCTGAGGTTTTACACAATGTGGCGATCATACACGCACCCTCGACAGATGCGCACCATCAACACCTCCACCTCCGGCAACTGTCTGACGGGAGTCTCAGGATCGGACAAGGTACCCAAGAAGGGATCAACCGTGATGACTCACAACAGCATGCCGATGCACTCCTTGAGCGTGCGAGAGTCTATTTGCCAGCAATAGCGGACGCGAAAGCGATTCCAACACCTGTCGGTTATCGTCCGATGCCGCTTGATGGGTTTCCGGTACTTGGATTTACGGAAGCCGTGCCGAATCTATATATTGCGCTCATGCACAGTGGTGTGACGTTAGCACCTTTGGTCGGTGAAATGGCGACATTAGAAATCGCGGATGGCGTGCAGGTAGATTGGTTCAGACCCTATCGACCAGAGCGGTTTGGGTAGGTTGGGTGGATCCCCCGGATGTAGTTGGGGTATTTCTATGTCAGACCGGGCGTGAAAAATAAATGTAAAATTTTTTGTAGGTTGTGGTATACTCTTCTTAGCATTGTTGGTAGAGAATACGTTCCTCGCTGCGAGGTGAGGTTTCTACCGCTGTCAAGTCATCAGTAAATTGCAGAGGTGCCCGCCCAGTAGGGCGGTTTTGCAATGCGATGATTTAGACTGAACCCTCTGAGATTAAAACAATGGAGGAGATAAAGATGTTAGGTACAAGAAAATTTTCATCGATTCAACTTTTTACGCGGATTGCTATTTCTGTTTCCATCTTGGTTTTTGCATCAGTTCTCCTTAGTTTTGGCGGGGAAATCCTTGATGACTTTGATGATGGTGATACAGAAGGGTGGGAACGCTCCCCACAGAATCGAGATAGCAAATCCTTCTGGGGTATAGAGAAAGGGAACACTTTCGTCACCTTTGATCCAAGAGGTCTCGTGTGGAGCGAGGCAATCTCCCAGCTCAATTTTACGGGAGAAGGTTTGGGTATTGGTGCCACCGACAAATGGACGGACTATGACGTAGAGGTTGATTTGCGCCACAAAGAGGTCGCTAACTTCCCTGGGGGTGTCCGTGGGCGCGTTGATCTTAAGACAGGCTCACATTATGTTGTCTGGTTATATCCCGGATCGGCAAAAATGAATCTGTTTAGCAATCCGGGCTGGGACATTAATACCGGCTTGCAAAATCACGGTGAAGCACCTTATAAGCCGGAGGTGGATAAATGGCACACGGTCAAATTGAGCTTTTCGGGGACCACCATCAAGGTCTTCTATGACGGGGAGATGATGATTGAAGCAAAGGATAATCAGTACAAAAGCGGAACAGTAGCATTGGGGAATCAGGACAAAATTGTGGATTATGATAATGTCCGCATCACAGGTCCCGGCATTCCAAACTTAAATGCAAGTGCTGTTGAAGCACAAGATAAATTGGCGATAACGTGGGGGCAGATAAAATCGTCATTTTAGCGTCTATTTGAAAGGGAAAGAAATTGCCCGACAGAAGGCGGTTTAGATAGACGAGATCTGCTGATTAACTTGAGAGCTGGCATAGGATTTGGAGATTATCTCCGAAGCAGATTCTATTTTCCATAGTATTCCGTATACACCTTCACGAGGTCACCTTTCCGAAAACCCGGAACAGCAGTAGCACATTCCTGTGCCAGACGCTCGTAATCAATCTCCATCAAACGCTCTAAGACAGTAGAATTTTTCGCTTTTAAAAGTATCCACTGCTTACTCCGTTCACACTGCTTTTCATCTGTCTCTCTACGGGAATAGTCTTGCCAGCCTTGACACGGCACAGCAAAATCGAAAGGGTTCTGGAAGACTTTTAGAGCGTCAGGGGTGTTGTTATACTGCCATATCTGAAAATCTTTATGTCGAATAGGTAAGGGTTTATATTGCCGCATATCTGGATGGGGGCTCGCCAAACGGGTCCATATTTGAAACTCCGTATTGACCGAGTACGACTTACCTGTGTGAAGGTAGAACGCATCCCTTGGCAGCGGCAATTTGCTGATGAAGCGCATGCTCGGATCAAGTTGTTTGTGCGTTGTAAATTTGCGGAAATTAACAGGCACAATAAACGCGACGATGTCTGCCAAACCGGCAGCATGATTGAAGAAGGCTATCGCTAACTTTCCGCGTTTGCCGAACGGTGGATTACTGATGATAGCAGTATCTCTGGGTGCGGATGGAAAACCGGTGACGTTAAAAAAATCTTGGGATTTCACATCCTTACATTTCGGCACGAGATCGATGCCGAGTCGTTTTTTCGAGGGTAAGAGTTTGTAGAACGCACCGGTGCCCGCAGCAGGTTCGACAAAAAAGAGGTCGCTGAAGTTCCGATTTAGCGTCGAGAGCGTGTTTGTGAAATGCTCCCAACAGGCTCCGGCGACCTCTGATTTAGTGTAAAACTGACCTAATAGATTCTCCAAACCTTCCACCTTTTAATATCTTGATACCTGTCAAGGCAGCCCGTCTCAATACAGTCAGCCAAGGATTACTCAAAGGGCACCAATTCGCCATCCTTGACAATCAAGACCTTCGCGTCGTAAACCGCGTCCCCGTCGGCGTTAAACGAGAACGTACCCAAAATTGTGTCGAGATTCTTGATGTTTGCCAGCGCGTCCCGAATCGCTGCAGCATCGGTTGATGGGGCATTCGCGATTGCTTCCGCCAGAATATGCAGGGTCGCATACGCACGCGCGGCGAAGTTGTGCGGTTTCATGCCAAATTTGATATCATAATTTTCCACAAAGGCCTGATTTCCTGGTGTGTCAAGGGCAGCACCCCACCCTACAAAAGTTATCGCACCCTCGGCAGCTGCACCTACGGCTTGCACCTCTACTGCAGTTAACGTCCGCACGATAAAGGGGGCAGTTATACCGAGTTGATGGGCTTGCGTTAGTATTCCAGGCTTTTCTGGTGGTAAAGATGAAACAAAGATAACATCGGGATTCAGGGTCTGGATTCGGGTTAATTGTTCAGAAAACTTGGTATCCCCACCTTGGAACGTTTCGGTGGTTATCACCTTAACCCCTTTTGCAGCAAGGACTTCCCGTACAGACGCGTCCCCGTCGGTGGAGAAAAGATCGATTTCATCATACATTGTCGCGGCGCGTTGATAACCGAGTTTTGGCTGTGTGACTTCAATGCCAGGCGGAATAAGTTTATCTGTCGTCAGCGCGACGCGAAAAACATAATCACCAAGCGCACTGAGCCCGCGGGCAGAGGATGTTGGACTAATCGCTACAACTTGATTTTTTTCTGCTATGGGAAAAGTTACCTCAGTTTGACTGGATGTCACAGGTCCGAGGATAACAGATACACCCTCTTGAATCAATGCATTAAAGGCCGCAATTGCCCCTTCTACTGTGCTTTGGTCGTCTTTAATGATAAATTTGAACTTCGCACCACTCGGTTGTGCAGTGTTAATCTCATTGAGTGCCAATTCAAAGGCTTGCCGTATCGGTTTACCAGACGAGTCAGCGTGTCGTCCTGTTAAAGGTAAGACAACACCGATCGAAATTTCTCCGCTTGGTTCTGTCATCTGAGGCGCGTCAGGTTCGATAATTTGGGAAACTCGATCACACGCGGAAAATCCGACAATTAACACGATAATCGTGAATAGAGACGCGAATAACATGAATTTCTTAGTATTCATAAAACTCCCTTGATGGCGCACAAAATGTACGCTTCGGTCTGTTGATAGCACGAGAAGTGCTTATTGTTTCAATGTCTTTATTATATCATTTTCGCGCTGAAAATCAAGTCAAAATTGATTCGATGCGGACTCCTATGCCCTTGATCTATTTTCCGTTATGCGCTACACTATGATAAATCTAACGGGCAAGCACAAACAACCTCACATGAGATGGAGCAACATGACAACTGAAACCAAACAACCTGTCCGCTGGGGCATCCTCAGCACTGCAAATATTGCCACGAAGGTTGCCCGCGCGATTCACCTTGCCGAGAACGCTGATTTAATTGCGGTTGCGAGTCGGACAAAAGAACGCGCTGCAACATGGGCAGAAAACCACAATGTCCCCACGGCTTACGGCACCTACAACGCACTCCTCGCCGACAATTCGATAGATGCCATCTACATCCCTTTACCCCCGTCACTCCACGCTGAATGGACAATCAAAGCCGCGGAACACGGTAAGCACGTCCTCTGCGAGAAACCGCTTGCCGCAAATGCTGCTGAGGCGATCGCTATGGCAGACGCGTGTCGTCAAAACGGTGTGCAACTGATGGACGGTGTCATGTGGGTGCACCATGATCGCACAGCGGCAATGAAGCAGAAAATAACAGACGGCACGCTCGGAAAACTTCGCCGAGTGACAGCGGCGTTCACATTCAATTGGGACATAATCCCTGTTGGGAATATCCGTGCGATGAAGGAATTCGCGGGTGGAAGCCTCGGCGATTTAGGATACTATTGTGTCCGAGCAATTCTCTGGGCATTTGAACGGATGCCGACACAGGTTTTTGCAACGGCGCGCTATAAGGTGGGTGTCGATTTCAATCTCGCTGGTATCCTCTGGTTTGACGATGAACGCATTGCCACTTTGGATTGTGGATTTGACACAGGACTCCGAAAATGGTTCGAGGTAGCAGGCACGCGCGCCTCGGTTGTCTGTGATGATTTCACCGTCCCGATCTCCGAAGATGCTGCTCGGTTTTGGGTTCACGGTTCGGATGAGAATGAACGAAATACCGTTGACGGATGTATCCAAGAAGTTACGATGATAGAGTGTTTCTCTCGGATTGTGCAATCTGGGAATCTTGAGGCAGAGTGGCCCGATGTTGCTGTCAACACAATGCGCGTCTGTGACGCACTTCTTGAATCAGATCGGCAGAAAGAGGTTGTTAAACTGTAAGGAAATTGCTATGAAAATAACGAACATTGAAACATTTATTGTGGATGCTGGGTGGCGACCTTGGATTTTTACGAAGGTGGAAACCGATGAAGGTATTACCGGTTACGGTGAATGCAGTGACGGTAGAAACCCGAATGGCGTGGCAGGAACTATCAAAGACCTTACGCCTCTGCTGATTGGGAAAGATCCGCGCGCTTATGAGATGCGGTTTTGGGACATGATTCGCGGTTCTCGGCAAAGCCCCGGTGGCATTGCTGCCAAAGCCATTGCCGGTATTGAGTGTGCCTTGGTAGATATTAAAGCGAAGGCGTTAGGGATTTCCGTTGTGGAGTTGTTCGGGGGACCGACACGCGACGACGTGCGCGTCTATTGGTCGCATTGTGGGAGTTCTCGGGCACGCAACTTTGAACTTATAGGTGTCCCGCCCTTAAAAACGATGGATGACATCGCCGCGTTAGGACGTGAAGTCGTCGAAAAGGGATTCACCGCCCTTAAAACCAACATTGTTTTCCCCGGCGACCCAGCTGCTGTCTATTTTCCAGGCTTCGGCGGTAGCTCTGGCACCACTGACGGAAACGTAACGCCTCAACTCCTACGGCACATTGAAACCTTAATCGGTACCTTTAGAGAGGCAGTTGGTCCCGATGTCGGTATCAACCTTGATCTGAACTTCAATTTTAAACCGGAGGCGTGCATGCGTATTGCCAAAGTGCTGGAGCCGTTCGACATGCTATGGTTGGAGATTGATATGTACGATCATGAGGCACTCCGTCAAATCAAGGATTCCACGACGACGAAGATATGCACCGGCGAAAACCTCTATTACATGCGCGAATATCTACCCTATTTTGAGTGCCGTGCTGCCGATGTGTTTATGATAGATGTGCCGTGGAACGGGTTCGCACCCTCAAAGAAGATCGGGGATTTGGCGGATGTGTTCCAGCTCAATGTTGCCCCTCATAACTACTACAGTCACCTCGCTACCTATATGAGCGCGAGCCTCTGTGCTGTTCTGCCTAACGTGCGAATCATGGAGATTGATATTGATGATGTTCCGTGGAAAGACGATTTGACGACACACATCCCAGAAATTACGGATGGCTACATGAAAACCCCGACGCGTCCAGGATGGGGCACTGAACTGAATGAGGAGGTGATCAAGGCGCATCTCTGGGATAATCGAAGAGGTGATTGGTAAATGTGCAAAAACGAAGCCTTTTTAGCAAACTCACATTATATAGTGAGTCGGGCATCAAGAATATAGAGAATTGATAAGGCTATAGTAGTACAAGTAATCCCTGATTTACATCTCTTACGAAGGTTTGGATATCTGAGTAATGATTTCTCAATATGCCTTCGACAGTACTCGTTGGGCAATTTCCGCGTTTGAGCCAAATTACTTTTGGTGAATGTCCGTGAATAGCACTTCTCTCGCCGAAGTCTGCATCTTTTGACACGACGAGATACCCTTTGGTATGGGCGTAATCCCAGACCTCGGTATCCTCTGCCGTATCTAATCCGGCATCTTGGACATGAATGGAATGAGGGAAGAGGTCTGATAGTTGATTAACGAGTTTAGGGGACAGGTTCTGATCGAATAGGAGTTTCATTCGCGTAGATAACCATCTGTGCTTTTTCTCTGTCTGCCGCGTATGCCAAGCATGCCCGAATGTCTGTTTCAGTTAAATATGGGAAATCGTCAAGAATTTCTGCGGTTGTCATGCCTGAGGCGAGGTACTCCAGCACCTCGTAAACTGTGATTCGCATTCCCCGAATACACGGCTTTCCGCCGCGTTTACCGGGTTCAATGGTAATAATGTCCGTGTAGTCCATTTCCAGTTCCTCCATCTGACATTATATCACTCTTGAGTGTTATTAATCCATATTTATCTACAAGGTGGGGACCCGTCACTGCAAAATACTTGTATCATCCGCGCTGTGAACAGGATGTGGACTCAGATCATAATCGCCATTTAATGAAATATCGTCAATAAGGACAACCTTTCCTGACCTCGCGGACTGATGCATGGCAAATATCGTCTGGACAACGTGCAAGTTGCTGCGCCCATCCGTGATCGGTTTTTCACCCGTTTGCAAGCACTCCAAGAAGTGCGCCATCACGTTCCCAAAAGCATCTGGAAACCATGTCCCTTCTATTAGCGGTTTTATCTCGCGAGTTTCTGGTTCCGTGAGGTGAACCGTCATATCATCACTGTTCCCGTAGATTGCGCCTTTTGTGCCTTGGATGCGGATTTCTTCGTGCGGATGTTGCAAGTTGCGTCCGGAATTGGCAAGGAATGCCCAGTTACACGAAAGCAAGCCCTGGACACTGCTCCGACTTTTAAAAAGCGCGGTCGACACGGTTTCGCCTTCCGCAATCGAGCGGTTGTGTCCGTGTGCTTGACAGTAAACGCTTTCATACTCGCCGAACCATTTATAGACAAGCCCAATATGATGTACTTGCATCGCAGGGATTAAATGGCGTTCAGGGAATTCGGTGTAAAATCCGTTGCAGGTTATGGAGACATGGTAGATTTCGCCGAGGTGTTCAGCGTTGATGTAAGGTTCAATGGCGAGGAAACCGGGAACAAAGCAGGAGTTTTGGTTCACCATCAACTGCACGCTGTGTTGCTCACAGATGTTGACCATTTCAACGGCTTGTTGCATTGACATAGAGAACGGTTTTTGGCAGAGGATGTGTTTACCGGCTTCGGCAGCAGCTTTAACAATAGGGGAACGGATCCACGGTTGCACCGCCATATCCACGACATCAACATCGGCATCAGCGATCAGGTCAGTGATACGCGTGTATCTTTTATCAATACCGAACGTGTTGCCGACTTCATTAAGGCGTGTTGCGTCTTTGTCACAGATTGCAGCGACACGCAACCCTCGGCGTTGGTAGCCGAGCAGGTGCTGCTGCCCGATACCCAACCCGATTAGACCGATGCCGAATTCTTGCGTGCCTGCCATCACTGGTTCCTTTAAAATCAGATGCCCAATCCTTCGTCAATCTCGCGTTGATAGGTATTAATGGATTCATCAAGCATCTGATCCATCTGAACGATTTGCCCCGTTGCCCCGGACTCAAGGATTGCGTAGGAGAGCGCGACGGAACGTGTGCCTTGATAACCATCGACTTCAACTTCTCGGTTTCCGGCAATAACTTCAGCAAATTCACCATATTCCATGGCGATATTTTTCGCGTCACCTTGTGTAAATGAGTATTTCCACAATCGATCGCCGCCGAAAAGGTCTGTCGTGACAGCATC
Source organism: Candidatus Poribacteria bacterium (assembly GCA_003635195.1). Classification (GTDB taxonomy): domain Bacteria; phylum Poribacteria; class WGA-4E; order WGA-4E; family WGA-3G; genus WGA-3G. Next base: position 9,126 of record PYIY01000097.1, on the reverse strand, counting down.
TAAGTGAAAGTCTGGGACGAGGTCCAAAATCCGTTGGTCGTTAATCGTTTCCTGTCCGTCAATGTTGAGGGTAATAATTCCGCCACCTCGGTCGCCAGGGAGCGTCATAGAACCTCGGGAACCGTGAATTTTGCGGAGCCAGCTGCCTTGTCCCCACGCTCCGTGATCCTCAATATATTGCGCGACAGCACCGTTTTTGAAAGTCAGCGTTGCATAAGCGGCATCCTCCGCTGTTGCCTCAAATTCAGCTGGCATCTCGCGCTGCCATTTGGTGTAGACACCGGCGGGGTTAGATCCAGATTCACCGGTCACTGCGGCAGAGTTATGTCGGATCGGTTCATGAAGACGGGTTTGCGCGTAAACAGTCTCAATTTCACCGAGTAGATACTCCATTATGTCAGCATAGTGAACGCCGACATCAAGCAGTACACCGCTCTGGTCTTTCTGATGTCGCCAAACGGAGATAAGCATGCGGTTTGTTCCACCGATTGCATGATGGATGAGAAAGCGCGGTGTGCCGATAACTTCTGCCTCAAGCAGTGCTTTTGCAAGCCGGTTCATTGGATCGCGCCGATAGTTCTCTGCAACACTGAGGATTGCGTCAGATGCATCAGCGGCACGCCGAATAAGGTTGCACGCCCGAACGGTTAGCCCCATCGGTTTTTCGACCATGGTATGCCAACCGCGTTCGAGCGTTTCAATAGCAACGGTGTGGTGATACGGTGGCGTGGTTGTCACATCCACAGCATCGACACCAACTTCAGCGAGCTCTTCCAGACTTCCAACGACAGTGGGTTTTTCACCAAAGCGTTCTTCTGCTTGTGTAGCGAGTGACTCGGCATTGGCAAGAACTGGGTCGCATGCCCCGACAAGGTCAAATTGTGTCCACCCTACCCGATGGAGTTCTGCTAACCCATACATGTGCCGGTGTCCCATCCCACCACATCCTACGATTGCCAATCTAATTTTATCCATGTTCCCCCCTTGCAGTCGTCATAGATGCGTTTTGGAAGCGCGTCCTCTTTTTTACTTCAGGAGTGCTTCTAACCGCTTGAGATCAGTTTCCATTTGCGCTGAGTTGTCACGATAGTGTTGGGAACGGCTAAGCACTCTATTAGCATATTTTTTCCCGCTGCTGATAAGGGGACCAGCTACCTTCACCTTACCGGGGCCGACGTTATAAGCACCGAGTGCCAAGGTCAGATTCCCTCTATATTTTTCTAAAAGCATCTTAAAATAAGTTAAACCGGCGTGCAAGTTTTTGTGTGGATCAAATCGTTCGTCTATGTGTGAATCAAGTTTCGGCTTCCGTTTATCCTGATACTTCGGTACTGTAAGTCCAAGCTCACCGGCAGTTTCAGGCATCATCTGCATCAATCCGCCTGCGCCGTTCTTAGACACAGCGATCGGATTAAAATTGGATTCGGCGTGAATAATGGCAAGTATGAGTGCTACATCAATATCGTATTGCTTTGCTATTTGGACGGCCTTGTATGTGGAATTTGGTTGTTCTATTGTTGCTGTTTCAGTTGCCGATTTGGATATTGGTGCTTGTGATGTGTAAGCGGGTGGTGCGTTCGGTTCTTGCTGTGTTGATTCAATCCGCGGTTTCGGTTGTTGTGTTTCAGTTGTTGATTCGGCTATTGGTGCTTGTGGTGCACTTAAAGCGACCACGTCTGACTTCTGTGAGGTAGGTTGCGTTCCACCAAAAGACATGCCTATTGAAACAAGATGTCTGTGCTCAAGGTTTTCTTGGTTGAGGTAGGTGTAATGGAGCTGTTTTCCCAGTTGGTTAAGTGAAAATCCGAGGCTCCATGATTGAGATGGTGCCTTGTCGCTGAAGGCAAATGTTGATCCGACACGGGCGGCAATTGTTTCGCTCCCGATTTCTAAACTTGTCCCAAGGCTTGGGGATGTAATATCTAACCGGTTGTGCCATCGAATAATTGGATGTGGTTTAAGGACAGCACCGAGGGCAAGTTGTTGGTCGAAGGTTTGTAGAACTTGTCCGTTTCTGTGCCGAATGGTAACGCCAGAAATATCGCGTAACCGAATTCCGATAGCAAAGTGATCATTAGGTGCCGTCAATACACCCACATCATAATTTTGTGCCCAGAGGCTACCGTAATAAGGGGCCCGGCTGTACCCTGTACTGGCACCGAGTTGCAGAGGCCCGAATTTCCTTGCATAAGAGAGAAGTGCCTGATTGTTCCCAAGTTCAAAACTACCAATCGGGTTTGCAACGTGATCTATCAGAAACCGATCGCCGCGATTTAAGTCGAGGAAATTTATGCCGAATGTACCGATAGATTTGATGGGATAAGCGAGGGAAACGGCGCCTTGAGACAGGTCGTAGATAAGATTGCCACGCTGCAGCGCAGCAAGCCCCGCTGGGTTCCAGAGGGGGCTTGTTGCGTCATCTGCACCGCTGATAAATGCTCCACCTAATCCGATGCCGCGCGTTCCAACTTCGGGTCTCAGGTTAAGTGGATCTGACGATGTGTTTTTTTGACCGAGAAAATACGCGAATAACAGAAAGATAGTCGCTATGAGTAGCAGACCCCGTTTACGGTATGGTAATGTACTTAGTTGGTTTTTCACTTCTGCCTTTGTACCTAATTTCAAAATGTAAATGGGGTCCGGTGGATATACCGGTGTTTCCGGACAAGCCAATTACCTTTCCTTGGCTCACAGTTTGTCCAACTTTCACTCTGATGCGTGACAAATGCCCATACCAAGTGGTAAAATCGCCCGCGTGTTCTATACCGACGATTTTCCCGTAACCGCCTCTCCGCCCAGCAAAGATGACTCTACCAGCTTTAGAAGCGTAAACCCGTGTGCCAGAGGCGGCACGGAAGTCAATGCCTTCGTGGTGTTGGTAGCGACCTGTTACGGGGTGAGGTCGGTAGCCGTACTTTGATGTAACGACTAAAGGGATCCTGAGCGGTTTTGCGAAACCTGGACTGCCATCCTGTTGAATGCGAATTCTTGTGCCAATCTGGAGGCTGCGAGGTGAAGAGATACTGTTGATTCTCTGAAGGTCACGGACCTCAACGTTATGGCGGTGTGCGATACTCCACAACGTATCTCCAGCTTTAACCCGATACCAAATTCCCTCAACAGGGGCTCCAGGAATCAGCAGTTTTTTCCCGATCTGTAACCGTTTCGTAGATTGAATACTGTTAGCTTGGATAATCGATTTGAGGGGGACTTTATATTTCCGAGAAATGTCCCACAACGTATCCCCTTTTTTCACCAGATGCTGATGTCCTCCAGCATCAAGCCTCGTTCCAGAGAACATCATTACAAACACAACAGCTATAGAAATATGAATTAACCTTCTCTTCATCAAAATCTTCGGTGTGGAAACCCCTGTTTTTAGGCAAGGGAGGAAACACTGCTCCTTTTAAGTTAGTGACAGGTTTTGACTACCGATGCACCTGTCAAACATCGCTGTGCTACTAATATCGCCACACAGAAGCGACCTGTAGTCAGCGGTTTAACTCGTGGAGTGGACGTTTGGCATACGCTTCGCACAAGCCCCATCCTTTAGGGCGGGGTTACTGACTTGGTACCCTAACGAAACAAAATAGAGACAAGTCTTGTCGAGATCTAAGCGGTGCGGATGTTGCTCGCTTAGAACGAATCTACTACTAACTAATTTCTAACAGTCAGCAAGACATTTTTCGTATCTGTAAAAATTTGTGTATCGGTTTCAATTCCAGAAGATCCGACTGAAACAACTTCACTAATTACAGTTACAACAAGTTGAATAACTTCAACTTGAACGTTCTCCCCGTCCAGTGTCTGAGGAGCAGTCCAGGTGACTGGATTTTCGGTGGATGCGGAAAGTTCGCCGAACTGGGTAATGTTCAGCCAGTTCAACGTAACGCTGGTGCCTCTAACCCCTTTCACCGAAGCGGTTAATTCAACTGCTTCACCAGGTTGCACCGTTTTCTTTGTAACGGTGATTTTTACGTCAAGGTCAGTAACCTGCTCCGGTTCCGCTACGTCTGGGATATGTGTAAGTTCAACAACATCGTCTGTGGCTTCGCTATCTTCTGCCGTCGCGCTCTCTTCTGAGACAGGATTTTTTAGATTGCTACCGCCGCAGCCTGCTAAACTTAGGACGAGACCTGCTATGAGAATGTAAATACCTATTACGGACATGTAGAAAAACATGTCAACTCGAGATACTTGCATAACACCACCCTCTCTTCATATTGTCTTGTTTGAGATGCTGTTTTTATCAACAAAGGGACTTCAAACTGGGACAAATAACAATTTTACTTTCTCGCGGTTCTTGTTCAATAAGAAAGTTTTCCAAAGTGCCTAAATATTAAGAACCGCAGGCGTTTGCGAATTATGCCCTAATCGTTCAAATCGTGGCTTTATTGATAAATAACGGACAGTGAAGAGAGTTGGTTACAAGGTCATTGAACTCTCTCCAGTCTAAAGACTGGAGATTCTTTTGTTCCTTATAGGAACATTCCTTGGGTTTAAGCCAAGGCAACAGGGACTTCCAAGCGAAAGCCCAAGGGCGGTGCCATGTCCGCCACTACGGGGACACTTAAGCATCCCAGATACTTTTGTCTTATGTTTATCGCACCTACACCATCGCGGTGATATGTAAAGCCGCACTTGCAGGAATATTCGCGATTTGTAGGTTTCTTTCTATTACCACATTTCGGACAAGTTTGTGAAGTGTATGCTTCGTTGATGTGTTTCACTTTGATACCTAATGCTTTTGCTTTGTAGGTTATCATATTTACCAACTTGGCGAATGGCCACTGATGCAGCTTCTGATTTGACTTTTTGCCGTAATCTATATTATCGCGTATACCCGTCAAATCACCTACAACAATGGTACCAATACCTCTCAACTCACATTGATCCAGCAACTTCCGAGTGTGTTTGTGCAAGCAGTCCTTGATTTGATTGTCTATTCTTCTAATCTTCTTCCACTTGCGTCGGGTAAGTCTCCACCAGCGTTTGGAATGGCGTTGGCATTGACTGATAGCGGAATTGAATCCTGCAAGCACCTTATTTCTAAGTCGATATAGCGATCGGATATATCGTCCATTAAAAATCAGAGTATCTTGACCATCAAAACATACCATCGGATGTATCTCACCTATATCAACGCCCATAACACCTTTACCGCTCTCCGGTAGTTCTATAGTCTCGTAATATGTAAAATGAAGTTCCCACTGCCCATAATCATAGACCAACTCAATCGTAGCGATCAAATGATTTGTGGACATATCAAAGTTTTTGGGCAGCTTTATATCTAACTTGGGCCTACCTGCTCCCATTGAAAGTCTAACGCGTTTACCGAAAAAACTGCTTTCCACAAATGTGATAGCAGATCTCTTCCACTGCGTCGTACGATATTTCTTTCGTTTATTAGGTGGCTTAAGATTCCTAACGCCACCTGTTTTCTTAAGAACAGAATACGATATCCAAGACTTAAAATAGGACGCACGCACCGCCTGTATACTTTGAGAATGCAGAGGTTGACTTTTCGTCAGATTCTTGTCCATCCAACCCTCGCAATCCTCACCGATATAGAAGTTCCAGTGAGCATGCCCATACCCACGCTGATACTGGTACCAATCCATCAAATTACAGCACTCTTTCCATACCTCAGCGGACGCTGCGTTAATCTGAGAAAAAATAGGCTGACTTTCTATTTTGAGTCGTTTCGCTCTTACGAATCGCATAGGATTATCACATCTCACACTTTTATTCCCTGTGAAGTCGGAGGCAGGCATAGGGTCTCCAAGCAGTAACCACGCTTCACATGCCTGCCAATGTGATAGATACATCCTATCATAGAAAGATTGATATTTCAAGTCTATTCTTCACCCAGGTTTCCCAGTCTCTTGCCACACGTCTTGGGTCTCTATTGTCTACATCTCCAAGCTAAAGCATGGAGTTTTGACAATGGAAGTCTTTGATAAATTCGACAATAAAATAAAAAGTTCGGCTGAGAAGGTTGATCTCAGCCAGAACTATGGGTTACTTTCCTATGTTTTCTATCTGATCGCGTAAGAAGGCAATGATGTCGGCAATGTCTTGGTCGCTGAGAATATCCGGGGCATAAAACGGCATGAGAGACCCGCCACCTCGAATTTTGGTAGCCCAGCGCGTCATCACCCCGTCAACGTTACGCGGTGCTCTGGAACGGATAAGTTGAGGACCGATACCAGGTTTTTTAATTGTTGGGTGACAAGTAACGCATGCGCGCCCGAAAAGTTGCCAGCCTTTGTTTGCATCACCGCTCATAGCGGCGATTTTTTCACCGGCTGCCTTTTTGGCATCGTCATCGAGCATGGCAATTTCAAATTCGGGACCTTTGTTGTCCCCAGAGATAGTTTCAAAATAAGCCATGAGTGCTTCAGCGTGTTCAGCTGGAATTGCGGTAGGATTAACTTTATCGTGTGGGACCTTCTGTAAGAAATGCTCATAACAGAAGCCCCCGCCGCCTGCTGCACGTGCAAAGTCTGCGCCTTTGATCATGCCACCTTTCGCTTCTCCACGGTGTGGGACCCCAACGACGCTATGCCCCGCACGAATGACACCATCTGGGTTTTCGGTTTCATCGAAATCCGCGTGGCAATTTGCACAGGTAAGCCCGGTTGCTTTAGCAGGGTCAATTGTACCTTTAAAGGTTGGATCGTGAAAAAGTTCGCGCCCCAGTTGCGCTTTGTCCGACATTTGCGCTTGTGTGAAAAAGATGAATGCCATGATCAAAACGCCACATAGGGCAAACGAAACGAATTTACGCATCATAAATCTCCTTTTAATGCTGTATTATCTAAATATTATACCAAATAATATGATTTATTGTCAATAAAAAAATGAAAAAGTATTTTACACCGAATATTAAGACGCTTTATAGTCTCTATCGTCCATTGGAGAGGCTTAAGTTTCTTCCAACAGAGCGATGTAAGGTAAATTCCGATACTGCTGCGCGTAATCAAGTCCATACCCGACCACGAATCCATCTGGAATCTCAAAACCGATATAGTCGATAGCGACAGGTACTTGGCGTTGAGAAGATTTATCAAGTAGTGTGCATACCTTAACGGTTTTCGGGTTTAGCGTTCGGAGGTGTTCTCGGAGAAACTTCACAGTGTGTCCAGTATCAACAATATCTTCAACGATGAGAATGTGTCGCTGTTCAAGATAATCACTGCCGCCGCGGATGAGTTGGACCCTTGAGGGTTTTATCCTGTTATGGTAACTCGTGAGTTGCACGAATTCAAAGCGGACCCGGACCCCTCTATCTGAATCGGTCAATTGTGCCTTAAAGATGGCACGTGCGAGATCCGCGAAAAATAACACACTCCCCCTGAGTACGCCGAGGAGGACTAACTCTTGATTTTCGTAATCGGTGGAAATCTGTGCGCCAAGTTCACCAATGCGGTTCCGAAGACGGGATTCAGAGATGAGAACGGATTCAGGAAGAGGTTTCGTCGCTGACATAACGTAGGTAAAGATATTGCCGCGTGTCAGGTGTGATCTTGAAAGATTCGCTGGTAGTGTAACCGATGACCCACAAAATCTCGTCGCCACAAACAAGCAATGGAATGCTATCGCGTTCGTAGCGAGGCACCTTAGCATCTATCAAAAAGTCCTTAATCTTTTTCGTTCCTCGCATACCATAAGGCTGAAACCGGTCGCCTTGCCGCCGATTACGCACTGTGAGCGGAACTGTTTCTGAAGACGGTTTTGCAAACACCTTCCTTAATTTCTCATAGTCAAATATTGCTTCAAACTTGCCATCAGGTAATGCGGGTGTCCCACGGGACTCAACATCACCCAATTCAGCGGTAATTTCTGTATTTAAAATTGCTATAGACGTTTTACCAACAGTAGTGACCGGATAAGTGAAACTTTCGGTTGCAACGGGTTTTCTTTCAAAGATGAGCTGCTGATATGCGCGTCGAAATCGCAAATCGTTCGGAAGTGCCAACACGGTATTCGGGGTATCCCCTTCAACAAGGTTTAGCATCGCCTCGCAATGTGCGAAATAGAGATCGCTCACATCAGCCAACATTTCAGAGACGCTCTGCCGGAGCATCCGCCGCTGCAATGCGATGTGATATTGGCGGAATTTCCGCCTATTGAGTACAACATTCTTGTGCTGACCTTGTATCCGACACGTCTCAAACGCCTCCCGCGCGGCTGTGTCGAGATATTCGGATTCAGCACCCAACACATCGGCAGTACGACTTAATCCGGTTTTGATATTCGGATTATAATCACGCGCAAGTTGCGGTATCAGCTCACCACGGATACGGTTACGAAGATAGTTTGTATCCGTGTTAGTTACATCATATCGCGGTACAATGTCGATGGATGTAAGAAACGTTTCAATGTTTTGACGTGTAGACCGTGTGAGCGGTCTAATAAATTTTCTATCCCTAACAGGTGGGATACCTTTCAAACCGGTGGCTCCACTCCCGCGGATGAGGTTCATCAGCACCGTTTCAGCGGTATCATCCTGATGGTGTCCTAAGGCTACTTTAGTGGCACTCACTTCCGTACAAACAGATTCGTAAAATTGGTAGCGCGCCTTTCGGCCCGCCGTCTCTACAGAGAGTTTCCACTGTTTTGCCAAACGAGGCACTTCCACACGTTGAATCGTACAAGGCAATTCCAAGCGTGCTGCGTGCTGCTGAACGAATTCCGCGTCTGCGTCTGCATCTGGACGGAGGCAATGATTTAAATGCACAACGTGAAGTTTGCAGCTGAGTTGTGTCCGTAAAGCGTGCAGCCCGTACAGAAGTGCGAGTGAATCCGCGCCGCCTGAAACCGCAACAAGCACAGTTTCACCATCCTCGATCATCTTGTGCTGCACAATGAAGCGGTGCATCTGTCGCACAAAGTCAGCTTTCATGAGGAATGCCTTAAGAGGACAATGCCGGTGCGGAGAGTCGAACTCCGGACAGCACGATTATGAGTCGTGTGCTCTAAACCACTGAGCTACACCGGCACAGGTCTGGTTGGGCTTGTGAATTCTACCCTAACATTTTTATTAAGTATAACACACATTAAAAAAAAAGTCAAATGTTTTTAACTGTTAGGCGCATCAGTAGGTTTTCCACTTCAGAGGTC
>PYIY01000096.1 GCA_003635195.1 Candidatus Poribacteria bacterium | reverse complement strand
GTTCAACAATCGTATCACTCTAACATTTCGCAAATGGAATCCCAAGACGCGTAAATGGCAGTTTGATAAAGTCGCATATACTTTTCACAAGCACCGCCAGTGGCACGGAACTATCAGCGAAGTTACGATAAAGCGTGATACCTGCGGGCGATATTGGGTCTGTCTAACGACGACCTACAAAGATTTTAGACCGCTGCCGACAACAGGTAAAAGCGTTGGGGCAGACAATGTAATACAAGGAATGGATTTGGTCTATCCCCAGACCAAATCCGGCATGAAAGACGCATATTTGACCCTTAGCACGGGTGAGAAGATACAACACCCACAACCCTTGAAATCTAACTTGAAGAAACTTCGGTCTCACAACAAAGCATTGAGTCGTAAAGTCAAAGGTTCTAACAGTTGGTGGTGGTGTGTAAGACAAATCGCCCGCCTCTATCGGAAAATCAGCAATCAACGTAAAGACTTTCATTGGCAACTCGCAAGCAAGCTCTGTAAGAAGTTTGATAGGATTGTCATTGAAACCCTGAACCTTGACGGTATGAAACGCTTGTGGGGCCGTAAAGTCTCCGATCTTGGATTCTACGAGTTTGTTAAGATATTGCGGTATAAGTGTAGTAAACATAAGCGTCTTTTAAAAGAGATTGATCAATGGACTGCCACAACAAAACCTTGTAGCGATTGTGGCTACTATAACGAAAATCTTTCTCTCTCTGATAGGCAGTGGACGTGTCTCGAATGTGGCACACACCATGATAGAGACATTAATGCTGCGCTAAACATATTGCGGGCAGGGATAGCCGTCACTTGACGATATGCCTGTAGTGTAGGAGACTACAGGGAAACGCCCGTTGGTGGAGCGAAAATAAGACGGTGGACTCTTTGAGAAAACCGCAGTCGCTATGAAACCGAAGCCCCACGCTTTAGCGTGTGGGCGCTATCACCAGCCTAAAGATGGCGTAATCCGAGGTTTGAATGCGAGTGGTCGGGCACCTTACGCCGCAGAACTCGAATTCTTTACCAAGCAAGGGTTAACCAGTATCCCCGCTTTTGGGAGCATGTACCCTGTTACGGTTCCCGGCACAATTGATGGGTGGTCAACGCTTCTTGACGCATGTGGAACGATGTCGTTAGCAGAGGTGCTTCAACCTGCCATTGATTACGCAGAGAACGGATTTCCGGTCAGTCCACAAATTAGTCTCGCGTGGCAAGGCAGCGCGGCGATGTTAGCGCAGCATCCCGATACCGCAAAGACCTATCTTACGAACGGCAAAGCACCAGTACCGGGTGAAGTCTTTCGCCAACCAAATCTCGCACGGACGTTTCGGTTGATTGCGGAAGGTGGACGCGATGCATTTTATCAAGGCGAGATTGCTGACAAAATCGTCCAGTTCTCTGATGAAAATGGCGGGCTGTTCACGAAACAGGACTTCGCTGACCACAGATCCGATTGGGTTGAACCGATTTCTACGAATTACCGCGGTTATGATGTCTATGAAATTCCGCCGAATGGACAGGGCATCGCTGCACTTCTTGCCCTCAATATCGTTGAAGGATTTGACCTCGGCGCGATGGGTCATAACAGTCCTGAACATCTGCACTACGCAATTGAGGCAATGAAATTCGGATTCGCGGATCTCTACAAATATGTGACGGATCCGACATTTGTAGATGTACCCGTAGCCGGACTGCTCTCTGATGACTATACGGAAAGCCAACGAGCGCGTATCCTACCGGAGCGTGCGAACACAGAACCGAGTGCTGGTATTCCCGCGATGGGAAGTGATACCGTGTACCTCTGTGCTGTTGATAGTGATCGAAACGTTGTCTCCTTTATCAACAGCATCTTCGCTGGCTTTGGGTCAGGTTTGACTGCTGGTGGGACGGGTATCATGTTGCAGAATCGGGGGGCGGGTTTTTCACTGGATTCGAGCCATGCCAATTGTATCGCCCCGCATAAACGGACGTTACATACGATTATCCCCGGCATGATTGCCCAAAATGGGGTGCCGTTGGTTACCTTCGGTGTTATGGGCGGACAGATGCAGACGCAAGGACATTTGCAGTTTGTGTGTAATCTTATAGACTTCAATATGGATGTTCAGAATGCCTTGGATGCGCCTCGGTTTCGGGTGATGGACGATTCTCGGATTATGCTGGAAGCAGGTATTCCGATGAATGTGCAAGCCGAGTTAGCACAAAGGGGACATCATATCATACCGGGGAACACTTTTTTTGGCGGTGGGCAAGCGATTTTTATCAACCCGTCTTTTGACACGCTTGTCGCAGGTTCAGATCCAAGGCGTGATGGGTGTGCCGTCGGCTATTGAGGTGAAAGGAATTTTCTTGACTTTCGGCTTAAATTGGGGTATAATATTAGAACTAACATGCGATTTAGACTGAAAAATAAAGGACTAAACCGAAGCATGTAAGCCCGCCAAACCGGTCGTAAATCACTGTTGATTCGATCGCGGATCACTGTTGATTTGAGAGGCTCTCTCTTGCCTTGGGGCGCGCTATTTTCGGCAGGATACGAGTAGTCAGCGTCCGACTTAATCAGAACAACAGACCTATCCAGCCCTGAAAGCGAAGTCCGTTTTCCGATTTGTTTGTACCCTTGATAAAAGGGGATAGGGTTAAAACATGCGAACCTCGCCCCACAAATTGTTAAATATGAAACGGTGAGGTGTAAAGAACTCGCGCTATAGTGCTGATGGAAAAGAAACATAGAAGAATGTATGGAGAGTTGGTTTACAAATGTATAAGGATTTAAAAGAAAAAGATGCTTGCGGTGTGGGTTTTGTCGCGAACCGCTTCGGGAGTCGGAGCCACGAGATTATCAAGATGGCGACGCAAGCGGTCACGAATTTGACGCACCGAGGCGCGGTTGCCGCTGACGCAAAAACAGGTGACGGAGCAGGCATCTTAACACAAATTCCAGAAAAACTTTTTCAAAAAGAACTTGAGAAGCTCGAAGTCCACCTTGCATCAATAAATGATATGGGTGTCGGGATGATTTTCCTGCCACGCCACGACCGGAGCGCACAAGCGCACGGACGCGCACTCGTTGAGAAAACCTTACAGCAATACGGCGTTCCACTCCTCGGATGGCGCTCAGTACCCCTTGACCTTTCGGCACTTGGAACCAAGGCTTTAGAAACCATGCCGGAAATTCAACAGGTGTTAGTCGGGCGGCCAGATCAACTTGAAGACGACGCTTTTGAGAGACGTTTGTACTTAATATGCAAAGAATTAGAACATCGTATTACAACAGCCGGACTTGATGAATTCCATATCGCATCCTTTTCGCATCGCACAATTGTCTATAAAGGGTTGCTCGTAGCACCGCAGCTCACGCAATTTTATCCAGACTTAGAAGATCCAGACTTCGAGGCAGCACTTGCTGTTTTCCATCAACGCTACAGCACAAATACCTCTCCGACGTGGATGCTTGCTCAGCCTTTCCATACGCTTGCACACAACGGTGAAATCAACACCTTGATGGGCAATCGGAACTGGATGCGGGCGCGCGAAGCCGACTTGCAATCACCTCTCTGGAACGAGCATATCCAAAAACTCGTGCCAATTATTAACCAACACGGTAGTGATTCAATGAGTTTGGATAGCGTATTAGAGTTGTTAACACACTCTGACCGCAATATCCTACACGCCATGATGTGTCTGATTCCAGAAGCGTATGAACAGATTCCGGATATGCCGGATGTCCTCAAAGCCTGTTACGAGTACCTCTCATGTGTCAGTGAACCTTGGGACGGACCAGCAGCGGTCGCGTTTACGGATGGTGTCGTCGTTGGGGCAAGTCTGGATAGAAACGGTTTACGACCCGCACGCTACAAAGTCACAGACGACGGAACCGTTGTCATGGGGTCTGAGGTCGGTATTATTGAACTTGACGACAGTCGCGTTGTAGAAAAGGGGCGTTTGGGACCCGGACAAATGATCGCTGTTGATACAGCGCAAGGAAAATTACTAAAGGATTCGGAGATTAAGCATCGAGTTGCCGAGCAGAAACCTTATGCTGAGTGGGTACAGAAAGGGATCGTGACACTTCCGACCGAAGAAGAGGATGCTTCTACGATGACGGATGCTGTTCCTGAGCAGCTACCGATGTACCAAAAAGCCTTCGGCTATATGACTGAGGATGTGGAACGCTTTATCAAACCCATGGTAACGGAAGCGAAGGAAGCAATCGGTTCGATGGGCGATGATACACCACCTGCTGTGATTTCTCGGCATCCCCGATTACTCTATACTTACTTCAAACAACGCTTCGCGCAGGTAACGAACCCACCGATCGACTCAATCCGTGAACGTTTAGTGATGTCGCTTACAACTTACCTCGGACGGCGGCACAGTCTACTCACGGAAACTGAAGCACACGCTCGACTTATCCGGTTACCTTCACCGATCCTGACAAATGTAGATTTACAAGCGTTACGCGATCTGGATATACCCGATTTTCAGATAGCGACGCTTTCTGTGTGTTTCCCAGTGTCTTCTGGCGAACAAGGTTTGGAAACCGCGCTGGAAACATTATGTGAACGTGCCTCTGAGGCAGTTGATGCGGGAGTGACGCTGCTTGTGCTAAGCGATAAAGATGTCAGTCCTGATGCCGCACCGATTCCGATGGCACTTGCTGTGGGTGCGGTTCATCACCATCTAATTCGAGAAGGCAAACGGATGCGGGTAAGCCTTATCGCTGAAACCGGGGATGCGAGAGAAGAGCACCATTTTGCTGTCTTGATCGGTTATGGCGCAGCGGCGGTTAACCCTTATCTCGCGTTTTCAACAATCGTTCAACTCGCTGAGGATGATGAGCTCGCAGGACTCACAGCAGCGAAAGCCGTTGAAACCTATAAGACGACCGTCGAAAAAGGTATTTTGAAAATTATGGCGAAGATGGGAATTTCGACGGTTTCAAGTTATCGCGGTGCCCAAATTTTTGAAGCACTCGGTATCAATGCCACGGTTATTGATAAATGCTTTACAGGTACCACTTCCCGCTTGAGTGGCATCGGGTTTGTTGAAATCGCTGCCGAGACGCTCCATTTTCACACAAAAGCGTTTGCGGGAAGCGAGGACGATACATCGCTTGAAGAAGCGGGCTATTTCCGATTCCGTAGAAATGGTGAGTTCCATGCGTTTAACCCAACAGTATTTAAATCGCTCCACAAGTTTGTCAAGGCAGGTAAGTCAGAAGATTATGAGGAATATGTTGACGCTGTTGAGAGCGGTGAACCTTCGAGTTTACGGGATCTGCTGGCATTCAAGTCGAGCACACCTATTCCAATTGAAGAAGTAGAACCCGCAGAAGATATCGTGCGTCGCTTTACAACGGGTAGTATGTCTTTCGGAGCGTTGAGCCGTGAGACGCATGAGACTTTAGCAATCGCAATGAACCGCCTCGGCGCAAAATCTGGAAGTGGAGAAGGTGGGGAAAGTCCTACGCGTTTTAAGCCGCAGCCTAATGGTGACCTCGCTTCGAGTGCTATCAAACAGGTGGCATCCGGACGTTTCGGTGTTACACCGACATACTTAATTTCAGCGAAAGAATTAGAGATTAAGATGGCGCAAGGGTCTAAACCTGGAGAAGGCGGCCAAATTCCGGGGCACAAAGTGACTGCTGAAATTGCCTCTATCCGCCATTCGGTGCCGGGGGTTCCCCTAATTTCGCCGCCACCGCACCACGACATTTATTCTATTGAAGACTTGGCACAGCTCATCTATGATTTGAAGCAGGCAAATCCGCAGGCAAAGGTTGCCGTGAAACTGGTATCCGAATTTCTGGTTGGGACCATTGCATCAGGCGTGGCAAAGGGGTACGCTGATGTTATCCAAGTGAGTGGACATGAAGGCGGTACCGGTGCCTCACCTCTCAGTTCTATTAAGAACGCGGGGACACCTTGGGAACTCGGAATTGCAGAAACGCAACGCGCGCTGGTAGAGAACGAGTTGCGAGATCGCGTCGTTTTGCGAGCAGATGGCGGGATGCGGTCTGGACGCGATATTGTCATCGCTGCTATGCTGGGTGCCGAAGAATACGGTTTCGGCACGATAGCAATGGTCGCAACGGGGTGTGTGATGGCGCGCCAATGCCATCTAAATACGTGTCCTGTTGGTGTAGCTACACAAGATCCCGCGCTCCGTGCGAAGTATCCGGGAACCCCTGAAATGGTTGTCAACTTCATGTTGGGTGTAGCGAACGAGGTTCGCGCCATTCTCGCGAATCTCGGACACAGCTCTTTGAACGACATTATTGGTCGTCCCGAATTGCTGCAACCGATTGACCTCGCTGATTATCCTAAAGCTGCGATGCTTGATTTAAGTGAAATTCTGACCCCTGCGGATTCAACCGGAACACAACCGCGCTATCATCTGCAGGAACGGAACGATCGAGAGGACATCCCGCTTGATGATCAGATTCTGGCGGATGCTGAAGAAGCGATTGCTCAGAAAACATTGATCCAACTCTCCTATTCTATCCGGAACACGCACCGAACGGTGGGCGCGAAGTTATCCGGTGAAATCGCGAGGCGTTACGGTGATGCTGGTTTACCTGACAGAACAATTCAGTGCCACTTTGAAGGCAGTGCTGGACAGAGTTTTGGTGCCTTTTGTATTAGTGGTGTGCAATTCGTGTTGACAGGGGAAGCCAATGACTATGTCGGTAAAGGCATGGCAGGTGGAGAGCTTATTATCAAACCTGCGCCAACAGTACCGTTCCGCACTTATGAAAATGCGATTATCGGAAATACGGTCTTATACGGCGCGACTGGCGGGACCCTCTATGCAGCTGGCGGTGTCGGTGAACGGTTCTGTGTCCGAAATAGCGGCGCAACTGCTGTTGTTGAAAGCGTTGGGGACCACGGTTGTGAATACATGACCGCGGGGACGGTTGTCATTCTTGGCGAAACCGGTAGAAACTTTGGAGCCGGGATGACAGGTGGCACGGCTTATGTCTTAGACGAAAAAGGGCAGTTTGAGGAGAAGTACAATTCAGATTGGGTGAAAATAGCAAAGGTAACGGGTGAGACAGATATTAAAAGCCTGATGGCACTTATACAAAATCACGCGACTTATACAGGCAGCCAGCATGCAGAAAATATTCTCGCTAATTGGGAGTCATTCCTGCCGCACTTTTGGAAGGTTGTAACACCACCACCGCCACCGCTGCCAGCACCCGTCCAACTTAAAAGAAGGGCTGCATCTCGGAGAACGCGGAAAAAGTCTTAGAAACCCTGATTAATTTGGAAGTTGATTTTAAAATACCTGAAGCTTTATGAGGTTACGTTGGATTAAAGCGATTTATAGTGCAAAAAAAAGGCAGCATTCGCTGCCTTTTTTTAAGTACATTGCATTCCTCAGTCTTCTTCCGACACCGCGAAAGCGATTTCGAGCCCCTCCGTTTTACTGGAACGCATTTTTGCCCGCTCTACCACATCAATGACGACCCCGTGCTTGGCACGTTTATCCGCTTTGATAATCAGCGTACTGATTTGGTTTTCATGAGCCGCAATGAAAAGCTCCATGTCTTCCAGGGTCAACATCTCTTGGTCATCAATCGAAATACGTCCGTCACTGTTAACGAAGAGATTGAATTTCTTCCGAGTAAATTCGTGTTTCGTTGCGGAATCGGGTAAGGTGACGGTAAAAGGCGGAGGAACCTTCATAACAGCAGATACCATGAAAAAGATGAGCAACAAGAAGACACAATCGATCATTGGTGCCATCGGAATGTCATCATCTTCTTGTGTTTTCCGCCGTTGCGCTAAGTTTAAAGCCATTGGAATTCTCCTTTTATAGAAAGAGGATTTACTATTGCAATCGCTTGAAAGTTGTCAGTCTCTCGCGACAATAGCGAATCCGATTTTATCTATACCTGCCTGTTTCGCAATATCCATCACCTGCACGATCTGTTCATGCAGTACGTCCCGCTCAGACTGGATAATCAACATGTTTTTAGATTCATCTGGTGCGTTGATGAATTGGTTGAACATTTCTTCGACTTGGACAACCACATCATTCAACACCATAGTGCCTCTGTCCTCGCCGGGTTCCGGGTTCGCTATCCGGACAGTTAGCCCTTTGGGTTTATCTGGCGACGGTTTCCCTGGTGGGGGAAGCTGCACGCGGAGGCCTGGAATCGGCGAGAAGGTGGTTGATACCATGAAGAAGATCAGGAGCAGGAACACGCAATCAATCATAGGTGCCATACTGAGCGTTGGTGGCTTACGTTCCCTAATTTTGGTCGCAAGCAGGCTCAATTTGGCTTCACCGACTTGTTGCATTTCAAAGTCTCCTTTCTCGTTAATGAGACTTGGACTCAGGTTTAGTAACCTAAGTACCCTACAAAGCCTATCAGAAGCGGGCGAGTCAAATTACCCGCCCGTTCTGTTACAAGATTAGGCACCGCTAGATTCACCAACAATCAGCTGATTGACGATTTCGGTAGAAACCTGTGAAATCTCAACCATGTGTCTGTTGACCCAGCTATCGAAAAGTTGGAAGAAAATCAAGCACGGAATAGCGACTGTCAAGCCAGCAGCAGTTGTGAGAAGTGCCTGCGAAATACCACCTGCGAGCTGCTGCGGGTCTCCCGTACCTTCAAGCGCGATTGTGGTAAATGCACTAATCATACCTGTAACCGTTCCAAGCAATCCAAACAGCGGGGAAACAACTGCGACCGTACCGAGAACCGGTAGATTTCTTTCCAGTTCCGGAATTTCAAGGAGGCTTGCTTCCTCAATGGCTTCCTGAATTTCTTCTTTGCTAATATCGCGTTCTTCGATCTGCGCTTGGCTGTATCGCAGCAATCCCGCTTTAAGAACATTAGCGAGCGGTCCACCGGCTTCTTCGCAGGTCGAGACGGCTTCCATAATGTTCTCTTTCCGCAATGAGTCGGCGATACTGGCGATGAACTGTTCAGTTCCGATTCGAGAACGACTCCGGACAAAGGTGAAAAGTCTTTCAATAATGAAGGTTAATGCTGTGATGGAGCAAAGGGCGAGTGGCCAGAAGACGAATCCAAACTTCTGGAAGAAGGTAACGATATTGTCCTTTTTGGTCATCTTGAGTGGGACGAAGTGGTCGCCGCCATTAACAACTGTGACAGCCTTTCCAACCCGATCGCCGTATCCGTCTCTATAGATACTAATGAGATAGCGGCCTGCGGGAATGCCTGATTTTTCGTAATCACCATTGGCATCAGTTGTTGCAGTATGTTCATCGCCGCCTGTGGCAACGATTCTAACATCAACGCCTTCAATTGGGTTCTGGGCTGTCGTTGTATCGACAATTTGACCACGGACAGTTCCACCGCTTGCTCCGGCATCATCTTGCGCGAAAGCGATGCCAGTAGACATACCGACACAAGCAATTAACATTAAAACAAAACTAAAACGAATCATTCGTTCTGATCCTCCTTAGGTGACTTGCCAATAACTTTCTGGCAAGTCTCTACAAGTTATCTCATAAAGTGCTGTATGGATAAGGCACGGGAACCGCACCTTAACAGCTCAATTTTGGTCTTTAACGCGTGAGCGTTCCATCTACACAAATCTTCAGGTTTCTTCAGGTTAGAAGTCAATATCTATATCTGTAGGTTATCTCTACTATTTACAATGCCGTTCTCACTAAGAAGAACACCTGAGCGCTTAAAAAGTTACGCGCTTTATTTCAGTGTTATTGAGAGCGGCATCGGAAGTGATATTGCTAAACGCGGGATCGCTGGACACGATTTCGTATCCAGCGATACACAAAACATTTAGAAGCCCATCATTGCTCGCACGAAGGTGGTGTTACTCGTCGTGTGATCGAGCAAGATAGTCGTTCGCCGATAACCCGCGAGGATGACAATGTTAAACCCAAGCCATTCACCACGGTTGATTGCTTGGACTTCAAAGATTCGGGTTCGCAAATCCGGTCTGTAGAGTACGGGGACATCTTCATCTTCCGGGAAGTTTGTCAAATAGTTTTTGAAATTATTATCCCGGTTGGTGAATTTCCGGTATTGGAAACCGCCAAGAATGTTCATCCGTTGCGAGAACTGATAGTCAAGCCGGACGCCGAGTACATCTTCACGACTTCTACGATTGAAGCGTAAGTATTCGACGGGTTCGTTATCAGTAGGAACAAACTGACGTGGGTTGAGCGCGTCGCCAATTTCCTCAGACGCTCGGTCAAATGCGCGATCCCAGATATACTTCACCATCGGTGTGAGTGTCAAATCTTCGCCGATTCTATCGACAAATGGGAGTTCACCGAGAGGGATCTCGTATCTCGCTTTGAGAATCGTCTGTTGATTGCGAATATCGCGTTCGGGATAGCGCCGCGTTTTCCAGTTTTCGGGGTCATAGATCAAACCCGGGTCTTCGGGATCAAGTGCGTTAATCCCATGATCTGGATAGAACGGGAACTCACGTCTTTCGCCGCCAGCACGAACTTGTTCAACGGGGACCATGAAGTCAACACGTTGATCGGCAGTAAGCGGATCGTCCTCGTTTTCGGGGTCCGCTGCCTCAACATCTAAGAAAATAGCGTCTGCGTCATCCTGCTCGTACTGTTTTTGCAGTACAACAAGGAATTTCGCTTCCAGTGTGAGGTTAGGAACAGCGGTATAAAGGAACTGGAGCGTTGTTGTATTCACGCGAGCATTATAGAAATCCAGCTCATCGGAAATTTGAACGGGTTCCAATTCACCAACACGCAGTGTAATGGTATAATCTGGAATATCGTCTTGGACGCGTACGAAACGGTTTTGGAAGAGCACGGTTCCAAAGTCAGGGATGTCCCGTTGATAGGTAACATGTAGGTATTTGGAATCATTCTTCCGTCGGCTTGAGACTTCGTGCTCGTTGAGCCACCCGACTTTGAGGGAAAGATTATCAAGGAGGTCATATTCGGCGAAAACATGGTAACCTTCCCTGTCTACTCCATACTCATACTGCGGTTCAAAATCGTCCTCAAGCGAATCGATTGTGCCGTTATTGTTCAGATCAACGAGGTCAGTGAAGACCGGTGGATCCGCATCAAAGATGAGGAAATCTTCTTGGAAGTCCAAAACGCCGTTCTGATCTCTATCGTCGGCGCGTGGTAGGACACCATCAAAGTCGATGTCATCCGGCCAGTCGTCGTCATCATCATCATCTTCAATGAGAGCGTAATTAGTTTCATCCCACGGATCTTGTTCAGACTGTGATTCGGGTGTCCGTGGCAGCGAGTAAGGTTGATCTCTGTCGGTATTAGAACCGAAATTGAGATAGGTTGTCGTGTAACCAGGATCGATATGATAGTAGACCCCTTCAAGGTACAACTTTCCGAAGCGAGATTTGAGTTGGAGGAACCATGCGGTTTCTCTTCCCATTGAGCCGTCACCGCTTTCATCGGTCCCGTCGCCCCCTAACTTGGCTTCAAATCTTTCACCCGCGGTCTCAGAGTAGGTAGGTATCCCATTGGCATCTAACGGCAAACCGGTTGCTGGATCAAGCGAGATACCAGTTTCTTCCTCGCCATCTTCGCCTTGGATGGTTGTTTTGAGTCGGCTAAATCCGATCTGATCTTTGGGAATGGTAGGATACTGCTTGTATTTCCCGTTAATGGAGTAATGTGCTCGAACGAAAACGTTACCAATTGTGCCTTCTAAGTCAAGCCCATAGAGAAGTGCTGCGCGTGCTGCACCATACTGATAACGAACTTTACGCGGTCTACCCTCACCTGTCCAGTCACTCGGATTATCTAAGAGTGTCGCCCGATTATCGGTGTACTCTGAGGATTGACCGTAGTTACCGGGTGCTTCAATAACATCACGGTACGGCATCTGGATGTGGCCATCTTCGGTTTTAATCCATTCTTGGATTTCGGGATCTGATTCGGCTTTGTTGGCAGAACTGGATCCGATAACGGCGATGTTGTAATCACCCGCTACAATCATTTCAAAGGTGACGGATTGAACGGTACGAGGATCCGCATCAACTTGTATTGCCCCTTCTCCGAGAAGCGTTGCGACTTCGGGGGAAGGCGCGCCGTCTGGGTCAACAAAAACGAGGACAACTTTCATCTTATTGAAGCCATCGACGATCTTCCACTCTCCATCAACAGAATCGCGAATATCAGAAGGGAGCCCGCCAACAGTCATCGGGATGACATCGTCACCATAAATCTCAATTTTTTCGGTTTCTGCAGGGAGCGCGGTAGGTTCGGCGCCTTCTTCAATTTCTTCGGGTGTCAATTCTTCCAAGGCTTGGGTCACAATTGTAGCCGTCATGCCTTTGAAAGCTGCACCGACACCGCCCTGAATATTATCGCTGTGTAGCTCTGGATCGAAACCAGAGAATCGGGTGACAATAACGTGATTATCTTCGGGTGAGTCATCTCGGAAGACAACAGAGATTGATTCTGGTGGTGTATTGGCTACAGTACCCATAAGCGGATTTTCAACACGCTCTGGGTGTTCTTTGTGGAGATTGACATAAGTGAACCCGACACGGAAAATGTCGCCCAAAAGTCCTTGTGCGCGGAACCCGACAAGGCGTGCGTTTTCAAGGTGCCGCACTCCAGCGTCTTCGTTTAGACCGTTCCGACGACCAAGCGTCGGAGCGAGGTTCGCCGCTGCGTCAGTCAATTGGACAGGGTTTGAGATACGAGAGTTGATGAGCGTGAAAAGGTGCCGCTCCTGTGCAAAAGAGATATCCCATCGAAGCCCATCAAATTCTGTTTTATAGAGGATGTAGCGGTTAGGGAATAGCGTCGCTGGCTTAAAACGCATGCTATCACCGATAGCAAACTCTGTGTATCTGCCACGGTAACTATCTTCAGTTAAGACCGTTCTATCCAACTGTGCTGAGAATCTTTCACTATCTAACTGACCCGTCCAACCGACGAACAATTCACCGTTCTGGTCGAACTCTTTCTGCTCACGATAGTTATAGACCTCGTTACCTTCAAGCAGCTCTTTTCCAAATAGGTCATAGAAGAATTGCGGTTCTTCTTCTAATTGGAAACGCGCTGAAAATTTAGAACTCCCCTCAATCGTTGGCAATAGGGGTTCTTGTGGACCAAGGCTCTGCGCGCCACAACCATAGAGCACGAAAGCACTCAGAATACAGGTCGCTACAAGTAAAACATCAAGTGATTGTTTTAGCCTGTTCATTACTTTGTTTTTCCTCCTTGGAGATAATGAATCGGATGTTTGGATAACGGAGCCGCGATATAAATATTTCGTCATTCGCGCTCCATACCCCGGTTTCCGACAAAAAACCTTGGAAATGGACGAAAACTGCTTTGCGTCTAAACGAAAAGTATCAAAATTGCATTGGTCGGAAATAAAACCTATTCAATTTCTTTACCGTTCGTCACTGCCGGATAGAATATCCGTAAATCGCGAATACCGCGCGAGGCGTATAAAAAGCGAGTCTCCTTCCAACAAATTAAGGGTTTGTTTTGTGGAATTTTCGATAAACACGTAATAAAATGCCAGCAAAACTGTTCTTAGCCTTTAAAATAGCACTGATTCAAATTTCTGTCAACTTTTTAACAGAAAAACGCACGCATTGGGGTGGAATTTCAGATAAGCATACCACAAATGTAATATATTTTCAACTTTAAATATATTTTTAACTTTAAATATCAGTCCTATTTATTTTCAATTTTTCGTCCGTTTTAGGGATAGGTTGCAATTTGGAAATTGCACGCTTAAACACTTTCAGCGAAGTTATACCAATAGGTGCTACATAACAACTCTAATGTAGGACTCACACCACTTGCTTACTGCCTCCCTGAAGACGGCAAAAACCGATACAAAATCGGGATCGGGTACGCTTAGGCACGCGTCAACAATACAGACAAGCCCAAGAATTTATGTAAATACCCACAATGCCCACGGATATATAAATACCCAATTGCGTATTGGACATACTATAATTATACTACAATTTAAGAAAAATTGACATTTTTTTTACAAAGTTATCAAAATAATGAAGCCTCGAACCGAAATTCGAGGCTGTAAATATTTCTAAATAAGATGTTTACGTTTTTAAATTCGCAGCAGTCCTATTAAAATATTCAATAAATAGGGCAACTGTAACACCCAAAATTAAGCCAGTGATTCCCGCGATAATAAAAATAAACCGAAGGTGCGGACTAACAGGAATCTTTCTCGGTGTCGCGCGATCAACAATTTCAATGCCGCCTATCTGGTTCCGAGAGGCTGGTATTTTAGATTCAGCGTATAATATTTCAGCTTCAAGGGAACGTTTGGCAATCTCTTCAGCCATCGCGTTGGTTGTCTGAATCTCGGCACCCTTTTGTGTGAGAATAATTTGATTCTCAGGGATCTGTTCTACTAATTTCGCCAATTCAGTTTCGAGTGTCTCCTCTTCTTCTTTGAGACGTTTCGCAGCGTTTTCATACCGCGAGAGATTCGGAACAAGTGCTACCAGCTGATTTTGTATGTAGGTGTAATGGGCAGAAGTGCCGGAGGTAACTGTTGTAGTTAGCAGCGGAGTCTCTTCATTTTTCTCCTGAATTTCAGCGATCTGTGCGTCAAGTCCCTCCAAATCTGATGAGGTTGTGCCAACTTTTTTCGCAGCAGCAACGCGTTGCGATTCAAGATTGAAGAGTTTCTCTTGTTGGAAGAGCCAGACAGGGTTATGCGAGGTGGTTTCTGATAGTGGTATCTGTTTAGGCAGGTTTTTTAACTGTTCTTTTAAGTATGTAATGTGGGTGTTCGTTGCGTAGAGTTGTTGTTGATTTATCTCAAGATTTTCCCGAACACGAGCAAGTTGATCAAGCAAATTCGTGAGCGTCGGTACCCATATTTCTGCGCTTCCATGGTCGCGAACAAACGCGAGGAGATCATCTAAATTTTTATCTATTTTCGCTTCGATTTCGCGTTGTTTATTTTCCAGGAACTCCATAAGTTTGCTGAGTTTCGTTTCTTCATCGCCACGCCGCAACATTTGCATATCTTTTGCAAGTTGGTTGACGAGGAGTGCAGCATTCCGTTCACCACCTTCTGCTTCGGTTAATTCAACCGCAAGCGTGATATAATCAGAATCTGGATTTACCTGTGCCCTCAGCACTCGTTTGAGTTTACCAACCGGTGGGAAAAGCGCAGCCGCGTCCGCGTGTCCATTCTCCTCAAGGTTGGCTATTGCTGTATTTAGCATAGACTCTGTAGAGAATCGGGTGCTGATTGTCTCCATCTCTCGCCGATCGACACCACCGGAGAGCACATTTTGAAATAGATTTGCTGAAGGAAAGGAAGAGGTTCCACTCGGTTGGACGAATAATATTGTGGAAGCGGCGTAAGTTTTGGGCAAACGAAGCGAGATAATTAGGGCAGTTCCTAACACTAATAGCAGGGTTAGGCAGAGCGTAAAGTCATGCTTTCGGATGAGTTGAAAATAATCGCGTAGGTGTTCCTCCTGTTGCGGCATGAATATACGGTATTTCTACCCGCCCTTTGGGTTAGAAATTGCCCCCTTTTCTGAACCTATAGGTTATTGGCGATGCGAATTTCTTCCTCGTTAAAGGCTTCGTCATGCCACTCAGCTATGCGCCATTCGTCGTTTCTTTTTTCAAAGATAAAGAGGTTATCACCTTCGGCGTATGCACCGGTATATCCACCCTCAAGTGTCTGACCGTCCGACACAAAGAATTGGATTCTATAATGATTCCGAACCTCAGCCTCTGTGCCATCTTCATTCATCTGAATTTCCGGCGGCGAAGAGAGCTCTATCTCAATATCTTGAAACCGTTCAAAGACACGAGTGGCGGAGGCGCGTTCCTCTCGGATGTCATCAAACTCAACATCGTCTGTTTTATCGCCATCTGTTCCCATATCAGAGACATAAAGGAAACCATCTTCCCAGAAGGTACCAATGTAGGTGTTAACATCTTCTGTTTCGTAACCTTCTCGCCATCGGTCTAAGACATTACTAATTTGAAGCATTTCTTCAGCCGGAATTTGTCCGACCTTATCAGCGTCTCCACACCCCATGAAATTTACAAGTAGGAGTAAAATGAGGACACCGCTGGCTTTGGCGAAATTCCTGAACATAGTAAGCATTCTCCTTTTTAAATTTTTTATTTAATTTAAAAGGTTTTAACAATACCTAAATAAAAATGTGAAGGGGTCGCGCCAATTTCGATCCCCAATTTTTCAATATCTTGTGCATCCTGTTCAATAGACTGGATCAGCGTAGTCGCGTTATAAAAGTTGGCACTCACGTAAGAATCGATAAGACTATACAGCCAAATACCGATGCCAGTATACATAAAAAATGTCCTGAGTTTGTACCTCTGGTTGGCATATTCATAGTTTTCTAATATCGTTTTTTCGTCAGAGAAGCCATCCCAAACCAACTTTTCGTAAGCCTCATAGCGATTATTAAAGGAATTTTGTGCTAAAAAAGCACCGACGAGGGAACCGCCTACCCCCAAGACAGTTAGGCTCCCTCGAAAGTAACTACGACTATGAAATTGTCCCCATCCGGGAACAAAAGCGGAGCGCACCATCGCTCCAATTGGCGAAATGAGCTTGACTTGTTCCGCCGTTTCGGGTGCTTGCTGTTCGGTATTTATGCTGTTTTCAGCCTCCTGCGCAAAACTGGCATGGAGGCTGAACAACAAGAGTGAAATAATTAACAAAAATCGCATTTCGTTATGTAGACTTCGCACATCCAAACGGTCATGCAAAGCCAACACTGCTCCTATTAACGTCGCCGTTTCGTCCGTTGCGTTGTCCGACTGCGATCATCATCGTCATCGTCGCTGCTACTGCTTGAGCTGCTACGCGATGAACTCGAACTTGTTGTCGTTGGACGCGTCCGAGTTTTTGTAGAGGAAGAGGAACGACTGACACTTGAACGCGAACGCGACGAACTTGAACTTGAACGACTGACGCTTGATCTCTCACGCGATGAACTTGTCGTTGAACGACTGACGCTTGATCGCGCGCGCGACGAACTCGAATTTGAAGTAGTCGTTCTATACTGCGGGCGCGAAGTGCTGCTTTTACTCGACGAGAATGACCGAGTTGACGAAGCGGTAGAACGTCTGTAAAGCGGTGTCGTCCGCTGTGTCTTTGCAGACCTTCTGTAGCGATTCACATCCCGCGTTGTAGCGGTAGAATAACGCCGCTGCTTACTAACTGTACTTCCGGAAGCATAAATACTTTTTCTGGCATTGCTTTGACGGAGTGTTGAGGTAGAAGCACGGGCGCGCAGTTTCTGCGTAATAATTGATTGGCGCGCCACCCGTTCGGTTGTCGCTGGCGTCTGTCTCCGGTGGTTTTCGAGTGTAGTGCGGACACTCCTCCGTACGGCTGTCCGATTTTCTCGTTGGCTGTTCGCGGATAGTCGGCTACGACTGTACTGCCGGCGCGTCGTTTCGTGCTGGGCACTCCACCGATTTAACTGTGTCCGTCGTTGGTAAACTTTCGGCGTGCCACGGTAGTAACTGTGGTAAGAACCGTAATATGGCGAATAGTAGCGGTAGTAAGCACTCGGATAGTAACCACGGTAGCGTCCGAGATACCCACCGTAATACGAACGGATTGAGAGATAGTGATGGTCGTAAATCGGGTAGCTCCATCGGAGATAATAGTCGTAGTCCGTCGCGTAATAGACGGGACCATCATAAAAGTAGAGGTAAGTGTAACGATGCCACGGACGCCAACGGTAGGTCGGTGTGTAGCGTTGAATAACTCTAACTTTTGGCTGTCTGCGATACGTGGAGACCTCAAGATATTCTACATCAATCTGCTCGCCGCCTTCGGCAACAATATGAAGTTCCATCCATCCGTCTTTAACACGACCAGCTGCAGGGATCTTAATATGTTCGGATCGGTTTTTCGCTCGAAGGACAAAAGTATCGCCATAGCGTGTCTCTTTGGCGTTTTCGTCGTGGTAACCACTGCGGGTTGCCTCGCGCTTGGTGTTACGGACCCATGCGCGACCTGCGATCGGTTCGTCGTAGTCTTCAATTTCTAAGCGATGCGGTTCCCCTCGGTACCGCACTAAAACTTCAATATACTGTGCGCCTGCTGGAATTTCAAAGAGATATACCGCGCTGGCAATTGCGAATTCGTAGTCGTCTGTGTTTTGAGTATCATTTGCCCAAGCGGTGAGTCGAACGCCATCTTCAAAGCGTGGACTGGCGGTGATCGTTGCATTTCCGCGCTCTATCCATTCATCAACATCGCTTGCAACGCGATGCTCGCGACTCAACCGGTCTGCGTAATAATCGTAATCAGCATTCGCGGGAGTTGACAACCCAGCGATTACAAAGCAGCTAATGAGGCATATTACACCTAAAATCGAAATCCGGGTCTTCATGGAATTTTCCTCCTAATGTTCATGTCCTTTATTTGGCGTTACCAATAGGGTGATCCCTATTGCGCGCGGTGCCGCGTGAATGTCAAAACTCTTTTATCCTTGTTAATTGCTAAACTATCACGGAAATGATACAATTTTCTACAAAAATTGTCAAGGATAATCAACATGGATTGATTTTTCCGTGATCTGATGTCTGATCGCCGTTCCCAGTTTGATATGAACAGACTTTACTATTAGTGCCAACGAAAACTAATGGCTCCGATGCTTCTTAACTTTTAGGTATTAGTTTAATACCTCTCTTTTTTGCATGCTCACGGGCAAGTGGTGTAATAATCGCTTGTTTCTCATGAACCAGTTCTTGCACGTTCGCGTCCAGATTTAAAATAGTTGTTGCGCTAATTAGAGGTCTGTTCAAACTGGTGGGTGAGTCGTCTGTTCTGTTCTTAATCGACTCGGCGATCTGCATCATAGGTACTAATTGAACGCCAAGTTCGGATAAAACGTTTACATATTCAACCTCAATAGCATTAATTTTTAAGGATGCCTCGTTTTGATTAAGGGCATCGGTGGCCGCTATGACTGATTTGCCTTTAGAAAGTGCTTGAAATATAATATAGGTGCACGGTGTGTCCACTAACCTTAACGCGAGTTTCGCAGCCATCGGGTGCGAGAAAACAGGAAGCACGATCTGCTGGTAAGTATCCACAAAAGTTGCTATATTGGTGAGTGTGCTTTCCCACAGAACATTCTCTTCGCCAAATATAGCATGAATCGGTTCCGGATTTATGACTTTAGTTGCGAGATCAGACAGAATTATTGTGATTTTCCATCCGTCTTGCATGCAGGCATGAAGCTGCTGAAGCGGTTCATCCAGTTCGAGTTGAGTCGCCCCAAAAATAGCGAGTAATCGTTTCTCGTTTGCAATTTGCGTGGTGGTAGATGCTTGCGCCTCCAGTACCCTCTCCACGATTTTCCGAATCTGATCAATCAATTCTTGATTCATGTTGTTTGAAAATATAGGGAGCCTAACGCACGATTTCAACAGGTTCGCCACCCTTCAAACCTGCCGCATTGGAATCATCAGTATCTAAATGCATCTGAAGCACATAGTCTTCAGATATCTTCGGTCGGACATTTTCAAACATCAAAGCTCGCTCACCTGGAAAGTGTACCTTTAGAAGCTCTTCTTCGCGAATATTGAGTGCGTCAGCATCACTCGGTGTCATGTGGATGTGCCGTGTAGCACAGATAGCCCCTTCTTCTAAATACACACTTCCTGCGGGCCCGATGAGCGTAATAGGCTCCGCACCAGCGAGATCGCCTGAATCTCGAATAGGAGGACTTAAACCGAGACGGATCGCTTCTGTTTGTGCCACTTCTACTTGCGAGTAATCCCGCACGGGTCCAAGGATACGAACGGATTCAATAGCTCGCATCCGCTTTCCGACGATAGTCAAGGTCTCGTTCGCAGCGAACGCTTCGGGTTGATATAGAGGGGCATAGACGGTGAGTTGGTGCCCGGCACCGTAGAGGATCTCAAGGTGCTCTTGTGTTACATGGGCATGTCGTGCTGAGACACCAACGGGAATTTGCTGCTGCTGTGTGACAGCATCACATGCTCGATTTCCGGCATCACAACTTCTCAAAGCACAACCACTGCACGCTTGATCTGTCGTCAGCCTGTTCACGACACGACGGGTAATCAACTCAACAAGGGCACGGTCTGGCATCTATGGTTCGCCCTTTCTGTTAGGATATGCCAAACGTTTTTCGGCAACGTCTGGTCAATCTACTTACGAATAGCTTACGCTTTCTTTAAAATAGTCTCGACTTCAGCATGTGGACGTGGAATTACGTGAACCGAAACAACTTCGCCGACGCGTGCAGCTGCTTCAGCTCCGACATCCGTTGCGGCTTTCACCGCACCGACATCGCCACGAACCATGACGGTCACATAACCACCGCCGACTTGTTCGTAACCAATGAGTTGGACGTTCGCTGCTTTCACCATTGCATCGGCAGCTTCAATACTCCCAACTAAGCCTCTCGTTTCAACTAAACCCAGGGCATCTCCGGTCATATTAATTCTGGTAGCCTCCTCTCAAAAATTCGATAGCCAAAATAAGTTTTTGACTTGCAACAAATAGGTGTGCAGTGAAAGGTGTCCTCGCGCGCAAAAACGGAGGGAAGTCAAGCGAAATGCTAAACACCACACCTTTAAAGTATATCACAATTTTCTCATTTTTTCAAGAAAAAACTCAAAGCGCGTTTATAAATTTTATGAGTACCTCTATCATTAGGGCTTGTATTATCTTTTTGTCGAGCGCATCAATCAAAAGTTTGTTAGCGTGCCTGGTATCTTGACTTGCTAATGTGCGATCCCCGAGCTGTGAATGGACCTGTGCACGACTGATATATGCACTCGTGAAACTCGGTTTGAGAGCGATAGCCTGATCCAGATCTGCCAGTGCGAGTTGTAAACGGTTCTCATTACCTTGAGTCGAGAGTTGGAGATAAACGTTACCGCGTCCGTAATATGCCAGTGCCGTGGGCTTCCATTTAATCAGATCATCGTAGTCGGCGAGTGTTTTTTGAACGTCTCCCTTTTTGAAATAGGTTTCTGCCCGTTTCTGTATAACTTGGGGACTACGCCTCCTTTTAAGTGAAGCTGAGTAGTCTTCAATAGCGCGCTCCATGTCGCCTAACGATTGGTAAGCATCACCGCGGCTTGCGTAGGCATCAGCTTGATACCTGTTAAGTTTTAACGTTTGGGTGTAATCCGCAATAGCGGTCTTGTACTGTGCAGAACGGTAGTAAGCGAGTCCGCGTTTCACATAAGCTTCGGCATACCTCGGTTCAATTTCAATCGCACGCGTAAACGCTTTGATCGCTTGTGGAAGTTTCCATGATCTCAGCGATGCGGTTCCGTCTTGAACGTATATCTGTGCTTGCTGATCCGCGCCTCTTATCGCATCCCACGTTACAAAGCGAGAGGCGAGAAGGATGGTGAGAATTAGGACGGGGGTCATGATGTAAATGAGTGGTCGCATGATGTGGGTCTATTAGTCCGATTTCGGTTTCCCCGTTTTGTCGTACAGATGATGAATATTTACCCCTAACTTCAGCGCATGGACAGAGGTATATGTCTCTGATAGGTCAATCTCGATATAGGTTGGAATTCCCGGCAAGCCACTATAACCTGTCGAAAAGATAAGTTGATTTTCGCCGAATGTTGCTATACCATCTCTGACGTTTCGTGAAGGGAAATAGTGAATCGGAGTATGTCCAACAATAAGGAGGTTGGCATTGATGATTTTAAGAAAATTTTTAATATGTTTTAAAGTGTATCCACCGCT
Organism: Candidatus Poribacteria bacterium; assembly: GCA_003635195.1. Taxonomy (GTDB): domain Bacteria; phylum Poribacteria; class WGA-4E; order WGA-4E; family WGA-3G; genus WGA-3G. Next base: position 32,830 of record PYIY01000096.1, on the reverse strand, counting down.
ATACGCAATAGCAGGACGGTGCCAGAGGAGTTCTTCAAGGGTTTTAGGACTCGGATTCACAAGATTCGTAAGACTGGTGATGAAACGCGGGGGACCGGCGTGAATACCGACAAAACCGTTTTTTGCGATAACAACCGTTGGCAGATTCAAAAGGAATTCGTAGTGAACATCCGTCATCCTCTCAATGAAATTGAACTGCTCATAGTAGGCACCAAGCGGGCTTTCGTACAATAAACGAATAAACTCCGCCCGGTTTTGTGGTGTCATCCCCTGTTTCTTCAGCATTGCATAAGCATCCGCGGCGGCAAATTCGTGGTTCCCTCGGAGATAGATGACTCTTTTACCTTTATCGCCAAGTTGTCTTTGGAGTTCCATAACCCTATCAACAATTAAGGTATCACCATAAGGCGGATGTCTCGGTTCATCTGGCTTATAGTCAACGGCATCACCGAGTATCAATCCGTAGACATCTTCACCCGCCTGAATCCGCTCGACAAGTTTTGTCAGTTGCAGCCATTGATTAAAGTCGTCCCAATGGGCATGCAGATCGGAAACGATGTAGATGGTGCCGTGGTCGGGCAAAACAACGACATGACCGTCGCGCGTGAGTTGATCAGGGTACTGTGCGAGTTGTTTGGGTTGTGCTATCGTCGTGGCGGTGAAACAGATGAAACAGAGCGTAAAATAAATTAGAAAGGTATTCATTACAACTAAGTCCTGAAGAATGTGTCCATTGTATCTTCTTGTTGTGAAAGTTTGTTGAGGTGCCGCTGTCTACGATTTCGGCAGACCAGATAGCCGAGGAGTGCCAGTCCACCGAGTCCGCCCCACAAAAAGTAGGAATTGGAGAAGAGGGATGCCCACCTGTAACGTTCCGCTAATGATGCACGCCAAAGGACATCAAAGGTAGCAAGATCCCATCCAACTACGGATTCAAAAGCGGTATTGAAGTGCTTCCCCGCATGAAGTTCCGAAATAAGCGCGAACAGCACCTCCTTACTTTTGATTTCAACCAACCAACGGACGGCATCTTGGCTCTCAGCATACGCCAAATCCGCACCCGCTTGCGAACTCGGGAAACCTCGCGTTAACTCTTGAAGCGGTAAAATAGATTTAGAAAAAATATGTTTTAACAATGTTTCGTGACGATTCGGCACCCATTCATCAGCAAAGTAGATCGCGATGCCTTCTATAAACCACAGTGGGATCTCTTTAACAGCCTTGCGTGTACACTGCCCAAACAGGACATGCGCGATCTCGTGACGAAGCACTTGGACTAACTGCAGTTTCGCCAGCGCGATGTGTTTCGGGTTTTGGATAACGATACGTCGACTCAATGGGAAGGCGCATCCCACTGCCCAATCCTGAATCGGGGCGTGAACAGAAGCCTGAAATTCCTTTTGTGTATCGCAGACCCAGATGTCGATCATCCCCGCTGGTATACGGTCTGTCAGTTGCGGCATTTCGGCATAGAAATCCTCAGCAATCTGAAGGATTGACGTTGGATCTGTCGTGCCTTCTTGATAGTAGACGCGAAAGTGTGGACTTTCCACTGACTTCCACGTAGCAGACGCTGAAAATATGGGCAGCATCAATAGAAGAAAAAAAAGGCTTTTCATAATCTTTCTGTGTTGCCAGCTATTCACTATCCTGAGCCTTAAAGCGATTTGCTCGACTCACCAGATTCATTAGCTCATCCACCGACGCATTCGGAATTTGAGGGGCAATACCTTTGAGACTTTGCGAGACTGCCTCCAAGCTCCCGTCTTGTGCCCAAAAACTCTCACGCAGGATTTCTGCGAATTCCGCTACAGTTGCAGCGAGTTGAAATTCAGGGGACGCTGCTTCAAATGTGTCATTCAGTTCTGTTGTGAAAATCTCTTCGTTAATTTCCGACACACGACGGGTATCTGGGTCTTCAGAACGTATGAAGACCGTCGCCAATTGTCCGGTGCTACCTTCATGAAGTTTAATCTCATAGAGGGCTGTGACACTGTGACCTGAACCGATTTCACCGCCATCGGCATCGTCATCACGGAAATCTTCGTGGTCAAGCCGACGGTTTTCATAACCAAGCAGACGGAAGCGACTGACGACTTGAGGGTTGAAATCAACCTGAACCTTGGCATCTTTAGCGATAACTTGTAATGTGCCTGTCAGATTTTCAACAAAGATACGTTTTGCCTCGCTGAGGGTATCAACATAAGCGTAGCTACCGTTGCCTTTGTTAGCAAGTTGTTCCATGAGGACATCGTTGTAGTTCCCCATGCCAAATCCGACAGTTGTTAATGTAATCCCTTCCTCAACGTGGGAGCGAATTGTTTTAAGGATGGCATCCGGTCCTGTTTCTCCGACATTGGCAACACCATCCGAACAGAGAATCACGCGATTGATGCTACCGACCTTGGCATTGCGCAAGGCGTGTTTGTACCCAAGCCGAAGTCCATCTTCAGCATTCGTCACACCCTCAGGTGTGAGGGAGTGGATCGCTGCTAAAATCTCCTCGCTATTTTCAATGCCAGTATGCGGGAGGACAGTTCGCGCCTTAGTCCCGTAAACAACAATAGCGACCTCGTCGCCCGGACGGAGCTGTGCAACCAAAAGTGTTAGCGCACGTTTCACCAACTCCAACCGATTTTCCATAGCCATTGAACCGGAGACATCAATCACGAAAGTCAACATCGCGTCCTTTCGGTTTTCGTCGGGAATCACGCGACCTTGGATACCGATTCGCAACAATTGGAGTCGTTTGCCTTCACCAAATCGGGACGGCGCGCCCTCAATGTGAACAGCGAATGTGTCCTGAGACGGTGGGACATAGTTGTAATCAAAGGCATTGACGAATTCTTCTACCCGAACAGCTTCCGGCGGCGGCAGATGTCCATCTCGGAGATAGCGGCGCATGACGGAGTAGGAGGCGGTATCCACATCCATACCGAACGTTGAAAGGTGGTCGTCTTCTGTATCGATAAAAGGGTTTGTGCCATACTCTTTAAAAAAGACATCGTCATAGGCGGCACCGTTTGGCGGATTTAAGCCTGTTGGAATATATCCAAAATCAGACGCTGCAAGTTCTTCAGATGCCTCGTCTTCGCTGCCGCCGCAGCCCGTGTAGATAAAGAGCATCAATCCGCACATCATAAGGACAGCACTTAATCTGTAAAAGATTTTAAATTTCGCTTTCATCGGGAATACCCCCTTTTTTAATAGTAGGACTAAGGATCTACGACAGTGCCCATAAATAGGACAGTTTTTGTCTCATTATCACGAATCGCGAAAAAGAAGGGTCGATTTGCCATGAATGCAGGTGGGGCACTGGTGGCGCGAATGCCAACACTCGTTACTGCTGCGGCTTCAGTCCCTTCTTCATTGACTTCAACGACGGCTTTATGGAGCACTTCTCCGATATACAAGTTTTGACCCAAAACTTCTAAATCTGCCATCCGACTGAAATCTGCAAGCCCGGGTGCAAACGCGATACCCATACCGAGTGATTGCAACGGATTGTTAAGCGTTTTTTCATATTCCAGCTTAAATTTGGGCATACTGAGGAACACCTCTCGTTCGCGAAACTGCGATATCCAATTCTCCCAATTCTCAGTGGTGAAACCATCTAAAAAGGTGTTGAGGTCAGATTCGCGATAGGGGAGGAAGATATACATGCTCATCCGTCCATCGCCGTAAGGAAGGCTAATCGCTTGGAACTTTTCTTCATGGTTTTCGTAGTAGGGATAATCACCCGTTCTTGTCATCATCGGGACCTGCTTTTCGGCACCGGTTGCGAGATAAAAAGTTCCGTCGCGCGTACGCGAGGGGTCAAATTCTGTCTGCCACGTTCCTTTGAAATAGATGGCGTTAATCAGAAATAACACCATATCCGGATTGATTTCATCAAGGATTTTTTGAATTTTACCGTTGGTGTTGGTGTTTACCCACTGATTAATCGTTATTAGGGTGTTTGGATCCATGAAATTTAGTGTTGAGACCTCCGCTCCGAAAAATTCGGTGTTTCGCTGCAGGAAATCCTGCGTGAACGGAACATCTTGGCGTGCCCAGAGTGAATTTGCAATCGTGAGTGTCACTTTCGGGTCTGATGTTTGAAGCGCATGGCGCAATCCGGCGTAACCGGTGTTTATTGATGCGGCATCTAACCCTTTTAATTGCAGCGTATTCGTCATCGCCTGTTCGGTTTCACCGGATGCTCCATTTAAAGTCATTGCTAAAGCAATAGAGATACTGAGCGGAGAAATGAAAATATTTTTATCTTGCTCAGTTTTGCGGATGTCATTGAACAGATCAAAACCGAATTGCGTATTTGCCGTGACGACGTTTGTATCAATAGAAACAATTTCAGGATCGTCTCGTCCCTCATCACCAAAGATAGAACCAAGATTATTACATCCAGCAAATATTAGCGAAACCAGACATATCAAGCCTATAAAAGTTTTTTTCCCGGTCTGTTTTCTATTCATCTATTTCTCCGTTTTACCTTTCGTAAAGGTGCGCGACAGCATCGCCATAGCCGTTGTAAATCAACGTCGGGAGTCTCTCGCCAGTTCCAATCATCCGCTCGCTGGCTTGTGACCAACGTGGATGTGGGACATTGGGGTTGACGTTTGCTTCAAAATCATACTCCCTCGGTGCAAGTGTATTCCAGAAGGTGCGTGGCTTCTGGTCCGTCAACTCAATGCTGACGATGGATTTGATACTTTTGAACCCGTACTTCCAAGGCACGATGAGCCGGATAGGTGCGCCGTGCTGTGGCGGTAAAATATGTCCATAGATGCCAACAGTGAGTATTGTCAAGTCATTCATCGCCTCGGCAAGTGTCAGCCCTTCAAAATAGGGCCACGGTAGATAAGGATCTCGTTGCTGTGGTGCCATGTCGGCATCCAAAAAAGTGAGCATACGGACATATTTCGCTTCAGCTTTCGGCTGCACTTTTTCGAGCAACTCTTTCATCGGGAAACCGATCCACGGTACTACCATTGCCCACGCTTCGACGCAACGGAACCGATAAATCCGCTCCTCAAGCGGCATCTGTTTTATCAGATCGTCCACATCTAATGTCATCGGTTTTTCGACAAGCCCTGATATTTCAATCTCCCAAGGGCGCGTCTTAAATTTTTCCACTCTTTTCCAAACAGTACTCTTAGAGGTCGTGAATTCGTAGTAGTTGTTATATGTGGCGGCAACGATTTCGTCGGTCATCTGTCGTTCCACTGTGAAGTTCGCATTTTTTTCAGCATCAAGTGTTTGCGCGCGGAAGGGTTCTAACTGTTTCTCAAGCGCACTGCTTTGTGCACAGGCGTTTGAAGTGGAAAACAGCAAAGCACCGGCACTCCCTAATCCCAAATTTTTGATGAACTTCCGGCGGTTGATGTAGTCTGATTCAGAGGTTACTTGATTTTCAGGGATTTCCCATCCTTTTGGAATCTTAATGTACGCCATGAACTTTTCCTCCGTTGCGATCTTGATTGGTCGTTTTCTTTACTTCTCGTAGAAGGCGGAAAGCGATACCTCAGAAGAATATTACGGGTTTAGGGCGAAACTTGCCAAATAGTATATATCATTCAGGATTGAAAAGCAACCTAAGTCCCAAATTTTCCGGTACACCGAACTAACCTATTTCAGTATCTGTAGCACCTAAATTCTCTATATATTTGTTGTAATATGTTTCGTTTTTCATTAAAAATAGCAGTTTAGAATAGCAGTTTAGAAAAATGTATCCATCTTATGGAGGTATTCTACCATAATCTACCTGACTTTAACGCATTTTTTTCACCAAACACCTTACACAAAACATTCATGAAAATGGGGATAAGTGAGAAAGAAAAAGATTGACATTATGCCGGGCATACGCGTATAATAGCTATATGCCGTATTATATCGGAGGAAGTTCTGATGGAATCTCCTTTCTACGAAGAAGTGATAAAACGTTGGCTTGAAGAAGGTAAACAACGGGGCCTTGAACAGGGGATAGAACGTGGTGCCCGTGAGGCGACTATAGAAAATACGCTGGCTGTTGTCACTGAGCGTTTCCCGTTTGCGGACATTGTTGCGTTAAAATCGAGGCTGGAGGGTATTTCGGATATTGACCGTCTTAAACAGTTAGGTGTTGCTGCTTCGTTAGCCCCGAGTTTTGAAGCGTTTCAGTACAAGTTAGTTGCATCAGAGAACGGTAGCGATTAATTTTTTTCACAGCAAATCGTGGCTCCTGAAACGATTGAGATAGGTTGCGATGCAGTTAGTTCTTGAGGGCGTTCATTGCATCACAGAGGCAAAACCGTTTCGGTTTTAACGTTCCCGAAAGAACTGCGTGTCCGATGTAACACACTGCTGTTTTCCTGATCTTGTTTTTCTTCTGTGATGAGGCAGTATTGACCCGGCGCGATCTTGAAATACCAATCATGATTATTGCTTCGTTTCTAATATCTGTTTGTTTAGTAGATTTGAACGCATAGAAAGTGATTGATAGACCTTAGACTTCCGATGTAAAATTCACGTGTTATATTTGGGAAAGAACCTCAGATAAAAAATAGAACTTTGTATACAGAAACTGCGGCATACCTGCCAAGCTGGAGAGGGTTTCGGAGTCTCCTCCGCCGTGCAGGCCGCGAAACCTAACCTATTACCAAAAGGAGTGAAATTAAAAGATGACCTGGGACACATTTATGATACTATGCATTGCTTTGCTCTTCGCAGCTGCTGTCTCAGCCCCTTTTGTGATTGGTGTTTGGACCTTTATCATTGAACCTGCATTAGAAAGAAGGCGAGAAAGAAAGCTCAAAGCCAAGAGAAGAAAGCGTATGTTAAGTAACTCGCACAGGGCAGCTACGGATGATGACTCTGATGAACCAGCCTGGTTAAAACGATCGAAAAAAAGAAATCAACGCCAAGAGGCACGCAGATTACGCATAATGAAACAAAAAGACCCTCTTGCCTACAGAGCTACCATCAACGGTAGAACCAAGGCACAATAGGCAGCTGTTGAACAACGCGAAAGAGAATGGGAGTCTGTTTAAGATTGCCACAAGCGCATTGTAAATGAGGCTCCAGTATTTTGTTTTTTCTTGCAACTTTTTGAGATTTTGGTGTATAACTCTAAAAAAATCAATTTTTTTTTTGCAACTTTTTGAGATTTTGGTGTATAATACTTTAAAGTTTGATTCGATTTCCACTGTCTGACGAAACAACGGAGTTTATTTAACAATGTTCCGAAAATATCAGCAGGTTCTTATTTTACTCGTGGGGCTATTGTACGTCTATTCGGTATGCCCGCTCCTCTGCGCGGCACTTGAACAAAAGTTCTGTCACGATGTGCATCAAGAAGCCTTGAGTGGAGTTACTAAAACCCATTCAACCTGCTGTCAAAGTACGAAAACAGGTACAGCAGGTGAAACCGAAAATCCGTCTGAAAGTGGCGAATCGTGCTGCTCAAAAGATTTGGAACTTGTCCTTCCAGACGATAGGTACGACGCGCACGAGTCTCGTGAATCAGTTGAGCAATCTTTCGTCTCAATTCTTCCGATCTCGGCAACTTTGCCTGTTGCCACATGGGAGTCCTTTGAGATCCCTCCTACTCTTTTTTCTACACTTTTTCCCGACCATCCTCTGACCTGTAGAGGACCTCCATCTGCCTAATACTTGGATCGGTTCCGCAAGGAACGCTTTAAGTACTCACTTATCTTTTACTTCCAATGCTTTTACATGTCGTTTCCTGAGCTCTTTATATTCCGCTGGGAAACTGTCAATAGATCTGTAGCGCGAGGTCTTATATCTCGCTGCGTTACAATACTTTTTGGATGGTATAAATCAAATTATGAAAATGCGTTTGTTTTTACACGTGATACTACTCAACTGGGTTTTTATCTCTTTCGGATTCGCACAAGAAAGTTGTCCTGCGTGAAGCAATCCTGTCTTGCCGCCGAGTGGGATAGGTGAAGTCAGTTTGGCTTCAAAAGAGATAAATCAATTTCGAGTAAATGTGAATATGTTGGTCTCCCCTAATGCCCAGGGTGGGCATCTTGAAACACGAGGACTTTCGCCAACAGGTGAAGTTGTGGACGCGCCTTTACATAGGCACCACGTAACATTAAGTACTTACCGGACGGATATTGGATTGCAATACTTGCTGAGCGATCGATGGATGTTGCAGGCGAACATTCCGTATGCAGTCAAAAATCAGGAAGCAAGTATTGAGTGGATTGACCCGGTAAGTCCTGAAGAGGAACAAGCCATCTTGCGGAGTAGGGACATCCATCATCGAGATGAAACCTATGCTGGACTTGCGGATTCGGATCTGTTTTTAGGTTATACATTTCGTGGACTCTTTAAAATGGATGCCATTTTATTTGCTCGGTTCGGTACAACGATTCCAATCGGCAAAACAGAGGAAAACCCGTGGAAACTTGGGGATGAAGGTCTTAAACACCTCCATATCCAGTTCGGCACGGGTACCTTTAACCCGATTGCCAATTTGCAGTACAGTCTACCCCTCTATCAAGGTCTGACGATCACTGCCTCCACACGTGGAACGTTTCCGGTCTATGAAAATAGCAAAACTTATCGAGGACCAGTGGAATTAACCTATACGGCTGGCTTTAGGTATCGCCTCTTCGATTGGTTTTCGTTTAACGGCAACTACCTCGGATTCTATCAATCCGCTGCCGCTTGGGCTGGAGAGCGCGATATTAATACCGGGCTGCGTTACACCATGGCAGCACTCGGTATGTCCTTGGCAATACCCAATGACATCTCCGTGACCGCTAACGTCATGTTTCCACTGACGCAAGATACCCTTTATGATAAAGGCGATGCGATTGAATTTGGCACTTTGGTTTCTTTAGCGACATCGTATACATTTTGATTTGAAAGACTGTCACCTATAATGCCGGATAGCCGGTAAGGTAGAATAAAAAAGGAGAGATACAATGAAAACGAAATTGACGCGGCGAATCGTCGCATCTTTCTTAGCAATCCCAACCGTGCTACTATTCGTAATCTTTTCGCTGAATGCAGAGGACGCTCACAAGAAGCATGAGGGGCATCAGCACGGTGATCACGCAGCTGATGGTGAAAAAGTGCGTTGCGCGATTGATGGCATGATGATGAAGGCTTCGGCAATGATCAAAGTTGAACAGGACGAAAAAGCCTATTATTTCTGTAACAAGATGCAGGCAGAGATGTTCAAGGCGAATCCAGATAAGTACCTCCAAACAATTTCAGTGGGAAATTTGACATTTGATCTCAACGTGCTAACTACAGATGCGTACAAGATGATGATGTCTCACATGGGAATGGAGGGCATGATAAAAGCGGATGAGGTTAAGGGAAAAACGCACTATTTCAGTATATATCCGACGCAAGATCATGGGGAGATTGCGTTAGGTGATGTTAAACTTGCCATCCAGGTTACCAATACTGAAGGGGAGACGAGGATGGCACTACTGAAATATAGCAAAATGATGCGCACCTACCAAGGGTTCATTACGATGCCAAAAGGGACCGAACATGAGGTCCGCGTTCGCGTGACGACCCCAGCTGTTAAGATTTCACTGTAGTGCGGTTGTCGGAAACTGTCGGCTTTCAGCTGTCAGCAAAGAGGGAGTTTGTTAAACCATAATCTTCTACCTGAAGGCTGAGAGTTGACGGTTATTCCGCTGATGGCTGATGGCTGATGACTAACTGCTGACCGTTGACCGCTGATTGCTGACTGCTGACAACTATTAACAAGGAGACGATAATGCGTGGCCTTAATTTACTGTATCAATTAGTTGTTATTGTTATCGGGAGCATGATAGTGCTACATGTTCTGGCACCAACGGAAGCATACGGGATGACTCAGACAGCAGCGATCCCGGAGCAGACCGATATAACGACTCTATTTGCTGAAATCCTTGAGCTCCCGAGCCTAATTCGAGTTGCCGTTGAGCGGAGTCCGAAAGTTAGTGCCGCAAAGGCACGGTGGCAGGCGACAATTGAGCAGTACCCACAAGTGACAGCGTTGCCCGATCCGATGTTCATGTACGGCTATTACATGCGAAGCGTGGAGACGAGAGTTGGACCGCAACGCCATCGGGTTAGTTTTTCACAAGCATTTCCATACCCGGGGACCCTTGAAACAGCCGGAGAAGTCGTCAAAAAGGCGATTGAAATTGAGCGTGTGAAGCATGAACAGGTGATACGTGATCTCATCGTTGGGCTAAAACTGAGTTACCACGAATTGGCGTATCTTCAACGGGCGGTCGAACTGACGCGGCAAAATCATGAATTAGTAGCCTCCATTCTCGCGATTGCGACCACACGTTATGCCGAAGGGAAAACGACACTCAATGATGTACTGAAGGCACAAAGCCAACTCGCGCAGTTGGAATATGATCTTGTCCTGTTAGAGGAATTACAGCGCGTTGAACAGGCAAATATCAAGGGGATACTGTCGATGCCTTCAGCAACGTCGTTGGGTATGACAGTGCCTATTGCTTACGAGCCGCTTGATGTAGGATTGGCTGATATAGAGAAACAGGCGTTAGCAAAACGACAAGAGTTGCAAATTGCAGCGTTGAGCATCGAAAAAGCCACTGAAGGCATTGCCCTTGCCGAACTCCAAACCAAGCCCATGCTTAAGTTTGACTTAATGACAATAGAAACGGGCAAAGCCTTGATGTTCGACACACCCAGCAGCGGTAAAAACCCGTTTAGTATCGGTGTTGGTGTGACAATTCCGTGGTCGAGTTTGAAGAACAGCAGCAAAGTTCGCGAGGCGCAGCAAAATCGTGAGGCTGTCACAGCGAACAAGCACACCTTGGAGGACGAAACGAAAGTTGCCATCCAGAAAATTTATTTTCGGCTTGAAAACGCGCGACGGCTTATTGAACTCTATGAAACGACACTTATTCCGCAAGCAGGTGCTGTTGTTGAGGTCGCTGAGACATGGCATCAGGAAGGTCCCAAGAGCATCGCGGGATTTCTGGAGACGCAGAGTGTTTGGTTGAACTTTAATCTCGCCCGGCTGCGTGCGATTGCGGACTATCAACAGAATGTCGCTCGGTTGGAGCAGCTTGTTGGAGGAAAGATTGATGATTCGCACATTGAATAGTTTTCAGTTTTCAGTTTTCAGTTTTCAGTTACAAAAAGGTTTTGTTAAACCAGATCCTTCTTTAGACAACCGACGACTGAAAAAAAATCTGCGTGAGCAAATTTTCGTGCCGACAACCATTAAAATTGGTCTCATAGTGCTCACTGTTCTGATAAGTGGGTGTGCAAAGCATCGACTGGAAACGTACCAAGAATTGCGTGATACTAAAATACAACGACCTGCCTATTACTATACTGAAGTTGAAAAAAAGATTACCAATACTGAAAGTGAACCGATTGTAGAACCAGACCTGTTTCTCAGCGAGATTGAAGCAAAGGTGTTAAAATATCAGAAACAGTGGCAAGCGCAATTGGAGAGTGAAACACCGATGCCAAATCTGTTTTACGATCTTTCAACAGACACCATGAAAACCTATCGGCAATTGGCAGCGTCACCTGAAGCCGCAAGAGCTCGGCTTGCTGAACCTATTGCGTTGGAACTCCTTGTCGCACTTGGATATGAATGGAATCCAGGATTGAAATCTGCCCGTGAAAAAATTCGGGCGATATTGGAGCAATATCCACAAGCTGTCTACTTAGAGAATGTGTTACGTCAGTATAACGCTTTCACGAAACAACTTGATACCAAAGTTGGACCGATGCGCCATAAAGAGATGATGGCAATGAAGTTTCCGTTTCCAGATACGTTAGCGTTGAAAGGGCAGGTCATCACTGAAGATGTACTAATTGCCCAAAAAGAGTTTGAAATCGCCCTGCGGGATCTGGTAACCGAAATCAAGTTAGCTTACTACGATTATCTTTTCGTCGTTGAAGCAACTCGTATTAACCAAGAGAATCAGAAATTACTGCAGCAGATGATTGCTATTGCCCAGACGAAGTTTCGCGTCGGACAAGGCAAATATTCAAACGTCATTATGGCACAGGTGGAGTTATCGAAGTTGGCAAATGTAATTATTACGCTTGAACAACAACGGGAAACTATCACTGCGCGTCTTAATACGTTATTGAACGCTTCGGCAGATTTGCCGTTAGGCATTCCTGTTCCAGTTGAAGAGGAACGTGTTGTATCTACTTTAGCTGAGTTGTATGCGTTAGCAGTTCAGAAACGTCAAGAAATCCAAAAACAGAAGTTGGCAATCAGTAAAATGGGTTTGGTTGTGGAGATGGCAAAACAGATGACATATCCTGACCCGACCCTCGGTGCAAGCTACTTTGAAAACCGGAGTATGCCGGACTTGAAACACACAAAAAAAATGCCGATGGCTTTTATGACGCAGCGCACATTAAATTCGACAAATACAGCGTGGTTCGGCCACCGAAACTCGTACATCCGTGAAGTGAATGTAAAAATTGGAGCGATGGAGCATCAGATTGAAGAACTTGAGAGCAAGCTCCGTTTTGTTGTGAAAAAGCATCATTTTGGAATGGAAACAGCAAATCGGAGTATTCGCCTCTATCGCCAGACGCTGCTTCCGCAGGCACAGCAGGCGTTGGATGCCGCGAATACAGCCTATCAAGCAGCACAAATTGACTTTTTGAGTTTTCTTGATGCCCAGCGCACTTTATTAAATTTGAGAATTGAAGAGCAGCGAGCATTGCGCGATTATCACCAACATCTTACGCAGTTAGAACAGGCAGTTGGCGTGATATTGCCTAAGCAGCTGTGAACCCGAGGTTTTTAATTTTTTCAATAGGAGCAATCATTTAAAGAATAAAGAAGGAGTTCACAAAATGCCTAAAAATTTCTGCCTCGCAATTACACTGATGATTACTGTGCTATTCATATTTGGTTGTGGTCAGCAAGAGAAAACTGAAATGGAGCAGTCTGTTAGTCAAAAACGTGACACGATACCAGCGGACACATCCGGCATGGATGAACACGCCGCTCATACACCCACTGAAAAAGGTGAAACGACATCAGAAAACACGATGTCCGGCATGGATGGACACGCTGACCATACCGCAATGGTAGCATCCTCAGATGCAGCAAAAACAATTCGGTTTTGGACGTGTGTTATGCATCCGACAGTCAAAATGCCAGAGCCTGGCAGTTGTCCAGTCTGTAAGATGGATCTGATTCCTATTTATGAAGGTTCAGGATTGGAACTCACTGAACAACAAAAGGCACTAATTCCAGTGCGCACTGAACCCGTCGCTTTTCGAGAAGTTTCGCGTGAAATTCGGACAGTTGGTATTCTGGATTATAACGAAACCCGTATGGCTTATGCTTCAACGCGAATTTCTGGGTGGATTGAGGACTTACACATCGATTTCACAGGTATCAATGTGCGTGAAGGCGATGAGCTCTTGTCCATCTACAGTCCGGAATTGGTCACGGCGCAAGAAGAATATTTGACGGCACTTAAAAGTATTGAGGAACTTCAAAATACAGAATACGCGGAACTGCGCAGATCCGTTGAACAGACCGTTGCCGCTGCGAAATCGAAACTTGAATTGTATGGATTGACCTTAGATCAGATTGAAGATATTCGCAACCGTGGAGAAGTTAGTACGACCTTACCGCTCTTCGCGCCGATGGCTGGAACTGTAGTTCACATGAACGTCGCGCAAGGTCAGCACGTGAATCGGGGGATGAATCTTTACCGCATTGCCGACCTTAATAGTCTGTGGATTATGGCGGACGTTTACGAATATGAACTGCCGTGGATTTACATGGGACAGGCGGTTGAAATTACGACGCAATCGATGCCTGGGCTAACTTTTCCCGGCAAAGTCACCTACATTTATCCATTCTTTGATACACAAACGCGGACGCAGAAAGTCCAAATAGAAGTCTCCAATCCGACCGGACGACTCCGTCCAGGGATGTATGTGACGCTTCAAATAAAACCGACGCTTGCGGAAATCTATACCCAAGGAGCCATCTCAAAAGCACCGTATGCATGCCCAATGCATCCATGGGTTACGTCTGAACATCCCACTGAATGTGAAATATGTGGCATGGATCTGGAACCGACGCACTCCGATGTCGTTGGGGCTGAATCGGCATCTGACACAGAGGGGAAGTGGGTTTGCCCGATGCATCCTGAAGTGCGATCTGATGAATTTGGCGAATGTTCCATTTGCGGCATGGATCTCGTCGAAAAAGCGAAGGCAGCTGCACCCGCAGAGACGACAGCATCTGTGTGGACCTGTCCCATGCATCCCCAGATTGAACAAGCTGAATTCGGCGAATGTTCTATCTGTGGCATGGATCTCGTCGAAAAACAGCCAGCAACTGAAACCAGCGCACATTCTCACGTACATCAGCCCGCGCCCGCGCCTTCCGTTCACGCGGATCAGCCACCATTGATTTTCAAATACGCCTGTCCTGATCATCCTGATGAGTATGCGACCGTACCTGGGTTATGTTCACGTGATGGGAAGCCCCTTGTTATGACAGGTGAGGTTCTAACTGTACCGAAGAGTGCGGTCATTGACACTGGTTTACGGAAAATCGTCTTCGTGGATCGCGGTGAATTGGGTTATGAACAGATTGAGGTCAAGGTGGGTCCCGAAGCTTGGGGGACATCGGACGACTCAGAAACCAAACGCCGATACTATCCTATTGTGAGTGGGCTTACACCTGATGATATAGTTGTCACGCATGGCAACTTCCTGATAGATTCGCAGACACAATTAACAGGGTCCGCATCCGGTGCTTATGGTGGAGCACTCGGTGGTGAAGAATCAAAAGCACCTGTCCATCAACATTAAGGAGTCGTCAGTTGTCAGTACGGATTTTTTTTTCAAAAATTCTTTCAGGCATCAGATAAGAGGCGTTTTTAAACGAAAATCTCTTAACCGATAACTGATAACCAGTAAAAATGATTAACCGAATTATTGAAATCTGTATGAAAAACCGCCTGTTGGTATTGGTTATTTTTGTATTTGTGACGATGGCGGGTTGGTGGGCGTTGAATCGGACACCAATTGATGCTATGCCGGACATCGGCGAAAACCAAGTGATTGTCTTCGCGGATTGGCCCGGGCGAAGCCCACGAGATATTGAGGATCAAGTTATCTATCCGTTGAGCATTACTATGCTCGGAATCCCGGACGTCGAGGATGTTCGTTCGACTTCAATGTTTAGTTTTGGCTACATTAACATTATCTTTAAAGATGATGTCGATTTCTATTGGGCACGTACACGCGTATTGGAGCGAATGAATCTTGCGCAGAAGGACATGCCGGAGGGTGTTGTGCCAATCCTTGGCCCCGATGCAACCGGCGTTGGACAGGTGTTCTGGTATACCGTTGAGAATGGATATTATTGCCCTAAGCATCCGACGGTACGTTATGCCGAGCCAGGCACCTGTCCGGAAGATGGAGAAACGCTCATTGCCTCCAATCTGGAGCTTCATGAACTTCGGACGCTCCAAGACTGGACGGTTCGGTACTATCTCGCCTCTGCTGATGGTGTTTCCGAGGTTGCCTCGGTCGGCGGATACGTCAAACAGTATCAGATTGACATTGATCCGAACACTCTATTGGCGTATAACGTGCCGTTATCGATGGTTTACAACGCCGTTCGAGGGAGTAACCTTGATGTTGGTGCCAAGGTGATTGAGGAAGGCGGAATGGAATTCCTGATTCGGGGTTTGGGATTTATCAAAAGCATCGCCGACATAGAAAACATCGTTGTCAAGGAACATGACGGGGTCCCCATCTACGTCAAAAATCTTGGAACCGTCAGCGAGGGACCCGACTTTCGGCGCGGTGCTTTAGACAAGGCTGGAATCCCCGCAACTGGCGGTGTGGTGCTGATGCGCTACGGTGATAATCCACTACGCGTGATTGAGAATGTCAAAGCGAAAATAGCCGAACTCACACCTGGGCTCCCACCCGGAGTCCGAATTGTCCCATTCTACGACCGAAGCCATCTCATTCACCGCGCAACAGACACGCTGAAGGAAACGCTGACAGAGGAAATCATCGTCGCTGCAGCTGTTATTCTGCTTTTCTTGGGGCAAGTTTCAAGTAGTTTGCTGATAGCACTCGTCCTACCGATGGGGGTTCTGCTCTCGTTTGTGGGCATGCGGATTATTGGTTTACCATCGAACATTATGTCAATGGGTGGCATCGCCATCGCGATAGGCGTGATGGTGGATGCCGGTATTGTGATGACAGAAAACATCACGCGACATTTACGGGAACCGCACGAGGGTGAAAGCAAACTTCAAGTTGCAACGCGCGCTGCTAAAGAGGTGGGACCTCCTATTTTCTTTGCGATGCTTATCGTTATTGTCGCCTTCATACCTGTCTTTTCTCTTACCGGCCAGGCAGGTAAACTCTTCAAACCGCTTGCCTATACAAAAACTTTCGCTATGCTCGGTGCAGCCCTTATAGCGATTAGTTTAGTCCCAGTTTTAGCATCATTTCTACTCGCGGACCCAACCCGTACTCGGACAGGTAGGATTTCCAAAATAGTAGCGCAGTTCTTTGCAATCCTGAGTTGGCCCTTAAGGAAGTTAGCCGATGGGATTACGTGGGTACTCAGGACCCTCTATCGTCCGGTTATTCAGTTGGCTGTAAAAAATATTTGGACGAAACTCGCTGTTGTTGCTTTGGCGGTACTTATTTTTGCCGCAAGTATACCTTTGACCCCTTTCTATAAAAATATTGGACAAGAGTTCATGCCGCCACTTAACGAAGGAGCGTTGCTATTTATGCCGGTGCTACTCCCGGGTGCCTCAATTACACAAGCAAAAGATGTAATGGCAAAACAGGATTTGATTATGAATCGATTCCCGGAAATTTCACTTGTCGTTGGGAAATTGGGGCGGGCGACGACGGCAACCGACCCTGCGCCAATTGGCATGTTTGAAACCATTGTCAATATAATTGATCCAGCAAAGTGGCCCCGACGGGCGATTAAACGCGAGGCAACAGCGGAATTTGTGTCCGTTCTCGTCCAACGTCTGGCACGCGACGGCCTGATCAGCGCGGAACATGTGAGTCATATAAATGCTGATTTTCTGGAGGGTGTTGTTACCGCGGCTGTAAAACGGTTTGATACCTTAACGACAACGTATCACAACTCTTATCTGTCGGTTGACGAGCGCGAAAAACTCTATCGCATCTGGTTCTTACGAGTCCTTTTGGAGGAACTTCTCGCCGAAGTACGGACAGCAGGAATGGGATTGGAACACGTCAAAATTGGAGAATCTGAGACTGAAGTGAAACTGCATCAGATCGCCGAAGAAATTGAGCCTACGCTCAAGCATAAGACTTACTTCCGTACCAAAAACCGCAACGAACTTATTACCGAACTGACAGAGGCTACTCGGATGCCGGGGGTTTCGCCTATTATGACGCAGCCCATACGCAATCGCGTTGATATGCTCGCAACAGGTATACAAACCCCAATCGGAATCAAAGTATTTGGTAAAGACCTCACGCAGATTGAAGAGATTGCAGTCCGGATTGAGCAAGAACTCCTTAAACTTGAGGGCGCACAGGGTCCCTATGCTGAGCGCATTGGAAATAAGCCGTACCTTGAGTTTCACATTAACAGAGAGGAAGCCGCGCGCTACGGCATCCAAATCAAAACAGTGCAACAAATCATCATGACAGCAATCGGTGGCATGAATCTAACTTATACCGTTGAGGGGCGGGAGCGATTTCCGATTCGTATCCGTTATATGAGAGAATTACGGGATAATATCGAAGCACTCAAACGTGTTCTCGTGCCAGCACCAAAGGGACTGCATATTCCGCTTGAGCAACTCGTAAGCATCGAAAGACGACCGGGGCCAGCGAAGATCGCGAGCGAAAATACGTTACTTTTTTCCCGCGTCTTTTGTGATGTGGATGTTGACACCATTGGACTGGTTGATTTCGTTGCGTTAGCCCAAAAGACACTTGACGAAAAGATTAAGCCAACGCTACCGCAAGGCTACTTCTATGCTTTTAGCGGACAGTACGAAGCTGAATTAGAAGCCCGCAATCGATTAAGGATTGTTGTGCCCGTATGTATCGCAGCTATTTTTATATTGCTATATCTCCAGTTCAAGTCGCCTTCTGCGATGTTTTCAATCTTTCTTGCGATCCCCTTTGCCTTCATCGGCGGTATGTGGATGCAGTGGTTGATGGCATACGTGCCGGAGGCACTCGGTGGTGGTTACGCCATTAAATACAGTACAGCGGTGTGGGTGGGGTATATAGCCTTATTTGGCATAGCCGTTGAAGACGGAATCGTCTTAATTGAATATCTATTAGAACGCGTCCGGGGTGGTGAACCTATTGACGAAGCCGTGATCAATGCTGGCTTGTTGCGCGTCCGACCTATCATCATGACCACAGCAACTACGATTTTGGCGTTATTACCAATCATGTTAGCAGAAATCAGCACCACTACTGGCGCGGAGTTGATGAAGCCTATCGCGGTCCCTACCTTCGGCGGAATGGTCTCGGCAACGGTGGCTAACCTTATTTTAGCACCTGTGTTATTTTCGCTCTTCTATCCCCTTGAACGCTGGGTTCGCCAGCGGTAGAAGGATTGTTGATCGTACTGCAAAGTTAATGGAGGAATCATGAAACTTCTAACCACATTCAGCACTTTTACACTCATTGCTCTTATAGGATTTCCAACTGTTGGCACTGCACTTGAACTTGAAAAATACATGCATGTTGCAAAAGGTGGTGTCGTAAGCACCGGTCGCGGGTTAACCGTCACTAACGACGAACTCGAAACCGCACTCACCGAAGAATTCTCTATCGGATTTCAATTGACACCTGCACTCCGATTCTCAGTCCCGTTCAGTAGTTACACCGTGGATACTCGCGGAAGTAACGATCAGGTCTTGCCTTTCGGGATGTTAAATGTTGAGACTGTTGGCACAATGCTGACACTAAGTGGACGTGGGAAATGGGCACCCTTTATTGGACTCGGAGCAAACTTCTATTCCTTTACTGAACAGTTCGCTACGCCAGCGAATATTCAGAATACTTTTGGCGCGGGAGCGTCCACTGGACTCAGTGTAAGACTTATTGATAGCATCTTTGAGGTCGCTCAGTTGAATGGATCATTTGGTTATCAGTTCAGTTTTTTGAGACCGAAGGTGAGCGTACCAGCCAGACCGGACGTTGACGTGTTGTCGTTAAACCGCCATAGCATCACCTTCCGATTGGAGATTTTGGGGTTGTAAAAATCCTTGTAAAAATAAGGATTTCTGGTAAACTTATAGGAATGTTGAAGAAACGGATAAGGAGATTGTAGATGTTTTTCCGAATCTATTGCCATCCGCGAGTAAGTGTTCTATTAACATTCGTGTTTTTGATGATAACTGCGCCGCTGTCCAGTAACGCTCAAGATGCAGAATTTCCGGCACAAAAACTAGTGGCTATCTTCCCGAAAACAGAGAAATTCGTTCAGAAGAGTGTTGTACTTACACCGGATCAAATTACGTCAATTGAAAAGGACATCGCGGGTAAACTCCGAACAGCGGACCTGAAACCGATTTTTTACATCCCGATCAATGACGTGAATAAGCCCATAGGACTGGTCCTGTTCGCGGGTGTAGAGGGCCCGAACGGTATTATTGAGGGTGCTGTTGCACTAAACATGCGCGGAAAAGTCGTGAAAGTGGAGGTCTATGTGCACAAGGAGTCTGAGGCGATTGCAAGCGCGGAATTTCTCAAACAGTTCACCGGTATGGGTATAGACGACGCTTTTACAGTTGGAGAGGACATTGCCGCTATTGAGGGACATGAGGAGGCTTCAGACGCGGTCGCCCTACTTCCAAGAAAGACGTTGGTAATGAGTTATGCCCTTTTCCTCAAGCAGGAACGAAAACCAGGACCGGAAGAAATACCGGAATCTGATACACCAGAGGAGATGCCTGAAGAGGAAGAAATGCCTGAGGTTGAGGACTTGAAAGCCCTCATGATGTTGATGATAGATGACTATTTCGTGGTCGTTGACTACTTTGACGACAAGGTGGGGAAAGCGAAAGCCGTTGAAGCGGCGAAGCGACTCGCTAAATATGCAAAGAGCATCTCAAGTTTTGAGCCGCCAAAGAACGCAGATCAAACAGAGGAATATGTCTATCTACAAGACAAATTTAGCGATACACTCCTTAAATTTGCTGAAGCACTTGAAGAGGAAGGTATTTCTGATGGAACGCGTGAGCAATGGAACGCTATTGTTGAATTAATCAATCAAGCACACCTCCGATTTAGCGAGGAGGAGATTGATTTGGACACGTATTAACTGCGGGTGCTATAGCTTTTGATTGAATTTGAATTGGAGATGATATGGCTTTTGTTAAACAAGTTTTGGTTTGCAAGCTGCCCCCAAAAATCTGGATATGCTGCTTGTGTGTGATGTGTGTATTGATCGGAACACTGCAAGCAGCAGCACAGGTTCGTCCACCTCGGCGAAAACATAGAATATTGGTAGATCCGAGTGTGAAGAAGAAAGATACCCTCAAGGCAGATATAGGGGCGAGCCTCAAAGACATTGCAAAACGCGCAACGCAAAATCCCCAAAATCCGAAAGTAGATGTCGTATTCGTCGTTGACGGTAGCAAGCGGATGTTAGCACCTATCGCTGTTCTTGAAAAGAGACTTATCGATATGCTCACCGTTATTGAAACAAAAACGATGGACTATAGGTTCGCGCTCATAGGTTTTCAATCGCTACAAGGCGAACAGCACTATACTTTTCATCAATGGACCTTTAACTATTTCGGTATTGAAAACGCCTTACAAGATATACGAGCTGAGTTCGACAATAGATTTCAACCTGGATATGGACTCGATGCAATCGTGAAGGGTTTGAATGAGTTAGATTTCCGTGAAGGAGTTACAACACAATTTGTTGTGGTTAGTAATTCGCGGATGCGCACCTCATGGACGGAAGCAGATGCGAAGAGTAGAATTAGTAAACAAATTATCAACCGCTGTCGACAAAACAGTGTACAACTCAACTTTATAGGCACAAGTGAGAAAGTCCAAGCAGAACTTACTGATGAAACGGATGGCAAATGGTATCCGATTGATTCACGTCAGCAACGGATGGATGGGCAACGTATCCAGAGTGGCGAAACGGTTGCTGATAAAGCACTGCTTCGGGTAGACGGACTGTTTAAGCGCATTGCCGAAAATTTGGTTCAGAGTAAACCCGGTAAGGTAGACATTGTGTTCGTTTTCGATTACAGTCTGAGCATGCAAACCAAAGCGGAGCCAGCGTGTGACGGCTTGGATCGGATGGTGGCGGTGTTTACGGAAGCAGGATTGGATTACCAATTTGGGATTATCCGATTTTGGGCGGCTATCGGTGGGGGCGAAAGCACTATCGTTGTAACCAAACCGCCATTAGTGCCCGAGCAAGTGAAGTCGATGTTTCGCCTCCCAAAAGCTGGCGATGAGCATCTGCTCGATGCTATCATTGAAGGCGTACCAAAAATTCGGACGACACCGGATCGCGACCTCGTACTCATCATTGTAACGGACGAACAAACGAGCAGGCGTGCCGAAAAAGGGTATACAGCAGGCAAAGCGATTTCAGTGTGCCGTGGGGCGCGGGCAAAAGTTTACGTCATCGGCGGTGTAACTTCTATGCGAACTGGATCTTTTGGGGATAGCTTCCAGCGGCAGGTTGCCCAACTTACCAAAGGCGAACACTATATTATGCCGGGTGCCGCTATGGCTGTAACCACAACAGGGGGTCCTGACCAGCGACGGTAGGAGCGAGCTGGGCTCGCAATTTCGCTTTCTCATTATTTTCCCGATTGCTCTACAGCGAGTTCATCTGCCGTCTTGGCGTGTATCGCGATGAGCACGAAACAGGTGGACTGCAAATTCGCGGTCGGTGCTGTCAGTTCAATCGGGGTGTTACTGGCGAAGCTGCCGTCTTCTTGCCGTGTTTTCGTCAAATAGTTGATCGCAACACGGCGCGTATTGAGCGGATCGTTTCCAGCCGCAAGTGCCATAATCGCGATCGCAGTGATTTCTGGATCACTGGGGCTATTTCTATATCTTCCGAACCCGCCATCTCTGTTCTGGAGCTGCTTTAACCATGCGATTTGTGCGTCAATGTCGTAAACAGGTTCTAAGCCTTGTATCACCCAAGATGTCAGGAAAATGTCGGATTGATTGCGGTACTGCAATGCCCAACCTCCGTCAGACTTAATGCCCCCTGCCAACCAATCCGCGCCTTTAGAGACGGGTTCAAAACTCTGTTTGAAACCGAGCCTCCTGAATCCTGCTAAAACAGCAGCGGTGTACAGCACATTGTCCGGACTGCGCTCCTTTTTACCCCAACCACCGCTCCGATTCTGGGCTTTTTTTACCCACTGCAGTCCTCTAAAACGGGCTTCGGGATCGGTCTCCGCTGTTGTTAAAGCGATAAGGGCAAAGATTGAGTGTGCGGTGTTATTGTTCCAACTTCCGTTAGATAGTTGTGTATTTCGCAGATACGCAACGCCTGTCCGAATGACTTCTGAACCGGTACCCCATCCCGCGTCAATCAATCCCCAAACAGCGAACGCAGTACTTTCCACGTTGCTATCTCCGCCGGGTACCAGAGGCCAACCACCATTTCGGTTTTGGTGCTTGACAATATAGGTTTTCGCGCCCTCTATAGTTTTGAAGAGCGGAGGTCCTTCTGATATTTCAGCGTTATTGGAAGTAGGGATTTCGGTATCCGCAGCAGCACTTCCTCTAATCCCGATAACGAAATTCAACAGGATATAACAACAGATTACCATGAAAACGCTTTTGTGGTTTTTCATATTAACGTCCCTCCGTTTGTGCTATTGTTAGCTTAGCTTTAAAACACCTGAGGATTTGTGGAGTTACGCGCGTTTTTCAAACGAATCTCCCTTCTTGACAAGAGCATTGATTATTGATAACTTCATTACACTACGACTGTGGCTCAATCACGATCTTGTAAACGCCTTCTTGTCCAAGCATATCAATACCTGTTTCCAACTGGTGCAACGGTAAATGGTGCGTTATTAATTCGTGCAACGGCGCGCGTGTGATCTGGAGGAAATCCAACGCTGTCTGAAACTGGATTTGCGGATATGCCCATACCCCGCAAACATCCAGATCCTTGTTACAAATCTGGTAAGGTCGGATTTGGGTATCCCCAGAATCCGTGTAGTGTCCGACTTCGATAACCTTCCCACCGCGTCTTACCACGTCCAATGCCTCGGCGAAAACGGAGGGCAATCCTGCACACTCAATCGCGATGTCTACACCGACACCGTTTGTGAGGTCCTGAATCTGCTCCACTCGTTCTTCGGGTGTTGTCTCTCCGACATTGATAGTTACATCCGCACCCATCTGTTTCGCCATCTCTAACCGACTTTCAACCATGTCGGTGGCAATGATAGTACCAGCACCGCTATCCCGCAATACGGCAACGACGAGGAGACCAATCGGGCCACAGCCGAGAACCGCTACCCGACTTCCAATGCTGTATCCATCTCCCACTTGCGGCAGACCGGGGGCACACGCGCGGCCAACAACACGCGTTGCGACTGCCACAGGTTCTGTCAGGACGCGAATCTCTTCCGGGATACTCTCCGGCATTTTGTACACCCAAGAATCGCCGTGGATATATGTATACTCAGCGAAGTCGCCGTGTAGATAGGGCGGGGTCTCGCTGTTGCCAAAGCCGTATATCCTTCTGTTGGAACACAAAGTCGGACGACCCGGCACATGCAAACAGTAATAGCATCTACCACAGTTTTTTGAGCCAGGCACCACAGTTACGCGGTCGCCAGCTTTAATGGGACCGCCCATCACGTTCATTGCCTGATTCGCATTTTTGCCGATTTCAGCAACCGTACCAACAACTTCGTGTCCTGGGATGATAGGAAAGTTCAGGGCAACATGCCCAAGATACACGTGTTTATCAGTCCCACAAATGCCGACGCGATCGACTTGTAAGAGGAGCGCGTCATCTGCAAGAGACGGTTTCTCAAATTCACGGATTTCTATCTGCCCCGGCTGGAGCATCACTGCTGCTTGAACTTGCATAGTTAGATTTCCTTATCTTAGTTTTTAGTTTTTCATCGCGACCAGAGTGGAATCAATACTTTTGTCAACTGTGCCAAACTTTCCAGATTGTGTGCCGGGAGGAAATAGTCTACATAAGGCAGTGCCGTGCGGATACCTCGGCAAATCGGTTGATAACCGTCGCTACCGAGCAGCGGATTGAGCCAAATTAACCGATACGCATGCCGATGAATCATTTCCATAGAATGCCGCAGCACATCCACATCGCCGCGGTCCCAACCGTCGCTGATGAGAATAACTACTGTCCGGTACGCCGAGAAAGACGGCGCGAACTGCCGATAAAATTCCAATAGACTTTCACCGATCTTCGTTCCACCCGACCAGTCCGGCACGACGTTTGCCACTTCGTTCAATCCCTCTGCCAGTCCTTTCCGCTGGAGGAGTCCAGTAATGTCTGTCAGATGCGTGCTGAAGACTGCGACCGCTACTTCTTTCAACTCCTGTTGCATGCCGTAGATAAATTGGATGAGGAACTTGGCGTAGCAATCCATAGAACCGCTCACATCACAGAGGAGCAGGATCTTGGTCTTTTTAATCTTCTGCTGTTTCCGCATTAATTCAAGCGGCTCACCGCCGTGGACGAGACTCTTCCGCCAACTCCGACGAAAATCAATAATTTTACCCTTTTTACCGACAACCTTCCGACGACTCAACTTTGTTGCCAACACCGCTGCCAGTTTCGCAATAATCTCCCGTGCTTGTTCCATATCCTCCGTTGTGAACTCACTGAAATCTTTTCGAGTCAGCACCTCTTCCACGCTATAAGCGAGCGGATCGTCTTCCTCCCCTTCTTCCTCATCGTCCTCAGTCTCAGCATCCAACCACTGCTCTATCATGTCCTGCTCGTCAGTAGCATCGGAGAGGTCTTGGAGGCTGGACGGTTCGGGTGTCGCATTGCCCGTATCAACGGCTTGGAAATCTGGGCGCGGGTATCGCCAAAACAGGTTGAAGGCGAGGTCAAACGTTTTTAGATCTGCTGCCTTCGTAATAAGATTCGTTCGTGCCGTATGATAGAACGCCTCCCGTTCACTGATGTCGATCAGTTCAACGCTTTTACACCAACTGAGTTGGTTGGTTGTCGTCACGTTAATGTCCATCTGTCGGAGCAATCGACAGAAGTCTGTGATTTGTTGAAGGAGGGTCTGTTCAGTCATTTTCTTTTTTCTTCAGCCACGTTATAAACGCGTCCAGTTCTTTGGAGACGCTCGGGAATACTTTGTTCACTCGCTGAGCATTTTTGAGCATTTGTTCATAGTCTAATTTAGCACCGTAGATATAGACGAAAACGTGACGGAATCCCAGAAGATCCTGTAGTTCTGTAAAAGTTTTTTCGGACAGTACAGGTACTCGTGTCGTTCTTGGTTCCACCATTTGCTGTAGGAGAGCTTTATGCCACTCTTCCCCTACAGGCAATGCGTTGTCAATCTCGCGGGCAATGTGCTCGAAAATATTTTCCAATTGCTTATAGAAATCGTAGAGGTACCTGGCAATCTCAAGCTCTATACTCCGTTTGTACCGCGCGGGGGCATCTTCAATATTTTCTAAAGCTTGCCCGATGAGTCGAACTGCATCCGCTACGTTTGTGTATCCATCGGAAATGCGTTGTATTAATTCCTCCTGATTCACTACGTCAGTTTCCTCTCTTTTTATCCCGGTTGCTTGGCAGTTAGGTCCGGTGGTTGTGGCAAAGCAGATTCCATTTTTTTCAATAAACACGGCTTGATTCTGAATACGTTCTCGAAACTGGCCTTTACAATTGTCGAAATTGACTAAATCGATTCTGAATTCTTGGCTAAGCCCGATAGCTTGTGCAACAGCACGAAAATATAGGTCAGACGGCATCCCCCAAACTGCAATATCAATATCTGACGCTTTTGAAAACCATTTCTGTCCCGCGAGTGATCCAAAGACAGCGACCTGTGTCGCACCGAAGTCTTCATAAAGCATAGCGGCAACCTGATGTGCCGTTTGCCATGCGCGTTGTAGCAACGCCTCATCCACTTTCCGGTTTTGGAGATGTTGATCGAGCCGCTGTCGGTATTCCGCTAATTCTTCAGGCGATAAATCTTTCGCTGTGCGATGGGTATCTGTGGACTGATGCATGTCGCAATCTCCTTGGGGAATAGGATAGCACGAAATGGTTCGGCGTGCAACAAAAAAGAGACGGGATAGCCTTTCGGTTTTCCCGTCTCAATTGTTGTTGCCTTCTCCTTTTTATACGATTGCCACACGTGTCCTATTAACAAATGCTATTTGAGTGGGACAAGCGAATGGATTATATCAAATGTGCCGAATGGAATCTGTTGGCTGTATAGGCGTAATCTTCGCCGCTTTCGTCTATGACGCGGATATAACCGTAAGATGCTGCTTTATCATCCTGAATCACGCGATAGACTTTCCCTATCTCAAGAGAAGCGACATATCCTTCGTTATTGAGGCACAGACCGAATTGCGGGGACTGGCTTTCTTTTTTCTCCATCTTTAATCAAGAAACAGGCGTTTGATTTTGAATTCTTTCTTCCTGATGTTGGCTGGACGTATGCTACTCCGTTTAGCTTGCACCATCTGTCGTAACCACATCACGAGCGTGCTTTCAGGCGTTCGAGTTCTTCTCGGAGTTCCGCGACTTCCGCTTCAGCCTTTTGTCGTGCAGCGGCTTCTTCTGCCGCACGTGCCTCAGCGGCTTCAACCGGCGTTTGGAGCCACCGACCTGCCCTTGGCTCATAAATTGCTAAACGTCCATCTGCTATGATATGGAAATCTAAATCCAGCACTGCTGAGTGTATACCGCCAGCGGCATTTTCTTGGATCGGCACATACGCACCGTCCATCAACTGAAACCCCATCAGTGGTGACGGTAAATAAATACCCTCCGCATCATAGAGGAAGTACTCGGGGATGCCAAGTGCAGCGTAGAGGTCTACCTTGTTTGTTAAGTCAGTTTGATATGTACTTTTGCTGGAGAACTCCATGACGAAGTCTGGTGCCTTCCCTTCTTCCCACACTTTGTAGGTGAGTCGCTTCTTTTGTCCTACACCGAAGGAGACTAACACATCAGGAGCAACGACTGCGCGCGGGTTGCCCTCTGTATAATATGTTAGAATATCGCCTGAGACATAGACCTCCGACTTTGACGCGAAATAGGATTCAAGGGACTGCAAAAGCCAGATGAGAATTTCTCGATGTAGGTCGCTAGCTGCCATAGGTTGACCATCCGTTTCAGGATAAAGATCAGTTGCATCTGTTGGGGCGTAAGGAATTTTAAGACCGTTTGGGTAACTTTCCATCGGTATGCTCCTTTGCCTTGAAATGTCCGAAGGACAGGTTAAAAGTTTTGGGTCATGAGTTGGATAATATGTTAGTTAAGTATATCCTGCACTCGCGATTTTGTCAAGAACCTCGTAAATGTTTATACGTGTGTGAAGTTTGCGTTTCGCTCTACGCTACGGCCAGAAATTATACATCGGTTGCTGCGTCACGACACTAACGAGACTCCAGATACCACCAACGGTGAAATCACCTAACATCAAGCCAATCGCAAACATCACCAACTGCTGCGATGCTCTCGGACCGCCGATCTTCAAGACGCTCCACTTGATAATCGAACTCACCAGCATACAACTCCACAAGTACCGCATCCCCCAATCGCTGGAAACAACGAATCCAATCGGATGGAAGGGCCACCAGAAAAAACGCGCCCGCATAAACATCAGAAGTGTCGAAAAGAGTAAGCCGAAAAGGATGCCACCGGTGGCATAGAAATTCGGTTCGGTAGGGTAATAGAGCCAACGTTGGAGTCCGTTAAAGACGCGTCCACCAAAGCCTGTTGACCAACTACTGCTGCCGCTCATGTTCAAAGCACCGTAAGTGTAAAAGAGATAGAGGATCACGCCGAATACCATCACAGCGGCGAACCCTGAAACGCCTAATAGCGCGAAGAACAAGCGTCTCGTCGAGATTCCCGAACGTTCCGAGAGTTTGAAGCCTTCTAACTGATGCGGCATTGGATTGCTTGTGTAACTCCGATTGAACCAACGGTAGAGCGTCAAGGCGACGAGATTGTTCGTGCCTAACGCCCGCGTGCCAAAACCGTCAATGAGGATATGGTGATTCGGCATGTTCTCCATCGCATGCACAGGGAACCCTTGCTCCGCACGCATCCGCGTTAGCACCAAGACGATGATGAAATAGATTCCGAAAAAGATCGGAATCAGCCAGAGTGACATACCGATACGCTTGGAAAAAATAAAGAGCAGCGCGAGTCCACCAACAATACCCCACAATGCGAACCTATAGCGAATCGGTTCGTCAGCATCTTCGCCGGTGCGGTGACGTGCGATGCGGAACACACCTCGGAAATGACGGAGGTTCAAGACTAAAACGGAGATGAAAATCCCGATCGCAGCACCAAAACATTGTCTATCAATGTATGGAAATCCTGGTAGACTTGACAGTCCAGCAGCACTCGCGAAGACTAACTGCACCTTGTAGAAGATGAAGAAAAACCAACTGGAGAACGAAAGATCGAGCGGCATCAATAGTCCGAGCCCGATGACAAACGGGTAGTAAGACATACTGATACCACCAATAGCGTTCCACGGTTTCTCTGTGAACAGATGTCCGAACCCGCGCCAACCTCCAATCCGTTTAATCGGCAATGTAGGAAGTGTCGGATACAGGAAACTGAAGCCGTTGAGAATAGCGATAGATGCAGCGATTCCAAAGCCGAGCCACGTGATACGGTGCGAAAACAGCGATTTTGTGTTATGGGTGACGTGAAACGCAATCTGTGTGATCGGGTAAGCAAGCCGTTCGCGTTCTACCCACTGCTTCCGCAAAATGACGTTGATACACAACATCACGAGAACAAGTACTGTCATGAACCCTGCCCAAGAAAGCACTGGTACTATCCATGCTTTGAGAATATCTAACGTCGAGAGATTGGTTTCACCTATGTAATATCCTGCTAATACCTTCGGGTCATCGACAAGAAGCCATTTCGGAAGGTAATCCCAGAAGAGCTGCTTCCATTCATTTTCAGGTGTCGCGAACCAGAAGGCATGTCCGACGGTTGTGACAAGGATTGTCATCAAGGTGATGGACGGGAAAGCGCAGGCGGTACTGAGCAGAATGTATATTGTGAGGAGTTCTGCATTCGTGAATAAACGGCGACGAACAGCGAGATTGATGAGGGTAAAGGTGAATACGACAAAAACAACGTTGTAGAATGGAACGGCATAAGTATTTAGCGCATAACCGACGAGTCCGACTTCGCCTGCGATGATCCAATAGAAATTAAACGGAATCAGAATGAGCGTGATAGTGACAGATTTCCATGTGACACCGTGTGATTTGGAGGGTTCATGGTTTCTCATCTGACTCGTGGGTTACCGCACCTACATTTACTCAGAATCGGTTATTTATGTTATGGTTGGATGGAGCCAGCGTAAACGTCATTCAGCGCATCTTCGGGAAGTGGTTCCGGGCTGCTCTTGGCAAACTCAAGTGCTTCTTCGAGTTCGTTTGCGAGTTCTTCCTCAAGTGCCGTGAGTTCGTCTTCACTCACACCTTCTTCTGCAGTGAGGACTTCAGCAAGTCGGCGAATCGGGTCGCGTAGGCGTTCCTGCTCTTGCACTTCTTCACGGTCGCGATAGGAAGTCCCCGGATCGCCGATATGATGTCCTCGGAATCTGTAGGTATCGCAATTGAGAAGCGTCGGTCCGCCACCTTCGCGTGCACGAGTGACAGCTTCATCTGCAGCAGCGTAGACCTTTAGCACATCGTTTCCGTCAACGGTGACACCCGGTATATCGTAGGATGGCGCACGGACAGCTATATCCTCTACCCGTTGGTGCTCGTGTTGTGGCGTTCCCATACCGAACCTATTATTTTCACAGACGAAAACAACGGGCAGCTCCCACACGGCAGCGAGGTTAAGCGTCTCATGGAATACGCCTTGATTCGTCGCGCCGTCGCCGAAGAAGGACACGGCGACCTGCTGCGTACCGCGGAGTTTCGCAGAGAGTGCAGCACCAGCGGCGAGCGGAATCCCCGCACCGACAACACCGTTCGCACCCAGAATCCCTGTCTCTTTATCGGCGATGTGCATTGAACCGCCTTTACCTTTACAATAGCCGGTCGTGCGTGCGAATAACTCCGCCATCATCCGGTCCCGTTTACCACCCTTGGCAATCAGGTGACCGTGCCCGCGGTGTGTGCTCGTGATATAGTCGTCATCTTGCAAGTGTACGCAAACCCCGACGGCTGTGGCTTCTTCACCAATATAGAGGTGCAAAAAACCCGGAAGCTGCCCACTCTGATAAAGCGTTCCAGCGGCTTCCTCAAATTGACGGATCTCTACCATTTTGCGGTACATGTAAAACATCTGATCTTTACTCGGTTTTGACATAATTCCTTTCCTATTTTCCGTTTCGGTGTAAGCGTTAAAGACGCTTTACCGGTTCCGTAAACATTCAGTTCAAAAACTGCGCAACTTCAAATGGTACGATACATTCTGGCGAGTCGTTTGCTGGACGATTGACAAACGTTGACACCGGGTACGCCTCCATCTCTTCATCGGAATACGGAACAAGAAGCGGTTGGAGGTTATCTGCTGATTGTTCATCTGGCGCGAGCCATTCCGCATAAGCGGCTTGCGGCAGGATCACGGGCATCCTGTGATGAATCTTTTCCAATAGCGCGTTAGGCGGACATGTGATAATCGTACAGGAGCGGAGCGGTTTATCCATCCCTTCCATCTGCCATATCTCCCATAACCCTGCCAGTGCAAACGGTTTTTGCGATTGAAGACGGATGTAGACCGGTTGTTTACGTCTGTTCCCGGGGACCTGTTTCCATTCGTAGTAGCCGTCTGCCAAGATGAGACATCGTCTACGTTTATAGGCACTTCGGAAAGACGGTTTCTCTGCGAGAGTCTCCGAACGGGCGTTAATCATCCTGTTTCCGATCTTCGGGTCTTTCGCCCAAGACGGGATGAGTCCCCAATGAAAGAACTCTACCTGTCCCATTTCTGGATGTATCTCTGTATCAGTCGATGTATTGACGATAACAGCCACATCTTGTGTGGGGGATATATTGTAGCGCGGAGACAGGTTCATCGGCATCGCAAAATCGAGGAAGAGCTGGCTCATAGTTTCGGTATCGCTTGCAAGGGTAAATCGTCCACACATTATTGTATCTCCTGAGAAAGATGGGAATTTGTCCTACGCATCCCCTTTCGGTTGTGGTACCAGAATATCGTCTCTCCAACGTAGGCGGAAGGACGGGCGTACGAGTGCTTCTGGGGATTGGAGCGTCAAGCCGCCGTCTGCTGTCAGGACAATGCCGGTAACAAAATCTGCCTCGTCGGATGCTAAAAAGAGTGCAGCGTTGGCAATATCTTCAGGTTTTCCGTAGCGTCCAACCGGGTAGCAATCACGTGAGGCTTGTTCTTCGAGATCGTCTTCAGCGAGAGAGGCTTCGCCGCGTTCTCCAACAATTTGTCCAGGGGCGATAGCATTCGCACGGATGCCCTCTCTGCCGTAATCGAGCGCGATACTCCGCGTCAATGCGTTCAAGCCACCTTTTCCAGCACCATAAAGTCCGAACCCCGGATTCGTAATCGTGGCATTAACAGTAGAGATAAAGACCAACGCACCGCCACCGTTGCGAATCATTTCTGGGATACAATACTTTGCACCGAGCCACGGTCCACCGAGCGTTACGCCGAGGCTTTCGTTCCACTCTTCCATCGTAAATTCAATTGCTTTTTTGGTATAAGAGTGCGCCGCGTTGTGGACAAGCGTCGTCATTTTTCCGTAGTTTGATAAAGCAGTATCGACGAGTGCCTGCCAGGTTGATTCATCAGCGACATCACCCATAACCGCGATCGCCTCACCACCGGCATCTTGAATACGCTGGACGGTTTCAGCAAGTTTTTCCTCTCGGCGGCGCGTATTCACAACCACTTTCGCACCTTCACAAGCAAACTTATAGGCGGTTGCCGCACCAATGCCACCCCAAGCAGCACCGGCGACTATCGCGACTTTTCCTTCCAGTCTCATGACAATCCTTTCCTTTGGAATATTGACTATTCCTCTTCTTCTGTATCTATGATTTCTATAAGAGCTGTATCTATATCTTCTATATCTTCCATGTCTTCCATGTTTTCCATATCGAATATACCTGCCATATTTGCCATATTGACGATCTCTGTGAAAGGGTTTTCAAGTTGGAGCATCTCTTCAGTGGCTGCCTTAGAGGCATCCTCTCTGCCCAGCATGGCGTTGGTTGCAATCCGACTGAAATGCGCTGGCATGAAATCTGGCTCAAGTCGAATGGCTTCATCATAATCAGCGATAACAGTTTCATAGATTTCAAGGTTATCCTTGTCAGGTTCTCCGGCAAGCGTGGCAGTTATAAACCCTCGACTAAAGTAGAATACTCCGTCCTCCGGGTTGAGTCGAATGGCTTCGTTGCAATCGACGATGGCGGCTTCATATCGCTCAAGTTGAGCCTTTATGAGGCCTCGATTGAAATATGCCTCAGCATAGTCTGATTTGAGTCGAATGGCTTCGTCATAGTCTGTGATAGCGGCTTCGGTTTGTCCAAGTTTGTCCTTAGCGAAGGCTCTCCCACCATAAGCCTCAGCGAATTCTGGTTTTTGGCGTATTACTTCATCGCAGTCCTTAATAGCATCCTC
>PYIY01000095.1 GCA_003635195.1 Candidatus Poribacteria bacterium | reverse complement strand
GTCTGGCGAAAATGCGACAGCATCTACCCAGTGTGAATGCCCCGTAAGCGTCCTTTTGAGTTGGCTTGTATTGGTATCCCACAGACAAACCGTGTTATCCCGAGAACCACTCGCGAGGGTCTTACCGTCCGGTGAATATGTGACAGAAGTCACGCGATCGGTGTGTCCTGCGAGGATGGAGATGCGTTTACCTGTGCCAACATCCCACAAACGTATAGTGCCGTCTTCATCTGCACTTGCGAGTGTGCTACCGTCTGGTGAAAACGCAACACTGGTAACAAAACCTATATATTCCGTGAGTAGCGGTAGTTCTTCACCGGTATGCACATTATAGTTCCAAACGCCAATGCTACTGGCAATCGCAAGACGAGTGCCGTCCGACGAATAGGTGATCCCATTTATTTTACCCTTGCCGAGTCGCGCGATAGCACCTTCAGGTACCGACCATTGCGAAGTGCCTTGTGAAAAACCTGTTTGAGAAATTATGATTGAAATGAGAATAAGGCTTAATATGCAAATAAACGTTTTTTCATAAATTTTCTTTGTCCGCAGTTTTTTCAAAATACGCTTGACAATCCCCACCGATTTTGCTATATTTTTGGCTTGTTTATCGCTAACCGCATCATTTCTCAAGGAAGCGGTTAGCGATCCTAACTCAACCCACTCAGAAACGCTCGCTGGGAAGCTAATAAACATCAGCATTCCAGCTATCCTATGGTCATTTGATACTATTTGAGGATTAGCATTTTACGTGTAGCAGAGAATTCCCCGGCTGTAAATGTATAGAAATAGACACCACTTGCGACAGACTCGCCGAGATCGTTCGCGCCGTCCCAGTATGCTGCACGACTCCTACTGGTGTAGCGTCCAGCAGCCTGATGTCCTAAACCCAAGTTTCGGATGATACTACCACGCGCATCATAGATAGTAATCTGCACTTCACTTGCGCTTGCTAAGTGATACGGTATCCATGTTTCCGGGTTGAACGGATTCGGATAGTTTGGCAGCAGTAGCGTCGTTTTCGGAATTAAAGATAGCCGGAGTTGCGCCAGTACCTGAATCCCGCGTTCGTAGGAGAACTTACGCTGAGAGACGGATGTCTGAATCGGATGTAAACCTACTTGTTTAGCAAGACGCAACCACCCCTGTACATGCGCTGCAGTCAGTCCGTTCACCGAGGGTGCTGCTGTAATGTCCCCAAACGCATTTGCGACCATAACAAGGTCCTGAGTATCGACAGTGCCATCGCCATTCAGGTCGGCACTTGCGACATCAGACGCACCGAAGTGTGATGCAACCAGCACAAGGTCCAAGATGTTAATAACACCGTCTGCATTCACATCGCCCAGTACAGGCTGAGGGTATCCGGGTGTACCGAGTCCGATGTCTTCAGATACGCCATCGTCATAACCGAGACCTTCTTGGTATCCACTGGGTACCCACGCTCCCGCTTCATGTCCGAAGACAGATGCCTTCGCACGGAACCATGCCGTATCTAAAACGAAATCTGCTGTCGTCGGCAATTTCTCTTGTCCAAAGAGGTAACTACCAGCACTATCTTCCCATGCCTCTGGACTCCTGAGCAGTAACATGAAATCTTCCTGCGGCAAAATGAACCCCTCATCTACGAGATAGTGGTATGATGCCTCTTCGGAGGTTGCCAGCGGCATGTCAGGTTCATCTGGATCGGTATTGAGGAGCAAGAGCAACTCTCCGGCAGGTAGCACTGTTCCTGTGGGAAACTCAAGTTTTTTGATCTTTTCACTTGTCGCAACAATCAGGTGCCACCCACTGAGATCAACATCAGCATCAGTAACATTTCGCAACTCTACCCAGTCGTGAGGATCGTTGGATGCATTGAAGAATTCACTGAAGATGACCCTGTCAAGCGTAAGCAAGGAAACGAGATGTTCCCGTTCTTCATTGGTAAGTGTTGGCAAAATATCGGCAGCAGAAGGTAATGGTTTAGTAGGTCGCTCGGCTACATCAATGACGTTGATAGTGACTGTAACAGTGTCAGCTATCCCCATAAGACTCCCATCGTTATATGGATCGTTGTCGAAATATTTGAGTATAAGCCGGACCGTGTAGCTGCTCTGTACTTCGTAATTAAGTTTCACTTTAGTTTTTATCTGAACCCAGTCCTTATTGAAACCGATAACATACTCGAACTTATTGTTATAATCCGGAAACTCATATTTGACGGATTTAAAACCGTCTTTATCTATTACAAACGAGGCACCGACATCTGTCCCTACAGCAGCATTTTCATCTACGGATCGTGTAGCGGTGTCTCCCTCATCGACGAAAAATGGCATTGCATCACCAACGTTGGCTACGCCAATTACGAATAATCCCATCGCGAATATTAACAGGATAGTTTTGCAATGAACAGTTTGCTTTATCATAATAAAACTCCTAAAAGAGATGGTGATTTTGCGCAAACCGTAATGCGAGAAACAACGTTGTTACTTGCAAACAGGAAATGCAACAAAACCACAATAAATCATATAAATTATTTATTTATGATATATTAAAAATAAATAATTATGAGTCAATATGACTATTATTATAACGTACTTTGAACCAGAAGTCAAAATATTCCATAAAAAAATCGTAATTCCGCCGTCAACAATCAGAAGTTGAACGTCAGCGCGCGTTTATACAAGAAGATTCACATAGATAGCAGGTTGACAACAAACGCGAAAAACTACATAATAATAGCACAACAAAATTAGCGGTAAGATGGAGGCTATGGATATGGACATGGCAATTATTCCGTGGGAAATGGTGCTTCTGTGTGGGTTATCTGTATGTGTTGGATGGGGGATACGTGGAAATTTCGGACATGAATATGGCGCAGCACTCGCCGGTGCGCTTGCAGCGATGGCAATTGCCCTGCTTTCTGGAAGAGAGGATTGGTGGCGGCATGTTCATTACTTCGCGCTGTTTGGTGCAATCGGATGGTCCTTCGGCGGGAGTATGTCTTATATGATGGTCGTCGGGTACAGCCATTCGTCACAGTCGTTGACTGTGTTTTATGGGTTCGCGAATTTATTCGCTATCGGTTTTTTGTGGGCAGCCCTCGGTGGTGCAGGAACTGCGCTGCCTGCTTTTCTGACGCATAGCCAACTGTCTCTCCTCTTTACGCCGATCGCGGCGGTATTCATCGGTTGGTCGCTTCAGGCTGTCATCATTGACTTTGTGCTGGCACCAAAACGGATGCAACGGCATGAAAGTCCGCTCTATTGGTATGACACGGATTGGGTGGCAGCATTAGTGGCAATAGTTGCTGCACTTATTGTCGCCCTCTTCCGTGGCGGTTTAGATATGGGCACGAACCTCGTCTTGTATATGGGTATCGGTTGGTTCGGCGGGTTTTTATTGCTCGTAAACGTTTGCCGCCTCCGCATGACACCCCCGCGTGGTGATAACTGGGCAGGCTGTGTCGGTATGGTTATCGGACTCTTGGGGTACTGTTCGCGCTATGAACTCAGCGGGGTCGCTTTCGCTACCCTGATGACGGGTTTCGGAGGTGGGGTTGCGTTTTCATTTGGGCAATTGCTGAAACTCATCTACATCTGGACGGGTAACAAAATAAATTGGCACACAAATTGGCACAGCGTCATGGAGCAGACGCAAGGCTTTTTGTTCGGACTTGGGATTGCAATACCGTTCGGTCTCCTTCTTAACAAAGCACCGCTGTTAGAAACCGACGCAAATCTCCCGCCATGGACGGAAATATTCGCTGTGTTCTCTGTGCTGATCCTACTGACATACGTCAATTATCGGAAGGCAGCGGGGACGTGGGTGGATCTGGTCGAGGGGTTACCGGAGCGATTTTTCGGTTTGCCTGTCGTCGGTTGGTTTCGACGTTCAAGAGGCTGGATCGGGTGGTTTGAACTCTTCTATATAGGTCTCGGGATCGCTTGTGTCTGGCTTTTGTCTGTGCATTTCCGCGAACCGCTTGCCTTTATCCCGACGAGTTGGTTAGGAAAAGGACAGCTGCTCTATTTTGTATTTATATGGTGGGTGGTTATCTTCAACTTTGAACGCGCTTTGGTCGGTTTCAGTCCGCACCGTCTGGTAACGGAAGGTGTGATTACGCTCAATGCGATTATCTGCACTGTGCTGATCGCATTGGGACCATTGGCTGTCCCAAAGCAGACGGGTAGTCTCTTTTCGTTCACTGACTGGGTTTGGCAGACATTGATCTGGGGTATGGTCGTGCTGGTAGGGACGACAGTCATTTTCTGGGGTGTGAAGCACCTACTTTTCGGAAAGGAACACGCTCCGGGGGCATCACTTCATATCCGGTTCGGACCGGATTCTAACGCGCCGAAGGCGAAACCAAAGGCAGGAGAACAGCATCCTTAGTCGCATTTAACATTGTTTCGGTTTTTCTAAAAAGGTTGTTAGGACTTCGGAATTGTGTTATAATTTTTCTATGATTCTTCTGATATCCTCTACGTATGCTAAAAGGAACACGAAATGATGAATAAAGAAGACCTTATCCTCCAAAAACTTGAAACTATGGAGACCAACATGAAGGATGTCCGTTCCGAGATGAAGGACGTCCGTTCCGAGATGAAGGACGTCCGTTCCGAGATGAACGATAGGATGGACAAGATAGAATCTAAGCTAGAAGTTGTAAATTCTGACTTTGCAGAAATGAAAGTGAATCAAGCGAAACATGCGGGGGATTTACACACTTTAGAAGCTAAGATTGATGGTAAACTCGAGACGTTGGAAACTAAACTTGATGGTCTCATAGAAAATACGCGCGAGCGAAAATCGGATATAAATGAACGATGGAAAATAGGGGGAATCATCATCTCGTGTGCGGTTGCCGTTGTGTCGTTGATCCTCTCCATCCTCACGAGAATGGGGCAATAAGAATTAACCAATAATCGCTTATCTTCATTCCAATCGTCGCCTGATTGTCCTAACTATCCGCTTGTCTCTGTCGATACACTTGTCCACCTTTGACGACGACAACCGGTTCCAATTTCTGTTTGCCGATTTTCGCCACACCGCGCGCATCTACCAATTGGAATTCACCTTCGCGAAGTTCAAACACTACGGCATCTCCCCACGCGTCAACAGCTAACGTCCCGACCTGTCCAGGCATCAATATGGTTTCGGCAGGGATACGCGTCACTTTGGCAAGCGCGTCGTCGAGCGGCATACCGAGATAGAGGAACTTGTTGACGACATTCACGAGATCATAGACGGGACCGTTGACATTGTAGACGTGCAGATCAGACGAGATCGTTGTCGGTTCAACACCTTGCGCCATCGCTTTTTGAACGACCTCCCAACTAAAAGAACCAGCACCGTGTCCAACGTCAAAAATAACACCGCGTTCAATCGCCGCGTGAACAGCATCCCGGATTTTACCGTGCTCATCTAAAATACCGCATGCCATATCGTGGAAACAGTGCGTCAGAATATCGCGTTCACCCATGAGTGCCAATATATCATCAATGGACTCACACCAAGCATCCTGTGGGTGGACCATGATAGGAAGTCCCGCAGCATCGGCGGCTTCACGCGCCCTGTGCAACGGCACCATCTGTGCCCTTGCCCCAACAATACTCTCACGCGTCAATCGGACCTTGACCCCTAAGATAATGTCGCGATGCTGTTCTATCATCCTGCACGCCTTCCCAACATCCGCATAGTCCGGGTTTTCCAACTCCCCTATCTCCTGTGTGAGCATGCCCTGCGATGAGATATTCAATTGCGCGAGGATACGCGTGTCGCTGACATCAATGACGTATTTACGGAACCCCGGGAACGTGTCTGCGCCAGCTGAACCGGCATCCACGACCGTCGTCGCACCGCGTGCTAAGCAGGTCGGATCGGGTTCAATCCCGAAGTGGCTTACGCCGTAGAAAACATGTACGTGTAAGTCAATGAGACCCGGCGTAACATAACGTCCTTCTGCGTTCAATACCTCTCGTGCTTCGGATGTCGGTATCTCGTCGCTGAGTGCTGAGACGCGTCCGTTCGTAAATGCCACATCTTTACGCGCATGGATGCCCTGCGCTGGATCAACGACGGTTCCGTTTTTAATGACCAGTTCATAGTTCATGGGGAGTCCTCAGATAGAAAATAGGCGCGC
Source organism: Candidatus Poribacteria bacterium (assembly GCA_003635195.1). Lineage (GTDB taxonomy): Bacteria > Poribacteria > WGA-4E > WGA-4E > WGA-3G > WGA-3G. The sequence continues at coordinate 8,672 of PYIY01000095.1, read as the reverse complement.
TTGCATGAAGATTAATTTATTAATTCGGTAATTCTGATCTCTTTTCTGTCAGAATCGCGGTAACTGTCAGAATCGCGGAGTGCGCGGAGAACGCGGAGAACACTGAAAAGGCGACGCTAACTTCTACATTACCTTTCGTCCGAAATGGAGGCTGTCCGAAAAACAATCTCTTCATTCCGCGTCCTCTGTGTCTTCGGTGCCTTCCGTGATTCAGACGATAAGAGAATCGACCTCACAGAAGAAAACATAAAACAAGATGTCTATGATTCGCAAATTACCGATTGATTTTCTGAAACTTCATCAAAGCGCGCCTACCCGGGATTAAGTTTTTGCTTGTTAATGTGTGCTTTGACGATTTGTAATTGGACACCATCGTGCCATCAGTAGATAATCAAACAGTGCCGATTCCGCTTCGGGGGTGTCGATGCGCTTCAGTGCGTGGATCGTGTTGTCTCGCACATAGCGATCTTCGTCCCAAAGGGCTTTTGCCAGTACCGGAACTGCGTCGTTTGCGGCGGGTCCAATCTGTGCCAATGCTAATGCTGCTTCAAAGCGTGCTTGTTTGTCGTCATCGTCCGCAACCATATCGGTTAGGTGCGGCACCGCAGGAGCGGCGGTTGCACCGAGACTTCCAAAAGCTTCAGCGAGATAACGTCGGACTTCAGCGCATTCGTCTTTCGTCCGTTCCATCAACGCCGGAATAGCCGGTTCCGCTGCGTCCCCTATCTGTGCTAAGGCATAAGTGGCTTCGATGCGAACGGCATCTTCAGTGTGTTGTAATGCCTCACTCAGGGCAGGGACGGCAGGGGCACCGACTGCAGCCAATGCGTAAGCTGCCATCCGTCGGGCGGGTCCGTTGTCATCACCCAGCACCTCAATCAGTTGTGGAACAGACGGTTCGCCGATCGCGCCGAGTGCGTACGCGGCGTTCAAACGGACAGGCTCATAATCATCACGTAACGCTTCGATGAGGTGCGGTACCACCTCTGCAGCGGATTCATCTAACGTACCGAGTTCATCAGCGGCGCGGGAACGGGCAGCGGCATCATCACCGCCTAATGCTGTGATATGGTCTGTGAGGTTTCCATGGGTTGGCTGTGCCGCATCTCCATTGGATTCGCCTGCCATCCAGTTCCAGATATGTCGCCACGTGCCTTGATGCGCGGGTGTTGCTGGGTTGATGTCTTCTGATGTCCACTGCGGATCCGTCACGTTCCACTCCGGTGCTTGTGGTGCGTCCATCCGGATGAATTGGAACTTCATCATGTAGCGCGTCTTGTCTGTCTGGTTCGCCATCGCGCGATGCCAGAGATCAAAGTGGATAATCGTTAGGGTGCCAGCCTCGCCGCTAAGTGCCAATTCACTGTCGTTGTTCTCGGTGATTCGGGTGCTGTAGTACTGCGTTCCCGGCAAGACTGCTGAGGGTCCGATTTCGAGCGGCGAGTCCTGTGGGTAGTAGAACGCCATCGCCCAACGCGGACAGTGGTGACGCACCTTCTGATACCCCCAGTAACTATCCTTATGGAATCCTTGTCCATCACTGTGTGGACGGTTTTGGTGCGGATGCCGATGGGAATGCATGACGTAATTCTCGCCGAGAATACTCGTAAATGCGCCACGGACGGCGGGATCCTCAAAAACTGCTTGCAGTTCAGGGACACGCGGCAAGATGTTGTTACCTAAATTCCCCTCTTTTTCCGTGTATTCCTGCGTTTTGCGATAGATAGTCTCATGGAAACTGCGTGGCAGATCGGTTTTTATGGTGAGATGTCCATTCACAATAAAATCACGCATCTGCGCATCGGTCAGTTTGTTGCTGTCGCTTAAATACGGGTTCGCTTGCATGATCAAATCTCCCCTTATCTAAAATAGGATTTACACATTTCCTCTTAAAGTCCCCCTGATAAGGGGGATTTAGGGGGTTAAAAACATCGAAGTACTCTCACTGTGAGGCATTTTTGCGTAAAATACCTTCCTTTTCTATTCAATTTGCGTAAGTCCTGTAAAATAGAGATGTTCCTATTTTACTTGACACCAATTAATTTGTCATCTGTTTTATTTTAGTTATCAGTACGGTTTTCTGCGAAAACCTTTCAGTTGTCAGTATCCAGTGTCCAGTAACCAGTAACCAGAGTTCTCTTAACCGGCAACTTGTAACTGGCAACTGGTAACTTTAAAAAACCGATAACTCAAAGCGCAACGTATTCCCACTGCGCAGCAAACTGAGTACCACTGCTTCTAAACCCTGATTTATGTGATTCAGTGATTTTATACGATTAGAGACCAGAGGTATTCAATTGTCCATTTTTTGATCGAATTTTCATTCCTGGGCCCGGTAGGTACGGTTAGGAAACCGGACCTACCGGGGCGCGAAGGTATCGGCATCCGACGCTTATCGGGCATCCACACTCATCACCTCAGCGAAAACATCCTCCAACGAGTGCTTTACTTCACGTAACTGCCGGAGTTGTACACCCGTATCGTAAGCGAGTTTGAAAAAGAACCTTGTGCCTGTCTCTTCCTGCCTCTCGGACGTAACCCGTAGGTGGTTGTCCGGGCGCACTTCGACGTGATAACTGTGCCGCGCTAAAGCGGTAATGTAGCTCTGACTGTCCCCCACAATCCGTAGATCAAAGGCTTGTCCCCTGTTCTGTTTCAAAGACTCTATCTGCCCTTGAACAGCAACGCTCCCATGCGAAAGGGCGATGATCTCGTGGCAGGCAAATTCTACATCCGGCAGCAGATGCGAAGACAGAATCACATTGATGCCTTTGTCAGATGAGATGTCTTTAACAAGTTCAAGCATCTCCTCCCGACCACTGGTATCCATTCCGTTTGTCGGTTCATCAAGGAGAAGCAATTTGGGATCGTGTATCAGTGCCTGTGCTAACTTCACCCGTTGTTTCATGCCTGCTGAGTAGCCATCTATTGTCCGGTAACGCTCTTCATCCAAACCGACGTAGTAAAGCACTTCGTGCGCACGTTGCATGGCGTCGCGTCTCGGCATCCCGCACAACTCTCCCGCATAAGAGACGAGTTGGACAGCATTCATCCCGGGTATCAAACACTCGTCTTCCGGCATGTATCCGACTTGCCTTCGGATACTTAACGGATCTTTTTGGACATCCAACCCAAACACGGTTGCTGTGCCTTGATTCGGTTGGACAAACCCGAGTAGTGTTTTCAGTAGGGTACTTTTCCCCGCGCCGTTCGGCCCGAGTAGACCGACAGCACCGCCTTGCACCGCCAGCGAAAGGTTATCTAACGCAGCCGTCGTGCCAAAAAAGAGTGATACATTTTTGATTTCAATGAGCATTTTTAATTATGGACCTTAGGAAGTTTAATAGTTAAAAATCTGTTTTAGCAATATTAAGAAACAAACTTTAGGTTTTCAGGAAGGATGGAAAACAGGAAGATTGGAAGAAACGTTGTGCTTGTTATCTTCCTACGAGAAATACCCAAGCAAAACACTTCCATACTTTCAACCTTCCAAGCCATCTGCAGATCAAAAACATCCATTTAATATCTAAACTTGCTTTACGCGTTTTCCGATCTGCGTCAGGATTTCATAAGAGATCGTTCCGGCGCGGTGCGCGAGTTCATCAACAGTAATTTCCGAGACCCCTTGCCTCCCGATCAGCACAACCTCATCACCGACAGATACGTTATCCGTAGGTTCTAAACGCACCACGCTCACATCCATGCAAACCCGACCGATAATCGGGCGACGCGCCCCGTCAATTAATACTTCACCAACACCGGAAAGCGCACGCGGATAACCGTCTCCGTAACCTACCTGTACCATCGCTACACGGGTTTCGCGTGGTGCTTTGTAGGTCAATCCGTAACTAACGCCTTCGCCTTCCGAGATGAAACCCATCCAACCGATCCGCGTTTTCCACGTAAGTGCAGGTTCTAACTTAATGGGTTTTTCGGATGCGGGGTAGACACCGTAGAGACTCAAGCCCGGACGGACGGCATCGAAATATGCTTCTGGTATTGCAAGTGCAGCCGCGCTGTTCGCTGCATGGATCAACTCGCTACCATCGCTAATCTTTTCAAGCACAGACGAAAATCGGTCGAGTTGCACAAAAACAAAACGCTTATCTGTCTCGTCCGCAGTAGATAGATGTGTGAAGAACCCCTCAACATCAAGTCGAGGCAGCGTTTTTAACCTATTCAGGAATTGTTCCGCTTCTGTCCAACAGACACCACTCCGATTCATACCTGTATTGATATTGACATGGACGCGGACGGTTTTTGATGCGATGTCGTTTAATCTATCCGCGAATTCCCAATCACCTATCGTCGGTGTCAATTCGTGTTCAGCGATTTGCTCCGCTTGCTCAGGGAAAGAACTGAAAAGGACAAGAATCGGTTTACGGATACCTGCCTGACGTAACGCTACGCCTTCTTCAATTGTCGCAACGGCAAATATATCAGCGACGGAGCGCAATGCTTCTGTGACAGGCACTACGCTGTGTCCGTATGCATCCGCTTTTACAACAGCGATTAAGCGTTTTCTGGTATATGCTTTTATGGCTTCAGCGTTTCGTCGGATTGCCCCCAGATCAATTTCGGTGTATGTTCGGAAATAATCCATATCGTTTTACCTTGCCGCATCAACGAGAAAATTATAGCACAATCTGCGCAAATTTGCTAACGCTTTCGCACACCGATCAGAGTCATTCAGTTTTAAGAAATTATAGAGTTTCGCGCCTCTTTTCACGAATCCGGTTCGGTTAGGAGGGAAATCCGCAGAAATACCCAAGCAAAAACACACCCAGCAAAAACACCGAACCTACCGGGCCTGGGGGTCCAAAATTGGACTAAAAAACCGAGAACTGAATGGCTCTGGCACACCGAGGATGTGCGATGAATCGCACTACTACAAACCTACATACATTGACCATCATGCCTCCTGTCTTTGGGAGGCAGTGGTACCACCCTGGAACCACAGAAACAGCAGGATAAACACGATCGAGTTCGCCAACAACATCGTTGAGATAGCGTTAATCTTCGGTGTGATCCCGAACTTCAGCAACGAATAGATATGGACGGACAATGTCGTATAACCAACGCCTGCCGTAAAGAAGGTAACAACAAAATCATCTATAGAAAGCGTGAATGCAAGCAAGGCACCGCCGATAATGCCCGGAGCGATAAGCGGAAACGTTATCCGCCAAAATGTCTGCCACTCGTTGGCACCAAGATCGCGGGCTGCCTCTTCTAAGGTGTTATCATAACCTTGTAAACGCGCCCGTACCACAATCGTGACATACGCGATATTGAAAACACAGTGCGCAATAATTACAGAGATTAAACCGACCGGGATAGAGGTTTGGACATAGAAGATTAATAACGCAATCGCCAATACGATGTCTGGAATGATAATCGGAAGATAAAGGCATCGCGTGAGAGCTGTGCGGAAACGGAACCGGTATCGTTCAATCGCCAGCGCAGTGGTCGTCCCGATACCCGTTGCGATGACCGTCGCAACCCCCGCTACTAAAAGACTGTTTCGGCATGCACGCCACAGTGCCGCATCCTCAAACAGTTTCGCATACCAGCCGAATGTAAAGCCTTCCCAAACAGAGATTTGATCGCCGCTGTTGAATGAGAACACAACTACCGCTAAAATGGGAACGTAGAGAAAGAGATATACCAGACCAATGTTAACTTCAAGTATCCGTTTCATTTTTTTAGAGTTATCAGTTGTCAGTTATCGGTTGTCAGTGCTTGGCCAATGGAGTTACCTTGTATCTCAATAAATTGACCTGGCTATGTAACCGACAACTGATACTTATTTTGCAGATTCGTTGCCTTGCAAAGCACGAAAATATAGCACAGTCCCGACCAAAACGATCCCCATTAACATAAACGACAGCGCGGAACCGAAGGGCCAATCCCGCGCCGTTTTGAATTGCCGTTCAATCACGTTACCAATATAACTTACCTTCCCGCCACCGAGCAAGTCAGGTGTCAAAAACGCACCCACTGTCGGAATAAAGACCAACATCGATCCCGCAAGGATACCCGGCAGACTCAGCGGCACAGTTACGTGCCAAAACGCACGCCGTGGCGATGCCCCTAAATCCTGTGCTGCCTCCAGCAGTGACATATCCAATTGTTCCAATGCTGCATATAGGGGGAGTATCATAAACGGGAGGTAGCCGTAGACAAGCCCGATCTGCACCGCGAGCGGCGTATTCAATAACTCTAACGGCCCCCAGTTAGGGAACACAGCCCCCAAAAAATTGTTCAGTATACCCTCTGTGCGTAAAATCAGTATCCACGCGTAGGTTCGGATGAGGAAGTTCGTCCAGAACGGAACAACGACAAGCAGTAATAAGATATTCCGGTGTTTCGGTCTATAGCGTGCAAGATAGTAGGCAAATGGGTAACCGAGTAACAGACAGACCGCCGTGCAAATCAACGCCGTTGACACCGACCGCCACAGAATACCGAGATACAACCCATCAAACATGCGACTATAGTTTTCGAGCGTGAAGTTCCACCGCACGCCACCGTACATCCCACGCTCTATGAAGCTATAGATGAACACCGAAACAAGCGGCAGCAGAAAGAAACAGACAAGCCAAAAAACAACTGGAAAGAGGAGAACAAAGAGATGATAATTACGACGCATATTCGTTCATGACTTTTAACGACAAGTTTTGGCGTGCGAGCTACGCCAAAAGCGGATGGTGTTTTGTGCTTTCATCTTCAATTTTCATCATTTTTTGCACGTTCTTAATCGATTTGTAGATGAGTCTCTTGTCCTGATCAAGCTCGTTCGCGATTCTATGGAACACTGTTGCTGTGTCGGTGTTACCATCGAACTCATGCATCACCATGAGCTCCCAGATTTTCTTTTGGGTATCCGCAGCATTTTTAGCAATGTTAAGCATCTGCTTGATCTGTTCCATTGAGATGGTGATTTGATGGATCGGATAATCTTCGTTTAATATCGCAATAATTTCGTCAAGTTCGGGATTCTCCCAGTTTTCAAAGGCTTTCAGGGTGGTCGCCCAAATTACGGTGGCACTCAGCTGCGTCTGTCTTTGTGACCAATGCACTTGCTCAATTCGGTGAGGTTTGCACTTATACGGACGGATTTCATTAGTACCTTTTACTTTTACATACCAGATGCTGCCTTCCTCGCCTCTAAACATAGGAGCCTGACTCTCATTCAAACCGATGAATTCCAATCGTCTATCAAGGTCTTGCTGCTCTTGCTCATAGTGCCATACATAGTCTTTTTCAACGGTGCCGAGCTGTTCTGCTTTCGGGATATCGCCCGCCTCAAGCTCAGTATTCAGCACGATTTGCCCCTGCCTCCCACGCAGCCCGAATAACAACACGATATCCAACTTAACATCGTCGTATTGGATCATGTGCGGGTTATCCGACCCATAGAGCTCGAAACTGAAACCTGTGACATCGGGATTTATTTTGAACAATTCGGTGATCTGCTGGTATTTGCGAAGGATATGCTTCCACATCGTTATGTAGCGCCCTCGCAAAAACGGAAACAGGCGTACTTTAAAGGTGATGTATTCCATCCCATTGTTTCTGTAGCGGTACATAAAGATGTTGGTCCCGTCGTATTTGCGGAAGCGATAAATCCGTTTCGCACTCGGAAACCGGTAATTATGTCCTAATCCGAAGGGGTAAGCAATTTTCGGTGTGCCAAAAATTTGAGGCTGATCAACGGATTCGCCATTGATCTTTTTTATTTTCAACGAACCGTAGCCCGTGTCCTTACTGAAACTGACCCGTCCCTCAACGTGGTTTTTGGGATTAAATGGATCTGTCGCGCTAAATTCAGAGTAATCCGAATCTAAAACTTGTTGTCCTCTTTTCATTCTCTGTTGGGCCATTGCTGACCTCCAAGACTTTAGAGCTGGTCTTCAATCCATTCATCGTTGTGGCCTGGGTTATAGACGAGCCCTTTTCTGATGTCAAAATAGAGATCCAGGTATTCTAATACCATGTGTCCGACAAGGACAGAGAGCCCGACCGGTAGATCTGCCACGTCTATCGTCCCCTCCTGTTCCAAGGGGGCATAAGGCATATTGTGTTTGTTTGTATGGGGACTCATCTATGTTCTCCCTTGCCGTAGCGTGAGAGGCGTGTCTGTTCCTGCGTCGGGGTGTGAGACGTTATCATAGTTTTTAGCGTCAAAACTCCATGCTTTAGCTTGGAGATGTAGACGCTATTTCTCCTTGATAGAAGTTGCTAAATCTGCTATAATATCTACTGTATTCGGCATTGGTTGTGAGTTGATGCACGGGTATATTGCTTGATATTGAGACGACTACGTAAAAGCCCATACACCTCATAGATATCTAAAATATGCTTGACATGTGTTCGGAAAAGTCGGGTAATGCCGCATTCCACGAGAATGTAAAGAGGTGAATACCTCTAACAACACATCAAAAAGTTCGTAAGGCACTTCGGTGCGAGGGCGGGTTAGCGTCCTTTGTGCTTAGGCATAGTCAGACGATTGTTTTTGGCATTCTCAAATCAATCGCAATGTTGTTTGAAGCCACAAGTGCTTTCGCATAACTTTGCGGAAGCCCCACCCTTTAGGGTGGGGTCTATCACTGAAATAGCAGAACCTTAATATACACAATAGTGTAGCAAAAAAAAACGCCTCTGTCAAATTC
>PYIY01000094.1 GCA_003635195.1 Candidatus Poribacteria bacterium | reverse complement strand
AACGTGTTCGCCGCTATAAACTCTTGGACGCTTGAGTTCTCACCGATGCCACGCATACGAATGTAGCCGAATATCAACCCCAAGATTATCGAAATGGCGGAGAGGGGGTTGATGTAGTCCCAAGCGGAACTGTGCGGACTATCATCGGTAGAGGCGTGGTAAATTGGCTCGAGGATTGTCTGGATGGCGACTATCGCCGCAATGACGATAAGCACAACCCCTATAAATCGCTTAAAGCCTTCCATGAAAATTTCTCCTTAATTGGGTCCAGTTAAATCCTATCCCAAGACGAAATTGCAGATAGAACTGTTAATGGATGAAGTTTGAGGTGCTTAGCCTCTCGTTGGCGAAACAAGAAATTACCTTCACTTCTCAAAACGGAAAAATTTGTCACATTCCCCTGCATTGTATATTTTACAACATAAAAAGTCAATCTTTTTTACAAAAAAATATATTATGGTTGTTTAAGTCGAGGAATATAGCCTTACGCGAGGAAATAGGAAGGCGCGTGCACAACGCTTTTAGGTGATCATCCTGCTTTATCTTACGTGGGAATAAATGTCCTAATTTCTGCGGCATACTTCTCAAAATCGCTTTCAGCGAGAGATTTAAGCTTGTCTAACTGCGTAAGGTTATCTATCTCCCAGCGAGCGATTTCTGGATTGATCCGTAAATAATTGCCCTTTAGCAACAGTTTCGCTGTATGTGCGGATGCTTGGGCTTGTAATGTCATTACGTAGGAGGTTAGTTTCGCACCGCCCCATCCGGTGATAAATCCCCAGCCGCGTCTCTGCCGATACATGTTTACTGAATGTCCGGTGCCGATGGATAGCATCCGAATCTCTCGCGCCTCTTTTCTAAACACTGAGAGTGCCTCTGTGGCGGCAATAGTGGAAGGGTTGTTTGCCCATAAGCAGCCGTCTGCTAACAGGAGGTTGTCAACGGACTTTGGAGCAAAAAAGGTGGGGGCAGCACAGGAGGCGAGGATAGCATCTCGTAAACAGACCTCTTTACTTGTAGGCGCGATTTCCGAATCGGGACTTCCATAATTGGACCTAAAAATGTGAACTTCACTTTTGGCGATCTCCGAACTTGTTATCATCAAAGGCGTTGTTATTTCACCAAGAGGCGTTGCGGGGATATGTGCAGCGATAATTTCTGCGAGTTTTTCGCTCGGATATTTGCTGAGAAATAACGGAATACGATACCATCTTCTTCGGAAGATATGCGGTGTTTCGGTCTCAAACAGTTTGACAATATCCGTCATAGGGATGTCGGAGACAGCGGCACCGGCGATAATCGCGCCTGTGCTTGTCCCTGCAATGAGGTCGAAACAGGTTTTGATGTTTGTTTCAAAAGCCTGTTCAATTTTCGCAAGGAGTTGGGCAGTGTACATGCCGCGGGTGCCACCGCCATCTAATGCGAGAATGTGGAAGATGTCTGTGTTTTCCATTGATTATCTCTTAGCGTCTATTCTATTGTCCTCTTTGTGTGTATGTTATACTCAAGATAGCATATCTCTTTACCGAAATCAACTGAATTTTATCTTGACACAAACCCACAATTTCTGTAAAATGCTACTCAAAACAGCAGAACAAGGAGAAATCATGAATCGTAGAAATTTTTTAATTCAGGGAAGCACCGCAGTTGCAGGACTACTGCTGGCGAACAGTCCGCTGCGTCTTTATGCAGATCATCACGAGCAGGCACATAGCCATGGCCATGCGCTGCCAAAACTCCGCTACCCATACGATGCGCTTGAACCGTCTATTGACAAACGTACGATGGAAATCCATCACGGAAAACACCACCAAGGTTATGTCAACAAACTCAATGCAGCGATCAGAGGACATCACGATTTGGAGCACCTGTCGATTGAAGATATGCTTCGGAATATTGATAAAGTGCCAGCAGACATCCGTCAAGCCGTTATCAACAGCGGCGGTGGACATGCCAATCATACCCTTTTCTGGAGCATTATGATTCCCGAAGGCAGAGAACCGACAGGTAAAGTCGCAGCGGCTATTCAATCTACGTTTGGATCACTTGATGCTGGTAACGAGATGTTCGCCAATAAAGCAAAAACGCATTTCGGGTCAGGATGGGCATGGCTTGTCGTTGATGATAAGAAGCAGCTGCAAATCTATTCGACATCGAATCAGGATAGTCCCTTGATGAAGGGTCATACGCCTATCCTTGGGCTCGATGTCTGGGAACACGCCTATTATCTGAACTACCAGAATAGACGCGCTGATTATGTGGATGCGTGGGGTAAAGTTGTCAATTGGAAACAGGTTAACGCCAACTATGATGCGGCGATGAAAGCTTAAAACCGCGACTATTGAAAATGAGGAGTCACCATGGATCGCCGAGATTTTTTGCGACACAGCGGTATGACGCTCACCGGATTGCTGCTCAGTCCGTGGGCAGTCTATGCCTTTCCAAGTCGTGAGGGTGAAGTGCTTATCCCGTTCACCGATCAACCGCCACCTTCAGAGCGGGTCTTGTTGGATTGGAGTAAATTCGATACCTTTATTACACCGAACGATAAATTCTTCAACGTTTCACATTACGGCAAGCCTGAAATTGATCTCACGACGTGGAAACTCGAAGTAAGTGGCTTGGTTGAGAATCCGTTGATGCTCACAATTGAAGACATTAAAGCGCGTCCTCGGCAGGAGGTAACCTTTACTTTGGAATGTTCCGGTAACCACGGTTTTCCGACATTTACTGGCGCAATTGGGAACGCGAGATGGGCTGGCACACCGCTCGCACCCATCCTTAAGGAAGCTGGCATCAAAGAAAATGGCATTGAGGTCATCTTCTTCGGACACGATGTCGGTGAAGAGGAGCGAAGAAAGGTTAAAATGCGTCAGAACTTCGCACGCAGCATGTCCCTTGAAGACGCGCTCGAAGATACCAATCTCCTCTGCTATGAAATGAACGGTGAACCGTTGCCACATGCCAACGGCGCGCCTTTGCGCTTGATTGCTCCGGGTTGGTACGGCATTGCCTGCGTCAAATGGCTCAAGCGTATTGAGGTGCGCAATACCCGGTACATGGGGCGATTCATGGGACGCGATTATGTCACGATGCGTGAAGAAAAGCGCCCCGATGGTGAATCGGTCTGGATGGAGACCTCAGTTGGTAGGACACAGTTGAAATCGTTAGCGGCGAAGGTAACACGCATCAGTGACCAGTACCGTATCTACGGTGCAGCGTGGGGTGCTCCCATTGCCACTGTTGAGGTGAGTATTGATGGCGGTGCGTGGCAAAAAGCGACGATTGACCCAGAAGAGGATGCGGAATTCGCGTGGAAAATCTGGCATCTCGACTGGAACGGTCCGACGAAGGGTGAACATACCGTCGTCTCCAGAGCTATTGATACGAAAGGGAATATCCAACCCGCAGCCGATTCTGACTACATCACGGGAAAGCATACCTATTGGGAGAGTCACGGTCAGGTTGTCCGCAAAGTCAATATTGAATAGAAATCTCTTTATAGGTTGAAAACTTACAAACTGCCCGAAGGAATCGGGGTTATAAACCCCTCCCACAGTGGAGGGTAGAGCAGGAACTGAATCATTAAAAAAATGAATATAACTGACGCGCAGAAACAGCAATTCCAAGAGGAAGGCTATTTCATCTTAGAGAATGTTATCCCGGAACCGTTTTTGGAGCTGCTTCGCGGTGAATGCGGGACCTTTATCAGTCAAGTCGATGCTGAGATGGAACGACAGAACGCAGATATGTTGGGTCTCAACCATCGCGGTAAACGGTATTTCGTCTCAAACTGCTTCAGGCAACAGCCGAAACTCCGCGAATTCCTGTTCAGTGACTTGATGGCGGATGTCTGCCGTGCCACCTTAGGCGATACGGCGTATCTTTTCTGGGAGCAGTATGTTGTCAAAGGTGCAGAAGAGGGAATGAAGTTCAGTTGGCATCAGGATTCAGGCTACGTCGGTTATCCTGACCATAAACCGTATCTCACTTGTTGGTGTGCACTTGATGATATGTCCGAGGAGAACGGGACGGTCTACGTGATGCCGTTTTCCGATATCGGTATCCGTTCGTGGGTAAAGCACATCCGCGACGATGAGAGCAACGATCTGGTAGGCTATTTCGGACCGGAGAAGGGTGTGCCTGCTGTCGTGCCTGCGGGGAGCATTGTAGCGTTTACGAGCGTCAATTTCCACTGCAGCGGGACAAATTATACAAGGAACCTACGACGTGCCTATCTTGCCCAGTATTCCGCGGAGCCACTCCTTTCGCATGATGGAAGCCGTTTGTGGGGCAATGCGGAGCCGTTGTTGCGGGATGGCAAGTCTGTTGTGGGAGAACCGCCACCGGAGATTACATCGCGGTTTGATTAGGGTAGGTTGTGCGGCGGAACGATCCGCTGCGCATGCTTATTCCGTATTATCAAGTTCTTGAAGGGATTGTTTATAGTGACCATTAGAATTAAAGAGACATTTTTTCTGTTTTATTAGGACTTACGCATTCCCTCTTAAAGTCCCCCTGATAAGGGGGTGTTTTTGCTTGGGTGTTTCTTCTATAGGGGGTTTAAAGAACGAAAATTACCGCTTTTTGCGTCTAAACGTCCGATATTTACTCAATGTGCGTAAGTCCTATTATATTAGAATACAGAGGATTGCCACAGAACGCAAAACATCTTCCGTGTTGCCTTTCCAAAGCATTCCTCGAAAAATCATGGAGAACGCTAATGAATTTTTCAGTGTATCGAATCATTGCATCCGTCGCAATCGTCGTTATTGCCTTTGTTTGCGCCTTTCACACCACACCCGCGGATGCAAGAGCGGATAGAGGGATAAGCAACCACGTGTTTATCAAGGTTTTCGATGCGTATGGTCACTACTGCCACACGATCACATATTATTATTTAACCCCGGATACAACGACACAACATTACCGATTTTATCATAGAGGCCCCGCGTAGCAGATACCCATGATGATGACCACTTGACAGAGATCGTAGGAGTGGTCAATTGGAAAGGCGTGTGGGACTTGGACACCTTGTGTGATGGAACGGATCCGATGTATTACCTTGTGTGATGGAACGGATCCGAATGACGGCTCTTATTATCTCGCCGGCCCGTAACCGGGGAACTGTTCTGCCCCCAAACGCGCTGTTAATCCTCGGCACGAAAACACAGAAAAACTTTTTTCGTGCCGACTTCCCAAAAAAGGAGTTCTTATGCGCCTCTTGACTTATGCGGCTCTCATCGTTTGCGTCATCGTCATTACATTGTTTCTCTACCTCGAACACTATACAAAGCAATTTGCCAAGGAACTTCAGTCTCCTGTGGTTCCAAAAACATCTCCGCCCGCCCGTCCCACTGTAGATGCAGCGGATCCCGTTTCAATAGAGGCAACGCCTGTCGTTGACACTCAGGATAACCCAAGAAACGTTGACGAAGCGGATACAGACACCGATGTTCATCAAACGGATCATCAGCATCCACACGAACAGACAACGGACACAAACACGCAGGCGGAGGCTTCTGACGATTCGGACCCTAATGACACCCAAATTGTTTCGGGACCTGACCCGCAAGCGGAGCTTTTGGAGAAAGACCCTCCGAAGCCCTTTGAAACTCTGAAGAAGAAGTTGATAAAAGAGCATGGAGATATTCCGCTTGTGCATAGATATATTGAACTGAGAAAGAAAGAACTCAATAGAGAACCTATGACGATGGAGGAAGTTAGCAGTTTATGGGACGCAATAATGGTTTTCAACCCGACACCAGCGAACAAGAAATCCTATGAACTCATAAAGAGACTCTCATCGCAAGCGGACCCTGGCACTTTCAAGGTCATTTATGATCCCGAAGAAGTGAAATAAAGGAGAGAAATCAATGCAAAAGAAGTTTTTTTATAGGGTCTTGCTCTTCTCGCCGTTATTGCCCTCCTGATGGGCGTGATTAGTTACGCGACCGAGAGTCGCTCCACACAACAACAGGTCACGCCCCCCGCATCAACAGAAAAGGCGACAGGGGCGTGAAAAAGAAAACGTGTGATTGTTGTGCAGAGCGATCCGCACGCATCAGAGCAGAAGTTCGCAAGGCACATGAACGCAGAATGGCTGCACGACGCGAAGCCACTAAAGAACTGGCTTCACAGCCCTCTCCAGTGAGTCAGGAACGTCACGCGCCTTCGCAAAACATTCCGCTTGATGAACGCTAAAAACGTGCCTCACGCCGAGGCACACCTCATAGAAAGATCCCCGCGCGGTGGCGAACAAAAGTTTTGCCATGTCCCTCATCATCTGTTTTATCCCCACCGCCATCGCGTGAAAAAGCAAAATGCCCTCAGTGATAAAAAAACAACAGGTTGACAGGCACGCCTTACATTACTTAATCAGAGAAACCGCTTATCATCTCTCGTATCCGGTTTGTGTCAATGTCATCGCTGAGATGAATATTCGTAATATGTGTGAGCGCGCTTTGGAATCTTGCCTGTGCATCCCCCCACGCATCGAGAAGCATTCTGCTTTCAGTCGTTTCGGGCTGCGCGGTGGCTCGCAAGAGTTGATGGATAACCGAGAGGTAAAACAACAGGTGATGACCGTCAACACGTGCTGCGACCTCTGCGGGAGGACAAGTTTCGCGGTGTGTACGGACCCACTCGGCATAGGTATTGACCAGTTCTCTGTCTAAGAGAGAAACGAAACTGTTGGTTTCAGACGATGAGGCGAGGAAGGCACCAATACTGTTGAACGACTGCACAAGGCGCATCTCTTGCCAATTCCAACCGATACTCGCGAAATCAATAAAGAACGGCGAGGCGTCCCGAATGACGATATTTCGCGCGTTGTTGTCCAAGCTGCCGAGTGTTGTCGGCGCATGTTGTAAACGGTGCGTAAACGCGTTCCATGTATCTGTAAATCGCTCTATTTCAGCGGATGACATTGGGCTGTTGTTAAGATGGGAGAGATAACCGACGACTTTTTTGCCCTGCTCCAGTAAATTTCGCAGGGTTGTTTGTGCATTAAAACGGAAGATATAAGGCGTAAACTGTGCAACGTGCATCGTGAAACAGTTCTCAATCCTACACAATTCTTGGAGTATCGTGTACAGAAGCGGGGTGATAGACTGGACGGGTTTCTCGTGAGACTGCGCGAGCGCGTCAAGCGTGGACTCACCACACCACGCTAATAGTAGCGCGTGGAGGCGTTCTGATTTCCAAATGAGTTGCGGCACTTGACAACCGTTATTGTGTAAAAGTGTGAGAACAGCCGCTTCGATCTGCAAAGGCGTGTATCCCGCATCAACAACAGGTACCGTTATATCATATTGTTTTAGCAGATACTTTTCGGTATCAAATCTCAGAACGCAAACGTTGTGTCTCTGCCGCTCACCGTGTTGAATTGGTTCAAGTTTTAGGGCATCAGCATCCGTTCTGAAATGCGCAGCGATGTGTTTAACCAGATGTTCCACCTTTTTCCCTCCTGTTAAATTATACCACAGACACCCATAACTGACTACTAATTTTCCTTGACATTTACCCAAAACGTGTGTTATAACACTTAAACTTGAAAATCAACCGTTTCTGTGGTAGAATATTTATATTAATTCCGATGGATAGGTGTTCATCGGGCGTTTAAACTTTAGTTGTAAATACAACACACTTCCCGATTTGCACAGTGGGTTCTCTCGAGCTGAGAGTCTGATGCAGATGTGAAGGAGGTGGACGCAGAAACCCAGCAGAAGCAGTCCGGCTTCTGCAAACCGTAGGAGGTTTTTTTTGGCTGTTACAATGAAAGAACTCCTTGAATGTGGAGTTCATTTTGGACATCAGACCCGTCGCTGGAATCCGAAGATGGCGGAGTATATTTTCGCTGAGCGAAACGGGATCTATATTATTGATCTACAAAAGACGTTACGGATGCTTGAAACCGCGGCGGAGTTCGTGCAAGACATCGCTTCAAAGGGCGGTGGCGTATTATTTGTCGGTACAAAACGGCAATCCCAAGAAGCTGTACGCGGCGAGGCTGTTCGATGTGAGATGTACCACGTGAACCACCGCTGGCTTGGCGGTATGCTCACTAATTTTCAGACCATCCGTCGGAGTGTCAACCGTTTGGACAAATTGGATGCCGATGAAACAAATGGTGTCTTTGAACAGATGCCGAAGAAAGAGGTGATGCGCCTGCGGCGCGAAAAAGGCAAACTCGACAATAACCTCAGCGGCATCAGAGAAATGAAGAGACTCCCTGAAGCCGTCATCGTAACGGATACACGTAAGGAGCACACGGCTATTGCCGAGGCAAATAAATTAGGTATCCCTATCATCGCAATCGTGGATACCAACTGCGACCCCGACCCGATTGATCTGCCGGTCCCAGGAAACGACGATGCGATCCGTTCAATCCGACTTATCTGCTCCGTTTTGGCGGAAGCAGTCATTCAAGGACGAGGGGGCGCGTCAGAAGGCGCACAGGTCTCAGACGAGGCAGAGCAGCCCGAAACCGTTACGCCAGTGGATGCCGCACTTGAAGCTGAACGACATGAGGAAGAGAGTGCCGCGATTCTTGAAGAGGCACAGTTATCCGCGGAACCCGAAGCAATTGGGGACGGTGAGCAACGCCAAGCGCGCGCACCCCGCCAGCGACGGAGAGGAAGACCCCCACGGCGGCAATCCCAATAAGAGACTTTTGCGCGCGATTGCTTCTTGATTAGCAATCGCGCCATAAATATTTACCAGTTCCGGCGCGGTCAGAACCCTATAATGCGTTACGCATATTATAACCGTGCCTGCTGAATACCAAAATAAGTCGTCAGCCATCAGTGTGCTTTTTCAAAATCCTTTCAGTTATCAGTCACAAGAAATGTTAGGATTATCAAGAACCTCTTGTAACTGATAACTGATAACTGACAACTGACAACTAATTACAAGGAGGATGGATGGCAATTACAGCAAAAATGGTTAGCGAGCTCCGTTCGCGTACGGGTGCAGGGATTATGGAATGCAAAAAGGCGCTAACCGAAACAAACGGGGATATCGACGTAGCAATTCAGAAGTTAAGGGAGCAAGGCTTGAAAGCTTCCGAACTCAAGGGTAGCAGGGTAGCAGAAGAAGGATTGATTGTTTCTTATATCCACCCTGGCAGTCGTCTCGGCACATTAGTCGAACTGAATTGCGAAACCGATTTCGTCGCGCGGACGGAGCAGTTCCAAGAGTTGGCGAAAGAAATCGCGATGCAGGTGGCAGCGGCTAAACCGAAATATGTTAAACCCGAAGATGTACCTGCCGAGGACCTTGAAGCTGAAAAAGCGATTCTAAAAGCGCAAGCCGAACAAGAAGGCAAACCGCCACATATCGCTGAACGGATCGTTGAGGGACGTATCTCTAAATTTTACGCTGAGACATGTCTCCTACAGCAGCCCTATATTCGCGATACAGACAAGACGATTGAAATCCTTGTCAAGGACGCTATCGCCCAATTGGGTGAGAATATTGTTGTTAAACGCTTTGTACTCTATGTACTTGGACAGTAATGATACGGAACCGTATTTTTATATTACTTTGTAGTTCGGTTAGCCGCGTTTCAGGTTTTAGCAACGTCTCCGTAGATCCGATTTCCACTTCGTTACAAGCTACGTTTTTTGTGCTTTTCCTGTTTATAGTAAAGTTTAGAATTAATAAGACACTCCACACCGGTTCGGTTAGGGGATTTAGTCTGGGAATAGACTGGATTTAGTCTGGGGTTAGACTAAATCCGTTCCTTGTATTGCATTCCGAACCTACCGGGGGGAGGAAAGTGTCTCTTTATTTTTAGGTTTCACTATAAACACAGAAACCGTAGTCCGTAAGGGAATGGAGGTGTTTTTGCAAACGCTAAAATCCAATGCGAAGAAAGCGTTTCTTCCAGATTTACAGAATGGAAACCCGCAAAGTAACAACCCACTCGATTTAACCGCCAGGAAATTTAAAAAGAGGGAAAATCAGATGCAACAGGTACTTCAAGAAACTGAATCCCGGATGAAGAAAACCATTGAAGTAACAGCGACGAAGTTATCGCATGTGCAGACCGGGCGCGCAACACCAGCACTATTAGATCAGGTTACTGTTACCTACTACGGGACCAAAAGCCCGCTGAGTCAGGTCGGTACGATTACGACCCCTGAACCGCGCCTGCTTGTCATTCAACCCTGGGATAAAACGCTAATCACAGAGATTGAGAAAGCAGTAGCACATTCGGATTTGGGACTCTCAACAAGCAACGACGGGAATGTGATCCGCATCCTTGTACCCGAACTCACAACAGAGCGACGGACAGAGTTAACAAAAGTCGTACGTAAACTCGCCGAAGAAGGTAAAGTGGCAATTCGGAACATCCGCCGGGATGCCAATGATGCCATGAAAAAAATTGACGGTGGCGATGCAGGTGGCGGCGGTGGTAAAAGTCGAGGGCGCGGGGGGGACAAAAAACGCGGTAGAAGCAGCGGAGACCCAGTGCAACAGCTCACAGATACATACATCAACCAGATTGACGAATTGACGGAGGCAAAAGAAGCAGAATTATTGGAAACCTAATATGTTTTGGCGGAGAGTCCTGAGTGCGGTTGTACTGGTGCCGTTAGTCGTCCTGATTATCTATTGGGGGGATTGGCTCTACCTGTCCCTTGTATTAATCGCTATGTTGATGATGCAAGCTGAGTACTGTCAACTCGCACAACACTTCACTGAAAAATTGAATCCGGTGATGACAGTATTCCTAACGGGCGCGTTCTGCTTGTTAGCATATCTCTCACCTATCTTGACGAAGTATCTGCCTGTTTCGACAGCAATGTTTAGTTTCTTTACTTTCGTATTCATCTATGTTTTTGCTGAAAGTATCTTTAGAGCGAAAGTTGAAGGTGAGTTGATTGCCGTCACGCTGAAACTAACCGGGATTTTAACAATCGGTTGGGGATTAGGATACCATCTCGTTTTGCTGCGGAACGTTGAATCAATCGGTATGCATCTCATCTTCTTGTTATGCGGAACGGTTTGGTGCAGCGACACCGGTGCGTATCTCGTCGGCAGAACCTTCGGTAAACATAAACTCGGCACCCCTGTCAGTCCTCGCAAAACAGTGGAGGGAACTATTGGTGGATTGGTCGTCGGCACTTTAATCGGCTTTGGACTCGGTACCGTTCTCCTGAAAGACACTTTCTCTTCGCTTGACGCTGCTTTTATTGCGGTGTTGTTGAGTGTCCTCGGACAACTTGGGGACCTCAGTGCATCGCTTATGAAACGGACGGCTGGCGTCAAGGATTCGGGAGACGTAATTCCAGGACACGGCGGCTTTATTGATAGATGTGACAGCCTAATTTTTAGCACGCCTACCCTCTACTACTATTGGGAATTGACAAGACATTTGGGGTAATTAGCCGTCAGTAAAGAGACGCTTGGTTAGCCTAAAACCTCTTTGCTGAAGGCTGAAAGCCGACGACTGATAGCCATTTTGCTGACAGTCTCTTATTAACATTCATAGACATTACACATGAAGCACATCGCCATACTCGGTAGCACGGGTTCTATTGGGAAGAACGCCCTCAACGTGGTTGAAACGCATGCGGACGAATTCAAAGTCGTCGGGCTCGCAGCGAACCGAGATGTTGATACCCTTGAACAACAGATTCGGTGGTATCGTCCGGCATTGGTGGCGGTCAATGAACCGACTGCGGCGGGAATACTCCGGGCGCGTATTCGGGACATCAATGGGACACAAGTGCTTGCCGGCACCGAAGGCCTTCAAGCCGTAGCCACAATGCCACAAGCCTCCCAAATCTTGGATGGAATGGGCGGTAGCGCAGGCTTGTTGCCGACTTTAGCAGCGATCAACGCTGGTAAAGACATCGCTTTCGTTAATAAAGAGGTGATGGTCATGGCAGGACCGCTTGTTAACGCAGCGGTTAAGACAAATGGCGTTAAATTGATACCCATAGATGGCGAAATGAGTGCCATCTTCCAATGTTTGGAAGGCGCACGCGACCAACAGGCGGACATCCATCGACTGCTGATTACTGCTTCTGGTGGCCCCTTCCGAGAGGTGCCGAAAGCAGAACTCTATTCCGTAACGCCAGAACAGGCACTCCAACACCCGAATTGGAAGATGGGACCGAAAATTACGATTGATTCCGCAACGATGATGAACAAAGGGTTGGAGGTCATCGAAGCAAAATGGTTGTTTAATATAGAACTCTCAAAAATTGACATCGTTGTCCACCCGGAGAGCATCGTTCATTCTATGGTGGAATGGACAGATGGTTCTACGCTCGCACAATTAGGTCCCACAGATATGCGTATTATGATTCAATACGCTTTAACTTATCCCCGTAGACTCTCCGCACCCGTGCCACGCCTGGATTTACAAGAGGCGCGTACACTACATTTTGAACCTGTTGATTTTGAAAAGTTTCCGTGCCTCTCGCTGGCGTATACCGCCGCAGACGTTGGTGGCACACTTCCCGTGGTATTGAGTAGCGCAGATGAGGTTGTCGTGGAAGCGTTTCTTAACGCAGACATCGGGTTTATGGATATACCGGCTATTCTCGGACATGTGATGGATAAGCACATAATGGTGCCAGAGCCGACACTCCCAGATATCCTGGAAGCAGATCGGTGGGCAAAATCAACAGCAGGTTCACTGATAAAAAACTACACAAGCTCTAATAAAACAGCAGTGAGTTGAGGTGTGAAAATCTCGCTGTAAAAAAAAAGGATAATAAACATGGAATTCTTCTTTGACTTAATGAGCTCCTTCCTTCCGCACTTCAGGACGGTGTTTCTTGCAATTGTTTCCCTCGGTTTTCTTATTTTTATTCATGAACTCGGCCACTTTTATGCCGCGAAACGGTGTGGTATCAAGGTGAACACTTTTTCCATCGGTTTCGGGCCGAAAATTGTCGGGATCCAGCGAGGTGAGACGGAATATAAAATCTCCGTATTCCCGTTTGGTGGCTATGTCCAGATGGAAGGTGAGAATCCAAGCGAGCAGACCGGTGCCCCTGGCGAATTTGCGAGTGCATCGCTCGGCAGCCGCGCATTTGTTGTCGCAGCAGGACCTGTTGTTAATCTTGTGTTTGGTGTTTTGGTATATTGGCTCGTCTTCACTATTGGGTTTAACACCGGGACTGCACGGTTAATCGGTGGATTGACAGGATTACCTCTCGGTGAGAAAAAGGCGGTTCAGGTCGGTTGGGTTTCGGACGATGGCCCAGGGGCTGCCGGCGGCATCATGCCCGGCGACACGCTTATTTCAATCAACGGAGAGTCAATCCGCCACTGGTCTATATTCCAAACTCGAATTCTCACAAGTCCTAACAAGGAACTTGAACTCGTTGTAGAACGCGATGGCGAACGCCAAACCCTCTCTGTTAAACCCGAGCCTATACCGGAGGGGGTCAGAGGTGATATAGGCAAGATTCGGGTGACCGACGGTAGTGAGATAGAGGTGAGTCATATCAGAAAAGGAAGTTTCGCTGCGGATGCCGGCCTTCAAGTCGGAGACGTAATTGAGAGCATCAACGGCGAGCGGCTCTATAATACCCCGTACTTCGGATACGGCGTGTGGCACCCTTCAGCGAACTGGACTGATGAAAAATATAAGGCATTCTATAAACGGGTGTTTGGACACCACGAGTTGGACCCTTCAGCGAACTGGATTTTTCAAAAATATAAGGCACTCTATAAACGGATTAATGAGAATCCAGAAGCATTGACACTCGGCATTCGTCGCGCGGATCAAATGCTTACCTTTGCGTTACCCGTCAACTGGCATGTGATCGCAAGTGTCCAAGAAGGAAGCATCGCCGCAGATGCCGGCATTCAGAACGGTGATGTCCTGACGACCCTTAACGGAAAACTGATAGACCAGACAACTCTTTACCATCAGCTCCAGACAACAGCGAACCAACCCTTTGAAATCAGTTTGATGCGAGATGGCAACCCGCAACGAGTAACGCTCGGAGGCGAAACGCAAACTTCAAACGGAGACGCAGATCTTCCGCGCTTTGGACTGATGTGGCAGGCCTCCCTCAGCGGTATGCAACTGGATCGCAAAACAGCACCTTTACAGGAATATAACCTCTTCACTGGGTTCGGAAAAGGTGTTGAAGCGACATGGCTAACTTGTACCGCTATCGGTAGAACGCTGCAACAGTTGATAGGGGGTGAGGTATCACCGAAATACCTTGCCGGGCCCGTCGGTATTACCCACATGACGGGCAGATTCAGCCGCCTCGGTTTGAGCAGCCTCATCTTTTTTGTAGGGTTTATCAGTATCAATCTCGCTATTGTCAATCTGTTACCAATTCCGATTGCTGATGGTGGGCAGCTGCTCTTTTGCGCAGTGGAGAAGATCCGCGGCAAGCCGATGCCTCGAAGAGCACAAGAGATTGTTCAACAAGTCAGCGTTGTCCTTCTCATCGCGTTTTTTCTCTATGTCACTTGGTTCGATGGCATGTCCCTTATTTATGATCTCACGAATTAATCAACCGAAAACTGATAACTATCATTAGGCATAGACGAAAAATGGATACCGATAGCCTCAGAAAAGAATACATAGAACTTGTTGCAAGTGTGAGGGAATACATGGAAGAGCAACTTCAACTCGGTTTCACGGAAATGGAATTAAGCGAACCTGAACAGCAGTCGCCTTATGCGGATTTCGACCTACCCGCATTGGCAACGGATGCCGGGAATTGCACCAAATGTCCGTTACACGAAACACGGAATAGTGTCGTTTTTGGGGTCGGAAATATGAGGGCAGACCTTATGTTCATCGGTGAGGCACCCGGTGCTGACGAGGATCAACAGGGAGAGCCTTTTGTCGGTAGAGCCGGTCAGTTGCTGACACAAATTATTGAGTCAGGGATGAAACTTAAGCGCGCGGATGTTTATATCGCTAATGTGCTGAAGTGTCGTCCACCCGGCAACAGAAACCCAGAACGGGAGGAGGTCGAGACTTGTAGTCCGTATTTAGTACGCCAAATAGAATTGATACAACCGAAGGTGATTGTGGCACTCGGGAGTTTTGCTGCACAGATGATGCTTGATACAAAGATCGGCATTACAAAACTTCGCGGGGCGTTCCATGAATGCAATGTCGCTGGACTGCGCGTCCTTCCACATAAAAAGCCGCCGGTTGTTATGCCGACCTATCATCCCGCATACCTTCTCAGAAACCCAAATGCCAAACGTGATGTGTGGGAAGATATAAAAAAGGTACTCGCATTTTTGGCACAAGGGTAAAGTAAAGGAATGGTTATCAGTGTATCAGTAACCAGGGGCCAGTTAAGAATGGCTTTTATTACTCACGGGGAAACACCCAAGCAAAAACACCCTCTTTTCTGAAAACTGGAAACTGGAAATTCCTAAAACTGAAAACTATTAACTGACAACTAATTATGCGCTATGCAAACGTTGCTTTTCCGCTATCAGTAGATCAAGTATTTACCTACGGCGTGCCGCCACAGTTGGACCCAGTTTTGCAACCCGGGGTCCGAGTATTAGCACCGTTTCGCAGAACGAAGCAGGAAGGCATCGTCGTTGAACGGCTTGATGAAACCGACCTGCCCCCCAACCGTATCAAGAATGTCGCCGAGTGTCTTGATGAAACACCGATGTTCTCGCCGGAAATTCTCTCCCTTACGAAATGGATGGCGGATTATTATGTCTGTTCATGGGGGGTCGCGCTCTTTTCTGCAGTGCCAGCCGCCGTGCGGACCCAGAAAAGGGAACAGGTTCGACTCCTACATGGATTTTCAGGAGCCCTCGGAAAAGTACAAAAAGAATTCGTTGCACTTTTGGAAGCAGAGGGTGAACTCTCTCTTAATCAAATTGTTAGACGGACGGGTTTGAGCTATCAAGATGTTCGTTCGCGAATTACAAGACTCCGCGAAAAAGGGGTCGTTGAGACCAATGTCATCCATAAACCGAAAGCTACCACGCAGGAAACCGTTGTCGCACAGTTAGCTTTACCAACCGCCGATATTGAGGCGGAAATTCAGCAACTCAAGAACGAAACCCCAGATGTTCACGAAAATGCGTCCCCACAGCGTTCAGTTAACCGCCGCCATGCTGCCGATGTCAAGCGTGCAGAGATCCTGCAATTCCTTCTTGATGAAGGGGCACCTTTGGCGACAGCAGACCTAATGAAGCGAGTCAATACCAGCGTTTCGCTGCTACGGACGCTTGAAAGACACGGGCTTATTCGTATCACACGGGCCCAAACGGTGCGCAATCCTTTGAGTTCTGAACCTGTTGCCCCGACACAACCGCTCCCCTTGAATCCCGCGCAAACCGCAGCCTTCGCGGAAATTAAAAACACACTCGCATCACACACCGTAGGCCGGGTTTCTAACCCCGACGCCTTCAACAGAACTAAATACCCACCGACCTTTTTACTACACGGTGTAACCGGGAGCGGGAAAACCGAGGTCTATATGCAGGCGATGGCAGATATCCTTGAAAGTGGAAAATCTGTCATTGTATTGGTGCCAGAGATTTCGCTCACACCTCAGACTGCCTCTCGATTTGTGGGACGATTCGGTGAGCGTGTCGCGTTGCTGCATAGCCGATTGAGTGATGGCGAACGCTATGACCAATGGCATCGCATCCAAAAAGGGGCAGCCGATATTGTCATTGGACCGCGTTCTGCCATCTTTGCCCCCGTTCAAAGACTTGGGATGTTGATTATAGACGAAGAGCATTCGGACTCCTATAAATCGGATACTGCCCCGCGCTACCATGCACGGGAAGTCGCACAGAAGCGAAGCGACCTCGCAAACTGCCCTGTTCTACTCGGAAGCGCGACCCCATCGCTTGAAAGTTTTCATCGAGCACGAAACGGGCGTTATCAACTCCTAAACCTACCTGACCGTGTTTTTGATAGAAAAATGCCCGATGTTCACATCGTTGATATGCGCACCGAGTTGAAAAAAGGGAACCGGACGATCTTCTCTGATCTGCTCCGAAATTCCATCGAAGAACGGCTTGTCCGGCAAGAGCAAATTATCCTATTTCTTAACCGGCGTGGGCACGCCACTTATGTCTTTTGCCGTACTTGTGGCTATGTCGAACGATGCGATAACTGTTCTATCTCACTTACTTACCACCGTGAAACGCAGCAGCTTACCTGTCACCATTGTGGCAGCAAACGTCTGACGCAACAAGCGTGTCCGCAGTGTGGTAATGATACGATTCGCTTTTTTGGCGCGGGAACAGAGAGAGTCGAACAAGAGGTACGTAAAGCATATCCGAAAGCACGCGTGAAACGGTTTGATGCGGATTCAACGGCGAGGAAAAACGCACATCAACAGATTTTAGCGGAATTTGAACAACAGAAAATTGATATTCTAATAGGCACACAGATGGTGTCAAAGGGATTGGACTTCCCGAATGTCACTCTTGTCGGAGTTATCGCAGCGGATACCGCCTTAAATCTTCCTGATTTCCGAGCAAGTGAACAGACGTTCAGCCTACTTACGCAAGTTGCCGGACGTTCTGGACGCGCCGAACTTGAAGGAAAGGTCGTCATCCAAACCTACATGCCGGAGCACTACTGTATAGAGGCAGCACAGAAACACGACTATCTCGATTTCTATGCGCAGGAGGTCGTCGCGCGAGACGCGCTACGGTACCCACCCTTCGCTCACGTTGCGACCCTCTTACTCCGAGGCAAAGACGAACAAACGGTGATTGATGCCGCGCATGCCGCGCGAGATCAACTCGAAATTTGGCAGGCGGATCAAGAACGCGCTTCACAGATTCCCAATGTTGAAGAAACGACAGTAGAGATCCTCGGTCCCGCACCGGCACCGCTCTCGAAAATTGAAGGGAAATTTCGGTGGCATCTCTTGCTCCGAAGTACTGATGCTAAAAAAATAGGGCGACTCCTTAAACGTTTTGCTGATGAACCGCCTGCCATCATAAAATCAAAGGCCATTGAATTTGTGATAGATATTGACCCTACAAATACACTATGATAGGACTTACGCATTCCGTCTTAAAGTCCCCCTGATAAGGGGCGGTGAATGCCCATAAGGCATTCATACCGTTGATTCTTTAGCGGGTTTAAAGCGAAACCAAAATTACCGCTTTTTATGTCTAAATACCTGATATTCGCTCAATTTGCGTGAGTCCTGTTTAACACAAAAACCGTAGTCCGTAATGTAATGGAGGACGGCTCCACGGAAAGGCACTTGAAGTAACAACCCACTCAATTTAACCGCAAGGAAAGATAAAAAATTTGTTCTTCTTTTTCGTACAAAAACCGTAGTCCGTAATGTAATGGAGGACGGCTCCACGGAAAGGCACTTGAAGTAACAATCCACTCGATTTAACCGCAAGGAAAGATAAAACAATGGGCAACCGGATATTTGATAAACTTGCTGATACAGATTTGCTTGCACAGAACCCGATCTTGGTTTTCGCTGCGGATCCACTCGCATCCGCGGGGATTAAAGGACTCGGACAGGTGCAACACCCAAAACCTCACTACCGCACACATGCAGAGTTTCTGCAATTGCAACGCGACCTTGTTGCTGATGGACAATTAGATGGGCTTCTGATGACCCCCGCCGATGCAGAAACGCTCGCGCTTGAAGAAAACCTTTTTGGAAACACACCAATTACGCCAATCGTCCGCATGAACTCGGAAACCGCTATCTGGAACCCACGGTTCGGCATCTACACCTCGCAGTTGTCAATGCCGTTTCAGACAGTATTTCCAGAGGATATGCAACGCTATTGTGAAGCACTCATTGGTCCCGCGCTTGAATGTCGCGTTAACCTTGGACTGTACTCCATTACCCTCAATAACGATCCCATTGCCGATGAACGGATGTTGCAGGCGTATGTCCAGTTCGCACATATTGTTGGTGAAATCGAGGGGTTCGACCACCTCTTAGAGGTCTTTCTACCGAATATTAAACTGCCCGGAATGGACGACGAAAAACGAGGCATGTATGTCGCTGATTCTATCGTTCGGACGATGAGCTATCTCCGCAAACATCAACGCCCGCGCTTTATTAAAACCGCTTATACAACCGCCGATGTCTGGACTGAGTTGTGCCAATTCGATACGACATTGGTCATCGGTGCGTTGGGGGGACCTCGTCAAAATGCGCGTAGCACATTTGCCTTAGCGCACAATGTTGTCAGCAACGGTGGACGCGCGATTCTGTTCGGACGTACGATCTTCGGTGAAGATAATCCGATCGGCTTCGTGCAATGTCTGCGGCGTGTCCTTGATGGTGACGAAGATGCACAGAATGCACACGCATCGTATCAGAAGTTGTTGAGAGGTGCTCGACCGAATTAATGGCTTTCAGCAGTCAGCAATCAGAAAGTTAGGAAGTGTGCGAAAGTTAGAAAGTTAAGAAGGCACAACTTCGCAACTTTTCAACTTTCAACTTTTGATTACTCATGACTGAAAACTAATTACTCTGATAACCAATAATTGATGACTGATAAACCGCGTATCCTCCTGCTCCTGCCAACACGCACATATCGAGCGACTGATTTCCTCGAAGCTGCCTTGAAGCTTGATGTGGAGGTAGTCGTTGCATCAGAAGAAGCGGCAACGACAGCAGACCTCTCGCCGCGCCACACCCTCGTGCTTGACTTCAGCGCGCCAACCGTCGCGACCCAGGCTATCCTCGAATTTGATGGGACATACCCGCTTGCAGCAATTGTCGGTGTTGATGATGATACCACCTTGCTTGCGACGATTGCATCAGAGGCTTTAGGACTTCCCCATAACCCCGTCGCTTCAGCAAAAGCGACACGCAATAAATACCTTTTAAGGCACACACTATCAACAAAAGGTGTATCGGGACCCGCTTACCAACGCTTCTCTATCCATGATGATCCCGCTGAAATCGTAGGGGTTGGGTCACCCAGTCCTACAGATACACAGGTCAGTTTTCCGTGTGTCATCAAACCGCTCGCTCTCTCCGCAAGCCGCGGGGTCATCCGTGCAGACACACCCACTGAATTTATCGCTGCTTTTCAGCGGACAACGAAACTGCTGCATACTTTGCAGGACACCACCGACGTCGGAGGGGTTTCTAACCCCGATGCCTTGACGGACGCTTCGCAACACCTGCTTGTTGAGGACTATATTCCGGGGATAGAGGTGGCATTGGAGGGTATCCTCTTAAACGGTGAACTTAAAGGGCTTGCACTCTTTGATAAACCGGATCCGCTTGAAGGTCCTTTTTTTGAAGAGACCCTCTATATTACGCCGTCGCGTTTACCAGCGGATGTCCAAGATGCATTACATAACGCCACAGCGGAAGCCGCCGATGCATTAGGACTGCGACACGGACCCGTCCACGCTGAATTGCGCTATAACGCCAAAGGGGCACATCTCATTGAAATCGCTGCACGGACGATTGGTGGACTCTGCGCAAGGACTTTGCGGTTCGGAACTGGCATGTCGCTGGAGGAACTCGTTATCCGACACGCGATTGGACAACCGGTGGAGATGTTACAGCGAGAACAGCAGGCAGCGGGGGTCATGATGATTCCGGTGCCGAAGGCTGGTATTCTCGGTGAAGTCCGCGGCAAAACAGCAGCACACCATGTAGACGGCATCGTAGAGGTCAATATCACAATCCCGATTGGTGGAGAAGTGGTGCCGTTACCAGAGGGAGCGCGGTATCTCGGTTTCATTTTCGCGCGTGCCGAGACAGCCGAGATGGTAGAGAAAGCGTTACGTGAAGCACATCGGCAATTGGAATTTGTAATCCTGCCGTAATTCCTCTTAAAGCCCCCTGATAAGGGGGATTTAGGGGGTTATTGGAATGACACTCACTATGTTTACGAAACTACCCGCTATCACCCTCACCGTTGTAATCGGATTGTTATGGGCAGCACACGCAGAGACAAATAAACCCCTATTTACGGAGGTGACCGCTGCACTCGGTTTTTCAGAGACAGAGGCTGCTTGGCCTGCAGGCACACACGCGCTACCTGAGGTGATAGGGAGTGGTGTCGCACTCTTTGATTACAACAATGATGGCGCGCTGGATATACTGCACATCCGGTTTTCGCCACCCGATGGAGGGGAACCCCTTGCGGTTGCCCCCGCCCCAAATCAACTTTTTCAGCAACAACCCGATGGAACGTTTGTTGACGTTACAGAAATCGCTGGCATCGGACAC
This sequence comes from Candidatus Poribacteria bacterium, assembly GCA_003635195.1. Classification (GTDB taxonomy): domain Bacteria; phylum Poribacteria; class WGA-4E; order WGA-4E; family WGA-3G; genus WGA-3G. Next base: position 4,650 of record PYIY01000094.1, on the reverse strand, counting down.
GAAGGTTATGGACAAGGCGTGGCAATCGGTGATGTTGATAATGATGGCGACGTAGATGTCTACGTGACGAACTACGGTACAGATGTTTTCTATCGCAACAACGGTGACGGTACATTCGCACTAAAAGAGGTAGGTCTCTCAAATGAGGCGTGGGGGACATCCGCGACCTTTGGTGATTATGACAGAGATGGAGATCTTGATCTCTATGTAGCCAACTACGTTCAGTTTGACCCAGAAATGGTCTGTCGCGGGAAACATAGTGCGATAGATTATTGCAATCCCAAAGTTTTCGAGCCTGCAACGGATCGGCTGTTCCGAAACAACGGCGATGGCTTCTTCACAGATGTGACCGCTCAGGCGGGTATTGCTGCAATGCCCGGCAGAGGTCTCGGTGTTGTGTGTCTGGATCTGACGGGTGATGGGTGGGCAGACTTTTTTGTTGCCAACGACGGCGAAGCGAACCACCTCTGGGTAAATCAGACCGACGGCACTTTTGCTGAGGAAGCCATATTGCACGGGCTTGCGTTTAACGCTTACGGGCAACCCGAAGGCAGCATGGGCATTGGTGTTGGCGATATCAACGACGATACGCTGCCTGACCTGTTCGCGACGCATTTATCTGGCGAGACAAATACGCTTTATATCGCCTCTAACCACTCCGTATTCACTGACATGACTGAAATAGCAGGTTTCGCCGGACGCGACCTACGTTGGACAGGCTTTGGATGTGGTTTCCTTGATTTCGACAATGATGGTTATCTTGACATTGCGCTCGTCAACGGAAGGGTGAAGCGCGGGGAGATCTTGGACGGCGCAGACGTTGGAGAATTCTGGAACTTTTATGCTGAACCCAATCTTCTCTTTCAGGGTTCTCGGACAGCAAGCGGTTTCGCGTTCAGCGATGTGAGTTCACGTGCTCCCGATTTTACAGCACCTATTGAGGTGAGCCGCGGAATGGCTTTCGGTGATATTGACCGAGATGGTGATGTTGATATGGTGGTGAGCAATCTTGATAATCGGCTTCGCGTTTTCCGAAACGACGCACCACCGCATCAGCATCATTGGTTATTTGTGCAAGCGATCACGCAAAATCGAAACGCACTCGGTGCACAAGTAACACTCCAAACTGAATCATTGACATTGACGGGCTATGTGTTGTCGGGGACAAGTTACCTCAGCAGTAGTGAACCGAGTGTGCATTTCGGGTTGGGAACGATCGATAAAATTCAAGCGATTGATGTGCATTGGCAAGACGGAAGCCGCGAAAGATTTCCTGGGACAACTGCTAACCGCCGTGTAAAGGTTCATCAAGGAAAAGGGAGAGCATTTTGATGAAACAGGCTCTCTATCTTCTCCTAATTCTGACGAATAGTTTTGGATTCGCAGAGCGTAATATCGATATTCCAGAGCCTGCGGACCTCGACTTCGTTGAGGAAAAAATACTTTTAGAGGCGATTAAAACTGCACAGGAAGCCGTTCGGAACTCGCCTGATGATGCAGAGGTCTGGGGGCAATTGGGACACGTCTACCTCAGTCACGGTTGGGAGGTACCAGCGATTCCGTGTTATCGCCGAGCGAGTCTACTCGCGCCTGACGAATTCGGATGGCTCTACTTTTTGGGACGTTTGACAAAGCAACGTCAGCCAAAGGAGGCAGTTAAACATCTCACCCGCGCGCTTACCTTGAATTCAGAATACGCGCCCGCGCATCTCTATCTCGCTTCCGCACTCCGAATCTTAGGGAAACTTGATGCTGCGGAGCATCACTTACAACTCGCCAAAGACTTTCAACCGGAGAATCCGTTTTCTGAACTCTGGCTCGGTGAAATTGCACTCGCAAGACGACAGGTGAAACTTGCCCGAACGCATTTGGAACGTGCCTTGCATCTGAATCCGAGGCAAAGTGAAGCACATGTGCTGATGGCACAGGTCGCTACCGCATTAGGGGATAAGCAAGCGGCAAAACGACACGCACAAGCAGCACGCTATCCGAGTCAATATAGTGAGTTAGCCGATCCGCTGTGGTGGGATGTGCTGCAAGCGGGTGTCACTGCGCCGTTGTATGCTGAACGTGGTAGGCGTTATATGTCAGAAGGCGATTATACAAGGGCTGTCGTTGAATTTGAGACGCTTATTTCAGACGCACAGAAAGATATAAAAGTCTGGTTCGACTATAGCATTTCACTCCTCTATACAGCACGGCACCCCGAAGCTTTATCAGCACTAAAACACCTCCTGTCACTACTCGACAAGGATATAGAGGTTCAGAAGGAGAGAAGTCCAGACGAGAGCGCCTACTTGAAAGCGCAGGCACATAACTATATAGCGCAAATCTATTATGAAACCGGACAGACCGCTGCAGCGATCCGTGCCTGCCGAATGGCACTTCAGTTTAGAAAAAATAAAACAGATAACGAATCTCACGGGCAGTTGAACCCTTCGGATTACGACGCTTTTTTCTCAAATGTACACGCGAATCTTGCAACAGTGTATGAGAGCACAGGGCAGCTTGAAGCGGCAATTCAGCACTATCAGGAGGCACTTGAACTCGTGCCATCTAAACTATCCGTGCATCGCGATCTTGCCGGTGCCTATTGGAAAAAACAACGTTATACGGCAGCCGAACCACACTACAGACAGGTCATCATGCACGACACAACGGATGTCCAAGCCATTTATAGACTCGGCTTAATTTCTCTGACGAAGAAGAACCATCTCGAAGCCATTTCGCTATTTAAAAAGGTTATCGCAATTGAGGCGACGCACGTTCGCGCATACGGTGCACTGGGTGTTGCTTATCAGGAACTTGGAAATATTCCAGAGGCGATTGGTGCCTTTGAACGGGTTTTAGAATTAGAACCGGGGAATAGGATTGTATTAGACAAACTCAGGGAACTGCATGAATCAAAGTAGAGGTGCTGGTATGTGTGAGGCGTGCGGACATCAACGGAAAGGTTACTCATAGACGCACTGCGAAATTTACTATAACCCAGTACGTCTATGAGTGTTGGAAAAGATGCGGTTCTTATTTGAAATGGTGCGTTGACTTAATATGCCCCCAGGTTGTACCGAGCTTGTCTTTGGGGTCAACTGCCAAATACTGCTGGAACCCTTTTTCCATCAGTTCCTGAACATCTGCTTGTTCCAGAGCCGAATGGAAAATAGCGACTTCGTCCATTGCACCTGGGAAGAAGTTGCCGCCTGGATCCCAGACACCACATCCACCGATATTAACGTTAAAGTTAGATGCACCGTGGTTTGCCCACTTGCCTTTTTTTTCTAAAAACTCACCGTCAATATAGACATGGACATAATCTGTCGTGGCGACACATCCGACGTGGTGCCACTCGCCATCATCGTGTTTAAATTTCCACGGGTTGGTTGTTCCACCTGCGGTGGGGGTCCAGAGGTTAACAGATTGGGGGTTAATAAAACCGAACTCTGGAGAGTCATTCTGTCCAACGAGCCCAATACGGTTCGCTGCAACTTTGCCGGTCTGGACCCAGGTGAGGATAGTGAACTCTTCCAGACCATCCAAGAGTTTCTCATGGGTTGAAACACAGCTGGCTTTTCCATCGAATTTGAGGGCTTGACCGAACTTGCCTTTTACCCATTCAGGAGATTTGATGAGCTCGCCATCGTGTCCTGCGTCGGAGAGGTCAGCAGTGGTACCGCCTTTGCCTTCATCAAATAACCAGATACCGACTGCCGTTCCGAGGTCAATCTCAGCGGTGCTGATATGAACAGCGATGAGGCTGAAACACAGCACGCCAAGCGTTAATATCACTTTTTTCATAGGTTTTTCCTTTCAAAGTTTATCGTAGACATGCCTGAAAAGCACCCCTACGGCGTTGAGTTTCATATAGTCCTTCCAATAATAGCAAATATAACATAAATTTGCAACAAAAAAACCTGGCACCCTCTCCTCCAAAGGTTGATGTCCCAACCTTGAGAATATTAATAGCCGCGTTCAGATCGCGGTCATGATAGATTTTACAACTATGGCAATACCAAAAATTTATTTGCTTTTTCCCTAAAAATACGACTTGTGCTAATTAATGTTGTGAGCATAGATATTTCCTTATGCGAGAACGAGATCTTTGAGTTTCATCAAGGGGCGTCCGAGGCATTGATTGACGAAAACACCGAGCAGACAACTGCCGAGTTTATTGCTCATCCGCGTCAGCAACCCCCAATGCTTCAACGCACGCACACGAGAAATATGAAACTGCTCTGTTAGCTGACCGATCGTCGTCTCAATGCGACGGCGCATCCGCACCTGAAGTTTGCGAAAACTCTCAGGATACTGTTGCTTTTGATTGCTTCTCAGTGTTGGTAATAAAACCGTGTCTTCGGTTTCCATGAGTTCTGCCTGAAGGGGTTGAGAAATATACCCTTTATCGCCAAGAAGAATCCGATATTCACCGCGTTCGACAAGACAGAGCAGCACATCTCGGTCATCTCTATCGGCTGAAGCAATGGCGAAGTCAACAGGAATACCTGCAGCCGTGGTTATCAGTGTGCCACGAAAACCGAAAAATGTGCCGAGGCTTTTCGTCGCACAGTGTCCATAAGTCGCGAAGGTGCCGGTGGCATCTGCCCATTTGAAATCAGACTTTGAAGCCTTGGCACGTTTGAAATCACAGACCGG
>PYIY01000093.1 GCA_003635195.1 Candidatus Poribacteria bacterium | reverse complement strand
TGCGGCGAAGCGAGTGCAGAAAATCGCTCACGACGGTTTGCGGAATGCCATCAAATTCGTCAATTATCATTACAAGTCGCTGCGGTTTTAGCAGATTTTCGAGTTCCGTAAAGAAGCGTAGCATTGACAGATGATCGGTTACCTGGGACCCTTGAAGATATTGATGAAGTGCTTCCGATGGTACGTGTCCCCGTTTTTGGAAAATCTTTCCAATTTGTTCACGAATATCTTGGTAGAGTTCACCATAAAAAACGGAGGCGTTCAGGTTTTTATAGGCTTCAAAATTCAATTGAATAGGGAAATAAGTTATACTGTCGGCTGCGAGGGCATCCAGTGCCCACCGGAAAAAGGTTGTTTTACCTGTCTGGCGAGGTGCAAAGATGACGATGTAGCGACCCTGTTTAACGCGATCAACGAAATCTGCAAGCTCCGTTGTCCGCTTGACGACATAATTTCGTGCGGCATCTACAGGACCTCGCGTCTCAAAAGTTTTCATCACATCCTCTCCTTGGTTTTAGTGCGCTTAATTAGTATTACTGTTCGTCTGCACTACCCTCTTTTTACGTTTCCGCCGCGTAAGGGATATACCATCGAAACCGCTGATGATAGCGATGTAGAATCCAAAATTACATCACTATCTGTTTTGAAGTTCATAGCGATGGATTTCGCGGTTAAAAAGCGAGCCTTGATATGCTGCCTGTTGCATGAATCACACAGAGATCTAACAGTAGTGAGTCAACATGTTGTACGCGGTTGAACAGGCAACTTCCTTGTTTCGCTGTTGTAAGGTGGGCACAATTCTACTACTGATGTTGCCCGTCCCACCGATGACTAAGACTTTCATTGGTTAGATTCCTCTTCAATCAAGTCGATTTCTGCGGGTGTTAGGTCGTACAGTTTGTATACCAATTGATCTATTTCCCGTTCAATATTAGGAACTTTGGGACTATCGGGATCATCAAGTATCCGCTGGACTAAACGCGAAAGTTCTACTTTTTGCTCTTCGGTTCGTGGGGCTATTGGAGCGTTTTTCATGTTTTCCTTTTTGAAAGCTAATGCTTTGATTTTCGGGTCCTTAGCTTTGAACTTCTTGCGAGCAAACCAATTGAAAAGTTTACTGTTTAGAATTGCAAGCAGAGAATGATCTTCCGTTGGTATGAACACCGCTGCAGCGTAGAGAAATTTACACGATGCGTCATAAGCTGCCCGCATAGAAGTATCGTTACCAAGGAAGATAATTTTCGGTTGTTTTAGTTTCTCATACTTCGGAGTTGCTGGGAACTCCCAATAAAATTCAACTTGAATTTTCGCTGCTTTTAACTTTTTCTTATAACTTTTCATGCGCGTACTAATTACTGGATACGCCTCTTTAAAAACCTGCTCAGCTTCTAATTCGCGTGTTTTACGTGACCAAGGCCAGCGTTTGTCTTTACTGCTCGGGATATAGATCACGTTCCTTGGTTTCCACCTCCACTTTTCAGGATTATCAGGGAACGACTCCATAATATTAGCAACCTTGGGGTCTTTAGCAAGAAGTTTTTCATAGGCAGCTTGGTCTATGACGAACGCTTTTTTATATCCGAGTGCAATACCACGGTAAATGTCTTCATCTCTGCCCAAGGGTATTCCGATATTTTCCAATTTGGCTAACAAAACTTCATGTGAAGTTGACACTATTGGCTGGTTTATTGACACATTAGGGAAAAAATCGGTAGGTAACTCATGTTCAGAACTTGTGTAGATATGCGTATTCTCTTGTGTCCAAGCACGAATATTTAATATAGCAGTCTGCCAGTCTTCGGATTTTGAATCGTTGAAGTTAGCAAAAGCAAAAGGTTGAAAATGCTCATTCGCACAGATAAAGAAAAGGGCCGCGGGGTTGGTGGTTTTCTGATGTAGATTTTCAGCTACATCGCGAAGAATTTCTGCATAGCCCGACTCACGTCTAAATCGAATAAGAAAAGGTCGCCGTTTACCTAAGGCATCCTTAGGAAGCCCACTGAAATCATGGCAATCTATGATTTGTTCAGCGACAGCATCATCAAGTCCAAGGAACGGAAGTGGCAAGGGGAGTGCAATCTGTTCAAGTTTTGCCTCTTCTCGTATTGGCAAATTCAGTTTTTCTTGCAAGAAATGCATCAGCGTATCCTTATCGCCGATGCGTTGAATATCGTCTTGTGTTATTAACATTCAAGTTTCCTCTATTGGTCGCTTGTAGACTTATATTTCCGCCGCGTAAGCGAGATACCGCCGAAACCGCTGATGATGGCGATGTAAAACCCAAGATCGTACCACCACCCCGTGTTTTGGGGTTCATAGACCCGGATATCCGAATTAAAAATTCCCCAAATCAGTGAAATCGGTGCGATCCAGCCGTGCCAAATACCCCAGAAAAATCCAGCGGGTTGATCGGCGGTGTATTCCCCATCACCGGGCATGCATCCTGTAGAAGTAATAAGGGTTATCAATAGAAGTGTGCAAACCAGTTTTTGGACGTTCATTTTCTACTCCGTGTCAATAATTGCGCGGGACAAACCCCAGTCCAAGCGTCGTCGGTAGTGTCCATCGCGGCGTATGCCTTTGAAAGCTGTCAAGAAAACATCATGGGTTTTCTCTCGGATTGTTGCTAAGTGAGTGTTGAGCATATCTATATCCACATGCCACGGCACGCCGATTTTCGTAATAGAGCGGCAATGGACACGGATAGGATAATCTTTGAGTTCCTCTGGTGGACAAAAACGGATTGAGGCGGATACTGTATTATCTACAGCGATGAGTCCGAGATTCCCGTTTGGGGCATTGAACACAATACTGCGGTTGGAGGAGGGTTGCGGAAGGTGCATCCGCAGTTCATTAATCCCGCCGAGAAATTGATTGTTGCGCCAGACATTAACATCCGATGTCGCATGTGGTGCAAACAGCGCGAGACCCACAGGGTGTTCAGTGTCTTCAAACATAACTGAAACCCCCCTGCCCCCCTTATCAGGGAGGTAATTTGCTTTATCTTGCGTTTGTGGCACTAAAGAGATGAAATCGTGTAACCGTTTCAGGAACAATCCACTCCGAATAAACGCCTCTGGGATGATTGCTGCAACCCATCCGCAATGTGTTAGGCACTGCTCAAGTGCGTATTTGTAGAGATCATCGTAGCGGGTCGTTTCTGGGAAAGGTAAGCCGCGGCGCGTTGCGGAGTTACGCGCTAACCACGGTGGATTGGTAATGCAGATATTGAAACCTTTGGGAAAGTCTGCGAGCGTGTCACGTTGCGCGATCCCTTCTGCGCCCGGTTCGATGTCAAAAAACGCCCAATCCCGGCATTGCAAGTTCGCTGCGTCAATGAGTTGTGGAATATCTTTAGCACCCGCGAACGGTTCTAAAGTAATCTGTTGATCTAATTGAGACGCTTTCGCCCATGTTTGAAACGGTTTCAACAGGAACGGATTTCCGCGCGTATAGTAGCGTCCACTCGCTCGTTTTTCGTCCATTTTTTAGTGTTCTTCTAATAGGTAGGTCCGTTTTCTTGGGTCCAAGGGAGATGCTAACATACTGTTTGATTAATATAAGCCTATTCACGCTAAAAGTCAAGTGGAATTTTCGTCAATTCAGAACAAACAAAATTGACAATAGGACCCGAATTTGGTATCATACCTACAATACAAACTTCTGACCTACTGAAAGAAACGAGGACGCTTCGATGCCAATTACGGATGCAATGCCGGAACTCAAACGAAAACTGCAGTTTTTTCCGGTTGAAAATGAAAACCCATCGACGTTAACACGTGCCCAAATCGAACACTTCAATGAAAACGGGTTTATCTCACCCTTGGATGTCTTTTCTGAAGCGGAGATCGCAGAACACCGCGCCTATTTTGATCAGCTCATGGAAAAGGCGTTGGCAGCAGGGATGAATAGTTACTCCATTAACGGGTGGCATACCACTTGTACCGGTCTCCATGATCTTGTTACGGAGGCGAGAATTCTGGATTACGTGCAGGATCTGCTCGGTGAGACGCTGATCTGTTGGGGAACACACTACTTTTGCAAGCTGCCGGGTGATGTGAAGCAGGTAAGTTGGCATCAAGATGCCTCTTATTGGCCCCTCTCTCCGAGCAAGACCGTCACTGTATGGCTCGCCATTGACGATGCTGAAGTCGAAAACGGTGCGATGACCGTCATTCCGAAGTCTCACCTACACGGGCAGATCGCATTTGAACGTAGCACCGCTGAGGAGAAGAATGTGCTGGGTCAGACGGTGCATGGGGCTACACAATATGGGGACACCCCACATCCATTTGAGATGAAAGCCGGACAGATGTCGTTGCATTCGGATCTGCTGCTACACGGTTCTGAACCGAACACTTCTGATCGGCGGCGCTGTGGGTTGACAATGCGGTTCGTGCCACCGGAAGTCCACGCCGCAAACGATTGGAACCAACGCGCGATTGTCGCCAGAGGTAGTGATCCGAGTGGACATTGGGTCCATAACCCGCGTCCAACTGAAGATAAAATTCCGCAGCGGTAGCGATTTTTTTGAAGGGACCCATCCAACCTATGTTTCCACGACGACTTATTTCCGATTTTTTTTCGATCTTTCCACGACGACTTATTTTCGCTGCGATTTCAGTCAGTAGTGCTGCCTGTTTTGTGTTGTTCGGCTATGAGTTTATCCGTTCCGTGTCCACTTCGTTGTTTATTGATGCGTATGGTGCAGAAAATCTTTCGCGGGGTATGGTAGCGATTTTCCCGAGTATGATCGTGCTGCTGTACGGCTACGGTCGCCTACTCTCGTGGCAGGGCGCGACACGTGCTCTGGCGATAACCTCGCTTTTTTCTGCCATTTTAATTCTCGGATGCTATGCGATGCTTGTCCGCGGCATGCATTTCGCTGCGGCTATCATCTACGTATTTCGCGAAGCGTATATCGTGATCCTCATTGAGCAGTTCTGGTCGTTTGTGAACAGCGTCCTGACGACTGAACAGGCGAAACGAATTAATGGCCCCTTCTGTGCTGTCGCTTCTCTCGGTTCGTTCTTGGGTGGGACACTTGTGAGCAAATGGGCGACCTTGTTAGGTTCCGAAGCGTTATTGCTATTCACAGCAGGGGCCCTCGTTCCAACGGCGGTTCTCGGTGTAATTGCTTACAAGTTTGGTGGTGAACCCAAACCGAGCGAAGAAGAAGCGGGTGGTAAACTTGGACACATTGGTGTAAGAACGCTCTTTCGTTCCAGATATCTGATCTTTATCGGTGTTTTGATTATCAGCACGCAAGTGGTGTCCACTGTGCTGGATCTTCGGTTGAATTTATTGGCGGAACTTGAAAGACCTGATAAAGATATGCGCACGGCATTTTACGGGGCGGTGTATGGGAATCTCGGACTGGCCGCCGGCATTTTGCAATTGGTGGTTGTGCCGCTTGCACTTAGGTTTATCGCATTGCCCTATATTCATCTCAGCATTCCGATAGTTCACTTCGTCAGTAGTTTTGTTCTGACGAGATCCCCATCACTTCAAACTGGGGCGGCTGCATACATGATTTTTAAAGCCTTAGATTACTCAATTTTTCGAGCGGGGAAAGAATTGTTCTATATGCCGCTTTCGTACGACTCACGCTATCGTGCGAAACAGGTTATTGATTCGTTTGGATATCGCTCCTCTAAGAGTGGGAGTGCCAGTGTAATTGAATTGGTGAGATTGCGTGTAGGGACAATTGTAGGTACCGGATACTCCATTACGGTTATGGTAATAGCGGTGTTGTGGGCCCCGATTGCTTTCGGTTTGGCATTGGCGTATCAGAAGTTGGTAAACACGGAGGAGACGTAAATTTTCGCTGCTGGCGCGCGAACGAAACGCGCCAGCGATTCATGGTGGGCATTTAGATTTCATAACGAACGAGTTTCCGTGCTGCATCAGCAATCTGGTCCGCGTTCGGAATAACGAAGTTCTCCATCACCGGTGCGAACGGAACAGGCACCGGCATAGCTGCGACCCGCTCAATCGGGGCATCGAGATAATCAAACGCCTCACGGACCACAAGCGCGGCGATCTCTGCGCCAAACCCTGCCCGACCTACTGCCTCGTGCGCAATGAGCAGCCGATTCGTTTTCCGGACAGAGTCAAGGATGCTCTCTTTGTCAAGCGGCATCAATGTTCTCGGATCAACAACTTCGGCAGAGATACCTTCGTCAGCAAGTGTATCTGCGGCAATAAGCGCGTTGAGAACCATCCGTGATGTCGCGAGAATCGTAATGTCCTCACCTTCACGTTTAACATCTGCTACCCCCAACGGAATCGTATATTCTTCCTCAGGAATCTCCCCCTCTTCTGTATAGAGGAGTTTGTGCTCAATAAACATGATCGGATTGTCGTCCCGGATGGCTGTTTTCAGTAACCCTTTCGCGTCGTAGGGTGTAGAGGGCATCACGACGAGGAGTCCTGGGATATGCACGAACCAGGCTTCAAGACTCTGTGCGTGCTGCGCTGCAGAGGATCGACCCGCACCGCCCTGCGTCCGAATCACGAGTGGTACATCTAATTGCCCACCAACCATATAACGGATCTTCGCGACTTGGTTCACAATCTGGTCCATACCGACTGCAGTGAAGTCGATATACATCAGTTCGGCAACGGGACGCATCCCAGTGACCGCTGCCCCGAGTGCAGTTCCGATGATAGCGGCTTCCGAGATCGGTGTGTTTCGGATGCGATCCTTCCCGAAGTCTTTAAACAGTCCATCGGTCACTTTATAGGCACCGCCGTACTCAGCGATATCCTCGCCCATCAAAAAGACCGCGTCGTCACGTTCCATTTCCTCTGCCAACGCTTCCTTGAGTGCATCGCGATACGTGATTGTTTTCATTGACTCTCCTTCTCTGTTTTAGTGGTATATTTTGTAAAGACTAAAATTTAGGCAATTTTTGGAGATGAGCATGACACGCGCTGTCCAAACTTTCAGATCCTTTAAGGGAAAGAAATTAATTAGTTAAGGCGATAATCGAGACAATGAGCGCAGCAACTGCACAGCTCGCTACAATCCAATCTTTCAAGACAGAGAATCCGGCTTTACGTCCTTGTAATTCAGCGATGCCTGTCTCAACGCCTCGGAGCCGTTCATCAATGTCATCCAACCGCTGTGTGTGCCGTGCTTCCATCTCATTTAACCGCTCTGTGAGACGCGTATCCATCTCATTTAACCGCTGTGTGTGCCGCACATCCAGCTCATTCAACTGTTGCGTGTACCGTGCAGCCATGTCATCCAGCTGCTTCGTGTGGCGCACCTCCATGTCATCCAGCTGCTTCGTGTGGCGCACCTCCATATCATCCAAATGCTTGGACAACAATTCATATAATTCTTGAATCGTCATTTCTGTGTTTCCCCTCATTTTGAGTTTCCTTTGTGCAGTGCTATATCCTATTTGTTACGAAAGAGCCCCGTGTCAAGGGTGTGGATAAGCGATGCCTCAAAACTACCAAGCACTATTATACCGTTTGGGGCGGTTTGTCAACGCCTTGTTCCACTTTCTGACTTCATCCACTCAAGCGTCTGCACAAACGCTGCAACAGTTGCCGTGATGTCTTCGTCTGTATGCGCCGCTGTTGTCATTCCACCGTTATTGGCAAGATCAATACCATTCAACAACAGACCGCATCGGAGACGTTCCTGCATAGCTGGATCGCTGTTGCCTTTCAGTTTCCGATAATCCCACGTATAGGGATCAAAATCGGAGGCACGGACATCTTTTTCCCCGTGTCCGATGAGCAGTCTAATCCCCGAAAATTCGCCGTAAACGACCCAGTCGAGTCTGTAATCGTCAATAATACTGTTCAATTCTGCGCGAAGTCGGTCTGCAGTCCGATGTGCCTGTTTATGCGGTTCACCAGTCTTGACGATATTGAGCATCGCGATACCCGCGGCGGCAGAAAGTGGATTCGCATTAAAAGTACCGGGGTGCGGCATTTTCAAACCGTCAGGCTCCGACCGCATTGAGATGAGTTCGAGAATCTCGGTTTTGCCGGCAAGTGCACCGCCTGGAAGCCCGCCTGCCAAAATTTTTGCGAGGGTCGTCATATCGGGTGTAACGTTGTAATGCGCTTGCGCGCCGCCGGGGGCAACCCGGAACCCGGTGATAACCTCGTCGAAGATGAGTAAGACACCGTGCGCTTCGGTCAATTCACGCAGCTGCTTTAAAAATGTTCCGTTTGTAGGAACGATGCCGAAAGAAGCACCCGTCGGTTCAAGAATAACGCAAGCAATATCTGGGTCGGTTTTCAATTGTGTTTCAACGGCATCAATGTCGTTTGGCGGACATAACAGCGTTGTCCCTTTTATCTCCTGTGGGATACCCGGAACACTCATATCAAAAGGCGGATACGCGCCTAAAATGAGGCTGTCGTGCCAACCGTGGAAATGCCCAGTGAATTTCAGCACCTTATTCTTGCCTGTGTAGGTACGCGCGAGACGGATCGCCATCAGCGTCGCCTCCGTACCAGAACTGACGAACCGGACGCGCTCCGCTGACGGTATCAACTGCGTTACAAGTGCACCCCATTCCAATTCTAACGGGTGGCAGGCCCCGTAATGTGTCCCGCGGTGCATCTGCGTCGTTACCGCCTCCACAACTTCTGGCGGATTATGTCCGAGAAGTAGCGCACCGTGCCCCGCCCAGTAGTCGATGAATTCCTTGTCATCAAGTCCCCATTTTTTCGATCCGTCCGCACGGGTAACGTAAATCGGAAAGGGGGTCATATAGCGTCCATCGTGCGTCACACCATCCGGAAAAAGGTGGTTTGCCGCCTGCGCCATTTCTCTATCTTTTGCGAAAGTTTTTTGATAACGCTCTAAAATGGTGTGCATCTTTTTGTCCTCGCTGTTTAGAGAGATTCTGAAGCATTATATCATATTTCCGTTTTATTTGCGAAACGAATTTTCGGTTTTGAGTAACCAAATCTGGTAAAAGCGGTTTGTAATTGCGCCGAAGTCCGATCACATTTTTTTCTTGCTATTTGATACTTTATCAAAGGCTTCCATTGTCAAAACTCCATGCTTTAGCTTGGAGATGTAGACAATGGAGACCCAAGACTGTGGCAAGAGACTGGGCTTGGGTGAAGAATAGACTTGAAATATCAATCTTTCTATGATAGGATGTATCTATCACATGGGCAGGCATGTGAAGCGTGGTTAACGCTTGGAGACCCCGTGCCTGCCTCCCACTTCACAGGGGATAAAAGTGTGAGATGTGATAATCCTATGCGATTCGTAAGAGCGAAACGACTCAAAATAGAAAGTCAGCCTATTTTTTCTCAGATTAACGCAGCGTCTGCTGAGGTATGGAAAGAGTGCTGTGATTTGATGGAGTGGTACCAGTATCAGCGTGGGTATGGGCATGCTCACATGGACTTCTATATCGGCGAGGATTGCGAAGGTTGGATGGACAAGAATCTGACGAAAAGTCAACCTCTGCATTCTCAAAGTATACAGGCGGTGCGTGCGTCCTATTTTAAGTCTTGGATATCGTATTCTGTTCTTAAGAAAACAGGTGGCGTTAGGAATCTTAAGCCACCTAATAAACGAAAGAAATATCGTACGACGCAGTGGAAGAAGTCTGCTATCATATTTGTGGAAAGCAGTTTTTTCGGTAAACGCGTTAGACTTTCAATGGGAGCGGGTAGACCGAAGTTAGATATAAAGCTGCCCAAAAACTTTGATATGTCCACAAATCATTTGATCGCTACGATTGAGTTGGTCTATGATTATGGGCAGTGGGAACTTCATTTTACATATTATGAGACTATAGAACCACCGGAGAGCGGTAAAGGTGTTATGGGCGTTGATATGGGTGAGATACATCCGATGGTGTGCTTTGATGGTCAAGATGCTATGATTTTTAATGGACGATATATCCGATCGCTATATCGACTTAGAAATAAAGTGCTTGCAGGATTCAATTCCGCTATCAGTCAGTGCCAACGCCATTCCAAACGCTGGTGGAGACTTACACGACGCAAGTGGAAGAAGATTAGAAGAATAGACAATCAAATCAAGGATGGCTTGCACAAACACACTCGGAAGTTGCTAGATCAATGTGAGTTAAGAGATATTGGTACTATTGTTGTGGGTGATTTGACTCATATTCGCGATAATATAGACTACAGCAAAAAGTCAAATCAGAAGCTGCATCAGTGGCCATTTGCGAAGCTGATAACAATGCTAACCTACAAGGCTAAAACATTGGGTATCAAAGTTAAACATATCAACGAAGCCTATACCTCGCAAACTTGTCCGAAATGTGGTAATAGAAAGAAACCTACCAATCGCGAATATAGCTGCAAGTGCGGTTTTACATATCACCGCGATGGTGTAGGTGCGATAAACATAAGACAAAAGTATCTGGGATGCTTAGGTGTCCCCGTAGAGGCGGACATGGCGTCGCCCTTGGGCTTCCGCTTGGAAGTCCCTGTTGCCTTGGCTTAAACCCAAGGAATGTTCCTACAAGGAACAAAAGAATCTCCAGTCTTTAGACTGGAGAGAGTTCAAGAGATATAATCGTCGTGTTTTTGTATCATTTCTAATCTGAAAACCGGAAGATTATAGCCTTGTTAGATAGTAATTACAACTCACCAGTAGTCAACAGGAGAAATTTATGCACGTTGGACTCATGGAGGGAACAATTCGACGCGATACACTCACTGAGAGCCTTGATGCCCTTGTGGAACACGGTGTCCATCATCTACAATATCATGTGTCTGCATCGGCACCGTCGCTTACAGAGATTCGCAAAGAGATGGATGCTCGTCAGATCGGAATCTCCGCACTTTCAGGCACCTACAACATGATTGATCCTGATGTTGAGAAACGCCACGCTGGGCTGCGGATGCTGCGTTCTGTGGCAGAGAGATGTGCACCTCTCGGTACTTCGGTCATTACACTTTGCACGGGTTCTCGCGACCCACAGAGCATGTGGCGCGCGCATCCTGATAACAATACACCAGAAGCGTGGCGCGATCTCGTTGAATCCATGAAACAGGCGTTAGCAGTAGCCGAGGAGTACGACGTAACACTCGCCCTTGAACCTGAAGTAGCGAATGTGATTGATTCTGCACAGAAGGCGCGGCGTCTGCTTGACGAGATGCAATCCCCTTACCTGAAAGTGTGTATGGATGGCGCGAATATTTTCCACAAAGGCGAGCTGCCAAAGATGCGTGAAATCCTCAATGAGGCGTTCGCACTACTCGGCGAAGACATCGCCCTTGCACACGCCAAAGACTTGGACAGGGACGGACAAGCAGGGCACCTCGCCGCAGGGACAGGGTTGCTGGATTACGACCAATATCTCGGTCTGCTCAAGGAGAGCGGCTATGACGGCGCAGTCGTGCTGCACGGGCTATCGGAAGCACAGGTGCCTTTTTGTACAGACTTCCTGCGAGAGAAGATAGCTGCACAGTAGAAGGCGGAGTGCTGTATCAAGTGTATACGGAAACTCGTCGGAGCGTGCCTACTACTATTAATTTCAAACTGTTCCAGACATCCGTTCTGCTAACCGAGCGAGGGCAGGCGACGTGTCCAACTTCTCCAGTTCCGCCTCAATCAGCGTAAAGTGTTGTGTCTCAGCGAGTGCGGTTTTCATGGCAGCATCAAACTCTCCTTCCGTTCGGACATGGATGCCGCGACCTGCACTAAAGAGGGCTGGTATGCTGCTATAGTTCCAGCACCCTATATCGTTAAAGGCTCCCTCCAAGAGGTGCCGTTCCGTGCCATATCCGTGGTTATTCAACAGAAGGATAATCGGATTGAGTCCATAACGAACGGTTGTTGAGAGTTCCGTGCCAGTCATCTGGAAGGCACCATCTCCGACAATAACGAGCGGACGCGTATGCGGCATACTGAGTTGCGCACCGATGGATGCCGGTACCGCAAATCCCATTGAGGTATAGTACGCAGGACTGATAAAATCTGTGTGTTGAGACATTCGCAATTCCACAGCACCGAAGAGGCTATCGCCGACATCCGCAATAACTATCAGCCCTTCGCTAATAAATTCGTTAAGGTGTCGGAACAACCGACGTACTGTTAAAGGTGCGTTAGGTTCAACGACAAACGGTTTCGGATCTCGGTGTGCCCACTCTAAATTCGGTTTCCGCCGCTTTCGGAGTTTCGATGAATTGATGCCGTCAATAAAGTCATCAAACATCACCTCTTCGTAGGAGTGATAGCGAACTGTGATTTTTTCGGACGTGGCATAGATCGAGCGCGCCCGGTCCAGGTTAGCAGTGTAAATCCCAAGATTCACGTCTGTCATGAACGCACCGAGGATGATAACACAATCCGAATCCTCAACAAATTGTCTAACTTCTTCCCGCCCCATCGCACCTTCATAGATGCCCAAGTAAAGCGGATGTGATTCCGGCATCACCGATTTTCCGAGGAGCGTTGCTACCACAGGAATACGTTTCTCTTCTACAAAGCGGATCAATTTGTTTTGATAACCAAATCTGTGTACCTCTACACCTGCGAGAATCACCGGTTTTTTACTCTGGTTAATGAAATCAATAGCATCGCTAACGGCAGCATCTAATGTGTCCGGTTCACTGAGATGTCCACCCGTTGATGGACGTTGATAGAGTGTGCCACGGACATCCACCATATCGCGCGGGAGTTCCAAGTAGCCAGGGCGTTTATAGCGATACACCGCATCAAGCACCCGATCAATTTCGTTGAAAGCCGTAAAGGGTTCATCGAGCAGCGCAGTCGCGACGGTAATCTCGTCATAGATATGTTGCTGCGTGTGGAAATCCCTGACTTTATGATGTAGAAGGGCATCTTTCCCGCGTTCTCTGACACCCGGCGCACCGCTAATAACTACGACAGGAGATTTCTCAGCGTAGGCACCCGCAACGGCGTTCACCATGGATAACCCACCGACACAATAGGTAACACAGGCAGCCCCCATCCCATTTGTGCGTGCGTAGGCATCTGCTGCATAGCCTGCTGCATCCTCACGGGTCATACCGATATGTCGAATGGCACTCTTCTCTATGAGGTTATAGAACCGTAGCACATAATCGCCGGGGATACCAAAGATGTGTTCAATATCATAACTTTCCAGTTTTCTGATTAAGTATTCGCCGATGGTTGGGGGTCTGTTAAACATGAGGTCACCTCGTTGTGTGTATCTGTTTTTACCACTTCATGGTATTGCCCCGTTATTAACACGCCTCGGTGTTTATGAGTGCCTCAGTTCTTCGATCTCTGCTGCTGTGAGGCCCGTTGTTCGTGTAATAACTTCGGTGCTTATGCCTTCGCTAATCAGTGAACGTGCAATGGCCATCTTTTCCTGCTGCCTCCCTCGATTATGTTCATCTATTAGCGTGTCTTCCCAAGCCTCTTCATCCTTAAGTACTCGACGTTCCGCCGGCGAGATGTTATCAAGTTTAACCGCATCAATCACTCTCTCGAAGATTGGGGAATTGTAGTGGTTTTCATCTATCTCGCCATCCAGGGAATCCAACACGAGTTCCAACCACGCTTTGATACCAGATGGCGTTTTTTCATTAACCATACGGGGCACTACAAACACAAGTTGATGCGGATAGACATCGACTTTACGGCTAAATTCGTTGACAGGATTGAAATCCGTAATGGCAACACTAAAGTCCATTTCGTTCTCGCTGTAAGGACTTGTTAGGACAACAATCGTGTAAACCGCCCGGTCAAACTGATACTCCTTGCTGTTTTTTACCTGTTCGACGAGGCTGACAAGATGATAATATAGGAAACGATTGTAGAAGTGGCGTTCTTTGACGTGTTGTATCTCAACGACAATACGAGATTCCGCATCCTCAGCGAACAAATCGTATTCAATATCAACTTGCCCAATGGGTTCAAGGAATTTGTAGCCGCGATGCACTTCATCGGTATAGAATTTGATACCTAAAACATCTTCGGCAAATTGACAGAAGATCTCCGGTTGACTGAACGCTTTTTTAAAAGCAGTGTCGTACCGTAAGGGAACAACTTGCGCCATTTTCTACTCCTTTCCATAAAATTCAAACGACATGCCGATGCGAGTCATGTCCAATACTGAATAAATCCCATACGGGTTCTTCTTCGGTTTTTTGAATTAAGTATTTTCCCGATTCAAGCCGGTCAAGTGCGAATTCATAGTACGCTGGCACAATCTCGAAACCTATGTAGTGCCGTCCCTTCATTTTGCTGACAACAGCAACCTGCCCAGAACCCAAAAACGGATCCAAAACAACATCGCCTTTTTCACTGGAATAATCAAGTATCTTTTCAATGAGTTCAGCAGGCAATTTGGTTGGCGTTTTGACTGCGCCTTGCCAATATTCTCTTTTAACTTCCCAGACATCCTCCTTGTCCTTGTAATGTGCCGATCCACCGTTTTCAGTCTTGGCATCCTTATCAAATCGACGATACGGATAAAACTTTCGTTTTTTGTCGTTTTTACACAAGAAAAGGCAGTGGTAGTGAGAGGTTACGTACTTACGCTTCGTAACAACACCAAACTGATATTTCCAAATGAGGTGATTGACAGTCGTGAGCTTGCACTGATCAATTGCTATCAGAAGGTCTTTTAGGTAGTTCCAACCTGAAAAGACATACATACTGCCAGAGTCCTTTAGGACTCTCGTTGCAGCGGTAAGCCAGTCAAGCGTAAAAGCAAGATAGTCGACCCCTTCAATTTCGTTGTAACCTTCAAGGACACGATCCCTTTTTCGGTTGTAATTGTGGCGAGTCGCTTTGAAATCAATGGCAAAAGGCGGATCCGTTATGATCAAGTCAACACATGCATCCGGCATTTCGGACATCAACGCAATGCAGTCCCCCTGCTTGATGGTATCAATGTACTCAGGATGTTTCATTTCCCTCTCTATCCATCTCTACGTTGCTGTTAAGATTTCGAGGAATGCGGTCATGTATCCGATGGCGTACGCGCGCCCTCGGTGTCCCCAGCCTGTATCATCTACGATGTGCGGCACATGATCGGTAATCATGAAGCCTGTAAAACCGACCTCCTTTAGCGTGCGCATCACATCAAACATATCGCAATTGCCGGTGTCAACAAAGGATTCGGCAAATTTCGGAACATGTCCTTCGACGTCGCGGAAGTGGACATAGAAAATCTTGTCGCGTTCGCCAAAGTAGCGGATCGCATCCGTAACACCCGGTCCCATCTCGGACCAAGAACCGACACAGAAGTCGAGTCCGTGGATCGGACTATCGGTAATCTCCATGCCACGTTTAAAGCCTTCAAAATTGCGGAACAGGCGCGGCACTCCGGCAAGGATTTCGACGGGCGGATCATCGGGGTGGAGTGCAAGTTTAACGCCTGCCTCTTCTGCAACAGGCAGGATAGCGTTCATATAATACTCGTAATTCTCCCACATCTCGGCTTCAGTGAAAACGCGTCCGTGCGATAGCGGTGCGTCTTTAACTTCTTCCATATCAAAACTCGTAACTTCTGCACCGCCTCTACCGGGTGTGGTTCGAGAAGTCCGCCAGACACCGTTGGGCATCCAGTGGTATCCGAAAATCTCAACGCCAGCCTTACCGATATTGCGAATGGTGGCTGCCATGTTTTCAATCTGTTCATCGCGACCGGGCAGACCGAGCATCGCTTTATCGTAAAACGAGATAGGCACGTTCTCAAGTGCTGCTAACCGGAGTCCAACCGCTTCTACCTCTTTCCGAAGTTGCAAGATGTCCTCAAATTCCCATCGCTCCGTCCCGGGGAGTTGCGCCGTGTTGAGCAAGACATCTTCGACCCCGAGTTGTTTGATGAATTTTAACCGTTCTTCGCTGAGTTCACTGAATTGACCTAAACCGAGACGCATCTTCCGAGCCATAATTTTCTCCTATAGATTAAATATTGGATTTCTTCGCCGGTTTTTCCGTAGCTCGTAATGTAATGGAGAGCGGATCTACGGAGTGGAACTTCAATCTATCAAAACCACCTGACCGAACCGCAAGGAAAATTAAAAAAATTGTTTGTCGCTATCTAATAGAATGGTGACAGGACCGTCATTAATGAGTTGCACATCCATCATCGCCTGAAAGGTGCCGCCTTGCGTTGGGATATTCTGCTGTTTTAGGAGAGTGATGAACTGCTCATAAAGTGTATTCGCGACTTCAGGACGAGCAGCATTAATAAAACTCGGTCGTCGTCCTTTACGGCAATCACCGTAGAGCGTGAATTGCGAGACAACCAGAGCAGCCCCTCCTGTTTCGAGAAGCGAACGATTCATTTTGCCGTCTTCATCCTCGAAAATACGCAAGTTGGCAACTTTATTGGCGATATATTCCAGTTCTGTTGTGGTATCGTCATGGGCGACGCCGAGGAAGACAAGCACGCCTGCTCCGATTTCGGAAACGAGTTCATTGGCTACCACAACACTTGCAGATTTAACGCGTTGAACAACTGCTCTCATCGGCAGTTCCTCCAATTTCTTATGCTAAAACAGCAAATTCTCGCCACCAAATGTCTGTGCCTTCTCGCCGCCGAAGGTCAAGTTAAACTGGAATCCGGGTTGACTGTTAAATCCGAGTTGGAACGCGAGGGTATTCGAGACTTCATAACGGAAAGCAAATCCTATGAAGTTCGTTACGTTTAGGCCTGCATACGGAAGTTCGCGCGAAAAATCAGCCGCTAACCACATATTATCTGCCATAGCAACTTCGCCACCAACTTGCCAATTAAGCGTAAAAAAATCAGTTGTTTTCAGTAACTTTGATGTTAAAAAGACCCCAACGCCGGCATGGAGTTTAAAGAGACTCCCGAATCTTTGAGTCCCTACGATATAGGTATTGATTCCGAAAAACGGAAACCCATCGGCAGGACTATAATCAAGGAATTCGTTGTCCGAGTTGAGCCGATCATCGGCAGTAAAACCGAATTGCGCGTCGCCACCGACAGAGATACTTGGAAAGCCATCACCCCGATCAGGTTTGATGTTATACTTGAGTCCGATGACACCGTCGAATAACGGTTGATCGTAAACGCGGCGATCGGCGGTTGTCAGATCAACGGCGGTCTCTTCGGCAACATTATAGAAATCGTGAATGACTTTCCGTACACCACCGGTCGAAAACGTGCCGCCCAATACCAAATCAAGCTCATCGCTCAAACCGTAATTGAATCTGACGGGCACGAGAAAGGTCTCAATTTGGAGTGATACGCGATGAAGTTCTTCAAATCCACCAATATTCACTTTTTGGCGTTGATCCGGTAGCAGATCAACCTTCGAGTATTGAAGGAGCCCAAACGAGGTACTGGAACCGCCCTTGCCAATCGGTTCCGCGGTCTGAATGGTGCTGAGATGTGGAATAGCTGGCAATTGCGCTGAAAGCGGCGATGCTATGCCAATGAGAAGGAGTCCACAGATCATATATATGAAGGCTTGTGTATTGTGGTGTCTCTTTTTTTCGGCATAACCTGTCCGCCGAAAATTCGCGCCAGAAAAATTAGAAAGCATAGATTTATCCTTTGGATTATGGTGTCATTTAAGTCTTTTATGAAAGTTTTACAACTATTGCGATTGCGCTAATTGCTTTGCGCTTTCGTCTCGCTGCCCATCGGGTCCGGGTGTATTGTCAAAGGCAGTTATCCAGTACCGCCTGAATTGCAGATTTTGTCCGACAAGGATCGGGTCTTCACCGGGGATCGTCCAGGTGCGATCCTTTTTTGCCGGTGCGGGACGCGGAAGAAAATTTCCGGATGCATCTTCGGTATAGAGTTGGTAACCATCAAGATCGGGTTCGGTATTCGGTGTCCATGAGATAACAGCATCGTATTTCGTGTTAAACAGCGAGCGCGCTCGGTAAATGACACGAACGTTTTTCGGCGGCGCAGGCGGGACATTCGGCGTTGCCGCATTGATTGTAGCAAATGCTTCCGCACCAAATGTATCTACGGCAGCAACGCGATAGACTTTCCGAGTACCATCTACCTCAAAATCGTGGTCAAAATAGTAAAACCGGTCTCGTTTCGGTTCGGCGATTACTTCAAAACGTAGCGGTTTCCCATCTTCATTGTCAAGCGCAGCGTAGATACGGAAAATAGAAAAATCATCGGATAATTCATAACCGTCCCAAAAGAGTTTAATGGTAAGATCGGTCGGATCGCCGAGTGTTACAACCGGGACCGGCGGCGGGACACTCGGTGTGGCTAACGCTGTTTTCCAAATGCGACGCGGTTCTTCAGTTTCGGTTGGCGGATGCGTCGGATTAGGTGTTTCAATGCCGTTGACATCCACATAGGTAATGCGATATTCATAAGCAAGGAGCTGCCCAGAGGCATCAAGCCGATCGTTTTCGAGATTTTGCGTGTCGATGAATTCGTTTGCTGGTGCGTCAACGGAGCCGACTAACTTAAACGCTGTATCCGTTCCACCTGTAGAGCGTCTATAGATCCGGTAAGCCTTAATACCTTCCTGTCCAATATCGTTCCACGTGACTCGCACCTGTTTATCACCGGCATAAAGCACGAGGCCATCCGGTGCACCAGAGGTACGTAGGTTTTCCGGGTCAAGCGGATTCGCGAAATCTTCGCTACTTGTACAGGCGGACAAGAGGACGAAAGCAGAGAGTATAAAAAAACTTAGCATACCAACCTTACGGCTGGATAGGGTGTGGAATAAACGCATAATTTTTGCTCCTTAAAAACAACACAATCATTAGTGTGCTTCAAACCGACCGAAAGCCATATTTTGACCGGGGCCCCATCCGTTACTCAGAAGGGGAAAGTCGGGCAGAAACGAATCGTTAAAAGTAGTGTAGAAGCCTCAGACTTGCCCGCTGGTTTTGGAAATCGTAGTGCGGCAGTAATTGGAACGCGGAACGCGGAAATAGCAGACCGGTGTTTCCAAATCCGTAATTTGTGAAATCAATTCTCCGAGTGTGTAGTTTCGTTCTCACGGCTTGCGATCGGTATCCCAAAGCAGCATCGCCTTCCGTAAATTCAGATGGCTCTGAAGGTGTGTCGAGTTGATTATAGATTGAGAAAAGTACGGCAAGTCCTACACATCCGAGACCGACACCCGACATAATGGTACCGGCGTTTCGTCTGACGAGGAAAGCATCTTTGTGGGTTTGAATATCTGCTTGGATTGCGGCGTTAAGATAAGTGTCGTAATGCTCTTGAGCGGAGGCTTTGAGAAATGTGCTACCGAGTTGGAAACTCATGCCAGAAGCAAAAAGAGCAATCGAAAGCACGCGAGACCGGCGCGCCGCATCCGCATGTTGACTTGTTAAAACGAACATGAGAAGACAACTACACGCAAAAACGATGAATTTTTGGATCGGGTTATAACGCTTCATGTCAAGTTTTTCCTTTAGTTTTTCCGTTTATGAGAGAGATCTATTTCTATAAAGTGTACCCTATTTTTTTCGGAAAGTCAACGCTTTTTGCAACAGTGGCAGTCAGTCGTCAGTAGAAAGCCGTGACCGAGAGTGCTTCGCAGTGAGAATCCTACAGTAAAGTAATCATGCGCGGAAAATTAAAACGGCAAGAGATGAAAAAAATAAACGCATCGACAATTTTCCCGTCTAAGTCTACACTTTTTCGCCTATTTAAGTGTACAGAAGTGGTTCGTAAATTCAAATAGCCCGACTCCTTAGAAACCATTTGATTTGACATTCAGCAAAATACAAAGTAAAATTAAAGAAGAAAATCTTTTCGCATTAGCGTCTGTCTTAAATTGCAAAGAGATGTCTACGCGAGGTTCCCAAATGGAATTCCATGAAGTGGAAGTCTTAAAAAACATGTCTGGAAACCGAAGACAACGGAGGAAAAGCAATGAAAATCGCTAATAAGCGAGGAAGTGTTATTACAAAACTTGGAATCGGCTGTGTTGTATGCCTGCTTCTCGGTTTCGTGATACTGCTCTACGCGCAAGAGAAAACAAAATCGGAGTTCATCGGCACAAAACCGGAGATGGACACCGCTAAAACAAAAAAAACAGATGCCCTTAAAATGCTGGCAATGGCGAAAGCGAAAGAACAAGCCCAACCACAACGCAATAGGTCTTGGGGACGGCAAAACCGTGGTGGTAGCGTTGACTTCGGAGAAAACGCAGCGTTTTACAAGACAATTATTGACCACAACCTCTTCCGACCGCTCGGATGGACACCACCGAATAATGAACCCGCATACAGTTTGGTCGGCACTGCTGTTGATCCAAATGGCGTAATATCACAGGCAACACTACTGGAGAAAAGATCCAATCGCTACCACTTTGTGACGATAGGGACGAAACTCGGCGATATGACAGTAAAAGACATCCAAGCGAAAAAAGTAACCTTCGACAAAGCAGGAGAAACCGTAACGCTCAAGACCGGAGAACTACAGCTCCTCACGGCGAAGCGCGAACGCGGTGGCGACAGAGGTGGAGATCGTGACGGAGGTGAATCCGAAAGAGCGAGCAATAATGAGAGAGAAAACCGCGCCAGACAGATGGAGGCTGAAAAGCGCAGGCAGATGGAGCAGAAAAAGCGATCAGCTGCTAAGCGAGAAGAAATGAGACGGGAGATAATGGAGAAGATGCGGCACGCTTCATCAAACGAGGAGCGACAAGAAATTATGGAGTATTACAAAAAAGAGTTTGGTAAATAGGAAGAGGCGATATCGCGATTGATAGCGTTACGTCTCCGTCAAGATACATGCTTAATTTCTTTCAAGGCGCGGTTGATCATCGCGCCTTTTTTGTTAGACACATCTAACGTATCCAATTCCAAGTTGGCACCAGTTTGTCACTGAGTTATACGCCTAACTTAGTTTCCATCCCATTTGATTTGACATTCAGCAAAATAGATAGTAAAATTAAAGGGAACTTTTTCGCATTGGTGTTTGTCTTAAGTTGCAAAGAGATGTCTACACGAAGTTCCGAATGCGAATACCGTAACTGGAAGTCCTTAAGAAAACACATGTGGAAACTGGGGCAACGGAGGAAAAGTAAATGAAAAGTGCTAATAAACAGCGAAGTCTCATTGCAAAACTTGGAATCGGTTGTGTTGTATGCCTACTTCTCGGCTTTGGGATATTGCTCTATGCACAAGAAAAAACGAAATCAGAGTTCATCGGTACGAAGCCTGAAATGAAAGAGATGAAAGAAACAAATGCCGCTAAAATACAGGCAATGACCAAAGCGAGAGAACAAGCCCAACCGCAACGCAATAGGTCCTGGGGACGGCAAAACCGGGGCGGTAGAGTTGACTTCGGAGAAAATGCAGCATTTTACAAGACAATTATTGATAACAATCTCTTCCGTCCGTTGGGATGGACACCCCCAAACAACGAGCCTTCATATAGTTTGGTTGGTGCTAAAGTTGTTGACCCAAACGAGGGAATATCACAAGCGACGCTGTTAGAGAGAAGATCGAATCGTTACCACTTTGTTACAATAGGCACAAAAGTTGGTGATATGACGGTAAAAGATATCCAAAAGGAAGAAGTAACCTTGGATAAAGCGGGAGAGACAATAACACTCAAACAAAACTGGGAATTACAACTTCTCACGGCGAAGCGCGAACGCGGCGGTGACAGAGGCGGCGAACGTGGCGAAAGCGGCTCTGAAAGGGCGGGCAATAACAACGAGCGAAACAGAGGAAATCAGGCTGCTGAAAGGCGCGAACAAGCGGAACAGCGAGAGCGAGCGAATGCTGCACAGAACAGGCGGCGGGAGATGATGGAGCGGATGCGGAACGCTTCACCTGAGGAGCGGCGAAGGATGATAGAAAGATTTCGGGGAGGTCGCGGCGATGGGAGAAGAGGACGAGGTCGCGATAGATAGCGTCGCTACTATTTCAGGAACTACACACATTTAATTAATTTTTTTCGAGGCGCGGTTAGATGAAGTTTAAGAATTTAATTCGGTAAGGCATCAATAACCTCTTGGTAGGAGCGAGCTGCGCTCGCGATTCGTAAGAATTACCGAAATATTTATTTAATCTTCATGCAACCGCGCCTTTTTATTTTCTTGATTACGCTGCTGCTTCAATATTTTCCGGCATGTTCTCAAGCCGAGAGAGCCAGTAGCCGACATCAAACGATTCGTCACCGATAAGGAAGCGCCACTGCTTAATCCGATTGACGATTTCAAGCCGGACATCGTTCCCATACCATCTGTGGTTCCGGCCCAAGATGCCGTGGATCGGTGCCGTGTCGAGATCATCTATGTTCCAGAGTTGGCATTGACGCACCGTCGGGTTGAGGCGGAGTTTGAACATGTAGCGCGTCTGATCTGTGAGGTTCGGTTGCGCACAATGCCACATTCCGTGATGCACCACAAAAAGCGTGCCTGCCTCACAGGCGATCGGCAGCTGCCCAAGGAAATTTTGGTACCGAGCGATGTCTGTCTCGCAGACACGGCGATAGTGGCTCCCCGGCAAAATCATTGTCCCACCCATTTCACGCGGGGTATCGTGTGAGAAATAGAAGAACTGGATGTCAAAATGCATCCGCAGGTCAATGATCGCATCGGCATGCCAAATTTGCCCGATTTCGTTTTGTGGACGGACGATGTGGACAGCATGGTGATCGTAAAGCGGATCCTCACCCACCAGACTGTGAACAATGCCCTGTACCTCTGGCAGTCGGAAAACTTTACCAACGGGAGAATCATCGTTCCAGACATCGTTTAAAACCGTGCCGCCGCCGCCACGGACACTCACACCGGCTTCCATCTCCGCATGTGCAGCTTTATTTAATTCATCGGGGATTAACTTATCGAAGCGGAGGTAACCGTCCGCAACGAAATTCGCCATCTGTTCTGTCGTGAGCAAATACTTTTTGTCTAACATTGAATCTTCTCCAATTTCTCCAGGATATATTCGAACCTGAGATATGAAGTATGATATTCCATGCCGGGATAGGCAGGGAATTGTTGTGGAAACTGTATCACCCGCCAGCCATCACGCATCGCTTCCATAACCGAGTTATAGGGTGGTGTCTCGCTATCACCTGTGGTATGACGTTTCTCGCCAGTACCATCGTACATTGCCCAAGCGACAACGCTGCTATTCAGGTCAGGGGTGTGCAAATGCAGCACCAGAAGTTTTTGTCTTAATTCAGACATGTCGTAAAGTTAGCCTTCCTTGGAACACGCGCTGTAACACGCCTATGAGACATACCCGCCTTATTAGACGTTATTGAGCCTTAATTCGACTCCAAGTCGTCACCAGTTTTCCACCGGGTTGTACGTCTAAGGCAACAGACATCCCATCTTCCATTAATTCGTTGAGTTCCTTTTCGCTGAGGGCTCTCTCATAAAGAACCACCTCATCAATAGTGCCTGTCATCCAGTAGTTACCGATATCGCAGCCCCCAATAAAAAGGAAATTATCGTGGTTATCAGGTTTCGTCCCTGGGGCGACTTGTGCGTCAACAGCTCCATCAAGATAGAGTTTAAAGTCTGAGCCGTCGTAAGTACCTGCAACGTGATGCCAGTCCCCATCCGTCACAACAGTTTTGGCATCAAAAGATTTCCAGCCAGAATTTGTTGTGAAAGAGTAATGGACAACGCCGGAGTTAATATGGCCGAAGAGTCCGTAGTTTCTACCGGTCGGGCCGCGGTGCTCTTTAGAAGCGATAATTTGCCACGCGCCGGAGACTTTCGGGATATTCACCCATGCGGCAATTGTGAATTCCTCTAAATCAAGCGCATTATCATCATCGACCGTCACCATATCTTGACCGCCGAATTCCATTGCACCCCCAAATTTGCCTTTAGCCCACTTCGGTTTACCTTTTGCGATTTTTCCATCCAATCCGTTATCGGAGGAGTCCGCAACGGTTTCACCTTTGCCTTCGTCGAACAACCACGCGCCGACAAGACCATCTGTATCCAGTGCTACGACCTGCGTCGCCAGAAAAAGTGTCAGCGCAAAAAGACTCAAGATTAAAAATGTTAATACTCTGTACATCAGAAACTCTCCGTTTTTAAACAGACCTTGATGCTAAAATCCAAGGCTATCATTTAGACGACGGTTTCAGGAAGTATCGTCGCGTCCTTTGGAACAATCACAATACCATCCCGAATGTAATAGTTTTCACCATCGTAATTATCAATTCCGTCTCGGTTCACCAGTACTGAATTATCACCGATACGCGCATTTTTGTCAATGATTGCATTCTGAATCAAGCAATTTCGACCGATACCGACATTCGGGATACCTGACTTTTCATTTTCCGCTCGCGACGCATCTGATTCATAGTAGTCTGCTCCCATGAGGACAGATTGGTAAACGCGACTACCCCCGGAGATGATGCTGCGGATACCCACAATTGTTCTATCAAGTTCAGAATCATCAATGATAGAGCCTTCGGCGAGGATTGAAGAACGGACACTACTGCTGTTGACTTTGGTACTTGGCAGATGCCGACGATTGGTATAGATCGGTGCCTGCTCATCGTAGAAATTGAATGCCGGTGTGGCATCGGTGAGCGCAATATTCGCTAAATAGAATGAGTGAATCGTACCGATATCCTCCCAATAGCCATCGAAAAAGTAGGCTGAAACCGGGCGCGTTTGAATACTCTTCGGGATAATATCTTTACCAAAATCCACATTTGAATCATCTTGGAGCACCTCTCGCAAGACCTCGCGATTAAAGATATAGATGCCCATTGAAGCGATGTATTCCCTGCCGCGTGCTTCAATACCGCGTGATGTGAATACCTCAGGTTCGACGCGTAATCGCTGGAGTTCTTCCTCCGTTTGCGGCTTTTCAACGAAATCGACGATACGCCCATTCCCATCTGCTTGGAGAATGCCGAGTCCACTCGTAATCTCTTTCTCCACCGGGATGACAGAGACTGTAATGTCCGCTTTAGATTCAGTGTGAACAGCCAACATTTTTTGATAATCCATCCGATAAAGATGGTCACCAGCAAGAATCAGGACATGATCGTCTGCAAATCGTGGATTAAGAATATAAGGTTGGTTGTGCTTAATAGCATCCGCTGTTCCTTGATACCACTCTTCACCCATCAGCGTCTGTTGCGCTGCAAGAATTTGGACGAACCCGCGACGATACGTATCAAAGCGGTACGTTTGTACAATATGTCGATTCAAGGAGACAGAGTTGAACTGGGTCAAGACATAGATTTTCTCCAGTCCTGAATGTAGGCAATTACTAATCGGTATGTCCACGAGTCGAAATTTGCCTGCAATCGGGACACTCGGTTTCGCCCGATCCCGTGTCAACGGAAACAGACGGGTGCCGCGGCCCCCTCCAAGAATAACAGCAATAACGTTCCCGTTACTCATAAGCACGCTCCTAATTTAGTCGTCAGTTATCGATTATAAGTTATAAGTCTGTTTTCTGGTGCTTGATCATCTCTTTGTCCTCGTCGTTACCGAATTGAAGTAACAAAGGTAACAAAGATATGTGAGTGAATCAGAATCCTCTTAACCAAAAACTAAAAACTTATAACTTATAACTATTTTACTATAAACTCCCTTTAGTGGACAGAACACCGGTGATATTTTCATCAAGACGCGTCGCAATATGCAACGCTTTCGCAACCGCCTTAAAGATGGCTTCAATGATATGGTGCTGATTCGTGCCGTACGGGACGTTGATGTGCAAAGTTGTACCGCTGTGGTTCACAAATCCGTGAAAAAATTCCTCCGCGAGTTCAATATCAAAATCACCGACTTTTCCATAATTAAGCGGTGTCTCAAAGTGGAGGTAAGGTCGTCCGCAGACATCCAAGTCAACTTTCGCAAGCGATTCATACATCGGAACAGCAAAACTGCCGAAGCGTTGCATCCCTGCTTTGTCGAGTACTGCTTTTTGGAGGGCTTGCCCCAGGCAGATACCGATATCTTCAGTTGTATGATGCGCATCTACATGTAAATCACCCTTCGCCTCAATCTCCAAATCAAAGAAGCCGTGTTTGGCAAAGAGTTCCAACATGTGATCCAAGAATCCAACGCCGGTATTAATAGTAGAAACCCCAGTTCCGTCAAGGTCAAGGCTGAGCCGGATGCGGGTCTCTGCCGTTTCGCGGGCAATTTCTGCTTTTCTGTCCATTTTTTAATTTTTAATTTTCCTTGCGGTTAAACAACGTGGATTAGGACTTTGCCGTGCTTTTTTAGGAGTCGCCCTCCATTACATTACGGGCTTGGTTTTTGGTATTACAAAGAATTTTTAATCATTCCTTGAGGTTCGGTCAAGTAGATTAAGAACTTCACGTCCCTTTCCACTTCGTTTCAAGCTGCGTACTCTTATTATACGCTTAAAAACGGTTATGCGCAACGCAAAAGGTGAACCTCTGCTCCAACATCCAACAGGAGAGATATACTTTTATGCCCACGTCACTAAGCCGAGTTCGTGTGGGGATTGCAAATCCTCATGATAGGGTAAAACCCGCACAGTATAACCGTGCAAGCCTGTCTGTTTCAAGGTCAGTGTCCCTTGAAAAAGATAGGTGCCACCCCCGAGGTCGTCCTTATACGCCATTGGACTCACAGTCCCATTGTGGATTTCGCCTGCTGCATCTAATACACCGTGATAAATTTGAACGGCGAGTTCGTGCGGAAATAGGACATCGGTTCGGACGACTGCTTGCACCGTTGTGGATTCACCTACCCCAAGTTCATAACTTTGTGCAGCAGCGATTTTCGCATCAGTGCGCTTTTCCTCAACCCGAAGATCACCCCAATGGTCTCGAATGTGGGTTTTCCAGCGTGCTAAGGCGATACTGCGTTTCGCCTCCGATTCATTGAGTGCTTGCCAACGCCGATGTGCCGGAAAATATAACTGTTCCGCGTATTCTGACACCATCCGTTTGGTATTGAAAATAGGTGCCAGATTCTGCATCGCAGTCTTCATCCGTGCGACCCATTCATAAGGCACATCGTCAACAGCGTTACGTTGATAAAAGAGCGGCACAATCTCGTTTTCAAGGAGATCATAAATGGCATTGGCGTGTGCCTTGTTGGTAGATTTGGAATCCTCTATAACGGGTCCGGTGTCAATCGTCCACCCACCACCCAAATGATTCGCTTCAGCCCACCAACCGTCTGCGATACTGAGGTTAAGCACCCCGTTTGCTGCTGCCTTCATACCGCTCGTACCGCTCGCCTCGTTCGGACGTAACGGGTTGTTAAGCCACACATCAACACCTTCAACGAGATAACGTCCGACACAAATATCGTAATTCTCAATGAAGACGATTTTATGATAAAACCGCGGTTCCGCAGCGATCCGAGCGATCCGCTGGATAAGCAATTTCCCCTCATAGTCATGCGGATGCGCTTTCCCCGCAAAAATAAGTTGAACAGGTCGTTCCGGGTGATTGAGAATCTTATCAAGCCGATCAACATCGTGGAACAGTAAAGTCGCACGTTTATAAGTCGCAAATCGGCGCGCAAACCCGATGGTCAACGCCGCCGAATTGAGAATTTTCGTTGCCAAGGTATCGCTCTCTTGCGGACGCTTGGAAATGCTGCCGCCGAGTGCCTGTTTCTGTTCTTGGCGTTGACGCGCAAACGTAATGAGACGTTCACGTCGGCGTTCATGTGTCCGCCACAGTTCCGGGTCTGGAATCTGCGAAATTTGCGTCCACACCGCTTGATTTGTGAGTTCGACAATCCAGCGGGGCCCGAGGTACCTGTCAAAAAGGCTCTGCATATCGCCAGAGACCCATGAACGGGTATGAATGCCGTTCGTAATGGCACCAATCGGCACTTCATGCACAGGCGTACCGGGCCAGAGGTCTTTCCACATCTCACGGGCGACCTCTCCGTGTAGTTGGCTCACGCCGTTGCACATCGCGGAGAGCCGAAGCGCGAGGAGGGCGGGACTGAATTCACTATGTGTATTCGACGGATTCGTTCTACCAAGACCAAGAAAGGTATCCATGGAGACACCGAGTTCACGGTAATAACTGCTAAAGAAGTGGTTGACTAAATCGGGCGGAAACCAGTCGATGCCAGCCGGGACAGGCGTATGTGTCGTGAAGATGTTTCCTGCCTTTGTCGCTTCGCAAGCTTCTTCAAAACGGATACCTGTCTGCAACATCATCTGCCGGATACGTTCAATAGCGAGGAACGCGGCGTGTCCTTCATTCATGTGGCAGACGGTGGGCCGGATGCCGAGCGCTGCCAAGGCACGGTAGCCACCAATACCGAGCAGAATTTCTTGCTTGATGCGAAGGCGTTCATCACCACCATACAGGTAATCCGTGATGTTCCGCAACTCTTCGTGCTGGTTTTCGGGGATATTTGTATCCAATAGATACAGTGGGACGCGTCCGACTTGTGCACACCAGACTTTGGCAATCGCCTTTCCGTCTGGGTATTCGACTTCTACTAAAAGTGGGGACCCGTCATCAAGCTTAGCAGGCTGAATGGGCATATTGTAAAAATCATTGGTTGGGTAATCTGCCATCTGCCAGCCGTCTGCCGTAAGGGTTTGACGAAAATAGCCGTGTTGATAGAGGAGTCCTACAGCAACGAAAGGAAGTCCTAAGTAACTCGTAGATTTTAGATGATCGCCTGCTAAGACGCCTAAGCCGCCGGAGTAGAGCGGCATGCATTCTGTCAAGCCATACTCCATAGAAAAATAGGCAATTTGGAGGTCCTTGAGTGTATCATCCTTGTGATTTGTCTCGAACCACGAAGGCGTTTTATGGTATTCTCTAAACTTCTTGTGGATGACCTCAAGGCGTGCGAGGAATACGTTGTTTTTTGAAGTCGCGTCCAACCGTTCTTGGGAAATCTGACCGAGCATCGCGACAGGGTTGTGATAGGTTTTTTCCCACAATTCCGCATCAAGATGATGAAACAGATCCAATGCTTCACGATCCCAAGTCCACCATAGATTTAAGGCGAGTTCACGCAGCGGTTCAAGATTCGGCGGTAAGGTCGGCACCACTGTTAATTGGCGAAGTGGCTTCATTCTTAATCTTTTCTCCTTCCGAAATCTATGCCGCTGCTGCGTCTGATTGTTGCGTATTTAGTGTGATATAAGTGCCCTGTTTTCGTTTCTCAAAATCTAATTTGCCTTCGCGGGCAAGCCAACCGATCGCCATGAGAACTGTGCGTTCGGTCTCGCCGAGTTCACGTGTTAATTTGGTGACACTGGCTTCACTATTCTCTTCAAGGTAGTGCCATATAGTGCCCGCTACGCTTCCAATATCTTCTAACATTGCTACCTCCAAAAACATATAAAAATTGAGGGATTTTTTGAATACATTTTAACCGATGCCTTCGGCAATTTACACCGAAAATTTCTTATGGAAAATCAAAAGATGTCGCACAAGGCTTCAGGATATATTATAGTTACTTTCGGTAAGGTTGTCAAGGACAATAGCCTGAATAGCCGTCAGCAGTCAGCCGTCGGCAGTCAGTGAGTTCGCGACCGAGAGCACTTCGCAGTGAGAATCCTACAAGAGAGCTCGCGATTCGCACGTGGATTTGACATCCATTTTGACATTATGCTATAATTCTTCGCAATAGATACGCTATTACAAAATCGTCTTTATAATCTTCTCACCCATTGACGGCTTCACTGGCAAGCCTATATAATACCAGATCTAAATGGTGATTCCTCAAAAGGACCATCATTTTTGAGTTATGCCGGTTCGGTTAGGAAACCGAACCTACCGGGCCTGGGTGTTGGGCGGTTAAGGCAATATAAATTTTTAGAAATGGTATAAAGCGCTAAACGAGGTAAAAATTTGAGTATTGTTGTTCACGTTACACACGAAGCCATCCAAAAAATGGGGGGCATCGGTGCGGTTTTAGAAGGGTTATTAACAACCCACAACTACAGCGCAGCAATTGAACGTACCTTTCTCGTAGGTCCTCTCTTTCCGGGTGCCGATTTGGGAAGTTTGGACACTGTTCTGTACCGTGCAAGCGAGGGGATAACGGACACACCCCACGCAAAGGCTCTCAGCGAGATTGAGCAGACCTATCATGTAGAACTCGTCTACGGACAACGCCAATTTAAGGATAAAGATAACAAAGTTACGACGCTTACAGATGTCATCTTGGTGAACGTATCAAGCAGCAACGAAGAACTGACCGGACAGTTCAAATGGCAACTCTACGAACACTTCCAAATCGAATCAAATCGTTATGAGAGTGAGTGGGAGTTCGAGGAGTATATCCGCCTTGCTGAACCTGCTTATGCCGCCCTGCAGGCAATCATCGGTGAAGAGGCAACGACCCCTGTGTTTATCATTTCGCACGAATTCATGGGGATGCCCCTTGCACTCAAAGTGCTTATTGAACGGAAAAACAACGGAAAGGCGCAGAACATACGTACTGTCTTCTACGCACACGAAGTGGCAACGATACGTCCCATTGTTGAGGGGCACCCCGGTCACGATGTCCGTTTTTACAACGCTTTAGATCAGGCAAAAGCGCAAGGACAATCCATCCGCGATGTGTTCGACGATCCGTTCTGGTATTTCAAGCACGCCTTGATTGATAAGGCACACCTCTGTGATACTATCTTCGCGGTTGGTGATCTCGTTGTAGACGAACTCCGATTTTTGGCAAAACCGTTTGAGGACTTTCCGATTAATCTCGTTTATAACGGCATCCCTGCGTTTGAAGTGAGTCTACAAGAAAAACTAACATCGAAAGCCCTGCTCCAAAAATATGCGAAAACGTTGTTAGATTATCGTCCCGATTACGTCTTCACACACGTGACGCGGCTCGTTAAAAGCAAAGGATTATGGCGCGATTTACAGGTGCTCATGCATCTTGATGACCTTCTTGCCTCTAACGACAAAACCGCTGTGCTGTTCATCCTCTCCACAGAAATTGCAACAGGAAGACCCAACGAAGCCATTCACGAGATGGAGGAAGCCTACGGCTGGCCGATGTACCATAAAATCGGTTATCCAGATCTCGTCGGTGCAGAAATTGAATTGAACAACGGGGTCTCCGCCTTTAACCTACAGTCTAAGGCAATCAAAGTGGTCTTTGTCAATCAATTTGGATGGAGCCAAGCCGCTTGCGGAAAACGGATGCCGGTAGAGATGGAATTCATGGACATCCGTAAGGGGAGTGATGCAGAATTTGGGCAGTCTATTTATGAACCCTTCGGAATCGCACAGGTGGAACCGTTGAGTTTCGGGGCAATTTGCGTGGTTAGCAATGTGTGCGGCTGTTGCGGTTTCCTTCAGCGCGCCACCGACAACCGTGAAGTCCCGAATATCGTTGTCGCTGACTATACGCAGCTGCAGATGCCACCAAAATCGTTAGACGATGTACTGCATATTGGCTTAGCAGAACGGAACGCCATTGAAATGGAGAATAGTCGAGACATCGCTGCGAAACTCTTAGGACGTTTGCCGCGTAAACCCCGGGACGTAGAAGATATGCTGCGAGAAGGCTACGACATCGCCTCCCGCATGAGCTGGGAAGTCGTCGTTAAGGATTATTTCTTGCCTGGATTAAAACAGGCGTTGTAATGTATTGATTAGTTTGACTATATTAACCTAAGTTACCACCTATGTAGCATAATCTTCCAGATTGTGCTTGCGGAGACGCAAACTGGAAGTTTACGATACAAAATAACGGAGTTTCGATGTCTAAAAACTTATAGGTAGCAACTTGGGTTATATTAAGGATTTCACTATTATGCAAGAAGTTCGTAATTCTAATGATCCAATGCCGTTGTCTCCAGGAGAGAAATTGATGACACCTGAACAGAAGTTTTTCTTCGACTTACGGGGTTGGATTTTATTACCATCGGTATTATCAGCGTCGGAAATCGAAGAGATGAAAGCGGAAGTGTATGCGGGTGCCAGACACAGTTATCAAGGCGCGCTCCAGAATTTACTGGATCATCCTGCTCTTGTAGGTATTCTCAACGAAATTCTCGCGGATGAACGATTTATCTTTGACGATTGCTACGGCTTTCGATGTGAGAATTCTGTTACGACGGTCAGGAAACCTGGCTGGCGCACTTCTTCTGATAGTGGTACTGCAGTGCCGCATGTCGTACGACCGCCACAACAAGCAAATGCGATGCGGTATCAGGTTGCCGGTGGAAAGATATTCGCGGGACTCACACGTGTGATTTGGGAACTTGAAGAGGTGAAAGCTGGACAGGGGGGTACGACTTTTCTCAGTGGATCTCATAAGGCGCATTTCGACTATGGTGGACCGGACCCATACCGTCCAAATATTAGTGAATCCCCTTGGGAGAACAAGATAAGGGATATGATGGAGGACTATAGTTGTCCGCCTGGGTCGGTCCTTATTTTCACTGAAAGCGTTATACATGCTACCAACGACTGGACGAACCCTGACAATCCGCGTTGTGCTGTGTTTAATTGTTACAACTCGATATGGGCGCAATGGTTTCGGTTGAATCTAAGTCATGAAATCATAGAAAAGATGCCGCCAAAACGGCAATCTTTATTCCGTGGCACTTGGGCAATAGGTGGTGGTCCTGGTGGGAATCGTGCGTATTCGCTGGAGAATAACACCACATAATTCCAAGACTATTCAAATAAGGAGATATCCATGTCAAAAGAAACGTTTAATGATGCACCCGTGCCGATGACCCCTGAACAGAAGTTTTTCTTCGACTTACGGGGTTGGATTTTATTACCATCAATATTATCGGACTCAGAAATTGAAGAGATGAAAGCGGAAGTCTACGATGGTGCCAGACAGAGTTATCAAGGCGCACTTCAGAACCTCCTTGACCATCCTGCAATTGTAGGTGTTCTCAATGAAATTCTGTCCGAAGATCCCTTTGTGATGGACGATTGCTATGGGTTTCGGTGTGAAGGGTCATTTACGACTGTGAGACCCCCGGGT
The DNA here is from genome assembly GCA_003635195.1 of Candidatus Poribacteria bacterium. GTDB lineage: Bacteria > Poribacteria > WGA-4E > WGA-4E > WGA-3G > WGA-3G. The sequence continues at coordinate 35,626 of PYIY01000093.1, read as the reverse complement.
TGGAATGTGTCGGAGCGTGGCGATAACGGTCTGCCACACGTCGTGCGTCCACCGCAGCAGGCAAATGCGATGCGGTATCAGGTCGCTGGTGAGAAGATTTTTGCGGGGTTGACGCGTGTCGTCTGGGAACTTGAAGAGGTGAAGTCAGGACAAGGGGCTACCTCTTTCCTCAGTGGTTCCCATAAAGCGCATTTCAACTACGGCGGTCCTGACAAGTATCGTCCGAATATCAGCGAATCGCCGTGGGAGGCAAACATGCGTGAGGTGATGGATGACTACAGTTGCCCACCCGGTTCCGTCGTTATCTTCACGGAAAGCCTCGTCCATGCGGCGAATGATTGGACGAATCCATCGAACCCACGGTGTGCGGTTTTCAACTGCTATAACTCCATCTGGGCACAGTGGCATCGACTGAATCTGAGCCACGAAATCATCGAAACGATGCCTCCGAAACGGCAATCGTTATTCCGTGGCACGTGGGCAATCGGTGGCGGTCCCGGGGGAAACCGTGCGTATTCTTTGGAAAATAACACGACGTGATAAGAAATGTGTGCGAATTTTACGAAGTTTTGGATTGGTGGTAGCCAGACAGAAAAAAAGCTGGAGTGTCTGGCTCCAGCAATCCAACATAGACATACCGTAGCGATAGAGGTCACGGTTGGCTGTCCCTATTTTTCCCAGAAGGAAAACACCGTCTATACGGAAACCCGTATTCGGGCAAAGGTATTATCAGAGAATAGACGCTGTTTGTTGCTATACCTTAATCTGCGGCTTCACCACGCGTTGGTTCTGTGGGGGCAGCTTTCTCAGCTGAGGGTTCCGGGTCGGCAAACTTGTATTTGCCAGATTTTCGTAGTTCCTCACCTACTTTTTGGTAATAGGCGATTAACCGATTGAGATCATGTCCGCATTCTTCTGAAATTTTCATCCGTATTTCGCGGACTTCCTCAACAACTCCGCTTACTTCTTCGGTTTGATAATCTCTAATCTTTTCCATTTTAACTCGTACCTCCTAAATAATCAGCGGGTGTTGTTATCATCGGCGTTGGCAAACCCAGTTCTTGGTTGATCCGTATGATAAAATTAAACTTATTAGGATTGGCGAGATGTGCACAATTCCATGTGAGCAGCACGTCAACTTGATGAAATGTGGCAAATGCCAAATGGAGAGCATCCCCTTGCGGCTCTTTTGGCATTATCAATCTATCAATATAAATTTGTGTAATTTGCGTGATCTCAACGGTAGGCTCAAACAGTTCAATACCGTCGAGTAAATCAAGCCTCTTCTGTGCTGCTTCCCTCTCTCCTCGTCTAAGTTCTGTAGCAACAGCAGTGCTTGAGGTTAAGGTAAACAGTTCTGCATATTCATGCCACCATTGCCGAGTCAATCTTTGCTTAACGAGTGATTCTTCATCGGTCCGCAGTGTATAGTAAGAACTTGGAATTGTCGTTTCAAGGTAGATGCGTTTTTGCATTGTTTATAACTTATGATTATTATATCACATAAAGTTCTAATTGTCAAAACAAATACTATTTATGACCAGGTACTAACACCTGCGCGCTCCGAGCAGGAACATAGAGTTGAATCGACTGTGCCTGACCCTCTATCGCAACATCCTGCCACGGATAGTGGATGCCCTCTATAGCACCGTAACCGCCGAACGCCGTATCATCGGTATTGAGAACGAGTCGGTAATCCGCTCTTTCAGGTACAGGGATCCGCAAATCTGGGACGGATTCACTCGGATGAAAGTTGAAGACAAAGACGAGTCCACCGCGCGCGTAGACGATCTGCTTCGCTTCCTCATGAATGAATAATAACTGAATATTTTCATCAGCAAGCAGACGATAGGTCGTATCAAGGTGCTGCATCGCCCGATCAAAAGCGTTGAGATGCTTATAGCGGAGGGTATCATCTTCAACAAGATGCCACTGCCGACGTGCATACCAGTAGGAATTGTTGTTCCCCGCACGCGGGAAATCAATCCACTCAGGATGTCCAAACTCATTTCCCATAAAGTTGAGGTAACCCTCACCGCCTAAGCTAAACGTCAATAAGCGGATGAGTTTGTGGAGCGCGACACCGCGAGAGATGAGATGACTCGTCGTGAAGACACTCATGTTGGTGTAAAGTTCAGCGTCCATGAGCTGCATAGCAAGCGTCTTATCACCGACAATTGACTGGTCGTGGCTCTCGACGTAAGCGATGTGTTTTTCACCTGCACGGCGGTCGCGTAACATGCCGTAAATCTCGCCGATGTGCCATTCTTCGTCCTGCTTCTCCTTCAACAACCGAATCCAGTAATCCGGGATGCCCATTGTCAGCCGATAATCGAAGCCGAGTCCGCCTTCTTGAATAGGGCGCGCGAGACCGGGCATACCGCTCATGTCCTCAGCGATCGAAATAGCAGTCGGGTTGACAGCATGAACAACCTCATTAGCCAACATGAGATAGGCGATAGCGTCCAGTTCAACATCGGTGTCAAAGTAATCCGCATAGCCCGTGAACTCTCGCCCTAATCCGTGGTCGCTATAGAGCATACTCGTGACACCATCGAACCTAAATCCGTCAAACCGATACGTCTCCAGCCAATAGCGGATATTGCTCAGCAGAAAGCGTTGCACCTCGTACTTGCTATAATCGAAGCATAGCGAATCCCATGCGACGTGTTCACCCTTCGCACCGGCGTGGAAATACTGATGCTCTGTGCCGTCAAAGTGACTCAACCCTTCATTGAGATTCTTGACGGCGTGGCTATGCACCAGATCCATGATAACCAGCAACCCCAGACCGTGTGCCGTATCAATAAGTGCTTTCAGTTCCCCCGGTGTCCCGAAACGGCTTGAGACAGCGAAAAAGTTGCTCACATGATACCCGAAACTCGCATAATACGGATGCTCCATCACCGCCATCAGCTGTACAGCGTTATAGCCTAAATCCACAATCCGGGGTAAGATGTTCTGCGTAAACTCAGCGAAAGTCCCGACTTTCTCTGCCGCCTGTGCCATGCCGACATGCGCCTCGTAAATCCGCAATCCCTCAGCGTTGATGTCAAAATCGGGTGCGCCGTGCTGCCATTGATACGGATGCGGAGGTTCCCAATACTGACCTATGAAATCGGCATCGTCTTCCTGAACGACACGCTGAATATACGCTGGGATCCGGTCAAGTCTATCAAGTTTAGAGACGACATGTACTTTGACGAGACTACCATGCGTAAACCTATTGGCATGCTCGCTGTCAGGCAGAAAGATGTGCCACACACCCCAATCATCAACGGACATCGGGTTCGCATCGCGCGACCAGCCGTTAAAGTCACCGATGAGCGCAAGTGCTTCTGCACCCGGTGCCCATTCACGGTACCAGACACCGGTTTCACCCTCATGTTCACCACGGTTGAAACCGAAATATCGGTGACCTTGGCTAATCTCGCCTAATACACCACCCATCTTCTCAATCTCGACTTTAAAGCGTTGATAGTGCGCAAACCGCTGACGCAGTTGTGCAGTGTATGGTTTCAGCAAGGGGTCTGTATTGATAAGGTCAGTGCCGTCAGCTATGTTTCCAGCCAAATGTCGCTTATGCATAATGCATCAGTTTAGCACAAGCCAACTTGCAGCGCAAGAGACGGAATTACGACAAGCGATCAACCAATGCTGACAACTATTTCTGTAGGAAAAGGGGACTTATATACTCAAGTGAATGGAATGAAACAACTTGAAGTAAAAAATAAGGGTTCGTAGTAGGAAAACCCTTCATTGCCCGTCTCATTTGGTGGGCGACACCCTACTACGACAGGACACATCTATTCTGTTAAAAACAATTTCTCGATTTCTGCCGAACGGTCTGCCTTATTGAGATCCGAAAGCCGTTGGAACTCCGCATCGGTAAGATGTTCAAAAACCCGGTCAAAGTCTCAAAAATAGACGCGAAACGAGGAAAAGAAAAGATTTGGATAACTGCCAAACTCCGATTGAAATTCGGGAGATTCGCTGTTTTGGGGGCGTTTTCCGATGCTGACAAAGCCGCCGACAGAGAGGTGAATATCCTCGGCGATGTTATACGCGATCTGCGGTGCAACCCAAGTTGACGGGTCGAATAGATTAAACAGTATCTGTCCGCTGAAACTCACCAGTGGGGTCAGTTGGCGGGTGAATCCGGGAGCGAGATAGTGCCTACCCAATAGATAAACACCACCACGGGTATATGCTGATCGTTCTAAGTTGGTGAGGTAATTTTCGGGCTTCTTCGCACCCGCGCCGTTGAAATGATATTCGATAAAGGCGTAAGTCTCTCCGCCGAAGCTATAGTCCAAACCGACAGAGGTACGCAGATAATCCGCCGATGCATCGGGTTCATCATCAAACGGGGTAGTCAAAACATAAGCCGTTTCCAACCAGAACCCGGCACCGCCAATCCCACGTGCCACATCGAAACCGACAAGCAGATCCCTCTGAAATTCCAACACTAAAATTGAGAAGTCCGTTTCCGCGGCGTTCAATTGCGTTCGGAGAAAGACCGCACTCTTATCAAAATCGAAATCGGCACCGGCGATGTAGCCGGTATCCACCTCTCCCATCACACCGACAGGAATCCGCACCCGAATCGCGTCTACGCCAACGCGGTCTTCTGTATCCAGTTGGTCGTAAGTATAGGGTGCGACAACATCGGTTGGATTTATGATCCGTGCACTTCCCCACGCAATTGCGTCCCGACCGATAGAGAAGTCCGCAAAATCTGTGCTGAACTGAATCGAAGCCCGATCCAGATTATGATAGATGCCAACACTGCCAACCGGTGCTTCTTCACTCGGATAGAGTGGCGAGTCCAAATCTGCAACGCGGTAACCAGACGAAGCGACACCGATAGCAAACGGAGACTGGGAAAAAAGTAAAGGATCTTGAACGCGCGGCGTGAAATCGTAGGCAAGGGCAAATGAAAGTGTGTCCGCTGGCGCGTAGGAGAGGTTGAGCCGTAGCCGATTGACCACAACCCCTGTCAGGGATGTGTCTGGAAGCGGTGAATTGAATACTGTAGAAAAGTTTTTATAGTAACCACCGACGCGAAACTCAGCATCAGCGATCCCTGAGAGAGTTCCTATCATCAAACAGATAGCAAGCACCACAATTTCTCTTAACTGACAACTGATAACTGATAACTGATAACTATTACCTCGTCTCATCAGTATCTATCCGTCCGTCGCGCAGCGTAATCAGGCGCGTCGCACTCTCCATCACCATCGGATCGTGGGTTGAGAAGATAAACGTCATACCGGTTTCCGCGTTGAGGTGACGCATCATCTCAAGCAGATCAGCACCTGTTTTCGAGTCAAGGTTCGCGGTCGGTTCATCGGCGAGGATAATCGCGGGTTCAGAGACCATCGCTCGTGCGATTGCAACGCGCTGCTGCTGGCCCCCTGAAAGCTGCGTCGGTTTTCGGTCGGCGACTCCCGTTAACCCGACCGTTTCAAGCATTGCGATAACCCGCTCGTGGCGCTCCGCTTTCGGCACCCCCGCCAGGAGCATGATGTACTCAACATTTTCCTCGACCGTCAGAACGGGAATCAGGTTATAAGCCTGAAAAATAAACCCGATGTTATCGCGTCGAAAGTCGGAGAGTTCATTGCCACTCATTTCCGATAACACCTGACCAGCAAGCCATACTTTCCCTTCTGTCGGACTGTCCAACCCAGAAATAACGTTGAGAAAGGTCGTTTTGCCAGAACCAGAAGGCCCCACGAGTGCCGTAAATTCTCTCGACTGAATCGTTAAATCGATCCCGTTAAGCGCGTTGACAGGGATGCCATCCGCTTCATAAACTTTGGTCACACCTTCTGTAACAATAACATCTGTTTTTCGCGCCTGTTCCATTATAACTTCCTAAAAAACTGCTTTATCAAGTTGAATCTGAATAGGACTTATGCATTCCGCTTTAAAGTCCCCCTGATAAGGGGGATTTAGCGGGTTTAAAGGACGGAAATTCCAACTTTTTGCGTAAGTCCTGCTGAATTTAAAAACTTCGTCGCATCGCAGCTGCTGGAGACATCTTGGCTGCATGGCGTGCCGGATAGAGGCCGGCAATGATCGTGAAAATAAACAGCCACACCGGATAAATAACAAACTGTTCAGCCTTCATGATGGGGCGGATGACCTCTTGCATCGTCACACCCGTCATTTCGATGCCGGTATAATCAATACCGATATGCGTAAAAACGCCCGTCAAAACAAAGCCGAGTATCGCCCCCAGTCCAATGCTGACGATCGCTAAGGCTCCCGCCTCAAATAGGATGACGCGCGCCATCCCAAAAGGACGCGTCCCAACGGCGCGTAGCACACCAAACTCAAACATCCGCTCATACAACGACATAAAAAGCGTGTTGATAATCCCGAAGACAACCACACCAAATAAGATAGCACCCATGATGTATTTACTGATTTTCGTCATGTCTAATATCGCTGTCAGTTGTGACATCAGTTCTGTCCAACTTAAAACTTCGTTACCGTTTTCGGAATACGCCTCCCAAAACGGCAGTGTCGGATCTTGCGAGTAGGCGATGGACGTAAATTTAATAGCGATTTCATGTGCCGCGTTCCCGATAGCGAGCATCTCTCGTGCTTTTTCAATCCGAACAAACGCCATACCGCTGTTCATTTCTTCACCCGCAAAATGATAAATACCGGAAATCCTGAACATCTCTTGCGAGAGGTCTCCGCTTTCGGCTTGCGCGACTGTCACGACCACTCGGTCCCCAAGCCCAATTTCCAAGATTTCCGCGAGTTTCGCACCGATAACGGTATCGCGGCTGTTATCGCCTTCAAAATAGACACCTTCCGTTATCGCGTCGTCAATTTGCGATAGGAATTTCTCTGTCGGCGGATGAACCCCCACAAGGGCAATTGCGCTGACATTTGCCGGAGATGTAATCATACCGGGAGCAAGTGTTCTTTGTGTGAAATGTTCGACAATCTCTTCCTTCGCGAGACCCGCCGTCACTTCGTCAAGTGCCTGAATCGTCAATGCGACCTCTTGTGTGTCTCGAAAACCCACCCGATGAATCTGTGCGTCGCCGAGGAAGGAGGCGGTGGCAGTCCGTACCATGTTCTCCGCCATTCCGATCATTAGCGCATCAACAAAAATCAGCGCAGCCAGACCGATACCGATGGCTGTTGCAGCGATGAGTGTCCGCCGTTTATTCCGAAAGATATTTCGCCAAGCAAGTTTAATTAAAATCCAAGACATTTTTTTAATTTTCCTTGCGGTTCGGTCAGGACCGTAGGTTGGGTTGAACGGAACTCAGAAGACAGATGTGTTCTCCAAATGCCTCTCAAATCCAGCGTGTCGTCGTATGAAATCAAGAACGCAGTGAAACCCAACTTCATATGAGGCATATCAAAAACCTTCTTAACTGATAACTGGCAACTGGGAACTGACAACTATATCAATGTGTCCGCATCGCCTTCGCAGGCATAATCCGAGCCGCTTTTACCGCAGGAAACAGACCGGCAATCACCGCTGACAGCATAACAGCGATAGCCGGAATAACCAGACATCGGACGTTGACTTCAGCGTACATCGTCTTGAATTTCATACCGCCGTAGGTAATTTCTTGAGGGTAAGTGATGCCATATATAGAGAACAGATAATTGGCTAAGACTCCGAGGAGCGCGCCGATGCAGATACTGACGAGTGCTATAATCACCACTTCGCAAACGACGAGCCAGAAGATTTGCCCTGGTTTTGTACCGACCGCCTTCAGCACGCCGTACTCACGCGTCCGCTCCAGCACTGACATCAGCACCGTATTGAGGACACCCATAGCAACAATCAGTATAATCACCCAGCGACTCATCGCATCACCTTGTTGATCGGTTCGCATAGCACGATAGAAGGATTTGGCAACCACTTGCCAAGGTGCAACATCAAGCGTTGCGTCATTGAGGTTCGCTTCGATTGCGTCCGTAACTTTAGCCACTCGATTGATGTTTGAAACAATCACAACAATTTCATGGGCGCGTCCCTCAAGCACAAACAATTCCTGAGCATCTGCAATGTGCAAATAACACGCCACCCGATCCGTTATATTGTCACCACTCTCTGCGATCCCAACAATCTTGTACAAGTTATTCGCAATTGAACCGTCGGCCCCCTGCGAAACAATCACAATTTCACTGTCAACCGTTGCAGACACAATTTTTGCTAATCCTTTCCCAATGACAGCCTCATGCGATGGTGTTTCTGTGAGTGTACTGCCTTCAACGATTTTTTTATCGAAACCGGTCGCTTCGGTTTCGCGTGCGACATCAACACCAATAATCTGTACGCCCGTACTCTTTTCACCGACAGAACCGAGTCCTGCGCCGTATACCCGCGGTGTCCACGCTTCAACGCCTGCAACACTCTGGATGGTTTCACCCACAGCAGAAACGTTGTCTATCGTTTTGTAGAGCGACGGTTTATCAAGATACCCCTCGCGATGCACCTGAATGTGCCCAATACGGTTCCGCGTGAACATCGCGATAATATTTCCATACGCACCGTCGGACAAACCAATGGTTAGCGATAAGAGCGTAAAACCGACAACCATCGCGAGAGCGGTCAGGATTGTACGCCGTTTTTGGCGAAAAGTGTTACGGAAGGCGATCTTGAGTACCATAAAGTAGTAGGCACGCGCCGTCGGGTTCTCCGTCCTAACCTATCTTCTTTTCTGAAGATTTCGGCGCGTAAAAATTTTATCGTCGATGTCCGAATCGAATGTCGCGTTTAACCATCGGACAACTGTTTTGTGTCCCTCTTTGTTCTGTGGAATCATCTCCATCACGGAAGGCGCGATTTTGTCACCGAAGGTCTTAATCTCCTTGAAATTCATCACCCGCATCAGGTTCCCTTTCTCGTCATAGAACCGCTGCCAGACCGGTATATAACCGTCGGACTGCACGGCTGCGACAATCTTGCCCCAAACGATAGGGGAATCCTCTTTCGGTATGAGTTGGATATAGAGATGCTCCGGGTCTGCGTCTTCTGGTGTAACGTACTGATAAGTATAATCCTCAAGCATCGAAGACTCCCTGACCAAGTCATCATTCGTAAAATCGGAGCCCATCCACGACCCCATCATCATTGATGGCGGAATCTTCATTGTCTTATTTGTCTTCGGCAGATAGTTCCACATTTCGTTTCCGATCCGTAGTGTCGCGACCCCTTGTTCCTTCTTCGGTGCCGTAATCCGGATAAAGGTCTTGTGCATCCCTTGCGTCCAGACCGTCATCGCCAAGGTGCGTTCCCAGTGCGGTGTGACGATGTGCATCTCCATATCCGCGTGGCTCGTCTCGCTACGATAGAGTTGATCAATCTTTTTGACAATGGTTTCAACATCGGGAACGTGTTCATCGGCTTGCCCTGACATGCACAACGGAACAGCCAACACAAGCAAAAACCACACCTTTAAACCCCGTAATCTTTTCTGTATTTTATCTCTGAATTTCACCATTTCTCGGTCATCCTTTCCACTTTCACCTTGTACTTTTATGATATAACAAAATGTCTTAAAATGCAAGTTTTTGGGATTTGTTGTAGGAACATGAGTTTGATAAATACTTAAGGCAGACGCATTTCCTCTTAAAGTCCCCCTATCCCCCTGATAAGGGAGGATCAAGGGGAGTGTTTTTGCTGGGGTGTTTCTTATAGGGGTTTTAGGGGGTTTAAAGGGAAACCAAAGTTATCGCTTTTTTGTGTCCAAATGTCTGATACATGCTTAATTTGCGTAAGTCCTGAATTAACTTGCACCCCTCTAAAAAATCGGGTAAACTAAACAGATATAGCCCTCAAGGAAAACAAACCATGCACGAAACATCCCTTAAAGCCGACATTCACCATGCCCTCAATCGCTTCACAGCAGGGGGACTCACCGAAAACGCTACACAACTCCTCAACGTATTAGGCTACGAGAGCCAGCGAACTCTCAACCGAGATACTAACACAACCGAGGCGTTCCTCAAAGACTTCGACGCTGATGACCTCATAAACTCAGAGAAAGCGTTATTGCACGAATGGCACACCGCTGATTTCCTCTTCCAACTCACCCCTGATGAAATCAGGCAACACACACAAGAGACGCTTACCTTCAATGAGGACCCAGGCGTTGACGAAAGTATTTATCAATCCTATCTGTTTCTCGCCATCAAACTTAAAGGAGATACCTATTCCCGCACCGCACTTGCCAACATCACCCGCGAAATCAACAAGCTCTACGCCATACCTGCATTGCTGATTTTCCAGCACGGAAACGCCCTCACCTTCGCCATTATCAACCGCAGACTGAGTCAACGCGATAGTGACCTTGATGTGCTTGAAAAAGTGACGCTTATCAAGGATATTGACGTTGCGAATCCACACCGCGCACACCTTGACATCTTGGCAGACCTATCGCTTGATGCCCTCTATCAGCAGCACGAGTTTACAAACTTCCTTGAACTCCATCAGGCGTGGCAGCAGACGTTGGATACCTCCGAACTCAACAGACGCTTCTTCAAAGAGATCGCCGACTGGTATTTCTGGGCAGTGAGTCAGGTGACATTCCCCCTTGATAAAGGGAGACAGGGGGGTTCAGTCAACGCTTACCCCCTTGATAAGGGGAGACAGGGGGGGTCAGCGGATGCGGATGCCGATGAAACCGTCCGAAATGCAACTGGCATTATCCGCCTGATAACGCGGCTCATTTTCGTCTGGTTTCTCAAGGAGAAGGGACTTGTCCCGAACACGCTCTTTAATGAAGACGACATTGCAGCACTGCTCACGGACATTGACCCACAAGAAAGCACCTATTACAAGGCGATCCTTCAAAACCTGTTTTTCGCAACACTGAACCAGGAGATGAACACGCCAGAAAAACCGAACACCCGCAAATTCCGAGGCGAGGGCAGGCAGCACTATAACATCACATCGCTGTATCGCTACAAACGCCATTTCAAGGATCCAGAGGCGGCACTGCATCTTTTTGTGTCAATCCCGTTCCTTAACGGTGGCTTATTTGAATGTTTAGACAAACCCGATCCAGACGACGCAAAAACAATCCTGCGGATTGACGGATTCTCTGACAGAGACGACAACCCACTTTCCGTTCCAAATGAACTCTTCTTCTCCGAACCGCAGGCGGTAAACCTCAACGCCGTCTACGGTACGAAAAACAGTCGGTATACCGTGCGCGGCTTAATCCACATCCTCAACCGCTACAAATTCACGATTGCAGAGAACACACCGATAGAGCAAGAAGTTGCCCTGGATCCTGAGTTACTCGGTCAAGTCTTTGAAAACCTCCTCGCGGCGTTCAATCCTGAAACCGGCACAACAGCGCGTAAACAGACCGGTTCCTTCTACACCCCACGTGAAGTCGTCAACTACATGGTAGACGAATCCCTCATCGCCTATCTCAAAAGAGCGTTAGATGCGTCCGGTTTCCCCCCTGATAAGGGGGGCAGGGGGGTTGACTCAAAACTCCGACACCTCCTCGCCTACAACGACGAACCCCACCAATTCACTGATACCGAAACCGAACACCTCATCACCGCCATTGACACGCTCAAGATCCTTGACCCAGCGTGTGGTTCCGGTGCCTTCCCGATGGGTATCCTGCATAAACTCGTCTTCCTGCTCAGCAAACTCGATTCGCGCAACGCACAGTGGCGACAACGCCAAATCGACCGCGTCCAAGGTGCTATTACTGCATCAGAGAAGATTGACGATAGCACCTTCCGCGAAAGTGCCATCAAGGAATTAGAACGAGAGATTGAGAGTATCAATGAAGCATTTGAACGTAACGCACTCGACTACGGTAGAAAACTCTATCTCATAGAGAACTGCATCTACGGTGTAGACATCCAACCGATTGCCACGCAGATCGCTAAACTCCGGTTCTTTATCTCACTGATTGTGGAGCAGAAAATAGACGATACCCGTGAAAATCGGGGTGTGCGTCCACTGCCGAACCTTGAGACGAAGTTTGTCGCTGCGAATACACTCCTTGACGTAGAGAAACCCGCACAAATGTCGCTCCGCAACCCAGAGATAGACACGAAGGAGCAGGCGTTAGAAGAGGTGCGCCGTCGGCACTTCACCGCACGAACACCGAGAACCAAAGACCGATACAGACAACGCGACGCGGAACTCCGCGCCGAGATTAGCACACTGCTCAAACGGGACGGATTCCCGAGTGAGACGACTGAAAGGATAGCGGGATGGGATCCTTACGACCAGAACGTCACCGCAGATTTCTTTGACCCCGAATGGATGTTCGGTATCACAGACGGGTTTGATGTCGTGATTGGCAATCCGCCTTACGTCCGTCAAGAGAAAATCAAGCATCTCAAATCCACATTGAAAAAACGATACACCTGTTACACAGGTGCTGCGGACCTCTACGTCTATTTCTATGAACGCGGACTTCAACTGCTAAGTCCAAACGGCATTCATACCTTTATCTGTTCTAACAGCTGGCTGGATGTCAACTACGGTGCCCCGTTACAGAAGTATCTCTTAGACAACACGGCTGGTGCGGTTATCTGCCACAGTGAAGCGGAACGTGAATTTGAGAGTGCCGACATCAATACGATTGTTAGTATTCTCCAAAACGGCACACCCGATGCAGATTCCCACCTCCGTTTTCTGACCTTCAAGACGTTCATCGGCGATCCAGATATAGAGAACCGTCGAGAGCGGACGCGCACCTATACCGAGTTGGCGCAAGCCGGCACGCGTGAAAACAGATACACCGGCGACAAGTGGGGCGGAAAATACCTCCGCGCCCCCGACATCTACTGGACCATTCTGGAGAAAGGGAAAGACAAACTGGTGCGCCTCGGAGACATTGCGGACGTGCGGCGAGGGTTCACAACGGGGGCCAATGAGTTTTTCTATCTTGATACGGAACGGATTCAGGAATGGGGCATTGCGTCAGAGTTTTTGAAACCTGTCATTAAGAGTCCGCGGGAATGCAAAAGCATCCGTGTAGACCCCAGTCAGTTGCAATTCAAGTTGTTTATGTGCCATGCGGACAGAGCAGCATTGGCGGGGACAGCTGCGTTGAAATACATTGAATGGGGCGAGTCGCAGGGGTATCATCAGAGACCAAGTTGCAAAGGACGGCCGCGCTGGTGGGATCTGGGCGAAGAGTCTGGAAATAGTATTTTTGTCAAAGAAGCAGATGAAACTTCGGCGGTATTTTACAACCCTGATAATTATCTTGTTGATTGTCGCCTCTACTATGCCAATCTTTCTAATGACATCCTTTTGTTCTTAAATTCTGCCATTGGTGCAATGTTCTTTGAGTTATACAGCCGTTCAGGACTTGGCAAAGGTGCAAGAAGCATGATGGTTTCAGATTATGCGGATGTTCCAACTTTAGAAAATATAAATGTAGGTAAGAAAATGACTGAGTCGGTTTTAAGGCAAATTTCCCCTTTATCTCCCCGAAAATTTGCTAATTCTGAATCTGAATGGTCTGACCTTGACGCAATCATCTTTGATGCCCTCCACCTCACTCAAGGCGAACAAGATGCTGTGTCCGAAGCGGTTATCAATCTGGTGGAATCTCGGTTGCGGAAGGCGCGGAGTTTGAAGGGGAAATCATAGGTACGCGTGGCATAAGTTGTCTGAATCGCGGATTGTCGCGGATTACACAGATTGTGCAGATTTCAAAATATCCTGCTGTCAGATCATCGCTTATATATCCGGGTTGAAAACCCACCTACAAAGGAGTTGGAGTCGTTAATGTGAAATAATAGATCTCTAATATTCGGTTGATATTTGTTGCCAGATGTGTTATTATTACCATCAAGTAAATCGCATTGTGGAGGAAAACAGTAATGCTAGGGCTGAACCAAACGCTTGCTAATTCTTCTTACAACTACAATTTTGCTTATGGAAACAAGGATGATGAAGCCAAGGTATATAACAATCGCGGCATTGCTTATATCAAAAAAGGTAAACTTAAACAGGCAATTGCATTCTTTAGCAAAGCAATAGAACTGGATCCAGATTATGTTAATGCTTATTGTAATCGTGGTGTTGTTTACTACTACAAAGGCAAGTACGAAAATGCACTTATAGACTATAACAAGGCACTTGAATTGAATCCGCGCCATGCCATTACTTACAACAATCGAGGTGTCGCTTACGGCAATAAAGGTGAGCAGGGAAAGGCTATTGGAGATCTCACAAGAGCGATAGAGATCAAAGCCGATTACGCTGATGCCTATAATAACCGTGGTAACGTTTATGGTAATAAGAGTGAATATGACAGAGCAATTACAGACTATACTAAAGCAATAGAACTTAATGTTAACTACACTGAAGCTTATAACAACCGCGGTAACGCCTATAGTAATAAGAGTGAATATGACAGAGCAATTACAGATTATACTAAAGCAATAGAACTCAATACCAAGTTTGCCGATGCTTATCACAATCGCGGGGTAGCTTACTACAACAAAAATGATTTTGACCGCGCTATCAAAAACTACGACACCGCGATAGAACTCACCCCCAAGTTTGCTAATGCCTACTATGGCCGTGGTGTTGCTTACGGAGAAAAAGATGATTTTGATCGTGCCATCAAAGACTATAACATAGCGATAGAACTCAACTCGGCGTTGATCAATGCATACATCAGTCGTGCCATCGCTTATAAGAAAAAAACTAAATTTGATTTTGCTATAGAAGACTACACCAAAGCAATAGAGTTGGATTCGGATGATCCAGATATTTATCACGACCGTGGTGCCACTTATGTGGAAAGAGACGATTTTGATCATGCTATCAAAGATTATACAAAAGCAATAGAACTCAATCCTAAGTTTACCGGTGCCTACTACGGTCGCGGCAATGCTCACAGTGGAAGGAATAATTATGACCTCGCCATTCAAGATTACACCAGAGCGATACAACTAGATCCAAATTTTTCCAAAGCATATTACAATCGCGGTGTCGTCTACAGCAACAAAGGCGATTTTGATCATGCTATCAAAGATTATACAAAAGCAATAGAACTGAAACCTGATGATTTCAAAGCATATAATAACATTGGGGTAGCCTATATCAAAAAGGGAGAAGTTGATTGTGCTATCAAAAACTATAATACGGCGATAGAACTTAATCCCAATGACTCTATAGCCCATTGCAATCGCGGTGAAGCATGGTTACGTCTGAAAGAATGGAACAAAGCCAAAACTGACTTAAGTACCGCCAAGAAAATGGGTATGGATATCCTCGCTTCATTTCACAACGATTATAAAAATGTTGAGACCTATGAAAAGCTACATCATGTTAAATTGCCGGAAGACCTCGCACTTTTATTGACGCAACGCAGGCGAGATCGCTATCCGAAGCTGCAAAAAGTATTGGATGCGGACGGCAAACCCCTTGAATCGCCAAACATCGTCAATTTACGCGCCCAACTTCGCGATGCTGGCACGCCGTTAGGTGAGTATGTCAAATCAAAACCCGCTTTCGGCATCAACACGGCACCCACCGAGGCGTTCGTCGTAGATAAAACAACGCGGGACAAACTCATTGCGGCACACCCTTCATCCGCTGATATTTTAAAACCGTTTTTACACGGACAAGACTTAAGGCGTTGGCATGTTGACACGCCGCAGCAGTGGCTCATCTTTGCCCACCGTGGCATTGTGATAGACGACTATCCGGCAATCCTGAAGCACTTGGAAAAATACCGAGAACCTCTGAGCAAGCGAAAAGGCAAGCAGGAGTGGTATGAGCTGCCAGTATCTCTCGGCGATATGGAACGTTTTGCGCAACCGAAACTTGTCTGTCCAGATACCTATAACCACCAAACTTTCGCAGTCGATACTGCCGGTTATTATTACGGCAAAACCACCTACCTTATCCCTACTGAGGAAACTTGGCTTTGCGGTCTTCTCAATTCCCGAACTGTGGAGTGGTTTTATTCACAGGTGTCGAACCAATTGACGATTGATCCGCTTCGGGCGCGCAGTGGGTATATCCAACAAATTCCGATTCCCGACATCACGTCCGTCCACAAAGCACTCATCGCTAAAATCGTTGATTATCTGATCTATCTACAGCAGCAGCCAACAATAAACAGTAAAGACCTGGCGTACGCTCGAGACCGTATAATGCTCAGATATTTTGAGAGGATCATTGATGGATTGGTCTATGAGATATATCTGACTGAGGAACTGCATCAAAGTGACAAACATTTCCTGCAACCGTTGTTAGATGAAAAGTTACCGCCAATTGAAGAAATAAAAGGGGAGGAAATGGAGATGTTGCGAAACATTTTTGAACTGCTATATGAAAGGACGCATCTTGTCATGCGTAATCTCTACTATCTTAGTAGCGTAAAAGCGGTTCGTATTATTGAGGGTAAAATTTGAAAATAACCAAGATAGAGATCAAAAACTTCAGAGCTTTCCCGAAAGATTATCACATTGACCTTCACAATGCGGGAAAAAATTTATTAGTTTATGGAGAAAACGGGAGCGGCAAATCATCCCTATATCTTGCCTTGAAGTCCTTTTTTCAATCCGGTATTGACACAGTTGATGGTGAAGTCAAAAGTACTGGTTTTGAGAAACATCAGAACCTTTTTATTCAAGAGCCTGGTTATATCAAACTTCATTTCCGTTCAGCACAACCCCCAAAGCAAGAAGTCTATGAATGGTCCAAAGACGTTGAGACGAACAACAATCTGGTTATTGAAACATCGGAAGCAAGCGGATTTCTTGACTATAAAGACCTCTTGGGAGTGCATTATCTCCAACCTGAAGGCGAATCTGTAAATATATTCGATTTGTTAGTTAAAACGCTTTTAGCCAATACGCTTAATCCGGAGACAGATCGAACTCTTGCTGATTATTGGAATGATATACAGGGAACCTACCCTCGTAGAGATGCAAAAAACAAAATTGCGGCCCTTGAACAACGAGTAGAAGCTTTTAATGATAAATTATTCAATAGATTAGCAGAACTACGACCGAAGGTACGTCATATTCTTGGCGAGTTCGGATACAACGTTGACCTTAATTTAGATTTTAAAGGGGTTACATACAACCAAAAGAACAAAGTGCTTGAGAACCAGCAGATTCTATTAAACGTCAAATTCTTTGACGAAGACATCTCTGATCGTTACCTTTTACTCAATGAAGCGAAGTTGTCAGCAATCGCTATTGCCATCTACCTTTCATCAGTTTTGTGTTTACCAGACCCCAAAATTGGTCTGAAAATTCTTGCATTGGATGATGTTCTAATCGGTTTAGACATGTCTAACCGCTTTCCAGTGCTGGATATCCTTGAGAAGGATTTCAAAGATTACCAAATCTTTCTGATGACTTACGATAAGACATGGTACGAGATTGTTAAACAACGGACAGATGAAAAGAATTGGAAATACACCGAATTCTATTTCAAGGCAACCGACGAATACGAAATACCGGTATGCAAAGAAGATGCGCCTTACCTGGAAAAAGCAAGGGAACATCTTAACGACAATGACTACAAGGCTTGTGCAGTTTACGTTCGTACCGCTTTTGAAGCAGCAATCAAGCAATATTGTGAGAAAAAGGATCTTGCTATCAAGTATCGCGAAAACCCCAGGGACTTGAGCAGTGAAGACTTTTGGGTTCCCATAAAAATGGAGAAGGACGAAGCCGGAATCCTTGTTGTAGATTTAAGGGTTGTTGACCAGATTGAACAGGCTCGAAAATTTATTCTAAACGAACTCAGTCATGCAACCTTTGCAAATATCTATAGAAAAGAACTTGAAGATGCCGTTGATGCAGTTGAACAACTGAAAAATGCATTAGCACAAGCATAAAGCGTGCTGAAGTAATTCACAATTTACCTCTACCCTAAATCCCTAAATAAAAAATATCATAAAGGAAATGGAAACCCAATTACAAGGCTACCCCCTAACAAGTACCATCGTTAAGTTGAAGACCGGTCGGGTCCAACTCACACTTATAGAAGATCCCGATTGGTACCTCGAACAACTCAGTAGCGAAGACAGTGAAGGCAAACTCTATCTCCCTTACTGGACCTATCTCTGGGAGTCTTCTATCGGTCTTGCTCGCCATGTAGAGACACTTGGCGCACAACTCAGAGAGGCGCGGACCCTTGAGATTGGGTGTGGGTTTGGACTCACAGGAATTGTCGCATGTCAGGTGGGCGCGCGGGTTGTTTTCACGGACGCGGAACGAGAGGCACTCCGCTTCGCGCAACACAACGCTGAGCAGAACGGCGTTGAAGAGGGTGCCGATTTCGTCCAGATGGATTGGAATACGCCCTGCTTCAACTGCAAATTCCGCTATATTCTCGCCGCTGATGTCATCTATGAAGAACACCACTGGCAACCCATTGTGACTTTACTTCAAAATTATCTTACCCCAAACGGTATCGCCCTCTTTTCCGAGCCAAATCGCAAAAACGCTATCGGATTTCTCAAACTGCTCAATGAAAATGGCTTTACCTATCAGAAATCGATTTATCCTGTTAAGTTAGACAGAAGGACTAACCAAATTTCTATCTACACCGTCCGACGTATGAAGGTGTGAAAGGCGTTGTAATACCGCTTCCGAGCTTCCCTTCTTCCAACCCCCCAATCTTCTTTTTCTCTATTGCCCAAAAAATAGGAAAATACGCGTGCATTCTGCTAAAAAAATAGGCAGAATTTTACACCCTGCGGACACGCCATGGGGTTTTTGTTTTTCAAAAACCTTACGCGCCTTACGGAAATCAGTAATTCGGACTTTTGGCAAGATTCTTGCTAATGCTAACATGTAAGGTTAACATGCCGCGTTGTTTCAGTTCATTTATCGGGCATTAACTTCGGAAAGGTCGCAGATGGGAGCAAGCACCTCAACGCCGAGTGTTTTAATCATTGATAATAACCCAGAGCGTGCAACTTCGTTAGTTCAAATTTTGGAAGCCAGTCGGTACAATGTCGCTGTGCCGCTACGTCTGCAGGAAGGCTTGGCGGATCGGGTCTCACGCATAAAGCCAGACATTATACTGATCGGTGTCGATTTTCCGGGGCACGAAATACTCGATTGGGTTGCGGCACTTCACGAGGACTATCCATGTCCGACAGTCATGTTTTCGCGGGATGAACGGACGGAAACAATTCAGGCAGCGACGCGGGCAGGGGTGTCGGCGTATGCGGTCGGGAAACTCACGGGTGCCAGAGTTAAAACAATCATTGAAGCAGCCGTCGCCCGATTTTATGAATTTCGGGCATTGCAACAGGAACTCGAAAAAACAAAAACAAACCTTGCTGAACGTAAAATCATTGAACGCGCAAAGGAACTTGTCGCCCAGCAACGCGGCTGTAATGAAGCACAAGCGTATCAAATTTTACGAAAAATGGCGATGAATCGCAGGAAGCGACTCGCGGAAGTCTCGCAGGACATTCTGTCCATTGCAGAAGTATTAACGAATAAATTGTAGACAGATATATCCATTTTCCTCTTTATCTTCTAAGAGTACGTGTGTTCAAGGGTGAACGAGACGTACACATTAGAATTACCAACTTTGCCTAAGGCGGACAGATATATTTTCTCTGCTATTGGGCTTACGAAATAATAACAACACTTCCAATCAAAGGTGGTTGGGAAGCAGACACAGGTGTCTATTTGGTAAAGCGTTATGCTTGCCGATGGATGCCTTTTTTTATAAGTTATCGGTTATCAGTTGTCAGAGTCAGGGTTACCAGTTATCGGTTACAAGAGGTTTTTGATTGAACTATATCCCTTTTTAACCGATGACCGAAAACCGAAAACCGAAGACTATTCCTCCGAAAACTGATGACCAATGACCAACAGCCATGCCAAGGAGGTTCAAAGGTGAACGAATTAAAAAAGAAAACTATTCCAGCAAACCGGAAGGTGCGTTCGGCACCAACGGCGGATGCGAAAAAAAGGAAGCCTAAAGTAAACGCTGCGGAAGTTCTCAAGCGAGAGAAAAACGGGCTTGAAGTCATCAACGACATTCCAAACTACATTCGGGACGGTTGGGAATCCATTCCCGTAAACGAACGCGACCGACTCAAGTGGGTAGGGGTCTTTTACCGGAAACAGACACCGGGGGCATTTATGATGCGTCTCCGCATGTCCAGCGGTTTTAGCAATGCCGAGCAGTTCCGCGCCATCGCTGAGATCAGCGAAGCACACGGACCCGGATTTGTGGATCTCACGACACGTCAGCAGGTACAGCTCCGCGGTTTCGCAATCGAGAATGTCCAGCACATCTGGAATCGGCTTGAGGCGGTCGGTTTAGGTTCACTCCAAACAGGCTTTGACAATATTCGCGGTGTGATTGGCTGTCCGGTCGCTGGGCTGACTCCCAATGAATTGTTTGATGCTTCGCATGTCGGCAGGGAATTCACGAACCTCATTGTCGGTAATAAAGAATTTACCGATATTCCACGCAAGTTTAATGTCGGTATCACAGGGTGTCTGGATAACTGTACCCATTCTGCCTCACAGGACATTGCGCTTACCCCTGCGGTAAAGAAGATTGATGGTCGGGAGATGAAAGGCTTTAACGTCGCAGTCGGCGGAAAGATGGGATCTGGTGGCTATACCCTTGCGCAACCACTTGATGTGTTTATTGTTCCTGAAGAAGCCTCAGTTTTGTGTGCAGATATTACGCTAATCTTTCGAGATCACGGCCCTCGAACAGCCCGCAATAAATCTCGCCTCGCTTTTCTGATTGCCGATTGGGGCGTAGAAAAATTCCGAGAGGAATTAGAAAGCCGTCGGCACAGAAAACAGCCGCTCCTGACCGCTGGCAAAGATATGCGTGGTAAGAACAAGACTGACCACACCGGTATCTTCTCGCAAAAAGAGCCATATCTCAACTACGTTGGGCTTGTTGTACCTGTCGGACGCATCACCACAACGCAACTTTTCGAGGTCGCTCGCCTCGCAGATGAATACGGCAACGGCGACATCCGCCTCACGCAAGGACAAAATCTGATTATCCCTAACGTCCCAGACGCAGAGATCGGTGCCTTAACCGCAGAACCGCTCCTACAAGAACTCCGCTATGATCCCTCGGAAGTCATGCGTGGTATGGTGAGTTGCACAGGTATTGATTATTGCCACTTTTCGCTTATTGAAACGAAAGAACGCGCCATGGAAGCCATTCGGCATTTGGAGGCGAAACTCGGCAACACCAAACCGCTCACGATACACTGGTCTGGCTGTCCAAATGGGTGTGGCAACCACGCTGCCGCTGACATTGGACTGCTCGGTAAGAAGGTTAAGATTGATGGTATTGTGACTGATGCCGTGGATGTATTCCTCAAGGGGGACGCCAGTGCGAACCCTAAAGTCGCGCCCAAAGTATTGGAAAATGTACCTTGCGACGATTTACCGGCAGTGCTTGAAGGACTCGTCCCTTACCTTTCACGGAGATAGGATGGAAGTGGGGAAGTGGGGAAGGTTGGCAAAAGCATCTCCTCCAATCTTCCAGTCTTCCTTCCCATCAAAAAAATTTAATAATCTAAAAAATGTGGAGACATTCATGGAAATAAAAAATAAAGCAACAGAAATAAAACTCTTTAGCTTAAAAACGATCCAGATGCGCACTTTCCATACCACATGGTTCGCGTTCTTTCTCGCGTTTTTCGGGTGGTTTGGGATTGCCCCACTTATGGCAATTGTGCGCGAGGACTTGATGTTAACAAAAACACAGATTGGTAATACGATTATTGCCTCCGTCGCGATTACAGTGCTGGTGCGTGTCCTAATCGGACCGCTCTGCGACAAGATCGGCTCTCGGAAGGCATATACGTGGCTCCTAATCCTCGGTTCGCTGCCCGTCATGGGTATCGGACTTGCGCAAAATTACGAAACCTTTCTACTGTTTCGATTGGCAATCGGTGCAATTGGTGCATCGTTCGTCATCACGCAGTATCATACATCAGTGATGTTCGCGCCGAATGTTGTCGGGACAGCGAATGCAACAACAGCGGGATGGGGTAACCTCGGCGGCGGTGTTACCCAGATAGTCATGCCGCTCGTCTTTACGGCTGTTCTCAGTTTGGGTGTCAACGAGTTCCTCGGATGGCGGTTGGCAATGATTGTTCCCGGTGTCACGCTGTTTATCACTGGGTTCGCTTATTACTTCTTGACGCAAGATGCCCCCGATGGAAACTACAAAGAACTTCGTGAACGGGGTGAACTTGAACCTTCGGAAGGCAAAGGTATAGAATCGTTCATGCTGGCGATTAAAGACTACCGAGTCTGGGCACTTTTCATCATTTATGCCGCCTGTTTCGGGGTGGAATTAACCATTAACAACGTCGCCGCGCTCTACTATCACGATCAGTTCCAGTTGAATGTCAGAACGGCAGGACTTATCGCTGGTTTGTTCGGTTTAATGAACATTTTTGCCCGAAGCCTCGGTGGGTTTTTCTCCGATTTCTTTGCGAAAAAGATCGGACTCCGCGGGCGTGTTATGTTCCTCTTTGTTGTTCTGTTAGGTGAAGGGGTCATGTTGATACTATTCTCACAAATGGCGGTGCTTCTCCTTGCTGTTGGCGTAATGATTGTCTTCAGTCTCTTCGTGCAGATGTCCGAGGGCGCGACGTTTGGGATCGTTCCATTTGTCAATAGGAAGGCATTAGGTGCTGTTGCCGGTATCGTCGGCGCAGGTGGAAACGCCGGTGCCGTTGCAGCGGGTTTCCTGTTCCGTTCTGAGAGTATCACGATGCAGCAAGGCTTGCTATATCTCGGTGTAATGGTTGCGGTTGCCTCAGTTGGCACAGTGTTGGTGAGGTTCTCCCCCGCAGTCCAAGCCGCAGAGAAGAAGGCGTTTGATGCGGCACTTGCAGAGAGACGGCGCCTGAAAATTGAAGCAGGGGTTTTGTCCTAATTTTATCAGGACTTACGCATAACACACATATTGAGGACGGGAAGAATGGAAGGATCGTGGGACCTCCGCCACGCTTCCAATCTTCCATTCTTCCGATTTCGCAGGCAACGCACAGATTTTGCGTGTAGGGGCGAGGTCACCTCGCCCCTACGACAGATAATGGAGAAACCAGTGGAAAACTCGACAGGAAAAGCAGTGTGCCCCTACTGTGGGGTCGGTTGCGTCATCCGCGCAACCGTCCAAGATAATCAAATTACAAGAATCTCAGCGGACGATGATGTCGCTCCGAATTACGGTATGCTCTGTCCAAAAGGTGCACATCTCAAACAGGTCTTTCAAAATCATGACGGTAGACTCGCGTATCCTATGATTCGGGATCGACGCGGTGAACCGCCGCGCGAGGTCTCGTGGGATGAGGCTATCGCTTTCACAGCAAATCGGCTTCGCGAAATCCAGTTGGCGCACGGCAAGGATTCTATTGCGCTCTACGGCTCCGGACAGTTGGATACAGAGACTTCCTACGTCTTCAACAAATTGTTCAAAGGATTTCTTCGCACGAATAACGTTGACACAAATAGTCGGCTCTGTATGTCGTCTGCGGTGGTCGGTTATATGCAAGCGTTCGGTTCAGACGGACCCCCAACCTGCTATGACGATATTCAGCACGCCGATGTCTTTCTAATTATCGGTGCGAATATGGCAGCGAACCACCCTGTGCTTTTCCAGATGATTCGGAAACGGCGGGCATTAGATCCCGGTGTCCGGATTATCGCCGTGGATCCGCGCCGTACAAAGACAGCGGACTTCTCGGATATCCATGTGCCACTTGCACCGGGAAGCGACGTTGCTTTTCTGCAGCTCATTGCCAAACGCCTTCTTACAATGGGACGAGTCGATAGCCGTTTCATCCGCAGAAGCACAGAAAATTTCAGTGCGTATGAAAACCATTTGAAAGGCTTGGGGGAAGATGCCCTTCTCGCTGCCTGCGATATTCACCCCGCACGTATTGACGAGATCGTTGAGTACCTCTCTAAACCGAGTCGTTTGCTCAGTTTTTACTGCCAAGGCACCAATCAGAGCACAAGCGGCGTTGACAAAAATGTCGCCCTCATCAACCTGCATTTGCAGTTGGGTGAAATCGGCAGAAGGGGTGCCGGTCCGTTTTCGTTAACTGGACAGCCGAATGCGATGGGTGGCAGAGAGGTCGGTTACCTGGCGCACCAACTCCCCGGCTATCGCGTCGTTACTAATGATATGCACCGCGCCTATCTCGAAGGCGCGTGGCGGGTACCACCCGGTAGCATTGATCCGAAACCTGGATTGACCGCAGTGCCGATGTTTGAGGCAGCAGCTGAAGGGAAGGTTCGCGCACTCTGGATCGCTTGTACGAACCCCGCAGTCAGTATGCCTGATACAAAAGTTTCGCAAGAAGGCTTGCGTCGGGCGGACTTGGTCATCGTGCAAGATTGCTATTACCCGACAGAGAGTACCGAATATGCGGACGTGCTACTCCCGGCGGCGCAGTGGGGTGAGAAGCGAGGCACAATGACAAACAGTGAACGCCTCGTCGTCCGAAGCGATCAGTTCCTGACACCTCCGGGTGAAGCGAAACCGGATTGGTGGATATTCACGCAAGTTGCGAGGGCGATGGGATTCAAACGGAATTTTGATTTCTATACGCCTGAAGAGGTATGGGACGAATATCGGATGTTGACGGCAGGCACACCGTGTGATCAGATGGGAATGACCAATGAACGGCTCGCGAAAACGTCGTTGCGCTGGCCCTGTCCGCATCCACGGCATTCCGGCACAGCGCGCCGATACGTTCGGACAAAGTTTTTCACCGATTCAGGGAAGGCGCAGTTCAAAACGCCGGTCTATCAACCACCCGATGAAAATGTAAATGAAGAATTCCCACTCGGTTTGACGACGGGACGGATAGAGAGCCAATGGCATACCCGCACTCGGACAGGTAAGGTGCCGCAGCTGGTCCGTAGGGACCCGGAACCGTTTGTGGAAATCCATCCTGATGATGCAGTAGAAAACGGGGTCCAAGATGGTGAGTGGATTTATCTTGTCGGGCGACGTGGACGGTGTTATGCGCGGGCGCGTGTCACTGAAACAATCCGACGTGGATTGCTCTTCACGCCGTTTCATTGGGGCGATCTCTTCCACGCCGAGACCAATGCGAATTATGTGACGAATCCTGCTTTCGATCCAGTATCTAAGCAACCGGAGTTAAAATTCTGCGCCGTGCGCATTGAGACTGATAATGGTAGAAGCTGACTGTCGTGACAACATTATTTCAAGATAGCATAATGACTTTCCACGTTATACCAATCTAAAACGTCTAGCGAGGCCAGATCGCCATCCTGCAATTTTCTTAAAGCTTCAACAACGATTTTAGTAAATCGTTAATCTGAAGAGATAATTTTTCCATATTCTTACTTCTCACCAAGGGATTTAAGTCCGATTGCCGTGACAGAACCCTTTTACTAATTGATTTGTAATCTAACGCTGGGGTTTCAAACTCTTCAAACTCATGAATAAGTTCATAGAAAATTGGTAACAGTTCCGAGAGTCCTTGAACGCCAAGCGTCCGATATTTTTCACGCGTGCCGTAAAAAGTTACACCAAACCATGATTTGATATGTTCCCAGAGACCAATTGGCGCGCGCTCCACTGTAGTTCGCTTGATTCCGGTATTTTCTCTGACTGTACGAGCGATTTCTAAACCGTCCCCATGCAAATCTATCCAAGTCTCCTCGTCAACAGAATAGTGGTTGCAAAGAATTGTAATAAGTATTATTACATAAATCTCAATCTCCTGCGGATTATTCCCGCTCATCAACATAATCATTGCCAAAGGATGGCTTATTTCGGTAACAACAAATGAACATCTGTCAATCTTCCTAACTTGACTCAGTGATTGCTGCAGCCTTGATAAAGAAACATCTCCTGGAAGCCTTTTAAAAAGTTCTACCACTAAGTGCGATAGACCTTCTCCTGTCTCTGAGGATACCGCGATGATCTGACCATTAGAAATTTTGCTCCAGACACGTAATTGTTCTTGTTTTTCCTCAGCAGATACTTTGTTAAGTACATCAAGATGCGTGCCGGCAACAACGAGGTGTTCCCCAAACTTCTTCTCAAGTTCCGAGAAAAACAAAGATAACTCTTTACGCATCGGGCGAGTAAGAGGGCGTGATATATTTATAGTCCAAAGAACAATGTCTATCGGGGCTTGTTTCCTAATATCACTGCCTGAGAGTTGGATTATCTCTTTAGACTCATGACTAGGTTGAAAAGGAACTTCCGTGACGTGTGTTGCTTTGTCAAAATCCTGTTCCAAGTCGAGAAATAACCGGGTTATATTCTCAAGTTTTTCCTCCCCGAATATTCCGGGAGTGTCATAAATTACAAGATCGCTCGGAAACTGGACACAAAGAACTGAATCAGTTGTATCAGTTGTAAGTTTTACCTTTGCAAGTAAAGAACCAAAAAGTGCATTGACTAACGCCGATTTTCCGGTCGATGTTTCGCCAACTAAAACAATTCTGGGAGCAGTTCCATCTCCCCTTTGTAGTCTGTGTAGGGCTTTTGAGACGATTTTCCCCTCATCTTGCTTCGCAACATCTAAAAGGTCCGGATCATTTTGTGTACGATCCATAATTTTATCAACGAAATCTGCCACGCTCATTGACGCTTCAAAAATACCTCTAATGACTGTGTAGAGTTCAATAATACTCACGATTGTTCCTCCTTTTGGACATGTATGATGAACCAATTTTTTCTATCGAACTCACCTTTACTCTAAGATATTATTGGAAAGACATATACATTCATGGTGATGATTACTAAAACCATCCCTGCAATCAAAGCAAATATGGTGCCAATTCCCTTAAAGGACGCAATATTTGTAGCAAAATCGCTGGAATCCGACAGATATTTCTTGCCATGATGTTGCTGAATCACTGACGGCACTGGATTTGTCGTAATAGGAGGAGGCGTTCACTTTTGTTCCAAAAAATACGATTATTGAAGATAAGATAGCGATTTAAGTTCCCGTTTTCTGTTAAAACACGCAAAATTTGCAGGATAGTGCGCAAAAATTATAGTATTCAGCAATTTTTGCCACCATGTTTCTTTGGGAATTAAAGCAAAGCCCAACAATATGTGGACGGGGTAGGATTTGGTGCTTTCTTCACTACTGGTGCGGTTTTGCAGCGCACTTGAAGAAAAACCCCAAATGCGATCTGCATTTCTAACCTTGCCAACTACAGTGGGTATGAATAATTATGGATTTTACTATGAAGGGATGGGAGAGGAAATGCGGGGTGTGTAGAGGTTTCTGTTTGTTATAAAGATTTCCTTTCTATAAAAAGTTGTGGGTTGATCAAGTCAATTCATTTGAAGGACGCTCTTGCACCACGGGAATGACGTAACTCCGAATTGTCAATCCATTTATCGTCTCTGTCTCAGTGCGCGGTTTTGGCACCTCTCGGTGATCGAATACAACGTAGTAACCGTCTGTTACGCCTTCTGTTGATAGATACGCTGCGAGTTGTTGCTTTCCTTGGGAATAGGACCGTTCACTTCTCCATATTTTTGTTTCAACGACATATTTTCTCTGGTTGTGAAGAATGATCAGATCCATCCTGCCGCGTCCGGTTGGCACTTCCATATACATTGCCCCGTTCACGCTGGTAACAAACTGGTCGAGATAAGCAAAGAGCAGGTGCTGTCCGATGAACTCTTGAGGGGTTTCGGGGACTTGTAAGATTCTGAACCCTGCGCGGGCAATAAAGTCTCCGAAGTTATCCAAGAGTCGTTCCATCTGAATCTGTCCGGTATCGGTGAGGTACTGAAATCCATCGGTATCTTCGGGGAAGTAGTCGCGTTCCAATCCGTTGACTATTGGTTTGAATGCTTGTAGAATGCAATGTAAATAAATTGGATTGGCAATTTTACACATTCTATCAGTGCTTTTTGCGAGGACTCCGTACGTTGCGAGTTCATTGATAAGGTCATTGCGTAGACTGAAAGGCACCCCTTCCTCATACAGCATGATTCGCATCAAAAGACTTTCAAAGCGAGGATTTCGACGGATATTGGTTGTCAAATGTGTTAGGTTGGTGTTATTTTCCCCCAAGAGTTGTTCGTGTGCCTCTGAAAAATGCGTCATTGTGAGTGCTTCGGTTTTCGGAATGTCCATCTCTTCTGTGAGTATCTGCGCGAATCGGTTAACAAGGAAGGGTTGTCCGCCTGTCTGTTTGTGAATAGATTCAATCACTTCTGGGTCGAAAGCCTGTCCGACCTCATCGGTATATTGCCCAAACAGTTCTTGCACCTGAGCGAGTGTAAAATTGGGCAAAGCAAAATCGTCATGGATATTGAACGGGGAGACAGAGCGATCATAGTCAAGTTGTGCGATACTTTTGACACCAACAATGCCAAGGCTGTGAGGACATTGAAGCGTGGTGTCAGTGACGTAAGTATGTCGGAACGCGTGCAGAAAACCTTTCAGGGCAGATGTCGGGATGCCATCAAACTCGTCAATAATGAGGACAACTTTCTGCCAGTTTTCCCCATCCTTCAGGAGATGCTGAACCTGTCCAAAGAATTCCATCATTGACAAGTGGTTGGTTATCTGGGCATCGTTGAGAAAATGTTTTAGTGCTTCACTGAGTGCCTCTCCGCGCTTTTGGAAAACGCGTTCGATTTCCTTACTAATCTGTTTGGTGAGAGATTCGTAAAATTCGGAACGGTCACAATCTACGTATATTTCAAAATTCAGTTGAATAGGAAAATAGGTTAGGTCTTCAGCAGTGAGTACTGCAACGGCGCGTTGAAAGAAAGTCGTCTTTCCCGTCTGCCGTGGCGCGAAGATGACGATGTAGCGTCCCTCTTTGACGCGCTTGATGAACTCTGTGAGTTCCTCAGTGCGAGCGACAATATAGTGCTGTTCAGGGTTCACAGGTCCCTGCGTACCGAACCTTTTCATGTCCGTTTTCCTTGTGGTTTGTCTGGCATTTTTCCTTGTTCTTCACAAACCTCGAAGTAGACCTCAAGTGACTTTTGCATCTCCTCCCGCAGTTCGGTCACAGAGGCACCGTAGAACATGATTACGTCTTGTGTATTAATCACTGTTCCATGAAACAGGTCTATTTCTGGATCAAAATCAACAACTCCGATGTAACCTTTGTATTCGATCATGACTAAAAAAAGCAGGACCTCAATCTCAAGATCAAGGCACTGAAAAAATAGGTGTTTCTGCTAAAAACCAAGTTGCTTATTCACAATGTTCTTGAGTTCTTCACCCTTCAGATACCGTTCCAAATTATCCAAGAAGAATTCAGTGATACGGCGGGGGCGGTGCTGTGAACCACCTGCAGAATGCGGCGAAATGATAACATTGTGAAAATCCCACAACGGGCTGTCTGCAGAGAGTGGCTCGATCTCAGTTACATCTAAGCCAGCCGCAGCGATTTTACCGGCTTGCAGAATCTCAATCAGATCCGGCTCGTTGACAATCGGACCGCGGGCAATGTTAATAAAAAACGCCGTCGGCTGCATCACAGATAGATTATCCTTATTGATAAGACCCCGTGTTTCTTCCGTCAACGGACACGCAATCATTACCACATCCACTTGGCTCATTACATTTGAGAGTTGATCCATCGGCACCAATTCATCAACGTTATCCGGTTTATCGGTGCGATAGGCATCGACACCGATAACGTACATATCGAATCCTTTTGCGCGTTTCGCCATCTGCATCCCGATGCCACCCATCCCAACGATACCGATCTTGAACCCATCAATCTCGATCATCGGCATTGTCCTTGCACCGCCCCATTGGTGTTTGTCCTGATTCCGAACGGATTCGTGGATACCACGCGCCAAGCCCAGCAAGAGTGCGAATGCTTGATCCGCAACATGTGTGCCATATAAGCCTGCAGCGTTTGTCAGAAGAACATCACTCTCACGGAGCGCGGGATACATGTGCCGATCCATACCTGCGCTGGTGGATTGGATCCATTTGAGATTCGGTAGGTGGGGGAAGATATCCTCGCTGCAGTAGCCGTAGAAGATGTCGGCATCTTTGCCTTCTTCAATCAGTTCCTCGCGTGAGCTTGGGGTTACAAAGGTGTGTTCATCACCGATGATGCTTTCCAATCTCTCGAGGAGTTCACCTTCAATACGTCCTTGAAGTAGAATTTTCATAGATTTCCTTCCGTAATGTAATATAGGTAATTAGAAGGGTGGAAAGATGGAGGGGTAGAAGAATGGAAGAGTTCGTCTTCCAACCTTCCCTTCTTGCTTCCATCCTTCCATTTTTTTTTTATTGCCATGGCGGGATTTCTGGCAACAATTCCTGAAACTGGTCAATCAACGCGTCCTCATAAGCACCGGCGTATTGGCCGTTGAAGAATTTTCCCATCGCTTCGTCGAGGAAGAGTTGCCACGATGTGTCCTCGGAACCCGGATTGACGGGGAAGAACAACGCGCCTACGTCCCGTGCCGCTTTCAGGTCACCGGGAGAATCACCGAGCATCAAGACATGGTTTTCGGGATACCTATCTGTTGTCGTTATTGTGAGATGCTCCGTTTTTGTACCCATCTCTTGACCGGCGATCAGCGCGACATAGGTATCAATTTCGTGTTCATCCCATTCGCGTTGGAGTGCTTCGTCCGGCGTAGCGGAGACGACAATGACATCCGCTTTGCCTTGAAGGCGCTGCAGCGTTTCACGCACGCCGGGGAACGGAGGGAGGTTATAAACAATCTCTGCGACGCTTTCGTTCACACCGAGACTCCACGCCATCACTTGGTTCAGTTCGTCGAGTCTTTCGCCGGTGGCGTTGTCAATCGCGGTCTGTAGTGCAGGATTACCGAGTTTCGTTTCCGTTTCCGACCATTCACGTAGATGAGGAAGTTCAGGGACCGAGACACCCATCTTCTGTACGAGCGGCATCTCTCGTAAGAAATCGCACACCAGCAGGATCGCTTTAAACCGATTCGTGCCGCGCGTCTTTGAGTAGAGATTGACGAAATCCCATGCCTGATGTACCTGTCGTGAGATGGATGCCAAGCCGAAATGCTTGACAAGGTTCACGCTGAAGCAGTCGTTGTGTTTGACCTCCATGCTGTTGAAAACACAACCGTCCGAGTCAATTCCGACGAAAAACTCGTGCTGCGGTTTGAAATCGTAAAGGGCTTGTTGGGGTCCTTGAGTCATGTATTTTCCTTTCAAAAAAACGCTTCGTGCCTTGGGCTACGGCACGGCGGAGCGTGCCTGCTACTTTTTTATTCCACAACGACTTCTGGACGACCTTCGAGCATCCATTCGGTGTGGAAGACCGTCGGCTCGCCGTCTTTTCCGAGAACCGTGTTCCCGTCTGTATCGAGCTTGTGATAGGTGTGTGCGCCGAAGTAGTCGCGCATCGCTTGGATGAGATTCGCGGAGAGTCTGCCGCTGCGGTAGCTATCGAAATAGGCTAAAGCAGAACTGAATGCCGGAATCGGGACACCGAGTTGCGTAGCGGTACCGATGACGTTCCGCCAGTTCGGTTGTGCTGCTTCAATGACACCCCGGAAATAGGAATCGAGCAATAGATTCGGGAGTTCAGAATTTCGCTCAAACGCCTCAGCAATCCGATGCAGGAATTTTGCGCGGATGATACATCCGCCACGCCAACCGAGACTAATCTTGCCGAGGTCCAAGTTCCACCCGAATTCTTCGCTGGCTTCCCGCATTAAAGCGAAACCTTGGGCATAAGAGCAGATTTTCGCGGCGTAAAGTGCGTCATGAATCGCCTTCAATGCTTCATCTCGGTCGCCTTGGAATGTACCGACAGGGCCTTGAATAACCTGTTCTGCCGCAACACGTTCACTCTTGACAGCGGAGATACAACGTGCAAAAACCGCCTCAGCGATCGTCGGTGCGGAGATACCGAGATCCAGTGCAGAAATGCTTGTCCACTTACCAGTCCCTTTTTGTCCTGCTTGATCCAACACAACATCCACGAAAGGTGTGCCGCTGCTATCGAGTTGTGTGAAGATGTCAGCTGTGATTTCAATAAGGTAAGAGTTGAGTTCCCCACTATTCCATTCACTAAAGACCTCGTGCATCTCGTCGGCGTTCATTCCCAAGATGCTTTTCATCAGCGAATAGGCCTCGCATATCAGTTGCATGTCGCCATATTCGATGCCGTTATGCACCATCTTGACGTAATGCCCCGCACCATCAGGGCCGATGTAGGAGCAGCAGGGCGTGCCATCCACCTGTGCCGCAATCTTCGTAAAGATCGGCTCCACGAGCGCGTATGCCTCGGTTGAACCCCCTGGCATCATCGCCGGTCCTTTGAGCGCGCCTTCTTCACCGCCGGAGATACCCGTGCCGATAAACAGAATATCCTGTTCAGCCAACTCTGCATGTCGGCGGACGGTGTCGTTGAAATTAGAGTTCCCGCCGTCGATAATCAAATCGCCTTTTGAGAGATGCGGAACTAATAACTCAATAAACGCATCGACCGGTTCCCCTGCTTTCACCATCAAGATAATTTTTCGAGGGGTATCAAGTTTTTCAATTAACTCTGGTATAGAATGTGCCCCAGTGATATTTTTACCCTTCGCAGCACGTTCCATGAAAGCGTCTACCCGTGAGACAGTCCGGTTAAAGACCGCCACCTCAAACCCTTTGCTTTCCATGTTCAGTGCGAGGTTCTCGCCCATCACTGCTAATCCGATGAGTCCAATATCTGCCGCCAAATCTATTTCCTCCTATGGTAGCGTCTGTTTTGCATATCATACACTGCAGGAGAAAATGCTGTCAATATATTTTTTGTGAGAGACGGTTAGCAGTTTAATAGTCTTATTTTCAACGCACGTTAGTAGATCTTACGAACCTATAAAGGGTTTCAAATCCCAGAGGAGGGTTGTGCACTCGAAACTACCAGTCGCCAGAAGTGTCGCATCTGGTGAAAATGCAAGCGACTGAATATCAGTTGGATGTCCCCAGAGCGTCGCAATATTTTCACCACTTGTCACATCCCATAACCGAATTGCCATCTTTTCCATGCCTTTCTCCCACCAAGTGCCCGATGCCAGATACTTACCGCACGGCGAAAACGCCAAGGCATACGGCTTCTGTGTTTCTGACTGTGGTATTGCAAAAAGCGTTGTTAGACTTTCCGCACACCACACGCGGAGTTCGCCGAACAGCCCACCAGCGATCAAGTTGCCACACGGTGAAAATGCTATCTCCATAAGTGTGCGAGGTTTATCTAAAGGGAATTCCGCAATCTCTTCGCCCGATGCAACATCCCACAGACGATTAGTGTCATCGCTTGAACCAGTTGCCAGTCTTTTGCCATCTGGTGAGAAGGTCACTGACCAGATGTGATCGGTGTGTCCTGTGAGCGGTTTCAACCTTTCCTGACGTATGAAATCCCATAAATGGATTGCGCCTTCCCTACTTCCAACTGCAAGTAGATCACCTGTCGGTGCAAACGCTATATTCCATATCAATCGGACCGGATCGGTTTCAGTGAATTCTGCAATCGGGGCATCAGGTTTCCCAGCATCCCAAACTTTGATGGTGTTGTCTTGACTATGGGCAG
Organism: Candidatus Poribacteria bacterium; assembly: GCA_003635195.1. Taxonomy (GTDB): domain Bacteria; phylum Poribacteria; class WGA-4E; order WGA-4E; family WGA-3G; genus WGA-3G. Next base: position 2,095 of record PYIY01000093.1, on the reverse strand, counting down.
CCAGCATATTCCCAGAGGGCAACACAGTAAAAGAGGTAATACGCTGATCTTCCAATAACGTTTCCCGAACCTGTTTACTTTCAACATGCCATAACACAATACCGTTACGATACCCTCTTGTTGCCAGTGTCTTGCCATCCGGTAAAAACATAACCGGATCTGGAAAACAAGCAAATTCACGAAGTGTTGAGAATGTATGTATGTTACCAGGCTGACGCTTTTTGTTCTGTGTAGTGTTGGTACACATGTCAGCAAGAGCCACCTGCGGGAACTTTCTGAACCATGCGGCATCAATACTCCTCGGATGTAGCTCTGGAATCTCTATTTTTTCACGGCGTTCCATATTCCAGACTTCAATGGTGTCTTGCCCATCAACAATCGCGGACAACTCACCTTTTGTCGAATAAAATGGCACTGTCCGAGACGTTCCAAAGTTTTCATAAACCCCTTTTTGCACACCCTTTGCCACGCCCCACACGCGTAGGCTTTTATCTCTACTACTTGATGTGAGGAAATTACTGCAAGGCGAAAAGGTCATAGCGTCTACCCAGTCGCTATGCGCTCTGAAGTGAGCAATGCGTTCCCCCTTCGCTATATCCCACACTGAGATCCATCGGTCAACGCGATCGTCATCATTGGAGGATTTATCGGGAGTCGCGCCCGCCAGCAGGCGACTGTCTGGCGAGAACGTAAATCTACTACCTGCGAACTTGACAATTGGCACACCCGTTGCTGGATCCCAAATGTGGGTTTGCATGCCTTCTGTATCAGGGTTAACAACTCGATCATCGTGGACTGAATAAACTTTATTGTTATCTCCAACAGCAGCGATGTACTGTCCGTTAGGCGAAAATTCAAGTTGGGAAATATCAGCTGATTTAACTTCACGCTCACCTCGATCCATCTCTGTGAGGCACACCCCGCGATGGACGTCTAACACCTCAACGATGCCTTTAAAATTCGCGGTGGCGATCCACTTACGATCCGGAGAAAAGTTAATGTGCCAATAGACATTATGTTCTTCCGTCCGCTTCATCTGCGCGAGGCACTCACCACTCTGAATGTCTACCACCTTAATAACACCATCATAATTGGCGATAGCGATCCACTCGCCATCTTGCGAAAAATCGGTAGCAGAGATCATTCCCCGTTCTGTTTCCCACAATGCTATAGGGGACTTTGACGAGATTTCATACCACCAGAGACCTATACCGGTTTGGACGGCGAAATACACGCCGCCGGGGGGGAGTCCCAGTTTCGGCCCCCCACTGGACAATGCAATTCCTTTCCCAAGTCGGGCGATCGCGCCTTCTGGTAATGCCCATGTAATTCCTGCGGTGTCACCCGGCACGACATTGAATGGTGCCGGTCTTCTGTTTTGTTTCATATTTACTCCTTGATTATATTTAAAAATAGTCGGTTTTAGTTTGGAAATTGCACATACGCACCTTGAGTTTCTAACCATTTGTATAGGGTTTCACATCCCAAAGCATGATGGTACCGCCATACCCACCACTCGCCAAAATCGTGCCATCAGGAGAGAAGGCGAGACACTGGATATCGGTAGGGTGCCCCCGGAAGGCGGCAATGTTTTCGCCACTCTCAACATCCCACAACCGCACCGGACACTTCTTAATACCAAAGCCGCGTATCCACCACGCCCCGGAAGCCAAATAGCGACCGCATGGTGAAAATGCTAACGCAAATGGGAACCAACTGTCCTTTGGCTGAGGGATACTCATGACAGTTTCACAACGCTCAATATCCCATAGGAGAATCTCCTTTCCTTTACCGAGGGCAATCAAAGTGCTACAAGGTGAAAAGGCAAACGCATTGATTCTTTCTGGAAACGTTTCAATCGGTTGCCCACTTTCTGCCTCCCACAATCGCGCGACAGGGCCAGTATTCCTAATGCTTACAAGTCGTTTTCCATTGGGGCTAAAAGCCATTGAATTAATCCATCCATCATGTGCTTTGAACGCGTGTTGTATGCGCTGTTGCTGCACATTCCAGATATACAGTGTGCCTTCACTATCCCCGCATGCCAACAGGTTGCTTGTAGGCGCGAACGCTGCCGTTGAGACCTGCCACTCTT
>PYIY01000092.1 GCA_003635195.1 Candidatus Poribacteria bacterium | reverse complement strand
TCAGCAGCAATGGAGCAATCGGATTGATAATCTTGCCATCACGCGATGTGATCAGGTCTGGGTCGGTGATATTACCTACGTCCGTTTGAAAGGACATTTCGTCTACGTCGCGGTGCTCATGGATGTCTTCACTCGCATGATAAGAGGGTGGCAGGTCAGTCGGCACCTGAACCAACCCCTGACGTTGAAGCCTTTAGAACAAGCACTGCGTCAGAGCGTCCCAGAGATCCATCATTCCGATCAAGGCGTGCAGTATCTGTCTAATACTTACATCAAGACCTTGATATGTCATGGGATAGAGGTCTCTTTAGCCCGTAGAGGGTGTCCTTGGGAGAACGGGTATGCCGAAAGACTCATCCGAACGCTCAAGGAAGAGGAAGTCCACCTCAATGACTATGAGAATATCTCAGAAGTTGAATCACGTATCGGTTATTTTATTCAACAGGTGTATAACCAGAAACGCCCGCATTCGGCGTTAGGGTATTTAACACCCGTCGAATTTGAGCAAAAAAACTTGTCTTAACTTTACGGAATTGCGGCCCTAATTAGCGTTGGCACTACAAAAAGTTAACTAACACAAGTCGTTAATATATTTATATTATGCCTTGCACTCGTTATATTTGTTGCCCCTTACGGTTGTAGTGATAAACAATCGGCTGAAAAATCAAAAACAGATGACACCGTTTCTCAGGAAAAGCAATGGCTCTCAATTCTCGGAGGCACGATCGGGGGTAGTTTCTCCCAATTCGCCGGAGGCATTCGCCAAGTTGTCACGAAGCACGAACCGTACCTGAAAATATCTGTTGACGGTTCCGCTGGGTCCGTCGAAAATACACGACGTGTCAACGAAGACCCGGAAGCACTCGGTGTCGTTTTTGCTGCTGAGAGTTATCTCGGCTATCACGGCAAAGATATTTTCGCCGAAGAGGGCGCGAAAACCAATATCCGTGTCGTGACGCTCCTCTTTATCGCCTATGATCAGTTCTCAACGTTAGCGAACAGTGATGTTTATCAGTTTGAGGACATCGTCGGCAGAAAAATCGCCGCGGGCGCGAGTGGTTCCGGCACCGCACAGACGTTAGAGCGGTTATCGAAATTGGCGGGTATCTGGGGCGAGTTCACACCGATTTACAAGGGCGGCACCGCAGCCGCCGAAGCCCTTCAAAACGGGCAAGTCGATGGGTTCCAGTGGCTTGTGAGCGTGCCGAATAGTGCCGTTATCGAGTTGACAGCGATTAAATCCATCCGAATGTTGGACCTTGACACGCCTGCTAAGAAGTACGGCTTTTACGAGAAATACCCGTTCTACCTCCCTGGATCTTTGCCTGAAGGCGCGTATGAAGGCAAAGTTAAACCCGTAAAAACTATTTTGATGCCAACGCTACTCATCGCACACAAAGATGTCAGTCAAGAGACGATCTATGCCATCCTAAAGCATGTTTACGCACCGGAAGGACATCAAGCGATGCGACTCGTTAATCAAGCAGCAGCGGATATGACGATAGAAAACGGACCAAAAGCGTTTGTAATTCCACTCCATCGTGGCGCATACAAATTTTGGAGTGAACAAGGCGTGGAAATCCCAACCTACGCAATGCCAGTGGATTAATTATTCTCAGGTTCTAATCTACGCGTAATGCCCTGACTGACGACTAATGGCTGACAACTGACGGCTAATTACCGATGGCTGACAGCCGATACAAAAAATTTGACAAACGCTGTCTTTCGTGATATAATATTATGCGGTTATGTTCGCGATGATACAAACACGCTATTGAGAACGGTGCACGCGAACAAGAGACTACGAATAGTTTTGTTAGGTAAAAGGATAGAAAATCATGGTACTGAAAACGAAAACCTATTTTCCGAAAACGGATAAAGATATTAAATGGTATGTAGTGGACGCGGAGGGGCAGATACTTGGGCGTTTAGCATCCCGCATCGCACAAGTGTTGCGCGGAAAAAATGACCCGCGGTTTACCCCCCACGCCGATTTAGGTTTTCGCGTTGCTGTTGTGAATGCAGAGAAGGTACGCGTCACCGGAAACAAACCGGAGCAGAAAACCTATTTTAGGCATAGCGGCTACCCCGGTGGTGATAAATACCGAACCTTCAATAAACAGATGGAACTCAAGCCAGAGGCGATTCTCATGGATGCCGTCAAAGGGATGCTCCCTAAGAATAGCCTCGGTCGGAAATTAATGAAGGGACTCAAAGTTTACACGGGACCCTCTCACCCGCATCAGGCACAGGAACCGGAAGTCTTAACGTTTTAATTGCGTTGAGGGACCGCCATCCCAAGACGTCCCTACAACCTACCTCGTAAATCGTAGGAGGGGTTTGTAACCCCGATTGACTTTGGAGAGTATGAACAGTATGGCTACTGAACAATTCTGGGGAACCGGTCGACGTAAAACCTCAGTGGCGCGTGTCCGTATCATCCCCGGTGGTGAAACTGGGATTATCGTCAATAAGAAACCGATTCAGGAATACTTCCAACGTGCCGACCATTGGCAGGCAGCACAACGCCCCATTGAGCATGTTGAGAAAAGCGGCGAGTTTGCTGTGCACGTCAACGTAAAAGGTGGCGGGCATACCGGGCAGGCCGGCGCGATTTCACACGGACTCGCACGCGCACTTGTCAAAGCGGATGAATCCTTGAAGCCTTCCTTGAAAAAAGCGGGGTTTTTGACGCGCGATCCGAGAATGGTCGAGCGGAAGAAATACGGGCAGAAAGGCGCGCGCGCACGCTTTCAATTCTCTAAACGTTAGAATTGTCGGCTCCCTTGTACATTTCACCGTTGATCGAATATTAGAACTCACCATCAACAGCGTTCCCCTTAATCACGGATTTTACGATAACGCGAAAGACACGCATAGGGCGTAGCACGGACGCGGCTCGACACCGCGTCTACACGTTTTTGTGAGCAGCAAGAGGTTTTGTATGTCAAACATTGTCATCTTAGGTGCACAGTGGGGCGATGAGAGTAAAGGAAAACTGACCGATGTCTTTGCCGCTGATGCGGATGTCGTCGCACGCTATCAGGGCGGCGATAACGCCGGGCATACCATTGTTCTCGGTGACAAAACATTTATTCTTCATCTCATCCCATCGGGTATCCTTAGACCGGACACCGTGAACGTTATCGGCAACGGCGTCGTCATCAACCTGGAGACGCTTTTCGGTGAAATCGACCGGTTACAGGCACAGGGTATTGAGGTCAGCAGTGATAATCTGAAAATCAGCGACCGCGCCCACCTTATTCTGCCCTACCACAAGGCTGTTGAACAGTGGGAACAGATGGGAAGTGCTACCAAAATCGGCACCACCTCGCGCGGCATCGGGCCCACTTATTCTGATAAGATGAACCGACACGCCGGTATTCGCGTCGGTGACCTGCTGGAGTTTGACCATTTCCAAAAGAAATTGGATTACAACCTCGAGACCAAAGCCGAAGCGCTCCAGATAGGGGGGCCTGATCGGCACGTCCTTCTCGAAACTTACTACGGCTACGCACAACGGATTGCACCTTATGTGACCGACACCGTCGCATTCATGCACGAGGCACTCGCTACTGAAAAACGGATTCTCTTTGAAGGCGCACAGGGAACGATGCTGGATATAGATTTTGGCACCTATCCGTACGTTACCTCCTCTAACTGCACCGCAGGTGCCGTTTGTACTGGACTCGGCATCGGACCCAAGGCGATTCAAGAGGTACTCGGTGTCTCCAAAGCCTACGTAACGCGCGTCGGTGGTGGACCTTTCCCGACGGAAATGCCGCCTGACTTGGACGAAGAGATTCGGCAAATTGGCAAGGAATACGGTGCCACAACGCAACGTCCAAGACGCTGCGGTTGGCTCGATCTCGTCGCACTCCGATACGCAACACAGATTAACGGACTCACCGCTATCGCTATGACGAAACTCGATGTATTCGATACCCTCACCGATTTGCAGGTCTGTGTCGCTTACCGCTATGAAGGAGAAGAGACAACGCGTTTTCCGAGCAGTCTGCAAGTGTTGGAAGAATGCGAACCTGTCTACGAAACGCTGCCCGGATGGGAACAACCCTTAACCGAGGCACGAGATGCCGCAGATATTCCGCAACGTACCAAAGATTATGTCGCTTATGTCTCGGATTACCTCAACGTCCCGATCCCGATTATCTCTATTGGACCTGATAGAGATCAGATTGTGCAGTTAGGACAACCGCTCTGGTAGCGTGCGTCGAAAATAAATGTGAACTTTTTCCAGATTCTTGCGTTTTAATTTGACATCCACCTAAAAGTGTGGTATTATTAAAATTTGTGATTACTTTGAGCCGTTAGCTCAGCAGGTAGAGCATCTGACTTTTAATCAGGTGGTCACAGGTTCGATTCCTGTACGGCTCACATTCTTTTGCCCCCGTCGTCTAGCCTGGCCAAGGACACCGCCCTTTCACGGCGGCGACACGAGTTCAAATCTCGTCGGGGGTATTTTAACGCAAAAAGAGACAAGCCCCAATTCCCACGGGGCTTGTTTTTTCTATGAAGTTTCAGTATTTAGATCAGTAATCCCCAGGGCCGGTAGGCGCGGTTTGCAACCGCACCATAAGTGTCAATTTTAGAAAAAACAACCGCCTGGATACCCAGGTCCGGTAGGGTTTTTGATAGGGGTGTTTGCTTGGGTGTTTCTGCGTATTTCTTCGCGGTTTCCCAACCGAACCGGATCCTACGCGGAAACCTTTTTTCAAATTTCATCGTGATAGGTGCGCAGCGACAAGTTTTTCCAACCGCGTAGCCCAAATTTCAGGAGAATGAACCTTTCCGCTCCGCGCCTCGATGACCTTTCCATCGGTATCAATCAGCACGACTGCCGGGAGCTTAACCACAGAAGCCAGTCGCTCAATCACCAGACCGAACTGCTGAACCAGTGGTCCCTGCCGTCCACCGTCATCATAAATATGCTGTCCCGGATAACCCTTCTCGCGGATATAGTTGCGGAATGCTTCTTCATTACTCCATCCTGTGACATTAATACTGATAACCTCAAAACCCTTAGCATGGTATTTTTGGTATACCATATCCACACACTTTAATTCCGCTTCACAATAGTCGCTCGTCCACCAAAAATAGAGGAGCACAACCTTCCCGCCGTGTGCCGAGAGCGAAACAGGCTCCCCATCTACAGAGACTGCTGAGAAATCTGGAACCGCTTTCCCAACCCGTGTGAGTTCAGTCCACTTCATAAGTTGCCCGAGCTGTTCGCTTCTGGTACTAATCGAAAGAATCTTGCCATCTCGGTCAATAAGCCACTGTGAAGGCACGCTATTAATACCGAAATACCGGGCAAGTTCACTCTCCCACCCTTTTCCATCAAAAATCTGGAGCCACGGAGTGTTATGCTCTTCGATAAATTCGCGGAGTTCCGCTTCGCTTTCGTCCAAACTTACGCCGATAACGTCGAAGCCATCCTTGTGATAGCGCGCGTATGCTTCTTTAATATGCGGCATCTCTGGCGCGCAGAAGCCACACCATTTTGCACAAAAATTGAGAAGCACCATTTTGCCTCGGTAATCCGAGAACGAAACCGGTGTGCCGTCAAATGCCACCGCTGAAAAATCGGGGAGCTTCCTGCCGGTCCACGCTTTCTGATCCCATACGACCTCTATCTCTGAATGCCCGGTCCACGGATATTTTTCTGCGAATTCGGTGTCACCCAACGCTTCATAGATATCGCCAAGTCCACGCAAAGCGTACCAGTCGTCGGGTTCTTGTGCAAGTCGTTGCTGAAAAGCGTGCTGCGCTTCAACAATCAGAGGTTTACACCGGGCGAGCAGTTTGGCGTTTTCCTCGGGATTTTTCATCAGATTCCGATAGATATAGCAAGGCGTTCTCCCAACATCTTTGTAAAGTTTTGCCAGCCATTGATACGATTCAGATTCATCTTGCTGCTTCGCGCTTTCAAACAGCCTTTCGAGTGCAGTCAACGTTAATTCAAACAAGGGATCTAAAGATTCCCTATAATGGCTAAGTGCAAGAAAACAGGATTCGGCATCGTTAGGGACCAACGTCATCGCCTGTTCAAGGAATAGAAGGTCCCTGTCTCTCTCACCACTAAAGGATCGCTTATCCTCCCAGACAATAATCGCCAAGATCTTTGCCGCCGCGCCGTTGTCTGGCTGCTTTTCAAGCACCTCTTCAGAGAACTCTCGGAGTTCTAAATGCATAGCTTCAGGGAACCGTGAAACGTACTCAGGAAGTTGTGGTGGCAGTGTCGTTTTACCGTCAACAACACCTGCTTCAATCCTCGCTTTGAAGTAGTCTAAAAGTTGTTTCTGAACCTTCGGTGTGAGTTCCCACCAAGGCTTTGAGAGTCCACGATCCTCCAGTGAATCAAGGTAGGTATCCCAAAAATCTATATTTTCGGGCGTTCCATTGCCTAAGCCACACGCGTTAGCTGATTCTTGAAGCAATTTTTTCTCAAACGCTGCCTGCGCCTCGGGTAATAAGGCTCTACATCTTTTAATCAAGGTATTAAGCTCTTCAATCAATGTTCCGAACTGCTCAATCCGGTCTGGCGTTTCATAGCCCGCCTTGAATGCCTTGAGTCGTTGATAGACTGCGTACGGGGTTATTCTGTGCCGCTGGTAGGCAAACTTCGCGTCCCGATAGTAGGGCGTATCATCTTGTCGCTTTGCCCATTCAAAGAGGTTTTCAAGCGCGATAAGCACTTTTTCTTGGGTGCTAATGCCACCAGAACCGTGATTTTTCCTGTACTGGTCAATCACAAACAAGTTCAGGCAAGGGTCCTTCGGGACCAATGCCACTGCTTCCTCTAAAAGCGACTGATATTCGGAATCCCGACAAGTAAATGCTATCATTGCCAATAATGCGGTTGCCGTGTCGTTGTCTGGATCTGTTTCAAGAACGCTTTCTGCTAACACTCTGAGTTTGGGTAGCATCTCTTCAGAAAAACGCCAAAAGTAGTCGTGCAGACCAGGCGGGAGTGCCGTCTGTCCATCCGAGACTCCCACCTCAACCTTCGTTTTGAAGTAAGCGAGGAGGTTCTCCTGTGTCTCTGCGTCTATCTCCTTCAATTCACCTCTTGCGAGTCCATAGTTGTAAAGTGAGTCGAGGAGTGTATACCAGAAATCCGTAGAATTGTCTTTTGTAGCCATAATCTTCTCCGTAGTTCCCTTTCAGAAAATCCAACTTCACAAACAGCAGTAGTCTACTTAGAATTAGTGTCGCGTTTCTAATACCTATTTGTCAAGCAAATATCAGACACACGTTCAGCTGATACACGTAGGTGTTTTCCATGATCTATTCATGAAGATAGGCATAGCAAAACCCAACAATCCAAACACCGGAGGTGTGAGAATATGTTGGGTTCGTTAAAAGTTACCTATTTCCGTCTCACTGAAAATATTCTGCGTTGATCTCTATAAATTCTTCCCACTCTTCCGGCACATCCTCCTCCATAAAGATCGCCTCAACAGGACATTCGGGCGTACACACATTACAATCGATGCATTCTTCGGGATCAATATAGAGTTGATTGACCGCCTCAAATTCGTCGGCTGCACCAGTCGGGTGCGGGTGAATGCAATCCACAGGACAGACATCAACACACGCGCTGTCTTTTACGTCGATACAGGGTTCGCAAATTACGTACGTCATTTCATTCATCTCCTTTTGTGTGTTTTTTGATCGGTTGGCACACCAACGCCAAATACCGGTATTCGCGTGCCAACCCGTTGCTATCTATTGAAAATAGTCTGCGTTGATGTCTATGAAATGCTCCCACTCTTCAGGGACATCCTCTTCCATGTAGATTGCCTCAACCGGACATGCCGGTTCGCATATACCACAATCGATGCATTCTTCGGGATCAATGTAGAGTTGATTGACCGTTTCATATTCGTCGGCTGCACCAGTCGGATGTGGGTGAATGCAATCCACAGGACATATCTCCGCACAAGCGTTGTCTTTTACATCTATACAGGGTTCGCAAATTACGTACGTCATTTTTTCCTCTTTTTTCTGTTTTATTGGGGCAAGCTGCCGAACACTGAATTTCGGACATTGGCAGCTTGCCAATTTGATTTGGTTTGTTTCAAAGTATTGGTAGAGCAGTATTCACACCAGCGGATTGCCAATGGATTTTAGGGTCTTGTACATCATTTGAATATGAATAGTTACCTTGAACATAGTGGATGCCTACCATAATCTCTAAGCGATAGGTGAGCTCCTTTGCCTCTGCGATATCCACCTCATCTTCCGCGTTCTTTTGTAGTTCAAAGCCTCTATGGAGCAATCTCACCTGCAATCCATGTCCCTCTAAGGCAGCTGCGAGGCGATTTGCCAACGTTTCAAACTGTGGAAACGCGATCTCGGTACTATCTTCTTCCTGCCATAGCTTAAAACCTCTATGGCGGACGGGTACGTCCAAACCCTCTTTTTTTAACAAAACTTCCAGTGTCACCATATCGTTGCAACGATAATCGACCCCTTCATCCACGAGGATTGCCAACCGAAAACCCTTGTCAACGACTGTCAACGGAAGGGTCTGTTCCTCAATTAGGGATTTCAGGACTTCTTTAACTTCCGGGGCACGGTGCGTTTCAGCAGCGAGGTGAGTCGTCGCTTCATCAGACTCAGACACAGACCTCCCCACGGAAATAGAGTGGCTCCTACCGCAGCCGTTCATCCATTGATCTACGACTTCCTTCATCCTTGCTTGCGTCAAACCATCCGCTCTCTCACTAACTAATTGGGGACCGCCATTGGAAGCCCGGAGCGGTAGTTTGAGTTCAGTAATCAAAGCGTCTAATAATTCTTTGACATCATTTGGACTCATGGTTCTTCTCCTTTTCTTGATTCAAATTCCATCCACTTTGCAATTCAACGCCGCGGAAAACGCCACAGAGAGACGCAAATACTCGCACTCGTCCAACTCGTGTCCGAGGCTTCTTCACGGTTCGCATATTCATAAGCATTCAGCACATAATTAATCCCAAAGGTTGTATCTATCTGTTCGACAAGTTTTTTCACTTTTGAAAGCGGTATTTCAGTTTCCGCATCTTTTTCGAGTTGGAAGCCTCGATGGAACATTTTTGCCTTTATACCCTTCTCTTTTAGTAATACCTCAAATCGGTTTACAACCTTCTCAAGTTGCGGTAGTTGAATCGCAGCACCCGCTTTCTTTGCTAACCGAAAGCCACCATGAAGGATTTTAACTGGGTAATGTGTTGGGTCATCCACCGCAAATGTAATCAATCGGAAACCACCGTCCCTGAAACGGATCGGTAGCGACTGTTCCGCTATGATAGATTCAATAAATGCTTCAATCGCTAAGAAGTCCAACAATTCCTTCGCAGGTGAAGAAGCATCGGTTTTCGTATAGAATTCCATAATATCGGGTCGTCCAGGCGGAAGCACATGGATTTTACCGTCCTTGTTCCATTGGTTAATAACATCCTTAATACGTGCCTCTGTCGTAGAATACTTTGCCTCTAAATCTTGCAAGGATGCCATATCTACTATGTCAATTGGAAAACTTTCCTCCACAAGTAATCGCTTCAGCAGTTCCTTGACATCCGTCGGTGTCATGTTGGATTCTCCTTTTGTGAATTAAGAATGCAAATTCGTAGAAAAGGTTACATACAAAAAGCAAATTTTTTCAATATTTTATGACTGCTAACTTTTGTCACCCAATATATGATTGAACTCGTCCGGATACTCCGATTTCATCCAAGCAACCAACTTCTGTTTGGCACGATGCAACCGCACCTTTGTCGCCGATGGACTAATATCTAAAGTTTTCGCGATTTCCTCAAGCGTCATATTGTCCAATCTTAGTTCAAACGCGCGCTGCTCTGATTCGGGTAATCGCTTCGCCAAAGCACGGACGATTTCTAATTGCTCTTCGGCAATTATGGATTCCACAGGCGAGCGATGCTCAGGCTCTATCGTGTGGGTTTCAAAGATTTCATCAACCGGATCCATCTCAATACTTCTCCGGTTTTCTCTGATGTGTGTAGCAATGAGTTGTTTCGCTATGCTAAACATCCAACTCGAAAACTTTTTGCGATCCCGAAGCGTTCCGAGGTGTTTGTGTACTCTGATAAATGTCTCTTGCATCAGGTCTTGCGCTGTCTCCCAGCTCCCAACGCGCCTATAAAAGAAATTGAGAAGCGACATCTCATAACGGTGATAGAGGATTTCAAAGGCACCCTCATTCTCATCGTCTAAACTCTGATACACCAGTTCCTCGTCTCGTGATTCGTCCATCGCCATCACATCCTGTCTTAGCATCGCCACTTATTCTGGGTTTTCCCAAGTGAAGTTAATCCTTTTTACCTTCTATTTCTGCTTCAACAAGTTCACTTAAAAGATGCCCTCTCGCCTTAACCGAGATAACCTTGCCTTCCCGGTCAATCAGAAACGGGGCAGGAATACTGCGGACACCGTACTGCTTTGCAAAAGTGCCACGAAAACCTTCATCATCCAAAATTTGTCGCCACGGTATCTCCTTCTCCTTGATGAACTCCCGCAACACCGCTGCGTCTTCATCAAAACTCACGCCGATAACGTCAAAGCCTTTATCGTGGTATTTCTCATATACCGCTTTGATTCTCGGTATTTCTCCGAGGCAAGGACCACACCACACCGCCCAGAAATCAAGTAGGACGACTTTGCCACGGTAATCCGCAAGTGAAATCGGTTTGCCGTCAAGGTCAACCACAGATGAAAAATCAGGCAACACCTGTCCCACCCATCCTAAACTCGGGTCTACTTTGAGTTTATATTCTCTGGCAAGGTGGGTATTCCCTAATTTCTCATGGATATTGGCTAATCCGTCTAAAGCGTCCCTATCATTTTCGTCCTGCGCTAACTGTTTTTCAAAAACCGTCTGTGCCTGCCTGAGAACTTTTTCCGTTGCCTCACTGTTTCCTAAGGCTTCGTGGATTTCAGTTAACATGCGGACAGTATGCCAATGGTCAGGCGTCCGTTCTAACTGCTCTTCAAAAACGGCTTGAATCTTTTCCATCACCGCTGTCCAGCGTTTAAGTAACGGATCATCGCTTTCAAGTCTTTCGTAAAAATCGTTAGGTCTTGATGTGACATGCAAGTAGTCATAACAACAACGGAATAGCCATTGATACAAAGTCGGTTCTTCACCTTCGCGGCACCGTGCAAACAGCCTTTCAAGCGCCACAACTCCGTTATCAAGGAGAGGTTCAAGACTGGCATTCTCAAACGCCCAATAGCAAATATCTACGTCGTTCGGCAGTAATTCTGTGGTTCTCTCTAAGATGTCCCAGAATTCATCAGGTGGAAAGTCGTAAGATGTTCCTGCCGTCACAATAGCCAAAAACTTGGCTGCTGCACCGTTATCGGGCTCGGTTTTGAGTACCTCTTCAGCATACTCGGTCAGTTTTTCACGCATCTCATCCGGAAAACGCCAGATATACTCATTCCATATTAGATCCGATGGAAGTGTCGTTTTTCCGTCAACAACACCCGCATCAATTTTGGTTTTGAAGTAACTGATGAGTTCTTCCTGAACGTCCAGAGCGACTTCCCATTCACTTGATAGACCGCGGTTTTCGAGGGTATTCAGAAAGGCATCCCACACATCTACGTTGTTTGCTTTCACGGTTTTACCTCCAAAATTTCTGTGTTTACAAAACAAGTGGTTTCGGTTTGATGTTCTTGAATCTGAAACTTTATCGTAAGTTAAGAATGCAAATCCCAAAAAAAGGTTACATAAAAAAGAAACTACACTCCGATTAAAACGACGCGTTTCTACAAGTGGACTCTTGACTGACAACCGACAACTCTCACTGCGAGGCAAACTGATAACTAATTACCATTCTTTTCCCTTTCGTGCTACAATTATTTATCAACCCACGCAAGCGAACATATCTTATGAAGAATATCACCTATTTGATTTCGCTACTGCTTTTTTTGGCTACCACCGTTGGCATCTGCCAAACACCAGATGAGGCATTCCTCCACGGTACATGCGTCGATGCCGAAAACGGACAACCGATTTCCGATGTCCTTGTCCGTGCCGATGCTGAAAAAATCGCGCAGGTCTACCCCGACCGTGAATTCGAGCACGCTACAGCAACAGGTGCTAATGGCACTTTTTCACTGACGATCCCGAATGCCCCGCAGACCTACTACGCCTTCTCACTTATGGCAATTCACCCGAAGTATCAGGCGAAACGCTTACGGCACGAAATGTCCCCCAGAAAAAGTAAATATGACTTAGGAAAAATTGAACTCAAACGCACGTTATCCCTGAAAGGCACTGTTTCTGGAGACAAGGATCTCGCCGGACTTATTGTGAACCTCAAGATGCACGCGAAGTCGGCGGACTTTTTTCGCGCCGCCGCACCGATCGAGCACGGCGCGAAAACTGACACCACAGGCAATTTCCACTTTGCTGAACTCTACCCAATTGCTTACACCTTGACAATTTCCCGAAACGATGTTATTATAGCCTACGTAGAATCTATTAACCCCGAAAAACAGACAGAGATTTCTATCCGCTTACCGAAGTTAGAGACGTTACGCGGGACAGTTGTTGATGGGCAGTCACAGCCAATAGCGGACGCGTTGATTTATGCAACACGCCACACGGAAACACCACACGGGCACAGTGCTATTCTCGCATCAGCACAGACAGACGATACCGGCAACTTTCAGATACAGGTATTAGAAACCGAGCCGCAGCTGCTATCGCTTGAGGTAAGCAAGAGAGGCTACTTTTCCAGAATCTATGAGAACGTGGATATCGAAAAGATGCCGTCGATTGTTCCGCTTGAAAAAGGAGTTACCGTTAAAGGACGCGTTATCCTCCCACAGGACCTTCCCGCGGATGCGCAGTTCGCCGTGAAGGTATTCCCTGCAGATACACAGATGGAACCGAGCCTGAATCCGTTAGCGTTGCATAAACCGCTCTTATCAAGATATTTTCCTGCAACAGCATCTGCTTTCGTCGTTGACGGACTTTTTGCAGAAAAATACACTTTTTATATCATTGGAGACGGCATCTCGGCGACACGTATCGACGTGAACGCATTGACTAATCCCGAAACGCTCCTTATTGCAGCGGATCGACCGACTGCAACGCTGCAAGGTCAAATTCTCTGGGCGGATACAGGCAAGCCCGTTCGCAATGCCGTTGTTTCGCGGTCGTGGTATCCGTGGGAATTACATCCGTCCGACATGTCAATGACCCTGGATCGGTTTGAGGTAGAGACAGACACGCACGGCAAATTCAAATTCTCTGATCTCACTGAAACGCGTTATCAGCTGGACATCCGTGCTGTTCACGCAGTACTTGAAGACACTACAGAACGTTATCAACGGAGACACATTCGCAAACAGATCACAATTCCTACTTCTAACACTGCATATCGTATCTATCTGGGAAAACGAGATGGCACCCCTTTCACAAAGTAGTAGGCACGCTCTATGAGTTCTCCGTATTTTCTCCAGGCCCGGTAGGGTTTTTGATAGGGGTCTTTGCTTGGGGTCTTTGATAGGGGTCTTTGCTTGGGTGTTTCTGCGTATTTCTTCACAGTTTCCTAACCGAACCGAGTCTGAGACGCAAACTGTGTATATCCCAAAAACCCTCTTGAATCCCAGAGGGATGGCATCTGTGTAGAAGCATGCATCAAAACCAAAACCCAAGCCCCAGAGGTGCGGCATTTGTAAGGAACGAAGCGATGCAATACGGAGACACAAACTAAATGAAAAACGCCAGACGCTTCCTAAATACAATCATTGGACTCTTTCTCATTTCGGTGGGAGGCACGGATGCCGCCTTCTGGGAAGACCATTTTGACCGAGAAACAAAAGAGAATTGGCAACACGACGGAGATGATTCCGTATGGACAGTTGAGGACGGGTTTTTAAAGGCAGAAATTCAAGCACAAGAACAGTGGAGTGCGATTTTTGAACGCTACCGATTCATCGCTTATCCGGGTCCCTATAACGGCTTTACGATTACGCTCGAAACTGTCGGCGCAACGCGTGCCCGATTCGGCATCGCACTCACAAAGCGTTTCCATGACCCTGTGACCAAGATAGACGAACACGGCTACTATCTCTTTTTCACAAACGATATGTATACATCAAGAGATGACAACCTGTTCATCGAACCTGGACAACGCTGGAACACCGATGAACTCCAACAGATGGAATTACACTTTAATGATGGTAGATTCCAACTCTCTGCCGATGGCGAATCCCGTATCGACTTCACGGACGCAAACTTCGATCACATTGATATCATCGCTTTCGTGCTTGCTGGATTTGTTACGGAAGATCTTAATATCGGCAGCGCATGGGTAGACACCTTTACAATCGACGGCCTCGCAGTCTCACCGATACGAAAATTAGCAACAACCTGGGCAAGTCTAAAACAAGAACAACCATAATGGTTTTCGGTTATCAACTAACAAGAAATCTTTGTTTTTAACAATAACCCTCTTAACTGAAAACTTATAACTGAAAACTTATAACCATTAAATATGTTCCGAAAAAATTTAGACATTATTTTCAACGCATTTTTATTCATAATAGTCCTCGCCATCGGGTTTTGGAGCACCTACGCCAGAGCGCGCTTGAATCCGGGTGAGCGCGCCCAGCCCGCCAATTCGGGCTTCTATTATAGAACCCCCGGTGTAAACGGACAATGGTTTGGGCCTGAGCTCAACTCCCTTACCCTCTGCAAGGGTGTCCATAATCTTTACAACAATAGAGGGCAGTTTGACATCGTAGAAACCATTGAGAGCGCAGCGGTCTCCCGCTCAAGTATCCGAGGCGCGCTCCATTGGTATCGTAGGCAACAGTGGCGTTTTGCTACAGACGACACACCCTGGGGCACAAACTACTCCTACATTACACTCCGCGACGATTTGGGATGGAGTGAAATTAGTGTTGGTGGCGGCACAACCGGCTACCCGTGGAGCGGCGTTGAGCGACACTGGCGCGACGGGGACATTATCCTCGCCCAAACCTTCGTCATCGGGTGGCGACGGTACGCGCGCGGCGCAGAGCGGTGGGTCTGCCCGATGTATTACAAAATCGGCGGATGGGAGGGTGAACCCCTTGAGGTTAACTGTAAAACCCTCAAAACGTGGTTCCCCCCGGATTGGGACGTTTTGAAACAGAACGAGGGAGATTTCGGTCCCCCTGTCGAACGCAAACCCGGTGTCCTGAGCAGGAGAGGCAAGAAAACACAACGCTGGTATGACTGTATAAAAATCAATTAAAAACCTCTTCTTGTAGGAGCGAGCTGTGCTCGCGATGCCAACTGATAGAATCGCTTGTAGGAGCGAGCTGTGCTCGCGATGCCAACTTATTATGCCACACAAAAACCTATGCCTCTTCATACTTTTCTGCATATTCGTCATCTGCACCCTCCTCACATCCGCCGAGGTCTGGCACGACGATTTCGATACCGAAAAACCGGACGCATGGCACATCGTCGGAAACGATTCTGTCTGGAAAATAAGCGACGGATTTCTACGCGCTGAGGTGAACCGCGATTGGGATGTGCAATACGAACTCTATCAATTCACCGCAATCCCACCACCCTACAGAGATTTCGTAATCAAGATAACGGATTTCGGCGGCGATAAAACGCGTTTCGGTTTTTGCGTCGGACGGCATTTCGCCGATACCCCCGGAGAAGACCCTTTTTTCTATGTCTTTTTTCCCGATGAAATCAGAACACGCCGGTTTGATGGCAAAGGGAGCAGTCAACCCTTCCGATACCGACTCTCCAGAGAGCCACGCCTCCGCTGGGAAACCGATAGCCTCACACAGATGGAATTGTTCTTTAATTCGGGATATTTTGTGCTGTTTGCGGACGGCGAATTCCGCACCTCATTTCAAGACGCGAACTTCGATAAAATTGAGATTCTCGGCTTTGTCATGGAAGGTCTCAACATCGCAAACCAGTGGGTCGGCGAGGCATGGGCAGATACCTTCACCCTCTCCGGACTAAACGTCACTCCAGAAGTCAAATTAACCACAATGTGGAGCCAACTCAAGAGAAGATAAGGCTTAGGTTAGAACTTACGCATTCCGTCTTAAAGTCCCCCTGATAAGGGGGATTTAGGGGGTTTAAAGAACGGAAATTACTACTTTTTGCGTCTCAATGTCCGATATTCGCTTAATTTGCGTAAATCCTATTAGATTATAGAATACGACGCTGGAGATTATTCAAGAACCTGAAATTCTCCGTCCTTAACGACCAATACAATCTGGTCATACAGTGCGTCTCCGTCAGGGTTAAAAGAGAAGTCGCCTAAAATAGTAGGTAAATCCTTCGTCTGTGCGAGTGCGTCCCGAATGGCGGTCGCATCTGCCGATTGTGCTATCTTAATTGCATTGGCGAGAACATGGAGCGTCACATACGATTGTGCCGCCCACGGCTCAGGTTCAATACCGTATTTCGCCCGATAATTCGCAATAAAGGTTTGGTTGCCGGGGGCATCAGATGTAGTTGACCATCCGATAAAACCTATTGTCCCTTCAGCACCCTTGCCCGCCTTTTGGACTTCATCCATGGTTAAATCAGGCGCGATCACGTGGATAGTATCGGGAAAATCTACCTCGGATGTTTGCGCGACAATCTGCGCTATTTCTTGTGAGAGCGCCGAGATGAAGAGAGCATCCGGCTCCACCGCCATTATATTCGTTAATTGCTGAGAAAAATCGGTATCGCCGGTTTTGAAGGTTTCCTGGGTTAGAATCTCAACCCCGTTTGCCTCAAGCACCGTCTTTAACACTTCGTTGCTACTTCTGGCGTAGACATCGATCTCATCATAGATCGTCGCGACTTTTTGATAACCGATTTTCTGTTGCGTTACTATTACCCCACTCGGAATGCTTATATTTGTGGCGAGACTGGTGCGGAAGATGAAATTTCCGATCCCGCTCAAACCTGCAGCGGAGGAGACCGAACTGAAAGCGATAACCTGATTTTCCTGCGCAATTGGGGCAGCCTCTTTAAGGTGCGTCGAGATCGCGAGTCCAACTATAGCAGGGACACCTTGATCAACCAGATGTTGTACGGCTGCCTTCGCTCCCTCTGGGGTGCTACGATCATTCACAGTGATAAACGTGAGATTCACACCACCGAGGCTGTTAATCTCTTCTCGTGCCAATTCAAAACCGCGTTGCATCGGAAACCCATACGGTTCAGCGTGCTGTCCTGTCAGTGCCACAACAACACCGATGGGAATCTCTTCGCCCATCATCGGAGGCATTTCGCCATCAGACGCTATTGAGACAACTCTATCACAACTGAAAAATCCGACAGTCGAAGCAATGATTATTAAAGCAAACGCGAATATTATGATTCTTTTTATTCTCATACTTAATTTTTTCTCCCTTTTTCACTAAATCTGGTGAGGGTTTGCGGTAAAACAGTGATGCAATAGAGGTACCTCATAACACTTCTGTCCCATCCGCGTTCAGTTATAATAGGGTATCATATAAGTCCAAAAAAATGTCAAAAAATCATGACGATTTTTTTCTTGACCAACGAAGACAAACGCGGTATCCTTAGTGAAAATCAATACCTACTTCACCGGTTTTCCCCAGGCCGGTAGGTGCGGTGTTTTTGCTTGGGTGTTTCTTCTAAGGAACCGCACCAGACTTCCACAAGAAATTACTGAATCAATTTTTTAATGTTCATAGGACGCATTCACATTTATGCTTGAAAAAGAATTTAGGAACGAGGACCCATCAGGCAAAATTATTGCCTTCATGTTGCTCATCGTTTCTCTCATAGGTGGCGGACCATTCGCCGTTAAACTCGGGCTGCAAGGCTTCCCACCCCTAAAAATGGCGTTCTTTCGTTGTATATTAGGACTTATCGCCGTTGGCGGATTGGGACTTTGTTTGGGGATGTCAATGCGGCTGCGTTTTGAGGAATTCCGTCGGCTGCAGCTGATTGCTGTCCTTTACACGCTGCATACGATTACGTTGAACATCGGCACCCAACACACAACAGCCGCGCGTTCAACCATTTTTTTCAGTCTATACCCGCTTTTTGCAGTTCTGTTTGGACACTTCTGGCTACCAAATGACCGGCTCACTGTGACGAAAACATTCGGTATTCTCACCGCATTCGGTGGTGTGTTTGTCGCTATCATGCCAACTCTGCAAGGTGATAGTGGCACAGGAGACCTCATCGGCGATCTAATCGTGATCCTCAGTGCAGGTTTCTTGGGACTCCGCATCACACTGACAAAGGTGTTCGTTCAAGAAATCCACCCCTACCGACTCCTCGTCTGGTTGTTAGGTTTAAACATCCCTTGTTTCTACATCCTGGGTCGCATTTTTGAGGGAGAGAAACCTATTGAATGGACCCTGGCAAGCAGCACTGGGTTGATCTATCAGGGATGGGTTATCACAGGTTTCTGCTTTTTAGGGTTGACATGGACGCTAAGAACATACAAGGCGAGTAAATTGGTCGTCTTTTCCTTCCTGATGCCGCTGTCCGGCGTTTTGTTTAGCCATCTATTGTTAGCGGATAAACTGACCTTCGATTTGTTGGCAGGCACTGGCTTAGTGGCAATCGGTATCTACCTTGTGAATAGACAGCGTTAAGCCGTCCACGAACCAGTGGACACGAAAGGAGTTTTACATGACGACTCTTCAAAAAGGAATTGTGTGCATCCTAACTCTTACCATTTTGTGCGTCTGTGGCACACAACACATCCCCTCTGCCGACGATATTCCTGACGGTATGGCACTCATACCAGCAGGCGAGTTTGAAATGGGGAGTCCCACTGAGAAAAACAATGAACGTCCAGTGCATACCGTCTACCTTGATGCCTTCTATATGGACATCTACGAAGTAACGAACGCACAATACAAAATTTTCGTCGATGCAAATCCCGAATGGCAAAAAGATAACATTCCCGAGGCATATCACGACGGTGTATACCTCCGACTTTGGGATGGGAACACCTATCCCGAAGGCAAGGCTGACCATCCGGTTATTTATGTCAGTTGGTACGCAGCGATGGCTTACGCAGAATGGGCAGGCAAACGGTTACCGACAGAGGCAGAGTGGGAGAAAGCAGCACGAGGCGGGCTCGTTGGAAAGCCATATCCATCGGGTGATACCATTGATGCCACCCGTGCAAACTACGCACGGCATTTCGGCACGCCAATCGCGGTTGGGCAGTATCCACCCAACAGCTACGGTTTATACGATATGGCAGGAAATATCTCCGAGTGGTGTCTTGATGAATACGATCCTGATTTCTATGCAACCTCCCCGCGAGAAAACCCATTTTCAAAAGGAAAACGCCAAGCCACTATCAACGATTTCAAAAAAGTGCAGAAGAAGAAACGCGTGTTACGTGGCGGCTGCTGGAGCGATAACGGATTGTTCCTACAGGTCTCGTACCGTGACTGGGGACCGCAAAATTACACCAGCGTCTTCCGCGGGTTCCGTTGTGTGAAGGACGCATTAAAGTCCCCCTGATAAGGGGGATTTAGGGGGTTAAAAACGAAGGACGTATTAAAGTCCCTGATAAGAGGATTTAGGGGGTTAAAAACGAAGGATGTATTAAAGTCCCTGATAAGAGGATTTAGGGGTTAAAAATGAAGGACGTATTAAAGTCCCTGATAAGAGGATTTAGGGGGTTAAAAACGAAGGATGTATTAAAGTCCCTGATAAGGGGGATTTAGGGGGTTAAAAACGAAGGACGTATTAAAGTCCCCCTGATAAGGGGGATTTAGGGGGTTAAAAACACTGAACTAACGATTTTGGGTAAAATGTGTCCCCTTTCTACTCAATTTGCGTAAGTCCTGTTAGGTTAACCGCTCAAATTCTGCGCAATAAGCACCACATCCAAAATATTAACAACACCGTCGGCATTCACATCCGCCTCTTTAGCCGCATCCCCAAGGCGAGCAGCGACAAAGACAAGGTCTAATATATTAACAACGCCATCCCCCGTTACATCATAAGTGGACGCATCTGAGACCAGATTGGAACTTATCAAATTAAAAACAATCTCCTGACTGGTCTCGACTTTAACAATCCCAATATTCGGTGCCAGCCACTGGTACGAGGTCGAGCGGGATATCGATGTTGTAACGGTTCTTGTATCCAGCTGAACTTTAAGGCAGTTCTCAAATGTCCCCGCGGGTGCTACCACATCTTCGACCGCGACAACTTCGTAAGTATAGGTGACTAAAACTGGACCTGTGAGTACAACCTCTGTTTCCAACGTAAACTCCCACGTATCCCCAAGTGCTAATGATGCCGGGACAAACAGAACAGGCGGCGATAAGATGGCTGTCGCTGTACCGAATATTGAACCGAGTTCCGCAACAATTTTATGCAGTTTTACGCCGTCATCGTCAAAATGCACAAAGTACACTTCACCTGTGGTTTCGTCTGTACCTACCGTTTCTGCTGTCCTTTTAAAAAGTGCGATCTCTTTGTCCTCGATACGTTCTTCGGAAGCTTCAATCGTATAGGTAACCCGTTCAGCCCCATCCGCAGTCTCCAACACCCAGATATTCCCCAAATCCGTGGGATAATACGTTACAGTCTCTGCCGTTGCAACGATTGCGGAATAGAAAAATAAAAGCACCAACGACAGTACAACACGAACCCTTTTTACAAACACTAAATTATTCTCCTTTTCATAAAAATTAGAAAAAGACCATTTCCCTTCGCTATGTGAACCTTCAAAAGTGTAACATAATAGGGTACGCGAAATCAAACCAAAATCAAAATTCAATGGCTCTAACACTCTCAATCTCTCCATTCCGTCCCTTGCTTTTTTGAACGATCCGTGATACACTCTCCCAATAAATCCAGTGCCAGTGGCACAACGAAACATATCAAATAGATGTCCGCCCCCATCCCACCTACACGTAGGCGGATAAATAGACTGGAGACAGGAAAATCCAAATGGATCTATTAGAAGAACTGAAAGCGCGCGACGAGCGCATCGAAAAATTGGAACGTGCACTTCTGTTAGTGCTGAGTCTAAACGTCGGGAACCATCTCGACAAGTCCGCTAAGAACTGTTTTAGCCATGTACCATCTTCCGCGGTAGAGCAAATGGAAACCCTTATTGCGGAATGCGGAAACACAGAGAACGCCATCGAAGACCTGCTCACCATCACCGAAAAGCGTTTCCGTCTTGAACTGGATATATTGAAGCAATGACTTAGAAACTTTATCCCCAACCTCAGCAACCTCTTGCAGCGACAGCCTTAGACAGGTGCGTAAAGCTTTTGACGCGCCATAAATAAAAATGGGGGCCTGTACCATAGACTGTTAGTCTGTGGAGAACCCGTATTTCCCAATCCGCGAAAATCCGTGATTTGCGGCGTCCTCGCCTCCCCCCTTGAATGAAGTTTAAGAAAATATTTCGGTAATTTGCGAATCATAGACATCTTATTTTATGTTTCTTGGGTGAGGTCGATTCTCTTGTCGTCTGAATCACGGAAACTGTCTGAATCGCGGAGTGCACGGAGAAAGCGGAAAAGGCTCCTCTAACTTCTATATTGCCTTTCCTAAGAGATGGGTGCTGTCCGAAAAACAATCTCTTACCTCCGCGTCCTCTGTGTCCCCAGTGGTTTCCGCGATTCAGACAGAAAAGAGATCAGAATTTATGAATAAGGATACACAATTCACCCATTATCATGTCTAATGTCTATTTTATGCAACCTTTCGCCCTAACATACGCGTTACTATAATATGAAGCCCCTATTTTTTTCACATTATATGAAAGACAATTTATTCAGGATTAGCCGCATTGTAAAAACCGTTAAATCATTATAATGTCTATCAGCAATTAGCATTTCGTCTTGAATATATCTGCCTTCGTCCGCGCGGCCGTGCGGATGAATCTGACAAGGGATTCTATCTGAGTCTATCTTCATTGCGTCGGGAAGTCACCCATGGCAACTCAGAAGATGCGACGGTTTGCTGTCATTGCACAAGAAGAGGCTCTCACACGAAATGAGATGCTGGTCTGGCTGCACCGCTCTTATAGCGGGTCGGCAAAGCTGGCGCATATCAGCCAGAAACGCCGCATCCCGCCGCGCTTGTGGAGAAGCGGATTATCAGAGACAGGCGCGTGCCTTGAAGCAGTTGTGATAATTATCTGAACCGGGTTTTATAGGATTTAGGAATTTTCAGGCGTGTAGCGGTCACTACAGCCACATATTTTCGGATTTTCCAATAAAATTCACCTTTTTTCATTTTATGCACGAAAAGGGGTTAAAAAATTTGTCACTGATATAGTGTTCGGTGAAAGTTTAGATTTAACCCTTGATCGAAACGATAGGAGAACAAAACGCCACTTGCATTCTTTCTACTGATATGGTATACTATCTGAACCAGTTTGGGTGGCACTGCGAAGCGGACCGCACGGTCCGTCTGCCACCCTCCCACCTTCGCAGCGGGATAATGGATTGGTAACTGGAAACATCCAGATAGATATATTCAAAGAACCTAAAGAGCGTGACGAGTGGAATTAAAAAATTAAAACGCGCGTTTACGTTAGGGATGAGTTTAAAGGTCGGGAAATCATCTTGACAAATCTGCCCAGCATTGTTTTAACTGTGTTCACGCTTTTGCAGTCGAGTAGACAGAAACGAAAGGACAATCAATTTGGCACGTTTAGAAGACCTCCAACAAAACACTATTGTTAAAGGCATATTACCCAACCGACACGAACGCGTAACAGTCGTCGGTAGGAATTGGCGAGGTGATATTGCCATAGATCTCTTTTACAAAGATTCGATGGGTAATTTCGGTACTGAACTTCTTTTCCGTAGTAGGGAACCTGACCTTGAAATCGTTGATGCCGGTCCCATTTGGAAATTCGATGGAGACGGCGAGATGTTTCGGCTTGTTTCTGAGGCATATCGCATTCAATTAGCACATCTATTTGATCCACTACTCGCATTACATACATCTGACGTGGATCCATACCCACACCAGATTACCGCAGTCTATGAGCAGATGCTGCCCCGTCAACCTTTGCGCTATCTGCTCGCAGACGACCCTGGCGCAGGAAAAACGATCATGACAGGGTTGTATCTCAAAGAACTCCTTGTGCGCGGCGACCTGAAACGGTGCATGATTGTGTGCCCCGGCAGCCTTGTGGAACAGTGGCAAAGCGAACTTTACCGATGCTTTCAGCTACCCTTTGAGATTCTTACCCGTGATAGAATTAACAATGCCGTGGCTGGCAACATTTTTCAAGAAGAAAATCTGCTCATCTGCCGACTTGACCAACTCAGTCGTAACGAAGCGATCCAAGAGAAACTCAAAGAAACCAACTGGGATATAATCGTCTGTGATGAAGCACACAAGATGTCCGCTTCCTTCTCTGGCGGCGAAGTCCGAGCCACAAAACGCTATCGACTCGGACAACTCCTTGGAAAACTCACACGCCACTTCTTATTACTGACCGCGACACCCCACAACGGCAAAGAAGCAGATTTCCAACTCTTTATGGCACTGTTGGATGAAGATCGCTTTGAGGGACGTTTCCGAGACGGGGTTCATGCTGTAGATACTTCGGATTTGATGCGTCGTATGGTGAAAGAGAAATTGTTAAAGTTTGATGGAAAACCACTATTCCCGGAACGGTATGCCAAAACTATTAATTATGAACTCTCTGAGTTAGAGAAGTCTCTATACGATGAAGTGACGGAATACGTCTGCAAAGAGATGAATCGTGCCGACCTAATCAAAGGACAACGCGGTAACAGAATCGGTTTCGCACTCACCATCTTACAGCGAAGGCTTGCGTCATCGCCAGAGGCGATCTATTGCTCAATTCAACGTCGTCGGGAGCGATTGGAAGAACGACTATCTGATGTCCAGTTAGGAAATCAAGAGGAAATGACTGGAATACCGACAAACACTGAAGAAGCAGACGACTTCTATGATGAGGCACCCGCTGAAGAAGTGGAGACGAAAGAGGAAGAAGTCGTTGCACGTGCTTCAGCTGCCCAAACGATTGCTGAATTACATGCCGAGATTCAAACTCTGAAACGCTTAGAGGCACTCGCACAAAAGGTTCGCCAGAGTGATACAGATCGAAAATGGGAGGAGTTGTCAAATCTTCTACAAGATGAAGAATTGTTTGATTCGCAAGAACATCGACGTAAACTCATTATCTTCACCGAACATCGCGACACGCTCCGTTATTTGACAGACCGCATCCAAACGCTGATTGGAAATCCTGAGGCTGTTGTCACGATCCATGGAAGTATGCGATGGGAAGAACGGCGAAAAGTTCAAGAGGATTTCAGGAATAATCGAGAAGTACAAATTCTCGTCGCAACCGATGCCGCAGGGGAAGGTATTAACCTACAACAAGCACACCTGATGGTGAATTATGATCTCCCATGGAATCCAAACCGCATCGAACAGCGATTTGGGCGTATTCACCGAATCGGACAGACGGAAGTGTGTCATCTCTGGAATCTTGTCGCCGCAGAAACTCGCGAGGGCGAAGTGTTTAACACACTTCTTCGTAAACTTGAACAACAACGCGATTCCTTGGGTGGAGCGGTTTTCGATGTACTCGGCAAATGTTTCGCCAATATGTCGCTCCGAGACCTTCTTATTGAAGCTATCCGTGAAGGCGACAGACCTGAAGTCAAAGCACGGCTGACAGAAACCATTGATGGTGCACTGGATCTAACGCATTTACAGGCATTGATTGAAGAAAACGCTCTAACACACGGAACAATGGACACAACGCGTATCGGCAATATCCGTGAGGAAATGGAACGTGCCGAAGCACGCCGTTTGCAACCCCACTTTATCGCATCCTTTTTCCGTGAGGCGTTTTCACGACTCCAGGGAAGGTTATCCGAACGCGAACCAGGACGCTATGAAATTCGCCACGTCCCCGGAGGTATCTATAATCGCAGCAGCTTAGGTGTCGGTAAACCTATACTGCAGCAATATGAACGAATTACATTTGAAAAGGACAAGGTGAATATCAAGGAGAAACCGCTGACAGCAGAATTCGTTTGCCCCGGACACCCGCTGCTTGATGCAACGCTAAGCGCAATTTTAGAACGCCATCGGAACTTACTAAAACAGGGGACTATTTTGATTGATCCCAACGAACAAAGCAATGAAGTTCGCGTCCTATTTTACCTTGAACATGCAATTCAGGATGGACGCGTGGGTAATGATGGGAACCGACACGTTGTTTCTCGACAGATGCAATTCGTCGAAATCAACAGCGACAAGACGGTTAGCACACCCGGATATGCCCCCTATCTTGATTATGACCCGATAGATGAGGATGAAAGGTCAGCGATTGAACCCGTGTTGCAAGAAGAGTGGCTAAATACAGATCTGGAATCGGAAGTTAAGGATTACGCTGTGGAATACCTTGTCCCGGAACATCTCAACGAAGTGAAAACGCACAGAGAAACACTTGTCGAAAAAACGATGCGCGCAGTCAAGGAACGGCTCACGAAAGAGATTAACCATTGGGACAATCGGGTATACGCACTCGAACAGGAAGCAGAAGTTCACCAAGAAAGGGCACAAACCCTCGAAGCGTTAGCGAATATAAATAAGTTGTTTATGGAACTTGGCATCGAGGATCCTGCTGATTTGAAGAATTTCTCTGCTGATGAGATTAAGGAGGCTATACAGAAAACCGTTGACGACGAGCCAGAACTACACGAAGAAGCAACAAAGGCAAACGCTGCCAGTCTCAACGCTGCACGTGCAAGACAACGTGCCGATGAGTTGGAGACAAGGCTTAAAAATCGAGTAGAAGAATTGCAACAGGAGCTGCATATTTCACCGATGCCACCAGAGGTCATTGGTGGAGCACTTATCATCCCGCAGAGTTTATTAGATGCCGCATCCGATCCTGAACACCTCGCGTCCACTGTACCTTCACAAACTGATAGAGAGCGGATTGATAGACTCGCCGTCAATGCTGTTATGGAGGCAGAACGCAGACTTGGACGTGAACCGACAGAGATGCCCCATCAAAACCCAGGCTACGACATTGAATCCAAAGACCCGAACACCAACCAGTTACTGTTTATTGAAGTGAAGGGAAAATCTACCGATGCAACGACTGTCACTGTTTCCAAGACCCAGATTTTTACCGCATTCAACAAGCCTGACAGTTTCATCCTCGCTATCGTCAAGGTAGATGGAGACACAGCAAAAGAACCTCGTTATATTCGACAACCGTTTGAGAACGAACCGGACTTCAGTGCGACGAGTATAAATTATGACCTCAATAAACTGCTTGCTCAATCCGAAACACCAAGTTAGAAAAATCATAGCCCGAATTGTTAGTTTGTGGCGTATACGATGTAAACCATAAGTGTCGATTTTAGAGAAAATAATTGCCTCGGTCCTCAGGGACAGTAGGTTCGATTTCCTAACCAAACCGAATTTACGCGGAAACCTTGAAGACTTCAAAAACCTCTTCAATCCTGTAAGGACGGAATGTTTATAGCAGCGTCAGTTTATAACTCTTCAGCCCTGTAAGGGCGGCATGTGTATATGAATGGTCTATAAAACACTGTCCAAAATTGCTAAATTGACACCTATGGTGGCATATACGATGTAAATTAAAAGCAAAGTCCGAAAATATGGAGGCACTTTGGTAAACAAATTTTTTTAATCTTCAAGAGGATTTGAAAAACCATGGCAAACGTTCAGACATACTTCGGTAAATTTCATGATACCATCAGAAGAAGTTACTGTACTGCCACCGGAAATTTAGACCACTCTCTAATATACTATAGTTTGGACAATTTTAAAAATTAAGGTGCGCGAAAGCAGAAAAAGAGGTATCCTTTCATAAAACATACCAAAGTTTTGAAAGGAACGTAAAAAATGGACCTCCTTTTCTGCTTAGGAGATATTCTATCGGATTTTCGGCATTTATTCAATCAACAAAACTTCGCCCTTTTCCAAGCGTTTATCTTCGGATTCATCGCCAATAGAGGACGTGGGACACTGACGGATCTCTATCAATGTAGTGGTTCAGGGACGAAGTATTGGTCATTTCCGAAGTTCCTTTCCCGGGGGCAATGGAACGCCGATGCTGTCGCGGCAGTTCTCATCAAACGGATTCAACGCGACTTTAGGAGTTGGGTTTATGTCTATGATGAAACCAAAGCACTGAAGACAGGCATAGCACAATGGGGGTTGCATTTTTTCCGCAACTTCAGTTATCAAAAGCGTCGTGTGAATCAATCGAAGTTTCACTACGGACACGAGTTTGGTGCGTTAGGTTTACTTTGTCAGACCCCCACATGCTGGCTGCTTTTTCCTGTCTGGGTGAAACTCATTGCGCCACAGACGATCCGTGATAAAAGTTTTGCTGTGTTGAAGCGTATCTGTTCAAAGATCCCTCGGGGACTTATCATCTTTGATCGTGGCTTCGCATGGCGAAAAGTGTTTACAATGGCGTTGGGTTTCGGACATCATATCTTATGTCGTGCGAAATCTAATGCTGTTTTCTATCGTTTACCAAAGCAACCCAAACACCCGCAACGCGGGCGACCTCGGAAATACGGAGACCGTCTGGATATCCGCCGACTCCGATATAAGGATGTAGATATAAACGCAAAAAGTTATTCGATTGCCTCAAAGGTCGTGCGGACGCGGATGTGTGATGCCGATGTCCGACTCGTCGTCATCCGCACCCGTCCGAAAGTCTCAAAACCGTATCGGTATTTCTGCGTCTTTACAACGGATTTGACGCTTGAGATCCCGAAGATTATCGAGTATTATCAACAAAGGTGGCAGATAGAAACTGCCTTTCGAGATGTCAAACAGCACTTCGGCTTTGATGCTTATCGCAGCAAATCTCGCAAGAGCATCAATCGGTTCGTCCAGCTGAGTTTCGTCGCAGCGAGTCTCACGAAGTTGTTATTCACAACACCCAACGCACCGCAGAAAGCGATCAGTGTTGAGAAAGTCTGTCAACACCTCGGCATTCATTGGTATCGCCCCGAGAAACTCACACAAGGCTTGCGAGTGGCTTATCTCCGCTCGCAAATGGCGGTGTCGTCATTTTTTGCCAAGTTCAATGAAAAAACAAACTCGCAGAATATTCAGGTCAGTTTTCAAGACGATACACCCCTGCCTTTCGACGAGGCAGCATAAGTTTACAATATTGTCCAAACTTTAGTATAATTCTAAACTTTACTATAAATTGACACCTAAAACTTTACTATAAATTGACACCTATAGGACAACCACCAGAGACTGAACACCCGCCAGAAAACGGAAACAGACCCGCCAACAGCACACACATCTCGACCCACATCAGAAGATAGATAAAACTCATAGCAAAATCCCACCACCCTTGAAAATTCAACCCAAATGCGGGACGAATTGTCCAAAACTTAGTA
>PYIY01000091.1 GCA_003635195.1 Candidatus Poribacteria bacterium | reverse complement strand
AGGTACTCTTCCAATGAAATTTGGAGGTAACCAATCGCCTCTTCACGGTCTGTGAGTTTTTCAATTAGGAATTCGTGCCATGTTCTCAGTTTTTTCATGGTTGTGTCTCCTTATATTGTAACCAATAATCCTTAGCACGTGCAATATCTCTTGTCTGCGATGACTTATCTCCGCCACAGAGAAGTAGGATGATTGTGTTCTCCACCTCACCAAAATAGATACGATAACCGGGCCCGAAATGAAAACGGAGTTCAAAAACTCCAGCACCAACTGCTCTACAATCACCAAAATTGCCATCTTCAAGCCGGTCAATTCGTTTTTGAATTTTGTTTCGCGTGCTTCGATCTTGAATTGTAGCATACCATTCAGTAAAAGGCTCTCTCCCGTTTGGCAGGCAGTAGAATTGTAGTTCCCGCGGCTGTGTATGACGCATTGATGATTTCTCGTTCCTATCCAATCAACGTATCTCTGAAGTATATCACACATTCGGCGGAAAGTCAAAGGTCTTCGGTATCAAGAAATCTCCATCCATGCAATGAGTTTAGGTTTTGTTCCCATAGGTGCTTGTATCTGCATGAGATACTTGTGTATGTGGCGTTCAATTTTTTTGCGTGCATCCACGAGGCCACCCGGACCGCTCTCCGTCCAGCGTGTAGTATTCTCATCGCATCGGATTTCGGGCCAGATATCCTCAACGTTATCAATGACTTCATCTACGTCAGCATCATAGAAGCACCATTTAATTTCGTCATTTGGCATTTCATAACAACAGAAGAGTCCGCCAGAGCCGACACGATTAAGCGAAATCGGTTCGCCATCGCGATTGAGAAAAGGCGGTGGTTCCTCAGTAACGTCTTTGCCGGAAAAGAGACGCATTGGAAGATCGGGCAGCTGCCGCCATAGTTTAGGATTTGATTCAGAGATACGTTGGCGTTCAAGATTCATCAACTCCTCAATGCTCTCCCTACCTTCATAACGCTCGTTGAAAAGGCGGAGCGTTTCATCGTCATCATCGGGTGAAACGAACCTTCCTTCAATACCGAGGGTCCGACTGATACGGAGGATTTTACCATCAACGCGTTTTCGGAGTTTGAGGATGTCATCAAGCTCGGCGGGAGGCAGAAAATTCCAGACGTGAACAGTCGGATTTGTGCGATTGAGTTGCGCCTCAATTGCTGGGTCAAGCCGTCGGTCTAATCTACCGATGCGCTGCATGAGACGGACTGGATTCCAATGTAGATCGTAATTGATGATGATAGACGCGTCTTGTAAGTTGAGACCTTCGGCGAGAACATCTGTTGTGATAAGCGTTTGAACGGGTTCAACACTTTCAGAGAATCTACCGTTGTAGCACGGCGAAAATCGCTCAATAATCTCCTCACGGTTTACTTTACGTCGGCTATCAATCTGCTCAATATCCTCGAAACCGGCGTATTGTAGTTGTTTGTAGAGATATCGAGCAGTATCACAGAATTCAGTAAAAATGAGTAACTTCTCATTCGGGTGATTTTTCAATAGATTTAGCAGTCTCTGGAGTTTGTCATCTTGCTCTGTATCGGGTTCGTTAGCCAATTCGTCAGCATAGAAGAGCCT
The DNA here is from genome assembly GCA_003635195.1 of Candidatus Poribacteria bacterium. GTDB lineage: Bacteria > Poribacteria > WGA-4E > WGA-4E > WGA-3G > WGA-3G. Next base: position 45,725 of record PYIY01000091.1, on the reverse strand, counting down.
ATAGATTCGACTGAGGAGCCCCGTCAAGAAGTTCATATCGTCCACAACATCATTAAACAATCTACCTACATCGTGATCCGCAGGAATGAAATCGTCATTAGTTTCAACCGAAGCGATATCATCCTCTTCTTCGGAAGGGTTGGAGGCAACAGAGTTTAGCAGGGTTTCCAAGGTATTCTGCGTTAAAATTCCATCTTCTTGAAGTCGTTCTCGAATGTGCTTTTGGACAACCCCCCACCATCTTGTATTTGTGCCTTCCCACATCCTAAAGCGTTCGGGTGCGTATCTTTCAAGCCACTCTGCCATCTTGAGGAGTAGATTCTCAATCGTTGCTTCAAACGCGCGCCATGAACTTTCCAAGCGTTTGAGGACAAGCGTCCGAATGAGACCCACAATTTGCTTTTGGCGATTTTCAATTTGCCTTTCTGGCTTTTTATGGTACTTGACAGTATTGTAAATTGCCAGATTGAGAAACGGATCATGTCGATCAAAAGCATTTTGAAGTTCATCGTAGAGTGTTCGATAGACTCGACGGAGTGAATAATCTACGGTAGGTTCAATAACACGTTTGGGAAACAGAATATGCGTCCCAGATGTCATTTCTGCATCCTTAATGTATTTGCGACTTCGTTGGATCAATACTTGCCTTAGGACCGGATCTTGGCGCAGAAGATCGTCTTCTTCGACCAATTCCGCAATTTCTTCAGTCTCCTCCGCCTCAAGGTCTCTTTCAATGTCGCGGAAGTGCCTACGGAAATCATGCATACCGATCTTAGCGAAATGCCTTCTGTCGTTCTGCGCGAAATAGTTAATCAGATGATGGATGTCGTCAAGACTGTTATTAATCGGCGTAGCAGTGAGAAGATAGAGTTTTTTGTTCTGGGCGAGTTCCATCAAAAGCCGACCGCGATTGGAACCCGGATTCCGAAAATGGTGTGCTTCGTCTATAATAATAACGTCTTTGTGTTCTCGAAAGTATTCAAGATCATCATCGCTTATTCCACCTTGACGACCAAGATCAGTATGCAGCTTGATATCGTAATGTTCGCGGAGCAGTCGGCCGTATTTTGATCGGAGTTGACGGTTCACTTGGCTGTTCCAAACACTCTCTGCAATGGATTTCGGGGTGATAAGCAGGACGCGTTTGTTATCCCTTAGATAACGCTCAAGTAACATCAAACCGATGTAGGTTTTACCACTACCGACACCATCGCATATCAGCGCGCCATTCCATGTGTCTGCTATCTGGAGCGCGGCGTGGTAACCATCTTTCTGGTACTGTGAAAGTGTTCGGTAAATTATTGACTCTTTTCTTCCCACTCATCAGCGGGTTTTTCGCGTCCTCTAAAGTAGGTGTGGAGTGATTTTGCGTAGACGGTAAAAGGTGGGTATTCCCTAAGGTGTCGTTGAATCGTGCGAAGCAGTTCCTCTCTGACCTCAGAGGATTCCTCCCAGCGAGCACCGTACCAGTCCTTGAGCTTTTCAATATGTGTTGCATCGGTAACGAAGGAATTCAGCTCAACGTTTTGGGTGAGACCTGGGCGGGTGAAGTTGGAACTGCCAATAGTAGCAAAGTCAACAGGGCTTGAATTTTGGGCGTGCATCAAGTTAAGTTTTGCATGAAACTTGGCTTGGTCATAAACGCGCACCACAATTTGTCCGCGGCGAATTGCGTCTCGGACAGCGGCAAGTCCGTGGAGGGCATCGTCCTGTTCTTTTTCTGATTCAATATTGGCATCGGTGGCTTCTTGCAGTGCCTTGATGAGATGATCTTTTGTGCGCTTTGTAGTCTCATCGCCCATCAGGAGGCGTATCCCATCTAAATGTTGCCATGTTTTCCCAAGCGATAGAAACGCGCCAATTTCAAAAGTACCAGTCGCTATATCTAAATTGACACTTTTTACCAGAAGGCTTTCAAGGACTTTTTGGAGGGTGTTGCCTTCAATATTATCAATGAGTGTCGGAATTTGCATACCAATCTAAACTTTCTTTCTATAGAGTTTATTTGAGTATATCATATACAAGATAAATTTTCAATTTTTTTATGATATTCGGGGTGTGTAAAAACAGCACTTGAACGTCAAAACGCATAAGGGTTTATAGACAGCCTAAGTTATCAAATCCGCCCTATTTCGTGCAGTTGAGCCTAAAGGATGCCCTATTTTGGGCAGTGTCTTCTCTACGTTTTGTAGAAAACTCCGTCAGTATAGTACAGAGCCATTCAATTTTAAGAAATTATTAGGTTTCACACCTTTTTTTATAGGATCCGGTGCGGTTAGGAAACCGAACCATAGGTGTCAATTTAGGGATTTTTCGTTGTATTTTATAGGAATGTCTCTACAAATGCCGCCCCTACGGGGCTTGAGTTTTTTGGCCACACGCTGCTATAAACATGCTGAAGAAACACCCAAGCAAATAAACCCTACGGGACTAAAGAGGGTTATGAATCTTCAAGGTTTCCGCGTAGGATCCGGTTCGGTTGGGGATTTAGTCTGGGAATAGACTAAATCCATTCCTTGTATTACATTCCGAACCTACCGGGCCTGGGGCCGAGGCAGTTATTTTTTCTAAAATTGACACTTATGGGGCGGTTAGGAAACCGAACCTACCGGGCCTGGGATGAAAATTCAATGAAAAAATGGACAATTGAATGCCTCTGCAGTATAGTATTGTTCAAATTGGCACGGAACTTGCTACATTTAAATAACGTGCGTACAATGCCAGTGTGTAGATTGGTTGCTTCCACCACAAAAGTTAGAATTGGCAAGTTGGATTATACAGAAAGTCCCATTAAAAGCAGTTTTTAACCTTTTTCGTAATAAAAATGTAAAAATTATGTAAAAATTATGTAAAAATTTGACATTTACCCTAAACTTTTTCAGTTTCATCCTTATAATTAATACAATAGATTTTTCATGTATTATTATGCAAAATTTTATGTCCCGTCTATGAGGGAAATCGAAGGTATATTTTTCGGTTGACGGGCTCCGCAAAAAAGTAATAAAGGAGAAATCCATGAAAACGATGATGCGTCTGAAAGATGGTATTCCAATTTTGGAACCCCACGGTAAAATTGTCGGTCCTGCGGTATCGGAATTGCGAGAGAGACTCGCGTTAGAGTTATTAGACGCTTCCGATAAACCCTGCTTTCTCATCGATTTCGAGCATGTTCACAAAATAGATAGTTCTGCGCTCGGCATGCTGGTAAATGTGCATGTTATCGCTGCACAGATGAAAAGTCGGATCGGTATTATCAATGTTGGGCGACACATTAAGAATTTACTCGTCCTAAGTCGGCTCGTGAGTATTTTTGAACATTTCGAGAGCGAGGATGCCGCGGTTTCGGCATTCACCAGCGACTGAGGACAGGAAACCGTTTAAATCGAATCAATAGTCCGCTACCCCATTTAGCAGCACAATGCTCGACGATGTCGGTGAAGCCGCGAGCATTGGAATGTGTGGGTGTGGCGGACAACAACAGGAAATCTGGTTTGAATGATGCCCCATTGTGTCAGACAGGTTGGCGAGGGTTCTTTACATTAGTTTTATGTTGACCCCCTTTCAAAAGGAGCTATCACAATGAGAAGCGGAATCTACTTTATGACATTTGCGATAATCATCGGTATTTTCTCACTCAATACGGCACCTGCATCTGTTGTAACAGATGGGCTTGTCAGCTATTGGACCTTTGATAGAGGATACATTATTAAGAAAACAGTAAAAGACGTTTGGGGTGACAACAACGGTACAATCGTAGGAAATCCTAAAGTCGTTCCCGGTCAGGTAGGAGAGGCACTTGAATTTGACGGTGCTGGCGATTTTGTCAATCTAACTACGCTTGGAGATTTTGGCAGACGGATTGGGACGGCTTCATTTGAAGCATGGATCAAAACCAATAATACGACTGATTGGATGACTCTCGTCAATACGCATGGCGCGGAATGCCCTTATTGGGGAATAGAACTCAATGGCGTTAATAACAGACGTAGATTTAAGATTAATGAGAAATTGCTTTATCATTACTTTAGCATTAGAGGACCAACAGGATGTGGTACCTCTGGTCGCGGAAGTAGTGTGGGTATTTTTGATGGCGAATGGCATCACATTGTTTATACAAGTGATTATACGGTACATGAAGGCGGCGGAAGCGGTAAAAGAATTATCTATATAGACGGTGTATCCCGTTCTATAAGCAACCATGGATTTGGGGATAAGAACAAAGCGTTTTCGCCGTTCACAGTACCTGTCTATCTTGGCGCGAGAAAGTTTCCAGGGAAATCAACAGGTCACTTCATGGGTATGATCGATGAAGTCCGTTTTTATGATCGCCCTCTCACAGCAGATGAAGTGATCCAGAATTTTGAATCAACCGCACCTTATAACATTGAACCTAAAGGAAAAGTGTCAACGGTCTGGGGAACATTGAAGACAAAATGATAGTGTCACTTACATTCAAATTGTAGCAATAGTGAGTTGGAAAATAAAAATTGAAGTTCTCGTAGGTGTATTTTATTCCCCAACTCACGTTTAATTATCAAACTCACGTAATTTTTATTAAATTTATTTGCTTTTTTCCTTAAAAATACTATATAATAGCAGTTAGATACAGGCTTTATAACTTTATATTTGAAATAATAACAAGAATTGACGATTTACAACCCAAGTTGCGGGTTGTCCGTCTAAGCGAAACCTAACATCTCACTTTTATCAAACTCACGTATAATAAAGAACAATAAGCAGATTCTTGGTAACAGTCCAACAAATGTAAGCTGGCAACGTAGCATATCGTAAGTCAAGTATCTGCTTTCATGGAGGACAGATTTATGAAATTGAGATGTCAATTGAAAGGCATAAAATGTCCACGTTATAAGCATCAGGGGGTTTTCCATCCTGATGACGAAACGGTAAAACGGCTGCTGCCGGATTTGAATTGGTGTGCTAACTGTATGGCATCTGCTACCCCGCAGTGCCCTGATATCCGGGATGATTTGCTGCAGATTGCCTCCCTTGTACTCGTCGAAAAGGGACCTAAGTTCAATTCGACACATCGGAGTGGCGCGAGTTTTGGAACCTTCATCCGCCCACAAATCTGTGGAACTTTGAAGAACGCAAAAGAGAAGGAGCTCTTACACAACAGGCGTGAACTGCCCCATGCCGATGAAGGGTGCGATTTGTCCGGAGATGTGGATGCTGAACCCAATCGGGATATCGGATGGTGGCACGAGGTTTCAGACACGCACTCTGAATTTGAGGAGAAACTCGTGCAAGACATCAGTTTTCAGGAGACCTTACCAGAACTCCTACAAACGTTGACCGCGCGGGAACGCGAGGTTTTCGCTTGCCTTCGTGAGGATCAGCAGAATCACGAAATTGCTGAGACGTTGAAACTTTCTAAAGGACGCGTCAGCCAACTGGTGAAAAAGGTAACGCTGAAACTGACATACGCGGGACAAAGGCTCGGTCTGTCAGAATAACTATTTTTGGAGAGACTACCTTGAAAATTAACTCACTTCAAACGTAGCGGCGATTGTAGATACCGGTAACGATACTGGACTGCAATCGCCTTTTTATTTTTTATTGAACATTTTGACTTTGACAGTCCTCCACCTTTGTGATAAAATTCAATTCATCTCACAAAACAGGAGCGGTTATGTCTACGTATGATGTCGGAATTATCGGTGGAGGCCCCGGTGGATACGTCGCTGCTATCAAGGCGGCACAACTCGGGGGTAGCGTCTGCCTCATAGAGAAAGGCGAGTGGGGCGGTACCTGTCTGAATCGAGGGTGTATCCCGACGAAAACCCTTTTCGCTGTTGCGAACCTCGCTACCCAAGTTCAAGAAGCACCTGATTTTGGTGTGCATATCAACGGTGAAGCGACAATCGACTATCCACAGGTGTTGACGCACAAAAATGCAGTCATCGGGCAGCTAACAGGCGGCATCGCACAACTGCTAAAGGCAAATAGGGTTGACACCCTCAGCGGCACAGCAGCACTTACCGATAGAAACACCATTATCGTCAACAAACCTGACGGCACAACAGAACAACTGCGTGCGAAAAATGTAATTATCGCCACAGGTTCCGAACCCGCGGAGCCACCTGTCTTTGAAATTGATGAGAACCAAGTCTTGACAACAACAGGCATTCTCAACCTCACAGAACTCCCCGAAAGTCTGTTGATTGTAGGTGGTGGCGTTTCGGGATGCGAATTCGCCTCAATCTTTAACGCACTCGGTTGCCAAGTGACCGTGTTGGAACTCCTTCCCACAATTTTGGCAACCGAGGATATCCAAGTTATCCGACACATCCAACTTTTCATGAAGCGAAAGGGTATCACTATCCATACGGGCGCGAAACTGACACATGTCAAAAAATTGGATGCAAGTGTCACAGCAGTGCTTGAATCCGGTGAAGAGATCACAGCAGAAAAAATGCTCGTCTCAATCGGGAGACGTTACAACACTGAGAATATAGGGTTAGAAAAGGTTGATGTGCGCACAGACAGCGGGAAAATTGTTGTAGATGCACGGATGCAAACGAATGTTCCAGGCATTTATGCAGTTGGGGATGTCGCCAGTCGGTATCTGTTAGCACACGTCGCATCGGCAGAGGGAAAGGTTGCGGCACAAAACTGTCTCGGCAACCCCGTTGAGATGGACTACCAAGTGATCCCGTGGTGTGTTTTTACCTTACCTGAAATTGGGCACGTCGGCATGACAGAAAAAGAGGCAACAGATGAAGGTTACGAAGTGAAGATAGGACGTTTCCCTTACGCCGCAAACGGGAAGGCGTTGGGATTAGGTGAGACAGATGGGTTTGTCAAGACTGTTTCGGATGCCGATAGCGGGGATATTCTTGGCGTTCATATCGTCGGCGCACAGGCTTCGACGCTTATTCACGAAGCCGCTGTCGCCGTGCGTTTAGGCGCAGCTGCTGCGGATATAGCACACACTGTTCACGCCCATCCGACGCTTTCAGAGATGGTGATGGAATCCGCTGAAGCGGCATACGACAGAGCGATTCACAGTTTACATTAAAAACGGGCGGCTTCTTGGAGTTCACGATAGCGAGTTGAAATCTCGGAAAACTCTACACGCTTTTGCCGCTCGACGCTAAAATCTTCAATGTTAAAAGAGGCGACAACCGCCCCATATACCATAGCACTCCGTATCGCTGCCTCCGATATATCTCCAACAGAAGCGAGGTATCCCATCATCCCACCGGCAAAACTATCGCCTGCACCTGTCGGGTCGGTTACTTCCGTGAGCGGATATGCGGGCGCGTTAAAGTAAGACGATTCTGTGATACTCACAGCACCGTGCTCGCCTTTTTTGACGATGACCCGTTCTGGGCCATAGCGTAGAATTGCCTCCGCAGCGCGCACCAAGTTAGCATCACCTGTCAAGAGTCGCGCTTCACTATCGTTCAAGATGAGGACATCCACGCGTGCTAAGAGTGCCTCTAACGCCTCTCGTTCTTCATTAATCCAAAAGTCCATGGTATCACAGACAATCAGTTTCGGATCTGTTGCCTGTTCAATGATACTCAGTTGCAACACAGGCGAGTTATTCGCCAAGAAAAGATAAGGGGTATCTTTGTAAGTTTCGGGCAAAACAGGCTGGAAATCTTCAATAACATTCAATTCTGTGAAGAGGGTATCGCGGACGTTAAAGTCTTCAGTATAACGACCGCCCCATCGAAACGATTTGCCATCTTCAACCCGTTCTAATCCTTGAAGATCAATGCCGCGCGTTTGGAGGAAGTCCGTGTACGTATGCGGAAAATCAGCACCGACAACGCCGACGAGCTGAACAGTGTTCCCAAAAAAACTTGAGGCGACGGCAGCATAAACACCAGAACCCCCGAGGACATCCTCAACGCGTTTGCTCGGTGTTTCCACCGTATCCAAAGTAACCGTCCCAACGACTAAAACGCCCATATTCTAAAAGCCTTTGTTTTCCAATGGCATAACATAAATCAAATTCCGTTTAAGATTAGAAGGGCCCCGGTCTATTTTTATTTTCGCGGAACGCGCGGATAACCCGCCGCAATCGGCGAATGAAAATTACACTCAGTACGATAACCAATGGATACTGCAAAAAACTCAGCACTCTTACCAAAGTCGGCGGAAATAGTATTGCCTGAGAAGATGCCGCCCAGATCAGTAACAATAACACTGCCGACAGAAGTATGATCACACCTTCCAAAATTTCTGATTTCTTCATAAGAATCCCTCACGAAGCGAAATGCTAAAGTCCTCTAAAAAACTAACGAGGTTTAATGAAGATTTAAAAATTAATTCGGTAATTTCTTGTGGAAGCCCGGTGCGGTTGCTTAGAGGAAACACCCCAGCAAAAACACCGCACCTACCGGCCTGGGGAAATCAGGATTACCAATTTAAATAATTAAACTTCATAAAACCTCGTTAGCAAAGATAACCGTTGAACTGATAGCGGTAGCGGCACGGCACGACAACATCTGAATTGTGCCAACGGAGCAGCAGGACTAAGTTCCCATTTCCCACGAGTTGAGATATTTCTCCTGCTCTGCGGTGAGTGTGTCAATTTCAACGCCAAATGCTTCCAACTTCAGTTGTGCAACGGTCTCGTCAATGGATTCAGGAACATCATATACGCGATTCTCAAGCTGATCACCATTCTTAGCAATATATTCAAGAGACAGTGCCTGGTTGGCGAAACTCATGTCCATAACACTCGCTGGATGCCCTTCGGCAGCAGCGAGGTTTACCAACCTACCTTCACCGACGAGATAAAGTCTCCGACCATCTTCAAGGGTATATACATCTACGTAGGGGCGGGCATTCCCTGTATCAACGCTCAATTCCTCAAGCGCGGGAATGTCAATCTCGACGTTGAAATGACCGGAATTGGCAATAATTGCGCCATCCTTCATCGCTTCAAAATGTTCCTTACGCAAGACGTGAATATCGCCTGTGAGCGTTACGATCAGATCCGCTTCCTGAACTGCCTTCTGCATCGGCATCACCCGGAATCCATCCATAACGGCTTCGAGTGCTTTTAAGGCGGTAACTTCGGTTACGATGACGTTTGCCCCTAAGCCGCGTGCGCGGCTCGCTACACCTCTGCCGCACCACCCATAACCTGCGACGACGACCGTTGTCCCAGCAATTAAGAGGTTAGTCGCTCTGATAATACCGTCCAGCGTACTTTGTCCAGTGCCGTATCGGTTATCAAAAAAATGTTTTGTCCGTGCGTCATTCACAGCAATAATCGGATATCTTAGTACGCCTTCACTTGCCATGCTCCTGAGTCGGATGACACCCGTGGTTGTTTCTTCGGTTCCCGCAACGACTTGCTCCACTAAAGCGGGATTTGTCTCCTCAGAGTGAAGCCTGGAAACAAGGTCAGCCCCGTCATCCATAGTGATCGTAGGTTGTAAATCAAGTGTTGCATCAATGTGTTTGTAATAGGTTTCTGTATCTTCGCCGTTGATAGCAAAAACGCCGATCTCCTCGTCAACGACCAGAGATGCGGCAACATCGTCCTGTGTACTCAGGGGGTTAGAGGCACAAACAACGGCTTTAGCACCGCCTGCTTTTAGCGTCTTCATCAAGTTCGCTGTTTCAGTTGTAACATGCAGACATGCGGCGACTCTCAACCCTTCTAAAGGACGTTCATTTTCAAATCGCGCACGGATGGAATCTAAAACGGGCATGAACCGGTTCGCCCAATCAATTCGTTGTTTCCCATTTGATGCAAGTTCTGTTGTTTTAATATCGTAGTCCATTTATTTCCTTCTGTTTGCCGGTATCTATTCTACCGGAGTTTTTCGACGTAATCGGTCTCTTCCCAAGTAAACCCAGGTTCCTCGCGCCCAAAATGCCCATAGGTGGCAGTATTCTGATAGATAGGCTGACGCAATTTTAGGCGTTCAATTATACCGACCGGCGTTAAATCAAAGTGCGCGTTAACAAGTTTCGTGAGTCCTTCATCATCACCTGTGCCAAATGTGTCCACCATAACAGAAATAGGGTCACTTCTGCCAATTGCATAAGAGATTTGGATTTCACACCGCGCTGCGAGTCCAGCGGCAACGAGATTTTTGGCGACATGACGTGCAGCATAAGCTGCGCTTCTGTCTACTTTGGTAGGATCTTTTCCTGAAAGCGCGCCCCCGCCGTGCCGTCCCATCCCACCATACGTATCAACTATAATTTTTCTGCCTGTTAACCCAGCATCCCCTTGGGGGCCGCCAGTGACAAAACGCCCGGTCGGGTTGATGTGATACTTAATGTCTGAATGTTGAAGGTTCTCAGGAATAATTTTTTTGATGACTTCTTCTATAATCGCTTCTCGTAACTCGGTATCTGTAACATCCGGATCGTGTTGAGAGGAGATAACAACCGTGTTCACTGTTTTAGGTTTGTCGTCAACATATTCAACAGTTACCTGCGATTTTCCATCGGGACGAATGAAAGGGAGGGTATCATCTTTGCGAACTTTTGCCAACTGTCGTGTTAATTGGTGGGCGAGCGTAATCGGCAGCGGCATTAATTCCGGGGTTTCGGTGCATGCATATCCGAACATTAATCCTTGGTCTCCAGCACCGCCGGGGTTCACCCCCATTGCAATATCGGGAGACTGTTTATCAATAATGCTCAACACAGCACTCCGTTCGGCATCAAAACCGTATTCAATATCAGTATAACCTATATCGGTAAGGACCTTCCGGGCAATTTGGTGTGCGTCATAGTCAGCGGTAGTCGTGATTTCGCCCGTGATAACAGCAAGCCCGGTTGTAACCAAGGTTTCACAGGCAACTCTACCCATCGGATCTTTTGTAAATATGGCATCAAGTACCGCGTCAGAGATCTGGTCTGCGATCTTATCCGGATGTCCTTCAGTGACAGATTCGGACGTAAACAGAAAATTTTTGCTCAATTCCCTCTCCTACTCTACGTATCTATTTCCGCCCTGTTTTTAGGGCAGCGTCTTTGTGACCCTTCAAGTCTTCGCCTAAGCGACAATGGGTGGGTACATGTACCCACCCGTACAATTGCCATAATAACGGCATGATTCCGAGATCAAGAAGTGAAAACGCTAATTCTTCTCGGGGTCTTCCGTATTCTCAGTATTCTCGACGCTTTCAGCACCCTGGTCCTCGGCATCGCCAAGGCTTTCAGAATCTTCAGCCCCCTCAACGATTTCGACGCTCTCAGGAATCTCAACATTCTCAGCATCTTCAACGATTTCGACGCTCTCAGGGCTTTCAGCACTTTCAGCCATCTCAACGTTTTCAACGTTCTCAGGACTCTCAACACTCTCGGTACTTTCAGCGTTTGACTTGCCCATTTCCTCCTTAAGCAAGGCACCCAATGTGGTGACAGTCTCTTCGCGTGCTGGCAATTGTCGTCGTGGTTCTCGTTCTCGTCGTGAGCGCGATGGACGCTCAGGTCGTGTTCTTGCTGGCTTTTCCTCTTCATCAGGTGCTGCGGCGCGCTCCTGCTCGGCAAGGAGTGCCTTTAAACTCAGGCCTATGCGCCGATCTTTCGGCGACAGGTTAATCACTTTCAAGTCCAACTCATCGCCTACGGAAACAATTTCCTCCGGCTTTTCAATGCGTCGATCAGCAAGCTCAGAGATGTGAATCAAACCCTCAATGCCTTCTTCGAGTTTGGTGAACGCGCCAAAACTCGTGAGATTGACAACTTTACCTCGGACGACAGAGCCGACCTTATACTTCTCGGGTACGTCCTCCCACGGGTCAGGTTGCGTCTGTTTGAGTCCTAATGAGACGCGCCGTTCAGCTGCATCAATTTGTAGGACAACAACCTCAATCTCGCTACCTTCCTTAAGTTCGTCATTCGCTGCGGCACCGCGTTTGGTCCACGAGAGATCAGAAGTATGAATTAACCCGTCAATTCCGGGTTCAATTTCAACAAACGCGCCAAAACTCGTCAAGTTTCGGATACGACCGACGATTTTGCTACCGACCGGTGATCTCTGCTCCAAGAGTTCCCACGGGTTCTGTTGCAGCTGCTTGAGTCCGAGTGAAATGCGTTTGTCTTCCCTTGAGATCTCAAGCACAACGGCTTCAATCTCATCTCCCTTATTGACGATTCGTGAGGGGGCGACATTACGACGCGTCCACGCCATCTCAGAAACATGAATCAATCCTTCAACGCCTTCTTCCAACTGCAAGAACGCCCCATAGTTCACAATATTGACAACGACACCGCGAACTGTAGAGCCAACTGGATATTTTTCCTCAATGTTTGCCCAAGGGTCTGGAGTCTTCTGTTTCAAGCCCAACGAGATTTTCTCGTTTTCTTGGCTGATACCGATAACTTGGACTTCAACCTCTTCACCGACCGAGACAACATCAGAGGGATGATGGATTCGCTTCCACGCCATATCTGTTTTATGGAGTAAACCATCAACGCCACCGAGGTCAACAAACGCCCCAAAAGCCGTTATATTTTTCACAACACCAGCCACAATTTGACCGACTTCCAGCGTATTGAGAACTTCTGATCGCTTTTGGACAAGTTCAGCTTCCAACCATGCCCGACGCGATAAGACGATATTATGCCGCCGCTTGCTGAGGCTGATCACTTTCATCTCCAGCGTCTGCCCGACATATTGCTCAAGGTTTTGGATAGGCCGCAATTCGACTTGTGAAGCGGGTAAAAAGCCGCGTAGGGATCCGACGCTCACTCGCAATCCGCCCTTAATCCGTTCAGTGATACGCCCTTGCACCGGTGCACCGGTCTCATGAGCGGTCGCGATCTCGTCCCAAATGAGAGTTTGGTCGGCTATCTTCTTTGAAAGGACTATTTGCCCTTCAGAATCCTCGCGCCGCACAATATAGACATCGATTTCATCACCAACCTGTACAGCAGGCAACCCTTCTTGCCCCAGTTCAAATTCTGCTGCGGGGATGTAGCCTTCAGATTTAAAGCCGATATCAATCATTACCTCATCACGATTGACATCGACGACAACACCTTTAACAATCTCTCCATCTGTAAACGCCTTTATCGAATTATCATACGCTTCCTCAAGAGATTCCGGACTCATCGGCTCTGGTGGTTCTTCCGCTGCAGCCGCTGCTTCCTCTTCCTCAGGTGCGGGGGTTTCATCGGTAAGCGTTGCCGCTTCCTCAGAACCAGCATCAACTTCAGGGACAGCAACTTCCACTGCTTCCTCAGGTGCGGGGGTTTCATCGGTAAGCGTTGCCGTTTCCCCAGAACCAGTATCAACTTCAGGCGCAGCAACTTCTGCTGTCTCCTCAAGCACTGTTTCCTCAGAATTAGCATCGCTAACGCCTTTTTCTACCGCTTCTTCGGGGTTAGTCTCATCAGCCCGCTCAGAATCAGTATCGTCAGCAGTCGCTGCCTCTTCACGACTCGTGACTTCTTCTTGCCTATCAACATCTGCATCGGTTGCTGAAGCTGCTTGTGCAGCTTCTGGTGTCTCTGTCTCGCTTACTGCTTCCTGATTCACATCAGCCGATCCTTCAGCTGAGTGTTTTTCTTCTTCCACGTCAACGGTGGACACATTTGTATTTGCCTGTTCGTTGTTCATTAAGATACCTGGTCCATTTAAAAACGCGTAACCGCGTTCATCCGCCAGTTCCTCCTTATATTCAAAGTGCTTTTAACACTTTCAAATCGGTTACGCAATAGTATATCATAAAATATAAAGAAAAGCAACAAGAATTTTCTTTATCCGTACAATTTGATCTTTTGATAGCCTTCCTACCGAGCAAAACTTGTCGATTTTGTGAATCAACCGAAGAATTTTGTTTGACTTTTTTATTAATTTCGGATAACATTAAATCAGTAATTATTTACCATAGTTGCGATTCACGAGAGGTAATTTCTATGGATTCGACAAAATTGATGAAGATCCGGGAGGAGTCTGGGATCAAAATTCTTGAGATAAAAACAGACTTGAGTAGTTATGCAGCGTCTGATTTACGGAAGGTACTTGAGGATCTCTTAGCAGAAAAAGTCGAGAGAGTTGTTGTGAATCTCAGCCAAGTGAGTCATATCAACAGTACCGCTGTAGGTGCCTTGGTGGGTGTTGCAAAACGGCTTCGCCAAAACGGTGGGGATCTTAAGATTTGCGCGCTCGCTGATAACTTAACACGCACTTTCAATTTAATCGGTGCTTCCAGTGTCGTCGAAATCTATGAGTCAGAAAACAGTGCCCTTGCCGCATTTTAAAACGAAATAAATTTTAGCACATGGCAAAAGCAGAGATTAAACTTAAAATTCCGAGTGCTGTCTTCTATATAGAACCTATCCGAGCATTTATTGGAAACCTTGCCCAAAACCTCGGATTCTCCAGAAAACGTGTGGCAGACATCCAACTTGTGCTTGATGAAATCTGCAGCAACGCAATACATCACGGTTCGGTGGATGCCACGGTTGACGTTAATCTACAAATCAGGATTGACACACACTCTCTTGAGATTTTAGTAAGAGATACCGGTTCACCGCATGCGCAGCAAGAAAGTTGGCTAACCCATGAAAGGCTTTCGGAAATTGAAGAGAATCGTTCACCAAGCAGTGAAAGTGGGCATGGTATTTTTATCGCAAAATCGCTCGCGGATACTCACGAAATGCATCCCAATTCGGCAGGTGGCACCGATGTCCGAGTCGTTTTTGGTCTCCTAAAACCCAGTAATTTTAAAACCCTTTAACTCTCCCCTGCGACCTCAATAGCAATGAGCGTTAGATCGTCTTCTTTAGGACAGGTATCGGTGAAGGTATCAATGGCCTCTGAGATGTTAGCGATAAGTTTCACAGCCGATTGTTCTGTGTCAGCAGATACCAATTTTTGGAGGCGTTCTACTGTAAATTCTTCACCTTGCGGGTTTTTCGCTTCATAAACGCCATCCGTATAGAGAAACACTTTACTCGACGGGTCAAATGGATACTGCATGGTTTCATAAACCGATTCCTGCCAAATGCCGAGCCCGTTTCCTGTGTGCTTATCCCCAATAGGGTCGTATGTCTGCCGGTCTTTATTGTACAAAAAAGGGAACGAATGCCCGGCATTTGCACAGATGAGTTCACCTTTGTCGAGATCAATAATACCACAGAAAGCCGTTGCAAACATAAACAACCGTGAACTAATCAAATCATTAAAACGCGTATTTAGTATTTCGAGCAGGTCTCCTGGATTATCCTCAACCTGTTGCTGGAATTCCGCCAAAACCGTTTTAATAAAAACTGTCACGAATGCAGCTGAAACGCCGTGTCCCATAACATCAGAAATAAAAACGCCGAGCTGGTTTGGTGCGACTTCCCATATATCAAAGAAATCTCCACCGACTGCCATTTCAGGGCAGCAACGGGAAGCGATACGAAATCCCGATAATTCCAATACGCCATCCTGCGGAATTAGTATTTCCTGAATGCTCCGTGCCATTTGGAGTTCTTCTTCCAATCGCGCGTTATGTTTTGCGAGTGTGTCTTGGTACTGTTTAATGCGCAATAGGGATCGAACGCGTGCGAGGACTTCCAAGCTATCAAAAGGCTTTTCAATAAAATCGTCGGCACCTGCTTCAATGGATTTAATTCGATTTTCGCGTGTATCGCGTAGCGCGGTTATCATCACAATCGGAATAAACTCAGTCGCTTCATTTGTTCGAATTTGTTTGACAACTTCAAAACCGTCCATTCTCGGCATGTTGATATCCAATAAGATGAGATCTGGCATCTCTTTCTCTACCGTATCAAGTGCCTCAATTCCATCTGCGGCTGTGTAAACCGTATAGCCACGCGCCTTGAGTTGAATTTGGAGGATTTTGACATTTCTCGGTTCATCATCAACAACAAGGATTTTCGGGGCTTCTTGCAGTTCAGAAGTCATTTCATGATTCATGTTTCAGTCCTTCTGAGATGGGTTTCTACACGTTCGACGAGTACCTTAATGTCAATCGGCTTACTGAGATAATCGTCGCACCCGGCTTTGAGAATACGTTCTCTATCGCCAGACATCGCTGCGGCCGTTAGCGCGATAATAGGTATATCTACCCACGCCAGATTCGCTTTGATTTGTTTGGTTAAATCTTCGCCACTTTGCCCGGGTAAAGCAATATCCATGAGAATCAGCTGTGGTATAGCGTCTTCTAAGCTGGCGATCGCCTCTACAGCATCAGTCGCTTCGACAACTGTATAGCCTTTCGATTGTAGGACAATCCGCACAACTTTTCGGTTCAACTCTTGGTCTTCAATTACCAAGATGCGCTTGGGCGTTTCTGCCTGTCCTTCAGTTAGAGGTAAATTTTCAGTTTTCACGGGTTATCCTCTACTGACTTCTCCCACAGCTAAAGCAGTGGGGTTCTTTGATTCTTGCTTCATTACAAAGTCGCCTTCGGGCGAGAGGGCGGGCATCATCCTCTGGCGGAGAGGGTGTCAGATTTTCTCAAGAAAGCCCCCTTGTTGATACCACAATCCACCTCGCGCGGGAGGACCTCAAGAATCCTCTTGCTTTAGCGGGGGAAGTACGTCAATAGATGTAGTGT
Organism: Candidatus Poribacteria bacterium; assembly: GCA_003635195.1. Lineage (GTDB taxonomy): Bacteria > Poribacteria > WGA-4E > WGA-4E > WGA-3G > WGA-3G. Next base: position 29,202 of record PYIY01000091.1, on the reverse strand, counting down.
CGGTCCCGCTCTTTAATTGTTGCAGCGGCATTCTTAAAGTAAAATTGCTGCCTTTCCCTTCTTGGCTTTCGACGTTGATTTCACCGCCATGCAACATGATAAGCCGGTGCGTCAATGCTAAACCAAGCCCCGTGCCACCATACCGCCGAGATTTCGAGGTATCAATCTGTGTAAACGGTGCAAAGAGTTTCGCTCGATCTGCCTCGGAAATACCTATACCGGTATCAATAACCCCGGCGCACAATTCAGTCCCAGTGACTTCCAGCTCGGTCGCGACCTTGCCGCCTTCTGGTGTAAACTTTACTGCATTGGATAACAAATTGTAGAAGATTTGCTTGAATTTAACTCGGTCCGCTTCAATCATACAATCCCGGTTATAGTTCAAAGTGAGATCCAAATTCTTCTTTACAGCGAGTGCCGTAATAATCGTGTTCACCTCTTCAACGGCTTCCACAATAGAAAATGTTTCCAATTGCAGGACCATTTTCCCGGCTTCAATCTTTGAAAGATCAAGAATGTCGTTAATCATCTCCAGCAGATGTTGGCCACTAATATGAATATCATTGACACATTCCCTCTGCTCGGCGTTAATACTCCCGACGAGTTCATCGCGTAGGATCTCGGCGAATCCGATAATTGCATTTAAGGGTGTCCGCAGTTCATGGCTCATGTTCGCGAGGAAATCACTCTTGGCGCGACTTGCGTATTCCGCAGTCTCCTTGGCTTGTTGCATTGCCTCCTGGGTTTTTATCCGCTCTGTAATATTCAGTGCCATGCTAATGCCAAGCTGCCTTTTATCGGGAAGTGCTCCAAGCAATGATGAGCTAAACTCCCAAACCTGCCTTTCACCGGACTGCGTAATAATTACATACTCCCCCTCTGCTACGCGTTCCGTGGAACGGTACAACTGTGAAAGATGTGCTTTGACTTCTTCAGCTTCTTGGCTATGCGCTTGCTCCAGCCATTTTGAGATTGTCGGTACATCTTCGAGTGTGTACCCTGTTAATTCTGTCCATGCCCGGCTAATTTGTAGGACTTCACCATCCTCAGCATGAATCATAATAGGCAGTGGTGCGTTCAAGACTGCTCGCCGGAAACGTTCTTCACTATGTTGTAACTCAATTTCCGCTTGCTTTCGGTCCGTAATATTCGTTGATGCCATCACGAACCCAACGAGCTCACCGTCCTGCTGGATCGGACCGATACAGGAGGCGTACCAATATCCACTGATCAGTCCCTGCACTTCATAGGTAGCCGGTTCGCCAGTTTGAATGACCTTTGCACAGGCTTCCCTGATACGTTGGTGATGCTCTTCAGGCAGAAAATCAAAAACGCTTTTTCCAACGATATCTTCAGGTTTTAATTCGAGGGTGGGCGGTAGCCGGTTGACAAATTGCAGGCGATAATCCAGGTCGAGCGTTGAGATAATATCCGGTACGCTTTCAACAAGTGATCGCCAGTTCGCTTCAGAATCGCGAACTGCCTGTTGGGCGCGATAGTATTCGGTGATGTCCCGTGAAATGCCGCATGTGCCTATGATCCGTCCATCTCTATCGCGAATCGGTACTTTCGTCGTTGACACCCACGTATCTTGTTCATCGGGCCATGTCTCTTTTTCCTGTTTGCCTTCAATTGGTTTCCCGGACTCAATAACGTTTTGCTCGTCTTGGTAGGCTTGTTGCGCATGTTCACGCGTAAAGAAATCAAAATCTGTTTTATGGACTGCGTCTGTGGGGTTTTTTAAACCGAACTGGTCTGCCAAAGAACGGTTAATTCGGATAAACCGGCTCTCTGTGTCTTTAAAGTAGATGTGGTCGGGCGTATTTTCCATCAAGGTATGTAATAGATCGCCCTCTTGGACATGTTTGACCGCCAGTTGCCGGAAGCGGGTTTCACTCTCTTTCAATCTCGCTTCCAATCGTTTTTGCCGACTAATATCCGTGGCAACGAGGTAACAGAGTTGTTTTTTGGGGACTTTTGTTACGCGCCACCTTAACCACTTGTAGGAGGTATCTTTACACTGAAAGCGGCTTTCAAAGATAATAGTGTCGCGTTCGCCTGCTTCAACTTTCTCAACTCCGTCGAGCATTTCCTGCTTGTCTTCTGGATGTACAAACGTCCACCATTGCTGATTTTGGAGTTCCAACTCGGTGAATCCAAGTGTATCTTCCCATGCTGGGTTGAGTGGGACGAAGCTGCCGTCACAACTGATACACCCGAACATATCTGTGGAAATCTCCAAAAAGCAGTGAGAATCAATAGGTTCTCCTGATAATATGTGCTTGTGAGTTGTGTCCTTAGGCTTCATGTCTGCCCCCTCAAGGGATGAGGTAGGAGTACTTTGTGACCTGCATAAGGTTTATCTTGTTACCAAAACTGCCCGGTTCGCGAGCTTGACAACAGTCTGTGTGGTGCTTTGGAAAACAAGTTCGTACAACCTACCGTGATGGCTCGCACTCAATGCGATAAGATCGCAATCATTTTCCTCTGCGTTTTCCAAGATATTTGCTACCGTAAAACCCCGAGCAGTCAGGAAATCGGTTTGAACATCATAGTATTTCAAATACGCTTCCATCTGCTGCTTAATCTGCGTTGCCTCTGGTTGTGTACTTGAAAGTGCGAGCCCAAGGATGCCAGCCTTTGTCAATTCCCCAATCTCTGCGACAAGCCCCAAAGCATGGTCAGAATAGTTGTCTCCGTGATGGACAGCGAGAATTTTCCGTAAAAGTGTACACTGTTCATGTACGACGATGATGGGTCGCGTGATATGCTGTAGGACATCGTCGATTTGGTTCTGAATCAGTTTGAGTCGCCGCTTTCTGACATCTTCAGGCAGTCCAACAACAACGAGGTCAGCGGAGTGCGCCTGTTCACATATCATCTGTCTCGGGTTGCCAGCGACAGATTCAACGTGATAATCGAGAAAATCGTAGAGGGAGCATTCCGCTTCTGTTCGACGGAGCACAGTCGCTGCGACATCAGCATTCCCGCCATGGCTGCTGTCTTGAAAGAAAACGCACGATAGATGCGTACCCAAAAGCACCGCCAATTGACCAGCGTACTCAAAGGCGTTTTTTTCATAATCCGTATCGCCGATGGCAACGAGGATATTTTTAATCATGAGGCATCCCCTTATAGGTGCGAGGCAGCCAAGCGTTACTGAGAAGGCATCTCTGTTAGTTTAACACAAGTCGCCTCGCGAACACACTACAATCAAACCTAAACTATGGATGGCGCAGCAAGGCGGCAACAGCGTCATCTTCATTCTCAAAACTTTTAAAGACAGTGATCAATCGAGCCATGACAATGAGATTTTTGACATGTTTGTTCACGTTAATCACCGCAATCTGCCCACCGTGCGGACGAATGTCGGAATAAATTTTCATGAGCGCCCCAAGCCCAGAACTATCCATCCCGGTTACCTCTTTAAAATCAAACACCAGCCTCGGTGATGAGGTGCCCTCGGCAAGTGTCTCCGCTACGGTTTCCGAGATTTCTTTGATACTTGGGGTGATCATTCTACCACTGAGTTTAAATATAACGACCCCTTCTCTCTCAGACACGGTGATTGCCATAATTCGCTCCTAAATACTATAGCCGGTTTCGGTTGTAGGCAGATTCTCTTAATTGTGCTGATTAACCTTCGCTTGATAGTCCAGAAACTGCGGTATCCTCGTCTTCAAAATGTTCAAAGATACTGACCAACCGGCTTCGGACGATCAGGTTTTTGATGTTTTTTCCGACATGGATGACACCGATGCGACCGTTCTTTCGCGTTGCAGCGACATGTGCACCCATTAGGGTCCCGAGACCTGAACTGTCCATCATACTCACGCGCTCGAAATTGATAAGGATACGTGGTTCATCGGAGGCATCTATTTGCGACGTGATAACGTCCCGTAATTCCGATACTGAAGCTCCCATTATTTTGCCGTTCGGTTCCAAAATTGCAACGCCATCTTTTTGGCGAATCGTAGTTGCCATGAATTATCTCCTTCTTAATTTTCTGAAAAACTGAAAGCACCAAGTTATTTTCTAATTTTATAGCATTTTAAACTATTTGTCAACCTGCAATTGTTAAATGGGTGTAATATTTCGGCAGCGGGTTGTCAGAACCGGGATTTACAGACAGTGCCAAGCAGAAAAAAAATACGTTACCAGAAGCCTCTGATCCAGTCAATAGCCGTCTGTTCGTCCTGCTCAATCGCGATTTCCACAGCGCGTTTGGCATGTTCCAAAAGGTCTGTGGCGCGCTTGCGTAAGTTGAAGGATTCAAGAACCTTCTGTTCAATTTCAGCTTGTTTCTGTTGGTGTAGAATAGGGATAACTGTCCCAGCGACTTGATCCGGTCGCCAATGGAGAATTACGGAGCCGCCTACATCCCGATTGACTTGCTCTTGCGTCAGAACAGAATTAAGCACCAGTGTTAAGTATTCATTCCCAATTTTATCTGTCTTACTTTTCAATCGGAGTATACCACCAGCAGGGATCATTTTTTCGGGGACTTCGCGCAAATAGTGGGCGATGCCGGGGGTTGCGTCCTTACTGAGAAGGATCTCTTCCTGTTTAGGTTGGTGTTCCGTGATTTCTGCGTACAATTCTTCTGAGATGTATTTCTCTTGTGTGATTTCAAACGGACTTAGATTACTCACCCGAACAAAAGGAATGCCAGTCTCAAGGTATTCTTTACTACCGACCTCAACACATTTTTTAAGGGTTGCCAGATTTCCCAATGTATCCCAACCGCCTGGATAACTTTTAATGGCACTGATAATGTCATCGTATCTTGGTTGGAAGTAATCTGCGTCAATGCGCTCTGCCCGTTGCATGCTTGCATAATCCGTGGTAAAGGCTAATCTGTGCTTCGGTTGCCAATCGGCGAGTCCGAGTTCACTCAGAAGAAGGGTTTGGATTTCGGCATACCGCGTCTTTGATAATTCTGTTAGTTCTTTTGATCGGAGATAGGTTTTCTCTATCTCCGTTTGAAGATCTTCCCAATTTGGGACAGGAATTTGATATAAAAAGTACGGGGCAACTTCAGGTTGGGCACTCCCGTACTTACCCTTCTCTATTAATGCTTTACCGTACTTGGTGTTAAGGAAAATGGCGAGAAAAAAAGGGTTTAAGTTTCCGCTTTTGAGGATAAAGGTATGAGACGATGAGATAGCGTGACTATCCTCAAGATAGATAGCACATTGACCAGCATTTGCTCCCGATCGCGTTATCAGAATGTCTTTATACCGTATCCTGTTTTCCTTTAAACGTTCTGCATCTTCTTCTGATATATAAACAGGATTAGATGTTAAATTAATAGAAAGCGGACGCACATTTTGTGCTCTTAAAAATAGAATGCCATCGTCCACATAGTTTCGCTTTATCTCTTTAGGGTGTCTGATATTGACTTGAAAATCAATGAGTTTGCGCGAACCAATCGCTTCAAGTCGGCGTTGAACCTGTAGATAATCGGGTCGAAAAAACTCCGCATCAAGCCGCAGAGAATGGGAGGCATCTACTATAGATTGGTAATCAACAACAGAGTACTGCATTATTGCGCTTTACCCTCTCATTTTTCAACGGCTTTTCATCCAATCCTGAAAATCCTTGAATTTTGTAAATCCTGATTCTGACAATTCATAATTGCTTGACATCCACCACAAATTTCTGTTATCCTACAATACAGGAGGAGTTTCCGATGTCAAATAATTTTAACGAATTATTGTTACAGACACTCAAAGATGTAGGCATCCGATTGGAGCGGCTTGAAGGCCGCGTGGATCATGTCATAAACGAAAAAGCCGACAAGACAGATGTTAAAGAGGTTAAGGCAGATCTCAAGTCCGTTATCGAAAAGTTAGACCAAAAAGCCGACAAGGCGGATGTCAACACGCTCCGTGACGAAGTTAGGTCCCAAGGGCAACGCCTTGACCGCATTGAAATGGGGATCAAGACGCTCCAATGGACAATGACTGCTGGGATCGCCGTTCTGGGCATCATCCTTGCTTTCGTGAGATCGTGTTAACGTACTGCTAATTGAGCTTATGTTACCTCCCAAAATGACAAATTTTCACGCTTTGCCCACTCAATAAAGGCTTCCGCAATCCCATCAGGGAGCTCCTCGTTGTGGTTGTGTAAATCATGCTCGACCATCAGGTGCCCGTTTTTGTCCAGTTTGTGCTGCCCATCGCTATTTTCAAGAAAAATATAATCCCCAGAATTATTCTTACCGCCTTTTTCACTCACTGCTAAAAAGACGGAATAGTTATCGGTTTTTCGACAGAGGGGGCCCGCGCTTGGATCATCGTTCCACTTTTGCACGAACAGAACGCTCGTTTTCGTACCAGTATGCGGTTTGAAGGTGTTACCGTGCAAGCTGACGATAGCCAAGATACGGGCGCGTTCGGAGATAAATTCACGGACGTATTTATCAGAGGTGTTGGTGATACCACCCACTACCTAAAGGTAGGGGCTTCGGTTTCGTAGACAACAGCGGTTTTCTCAAAGAGTCCACCGTCTAACGTCGTCTCCACCAGCGGGTTCTTATTCCGTATCAGAACGGATTTATCTGGTTTAGGTCCAGGGTACCCCAACCCGCAAAATGTTTATCGCAGCGTTCACGTCTCTGTCGTGTTCTGCTTTGCAACTTGGACACGTCCAATATCTATCGTTGAGTGTTAGGTCTTTATTATGAAAACCACAACTGGAACAAGGTTTAGTTGTAGGTTGCCAGCGACCTGCTTTCAATAATGTTTTACCGTATTTTGCACATGTCCACTTTAGAATGAGCGAAAATTCACCGAAGGCTATATCAGAGATTTTGCGTCCCCAAAGTTTTTTCATAGCCTCAAGGTTTAGGGTCTCAATAGCAATGTTATCGTATCTGCGAACCAAACGGAGTGCTAACTTGAAGAACCAATCACGTCTTTTATCTGCTATTTTCTTATGAACACTTGCGAGGTGTCGTTTAGCACGAAACCAACCCTTAGACAGATATTGTTTGCGTGAAAGTGCTTTGTTTGCTGACCGAATTTCGTTGAGACACTGTTTATAGAAGTGTGGGGACAATATCTTGATACCGTCTGAAAGCGTTAGAAATGTTTTTGAACCGAAATCTACCCCTGCCTCATTACTGGTCAAAGGGAGTTTCTGGACAGGTTTCGGATCTTCGCAAGTGAAGTAAATATAATAATCACCTACATTATCACGTTTGATTGTGACAGTTTTGACTTTACCTGTCCACTTTCGATGCTTCCAAAAGGTGAATGTGGTATCAAGACAATTGATCGTTAGGCGGCTATCTTCTATTTTGTAACCTGCCTGTGTGAATGTGATAGACTTATACTTGTGATTCGGTTTGATTTTAGGTCTGCCGACCTTTCGTTGTGTTACCCCGTTTTTTCGGTCTTCTATGTTATCAAAGAAGGCTTGGTAGCCGTGATCAATACGAATGGCAACGTCTTGGATCATTTGACTGGGCAACTGATTCCAATGCGGTTTTGTTGTCCGCTTCAACTGCGTAATATGTTTCAGCATACGTTTCAACGGAATATATTTACCAAACATGGAATAATAGCGGCGTTGTAATCTTATCAAATGCACATGCACTTGGTGCAAGTCGTCAATCAGATTACCGATTTTGATTATGTTCTTCTGGTGATACAATTCGTATTTGTATGTTTTCATGGATTATCAGGTATCAGGCTTTTATCTCCAGTCAAGTGAGAGGCAGACACGTTACCGAGAAGTAACGCTTGACTTGTCTGCCAACCTGATACTATAATCATACAACATTTTCTGATGATTGTCAAGTTTATTTTCTTGAAACAAACCCAATGCCCGTCTACATCCCACAAGCGAAAGCATGCGGATTTGACAGGGGAGTGTTAAGGGTAAAACGTTCGCTGAGGATATCCGCCAAAGTCTGATCAGCGTTAGGAATATCGGTAATATCTTCAAAGTAGTTTGGATCTCTCCGATGGTAGTGCGAAATCTGTTGTCCGTTTGTCCACACAGCAATGGGCGCACCAGTGGCGTTGCAGTAGGAGCGGAGTTGTGCCTTGCCATCTTGGAGTTTCGGCTTTTTGACTTCAACGATAATATAAGGTGTATCGGCTCTGTCCTTGTCAAGGATAACGATGTCAGCGCGTTTCTTTTCCCTACCGAAGTTGACAAGGTGTTCAAACCGCACACGTTCTCGGGGGTAATGATACCGGTTCAGGAGGCGTTCCACATACAGTTGACGGATAAGCTCTTCAGGTTTGAGTTGGACTGCTTTCCCGCGAATAGGGCAGTAGGTGATGGGTGTCTTTTTACCTTCTATCCTTTGACGTAAGTTCTGAATTTCGGATATGTGGAATAGATCAAGGTGGTAATTGCTGTCTTTAAGGATGGTTTGGATGATGTCGGATTGTGTCATAGGTTTTCTCTATTGTGTTTTTTGGATTGGATTTTAGCATGAATTGGAGAAGTCGTCAAAGAAAATTTTTTCAGTCTGTGCTTCAATTCCCTAAAAGTTTTCTTTCAAAGAATAGCTCTGCCTGACTATCAGATTTCGCTTGTCTTAATTCCGAAAAATCGCTATAATTTCTGCTAAATTCTCCATTAGACTGAAAAGGAATGCAATGTATGACGTACCGCGCTACGCGAATTAAGGACCTGCCCGAAAGCGAACGCCCGCGTGAAAGGCTTCACAAACACGGACCGGAGATTCTGAAAGACTCAGAACTATTAGCTATTATTCTCAAGAGCGGCTTCCAAGGAACAAGTGCCGTTCAACTCGGTGAACAGATCCTTATAGCACTTGAAGGCGATCTCAAACGGATGGCTGATTACAAATCTAAGCAATTTGAAAAGATCAAAGGCGTCGGCGAAGCGAAGGCAGCACAGATTGTCGCAGCACTTGAACTCGGAAAGCGACTGGCACGTTTCCATGCAGATCGGGATAAAATTACCTCACCCAGCGATGTTGCAGACCTGATGATGTCCAAAATGCGCTACTTACAAAAGGAAATTGTCTGCGTCTTATGTCTTGATACCAAAGGCGGTGTGACAACCAAAGGCGTTGCCGGGGATCTTGACGACGATTTGACTTGGGGGAAAAAATTGTTATCCGAAACAACCGTCTTTGAAGGCACACTCAACGCCAGCGTTTTTCATCCACGCGAAATTTTTCGATTCGCAATTGAGGAATCCGCAAATTCAATCGTCCTCGTTCATAATCATCCGTCTGGTGACCCCCAACCGAGTCAGGAAGACATTCGGGCAACAAAACAATTGATTGAGGCTGGCAACCAAATCGGGATTAAGGTATTAGATCACATCGTCATCGGGGACGGAATTTTTGTGAGTCTAAAGGAAGAGGGATTTATTTGAAGGGTTACTTTGCACCACGTTGCCGAAGCACCTCATATAGCAGGATGCCGGCTGCAACTGAGACGTTGAGTGATTCAATGTTTCCTAACATCGGTAGATGCACGAGATAGTCACATTTCTCTTTGACGAGCCGTCGGATGCCTTCGCCTTCGCTGCCTAACACGAGACATAACGGGACGCTGAAATCTGCCTCGGTGTATAGGAACGGCGCATCTCCAGTAGCACCTGCGACCCAGATGCCTGCTTTTTTAAGTGTGTCCACGGTGCGCGCGAGGTTCGTTACTCTGACAATAGGGATATAAGCAGATGCGCCTGCTGATGCTTTGTGAACAGCGGCTGTGATACCGACAGCACGGTTCTTTGGAATGATCACAGCGTCGGCCTTCGCAGCATCGGCAGTTCGGAGAATCGCTCCAAGATTCCTCGGATCCTGAACCCCGTCCAACATAATCAACAGCGCATCGCGCGCACCGTGTTGCACCTTCGCGAGTATTGATGACAGATCACTATAATGTGGCGTTCTAACAAAAGCAATAACACCTTGATGTGGCACGGAGGGTTCAAGCCTATCTAATTCGCGGCGTGTACAGTGTTTTATGGGGATACCTGTCCGTTCCGCCATTGTGATAATTTGATGGATGCGCGAGTGTGTGTTCCCTTCAGCGATACAGATTTTTTCTATATCTTGAGATTCACGCTGTAGGCGTTCTATGACTGGATTTCTGCCAACGACGTATTCAGGCATAGTTGAGTAGGGACGGATAGGGCATCCGTCCCTTGAAGTTAGTCACCACGGACGAATTTAACATCGGGTCCACGCGGCGTGATTTTGATATCTGGGTCCGCCTCTTGGCATTGGACACAGGTTATATCGCCAACGTTTGCATTTTCCATCCGCGGCGCGAGTTTCCCCAATTTAAATACGAAACTTAAAATGTCGGCTGCTGGGATTTTCCCCTCACATCCGCTGCAAGGGATCGCTTCCCCCGACTTGGCTTTCGCTAAAAGTTCTGAAGCCTTCATAATTTCCTTTCGTTCCAGAGCAACTATAGTAAAGTTTAGAATTAATAGGACACTCTATATCGGTTCGGTTAGGGGATTTAGTCTGGGAATAGACGAAATCCATTCCTTGTATTACATTCCGAACCTACCGGTGCGGTGAAAGCGTCTCTTTATCTTTAGGTTTCACTATAAATTGGCTACAGGAAATAACGTTCCTTCTGCTTATCCAATTCGTATTCTTTGTAGGCCTCCTGTGCTGTATCGACTTCGGAGACCTCGGCGATAGGCACATCCCACCAAGATTCATAGCGTGGGACCTGCTCGTAGTAATCTACATCAATCTTCACGACAGTCGTGTGCGCTGCTTCGCGTGCTTCATGTAAGGCAGCTTTTAGACTTTGCAAGGTTGTCGCTTCAATCACCTTGGCACCGAGACTCGCGGCATTCGCCGCAAGATCCACTGGCAAAAAATCACCGGAAAGTTCGCCGGTTTCTTCTTCACGGTAGCGGAAACGGGTCGCAAATCCCTGTGCCCCTGTTGCACGAGATAACCCACCGATGCTACTATGTCCCTCGTTATTCACAAGCACAATAATTAATTTATAGTCTTCCTGAATAGATGTGATAATTTCCTGTGCTAACATCAGGTATGAACCATCACCTACCATAACATAAACATCACGACTCGGATCTGCCATTTTGATGCCCAATCCACCAGCGATTTCATATCCCATACACGAATAGCCGTATTCCAAATGGTACTGTTTTGGATCGCGGGTTCGCCACAATTTGTGCAGGTCACCCGGCATACTACCCGCGGCGCAAACCATAACATCTTCAGGGCGTGAGAACTCATTAACCACGCCAATCACTTCACTTTGGCTGGGTAATGGACCGTGTCCGAGATGGTAAAGTCGATCTACCTCCTCCTCCCACTCGGCACGATATTTCTCAATTTGCGTGCTGTAGTCCGCATCAACGTGATAGTCTCCTACAGCGGTAGCGAGTTCCGCAAGTGTGACACGTGCGTCTGCAACGAGCGGTAGCGCAGCATGTTTATAGGCATCAAATTCAGCGACATTAATATTGATAAAACGAACATTAGGATTCTGGAAAGCCGTTTTGGAAGCAGTCGTAAAATCACTTAACCGCGTACCGACAGCGATAACTAAGTCTGCCTCTCGTGCGGTGATGTTTGCGCCCGGTGTACCGGTCGCGCCTATTGCGCCGAGATTCTGTGGATGATTATACGGTAGCGACCCTTTGCCAGCAAAGGTTTCCCCGACAGGGATACCTGTCTGCTCCACAAATTGCGCGAGTTGTATTGTCGCCTCACTATAGATAACGCCGCCACCGGCGATAATTAAGGGGCGTTCACTCTCGCGGATCCATGCCGTTGCTTGATTCAACAAACCTGCGTCCGCTCGAGGACGCGATATAGTATAGACCCGTTTCTCAAAGAGCTCTGAGGGATACTCGAACGCCTCGGCTTGAACATCTTGAGGGAGTGCTAAAGTTACGGTACCTGTTTCCGCTTGAGATGTCAGCACCCGCATCGCCTCTGGCAATGCTGTGATGATCTGTTCTGGGCGGTTAATGCGATCCCAATAGCGTGAAATCGGTTTGAAACAATCATTCACCGAATAATCTTGTGAACTCGGGGACTCCAATTGCTGTAAAACTGGCGCGACTAAACGGGTTGAAAAGATGTCACCCGGTAACAAGAACACAGGTAATCGGTTAATGGTCGCGCCTGCGGCACCTGTAATCATGTTCGTCGCGCCCGGTCCGATAGAGGTTGTGCAAGCAAAAGTCCGCAAACGGTTGCTCATTTTGGCAAACGCAGCAGCGGTATGCACCATTGACTGTTCATTCCGGGTCTGATAGAAACGAAAGGTATCAGTGTACTGGTGCAACGCTTGCCCAATTCCGGCAACATTGCCATGACCGAAGATACCGAACATTCCAGCGAAGAACTGGTTTTCGTTCCCGTCTCTTTCAACGTATTGTTGTTGAAGAAATTGAACGATGGCTTGTCCCATCGTAAGTTTTCGTGTTTCCATATTTTCAATTTTCCTTGCGGTTCGTTGAGGAGGGTTTTCTGAGAACACTCCTTTGCTAAAGTGGTGCATAGCCGCGGTACAGTGACTGAGCCAAGACATGTTACCATCCGCCGCGTTCTGCGACAAATTCATCAACTTCAGGCATTGTTGGCATAAAGTTCGCGCACCCGTGCCGTGTTACGACAATCGCGCCAGTTGCATTGCCAAGCCGTGCAGACTTCTCCCAACTCCAGCCGCTAAGGTTCCCGTAAATGAAACCGCTCGCGAAAGCATCTCCAGCACCGAGCGTATTGTAAACCTCAACAGGAAATGGTGCTGCGTGAATGACTTCACCACTCATTAGATGGACATCCGCGCCTTCAACACCCCGTTTGACTATTAGCGCATCTGGACCGGCATCCAAAAGCGTTTGAATCGCAACCGCCATATCGCCTTCAATAGTAGGGTTGGAAATTTGGGAGTGCTCAATTGTGAGTTGCGAAAGGTCAGTAAGTGTGGCCGCTTTGATCTCCTCCTCTGTGCCGATAGCAATATCAATATAACGTAACGCAGATCGGACAACAACGCCGAATGCTCTCGGATCATGCCACTGATCTGCCCGAAAATCGAGGTCCAAAAAGACGGGGTTCCCAACGGATTGTGCCTTCTCTGCAGCATAAAGCGTTGCACTCCGACTCGGTTCTTTGCTCAAGCCAGTACCGGATATCAACACTGCCCGACTTTCAGCGATTGGCGCAGCGAGAACATCGTCAATAGTGAGTTCAATATCCGCACAGTTATCACGGTAGTAAATCAGGGGAAACCGATCAGGCGGTTCGATCCCAAGCACCACGGCACTCGTGCGGTGGCCGGGTTTGTGCGGAATAAACTCGGTTTCAACGCCTTCATTCTTCAAAAACTTGAGCAGGAACTCCCCAACCGGATCCTCGCCGATAGCTGTCAATAGCACAGCCTGAAGCCCAAGTCGCTGAATACCGACGCTGATGTTAGTTGGACACCCGCCGACGAAGGCGCCAAAGCTTTTAATGTCTGGAAATGCGGCACCGATGTCATTGGCGTAGAGATCTAAAGAACTCCGTCCGATTGTGAGAATATCATATTGTTTCATCTTGAATTCGCCGCGTCTTTGAATTTCTGATGTTCCTCGGCAAATTTACGGGTTAAGAGGAAAGCATCATTTCCGCATGCGATGAGTTGAACTCCCAAATTCAACCACTGTTCACCGCTCTCAAAGTCATTGACATAACACCCCAAAGCGATATTGTGCGTCTGTGTAAGTTTGATAATTTGTTTTATAGCGTCTAAAAGTAGCGGATGGTCAAGTTCACCGGAGATGCCCATAGATGTTGAGAGATCATAGGGACCGATGAATATAACATCTAACTCGCCAGTGGTGAGAATGTCATTTAGGTTTTCGAGAGCTGTGACGGTTTCGATTTGCCCGATGGTGAGGATTTCCTGATTTGCGTTGCGTACGTATTCTCGGGTATCCAGCTTTGTGAAATCCCCATAATCGGTGTGTCCGATGCCGAATGCCACGCCTCGGTCGCCTTCGGGGGCGTATTTTGTCCACCGTTTTATTTTTTCAATATCTTCACGGGATTCAACCCGGGGAATCATCACTCCGGACGCGCCAGCGTCAAGCACCCGAGAAATAAAATGACGTTCAAGTGCGGGCACCCGAACGATACAAGGCAGATTTGAGCCGCGGGCATTCCGAATTATCCGTCCAGTCGCTTCGATGGAAAAGGAGCTGTGTTCTAAGTCTGCGATAATAAAATCAGCACCAGCACTTGCGAGGAGCGTTGCAATTGCGGAGCCACCAAATTCAAGTATAAAAGTTCCAACGAGTACCTCGCCACGCCTCAAAGATATTTTCACGCGTCTCCCTTTCAATCGGCAACCGGAATTTCCGAAATTAATTTTTGCGCTTCACTCACCATTTTTGTGGGTACCGACATTTTTTCACCGATTGCCAAGATCAACATGTAAAAGTCGTAAGCGGTTTGTAACTCGTGATTGAGATGCGCACTTTCAGCGGCGTTGAAGTAGCAAACAGTTGCCATTCTGTGGCACTCCTCAACAAGCGTAGGCATATTTACATAGTCGTGGTTGTAGGCGGCAAGGATATAAGATTTCCCTGCTTCTTCCCATGACCGCTGGAGTTCAAATTGCCGCGCAAGGCGCGTGTAGTAGACGGCACCTCTCTTTGCATTTCTTCTCGCGAGACGCTGTTTCTCTGCAACCGTGTAAGCGAATCGCGCGCGCGTATAACAATTAGCAACGAGTTCTAATTCATCTTCTTTAACAAAATTGCTCGCCTGTTTTTGATAGAATCTACCCAATTTATTATAAAGCGCGAGCCACTGTCGAGTGCGGCCCTGTTGTTGAAAAATCTGAATTTGTTGGAAGATGCGAAGTGCTTCATCCTCATGTGGATATTGGATATCACTATGAACCTGGTCGAGTAGGTATTCGGGGGACGCTTCCTCAATTACGAGTCGATAACTGCCGGATGCCCTAACCCGAGGTTGGATCGGCTTCACATCCGTCGGTTTTTCCGAGTCTAATTTTTCATGCTCAAGCCATGTGCGGAGATCAACACTCTCACTGTCCGGCAATTTCTGAATGAGTGCGATGACCTCTTCCACAGTCGGGTTTTTTGAGAGTGGTATATTGATTGTATTAAGTGTATGAAACAAATGATCAACAGTTTTGCTTAAACCCTGACCATCAATACAGAGCTGGCTTGCTTTGTGAAGTTCAGCAAGTACGCTCGGATAGTCTTGGGTCTCCGCGTGGCGTACAGCGCGTGTATAATGCCTTTCGACTTGCGCTAACAGTTTCTCGCGTTTGGTATTTTCCTCTTTTTGTCGCCGCTGGAAAAATAGATTTTGATTCATCCGTTCTGCGTCTGCAAGCGACAGACGGAACGTTTCTCGATAGCGTTCAAGTGCTTCCGCCAATTTTGGGTGGCTTGAATTGGCACTTGCATCAATGAGTTCCGAGGCTTGTTTGACGTACTCATCTTGCCGGATGCGATCTAATTCTTCGTACATCTCGGCAGCACTTTGATGGCGTTCTGAGAGTTGCCGATGGAGTGCTTTTTGTAAAAAGTTGCGGAGTACCTCTGGACATCTGTCAATTTCTTCTATCTCTCCGGCAGCTTTCTTTTTATCTATCTCTTTATTTTCACCTGAAAACGGAAAGCGTCCGGTTACGGCTTGATATAGGATGAGGGCTGTGGAGTATAGGTCAGCGCGATAGTCATAAGATCCATAGGTCTGTTCGGGTGCCATGTAGCGCCGCGTGCCTGCCATGGTTTCAGCGAATTCGGTCGTCTCACCAAAGATACGAGCGATGCTGAAGTCGGCAACTTTCGCTTCTTTTTCAGTCGTGAGCAAGATATTTTGTGGTTTGATGTCCCGGTGCATAATCTTATGAATATGCGCTTCTTTTAGCCCGCGACAAATGTCCAAACCGATGTTGAGTGTATCCGTTAGCCCGAGTGTACCTTCCTGCATCAGCTCGTGAAGACTTTTCCCTTCAACATACTCCATTACGATCCACGCGACGTAGTCGTCCTCGCCGGGTTCAACAGTATGAATGGAAACTATGTTAGGGTGCTTCCAAATTTTTGACATCGCTTGAAATTCGTTTAGCAAAAACTTCATTCTACTCGCCGGGTATGCGGTTTTTGCTAAGGCTTTAATCGCGACAATCCGATTTGTCATTTCCTCGCGGGCGCGAAAAACTGAGGAGAAACCTCCTGAGTTGAGAAATTCAAGCAATCTATATTTACCTAAGATTAATTGATCAATCTGCATAGCGGTATCTTAGAAGCGAACAGTCTACAATCTTTGGTAACAAGATTAACAAAATTAATACGCATTGTCAACACAAAAACACATTTCCAGTGGGTTTAAGCCGAATTTATACCTGAACGGGCGCGTTTTACCTCCTTGACAAGCTTCTCAGCTCTTTCTGTGAGTTGTGCAAATTCCCGGTTTTCAATCAATTGATTATTCACAAGGGCACTCCCAACGCCCAAAGCCGTAGCACCAGCAGTGATAAACTCAGCGGCGTTTTCAGCATTGATACCGCCTGTTGGAACGAGTGGGATCTGCGGAAGCGGTGCTTTGACATCTTTTATATAAGCGGCACCAACGCCACTCGATGGAAATACCTTGACATAATCTGCCCCCGTTTCCCACGCTGTCAAGATTTCTGTTGGCGTGAAGGCCCCAGGGATAACGACCTTGCCGTAGCGGTTACAGATCTCAATGACATCTATTTTTGTAACTGGGCTGACGATGAACTCCGCGCCTGCAAGCATCACAGCGCGGGCTGTCTCCGCATCTAACACCGACCCGGCACCCACCAGAACGGCATCACCATACGCTGATGAAACATCGCTAATGACTTGTAACGCATTCGGTGTTGTCATTGTGACTTCAATCACGTTAACGCCACCCGCATGAATAGCTGCCGCCGTCTCAATCAATTCACTTGCGCTGTTGGCGCGAATAATAGCGACGATACCACATGTTTCGATCCGTTGCATCTGTTCTAATTTGGTCATAGACTTCCTCAAAATCAGCCCCGCACATCAACTTTCACTCAGGTACTTGAGGCGAAAGGCACACAGTTTGTAGATAATGCCTTAGAAGTGATGATATTTTTGTTGCGATTTGTCTGCTAATATGGTATAATTAAAGGAACGCAGCGAGCAGATTACAGACTATCGCTAATTCAGTATCCTTAATAGCAATTTTCGGTACGTCAGCGTGCCAAAAATTGCTTTCAAAAAAAGAATGGAAGTTGTTCCACTACTCCCCTATCTAATTGGCTTGCCAGGTTTACTGGTCCTCTCCGGCTTTTTCTCCGGCTCCGAGACGGCTTTATGCGCATTGACTCAAGTCCAAATTGAGCGGATCCGTGCTGAAAAGGGCAGTTCTTCTGCAATTGTCGATTTCGTTGATAACCCCCGCAAACTGTTTATTACCGTTTTGCTCGGTAATAACCTTGTCAACGTTGCGTTCGCGATTCTCATGCTCTCGTTTATCGGGCGAGTGTTTCCCCAACACCCTGAATCCATCCGCTTTGTCATAGCCTTAGTCCTCAATGTTTTCCTTATGCTCATCTTCGGTGAGATGACACCAAAGACCTATGCTATCAAATATGCGGAGGCCTTTGCGAAAATAACAGCACCGCTGTTGTGGATATTTTCTGTTTTTATCACCCCATTACGCGGATTGCTACGTAGAATCATCGATTTCCTCGTTCCAATATTTGGTGGACACCCACCGCCTACCGACCATCTCACAACAACGGACTTTATAGAAATTCTCAATACTTACCACGAAGAAGCACTTCCCTCTGATGAACGCGAGATTGTCAGTAATATCCTTCAACTGCGCGACATTGAAGCAAGAGAGATTATGGTGCCGCGAACCGAAGTCGTTGCAGTCCCGACATCAAACACGATTCAAGCAACCTTAAAACAAGCAAAAGAATCTGGCTTTTCACGGATTCCAGTTTATCAGGAGCAGATTGATAATATCTGTGGTATCTTCTATGTCAAAGATCTCGCGTTGTGGCGACACGCGGATGTGAATTCGTTCACGATTGATGCTTTCCTTGAAAAACGGGACCAGATTTCTGAAAATCCGGCGAGTGCCTCCCTGATTCGAGAACCGATCTTCGTCCTTGAGACCCGTAAAATCGGGATGTTACTCCTACAACTCACACGTGAAAAAACCAAAACGGCAATTCTCCAAGACGAGTATGGCGGTGTTTCAGGAATTGTTACCACCGAAGACATCATAGAGCAGGTCGTCGGGGATATCGTTGACGAACACGACAGAGATGACGCGCCGCCCGATTTCATCAAACACTCCGAAGCACCGTTATTACTTGAAACTTCCGGACGCATGAGTATCCGGAAACTCAATCAGCAATTTGAACTAAAACTCAGCGAAGATGATGTTGACACTATTGGTGGCTATGTTCTTGGACTTTTCGGACGGATTCCCTCCGTCGGTGAATCCTATACAGATGAAAACGGCATTGAATTTAAAATAATCGCTACAGAAGGAAATGTTATCACAGGTTTATTCATCAAAGTCCCGGTTCCCGACGAAACTCAAACGGAAGCTTAACAACAGATACCGGATACAAGACAATTGAGAATTTTTTTATTATCCCTCATTTTAATCGGTGTAAGTAGCACAGGGCAGATTATTGTATTAATTTCGCTTGTCCTCGCGGTTCTTATCTGTCTTGTACTTTCAGCCTTCTACTCCGGTTCAGAGACAGCCCTCGTATCCGTCAACAAAATTCGGATCAACCAACTTGTTGAATCTAAGGATGCCAGAGCAGAAATTATCCATCGCTTGGTTGAATCTCCCGATAGAATGCTCGCGCTGACTTTAGCTGGGACAAATCTTGCGAACATTCTGATTTCACAATTCGGTGACCGATTGACTGCGAGAGTCTTCCCTGAAGCAGAAAACCTACAAGAACCGATTGCTATCATCTGGGTAACCACGCTGCTCCTCATTTTCGGTGAAATTTTGCCGAAAACAATTTTTCGTGTTAAAGCAGATAGCCTTGCCCTACGCTATGCCCGTCCGTTACGGTTCTCTGAGTGGGTGTTAGCCCCCCTAATTTATCTGGTACAAACCTTGACAAAACTCATTGTCAAGATTATAGACAGGGGTGCAAGTACACCCAGTCCTGATGCGCAACGTGAAGAGTTACGGCTCCTCGCAACTATGGGTGAACGTTCAGGCAACCTACTGACAGACCAACGACGGATGATTCACAGTCTACTCAACTTACAAGATCGAACCGTTGCCCAAGTTATGGTACCACTTGTCGATATCGTCGCCATTGAAAAACATACCAACCGCGAAGCCTTTTTGCAAATCGCCACGGACGCTGGATTTTCAAGAATCCCCGTCTACGAAGAACATATCTATAACATCGTCGGGATTGTCAATCTCTTAGATGTTATTTATGATGCCGTTGAATCAGAAACCGCTTCAGATTCATACGAAAAGAGGGCTACCCCGCCTACGACAATTGAGCCGTTCATCCGAACAGACTTGCATTTTGTGCCTGAATCGAAAAATATTAATGCGCTCCTGAAAGAAATTCAAAATACCCGGCACACAATGGTATTCGCTGTTGATGAATATGGCGGCACTGTTGGACTCGTTACGGTTGAAGACTTGGTTGAAGAAATCGTTGGCGAATTCGCCGATGAACGTGATGGTCCTGACCTTATCCGTTTAATCGCGCCTCACATCCTTGAGTGTGACGCAAGAGCCGAAGTCGATCTGCTCGAAGAACACTACGGACTCCCAATTCCTGAAGGTGACTATGAGACAGTGGCTGGCTACATCCTCGACCGGACCGGGACGATTCCAGAAACCGGCACTGAACTCAATTTAGCCGATGCCATCATTACGGTCACAGATGCCGACGTACGCGCTATCCGTAAAGTTCGCATCCGACGAAGACTTGGACGTTTTACGTCTTGATCATACCGATACACACAAACGCTATTAGAGAATTCCGAGTGGCGGCATGACGACGATCTCTTCGGTTACCATGCCAAGCGGCTGTTGGCAGACAGAAACAACCGTCCCTGCGACATGTTCGGGTTTAAGCATCTGTTCAAAGTCTGGGGGTTCTGGAACGTCATCCCAAAATGGGGTATGTACCGAACCCGGTAGCACCGCGGTAACACGAATATTCTGCTGACGGACTTCGGCGGCTAAAACCTTTGTTAGTGCTAATGCGCCTGCCTTCGCCGCGCAATAAGCCGCCGAGGCTTCAAACGCAACCTTCGCAGCGATCGAAAGCACGTTAATAATCTGTCCACTGCCCTGCGCTAACATCGGTGGAAGTGCATACTTTGCGCAGAGATAAACTGCTTTCAAATTGGAATTGAGCACGGCATCCCAGTCGTCAGGTGCGAAATCAACGACCGGTCCGAAATAACCGATCCCGGCGTTGTTGACGAGAATATCCACGCGTTGATATGCATTGAGTGCCTGTTCAATGAGTTGCTGCACGGCATCTACGTCAGTGACATCCGTCGGAACAGCTACTGCTTCAGCACCGCTTTCTCTAAGCTCAGCTGCGACCTGTTCAAGCGTTTCGCGTGTTCGGGCAGCGAGCACAACCTTCGCACCTGCCGCTGCGAAAGCCGATGCGATCGCTTTACCAATTCCCTTTGACGCGCCGGTAACCACAACGACCTTTCCGTCAAGTTTCACTATTTCTGATGCGTTCGGATGGCTTGAAGAAACCATGCTCACCCCCACATTCTACGCGTTTATAACGACAAAAAAGTTAGGACTTGCGCAAACCTATTCCAGTTGCCAGCACGGTCGAAAACCGCGCCCTTTGTCAATGGCACCAGTAGAAAATTAGGGTGCGTAAGTCCCGAAAACATGCATGTATTAAGATATTTGGACGCACCTCAAAAATTCCGCACGCGTTGAACTATCCTCGCGGAACGCCCCGCGCATGACATTCGTCGCCATTTTCGGTGCCTGCTTTTCCACACCGCGTGCCATCATACACAAATGTTGCGCTTCTATCACGACTGCAACACCGCGCGGGTCAAGCGCAGTTTCAAGTGCCTCAGCGATTTCACGCGTGAGTCGCTCTTGAACTTGTAATCGCCGGGAAAACATATCCACAATGCGTGGGATCTTACTCAGACCGATAATTCGGTTCCGCGGGAGATACCCGACATGACATTTGCCCCAAAAGGGGAGGATATGGTGTTCACAGAGACTGTAAAATTCAATCTCCCTCACGATTACCATTTCGTCGTAATCTTCGTCAAAGATCGCTCCATTTAAAATTCCATCAATGTCTTGATGGTAGCCGCTCGTCAAAAATTCCATCGCTTTCGCGGCACGGAGAGGCGTTTTCACCAAACCTTGACGACTTGGGTCTTCGCCTAAATTCTTAAGAATCTTGGTGAAGAGATCCTCTAATTCAAGGTTCGGAGGCTCCTGTTTCAGCTTCATTGTTTAATGTTTGTCTCCATTGCGCTGTTTTGCCGTACTTCTCGGATAGTATAGATTACGCGCCGTAGTAATCAAAATGATTTTTCGGCGTTTCTCTTAAGCGAAGGCGATGTAAAGTTACCGGACGCAAATTCGGCTCCAATACATCCCATAATACTTTGACGAAATTCTCCGAGGTTGGGTTAAGCGTCTCAAATTCAGGCGTATCAATATTGAGATGCTTATAATCAAAGCGCGCATAGACCTGTTTCTGAACGACTTCATCAAGAAAATCCAGACCTGCAACCAGCCCGGTCCTCTCATCCACGTCTCCCTTTACGGTAACCTCAAGGACATAGTTATGCCCATGTCCAGCCGGGTTATTGCACTTTCCGAAGATGTCTTGATTTTCCTCGTCACTGAGTGCGTGGCTATGCAAACGGTGGGCTGCGCTAAACTCGTAAACCTTGGTCAGATAAACCATCGGTCCTTCCCCATAATAGTCGGCAAAATTAGATGCGCTTTCGTAGAGTCGCACCCTGTGCAACATTCCAGCGGGCAGCGCAGGTACGAGTCGCTGCCAAATCTCCATCGTGATATTCTCACACGTCGGTTGCAGGTACGGATTTTTTGCGAAAACCGGGTGTTGACGATTCAGATGCTTGTGATCATAATTGGCGAGTACCTCCGTCTTTAACAGAGCATCCAGTGTTACCAAATTGATAACCATACCGTCATCGGCATCTACATCCCCTTTCACCATCACCTCAAGTACATAGTTATGTCCGTGGCTATTTGGATTTGCAGCGGCACCGAACAACGCGAAATTCTCGACATCGCTCAATTCAGGGATACGGTTGTAATGTGATGCTTCAAACGCCGTCTGCCGGGTTAAGTAATACATCGGTTTTTGCGTCGCTATCTTGCATACCAGCGTATTTATGGGTTATCCCGCTGAGGTGTCACAAGTTCATCGCCTACAGATTCATATTGGACTGCCATGAGCCATTCGCCTGTTCCGCGTATCTGGACGTTGCACTTCTTTAGCCACTCGATCAAAGCGACGCGGTCGCGTGCTTCCCATTCGCAGACCATTCTACCAGACAGCGTATCGCACAAGACTCGGATATTACTAACGTCGGCGTTCTCTTCTTCTTTGAACCGCTTCAGCAGTCGCGCCACATCTTGGCGGGTCATGCAAGCGATAGCATGGGCAGAAACGAACTTAGGCACTTTTAATTTTCCTTGCGGTTCGATGAAATGGGTCGTGTTAAAACGCGCCTTGGCGTATATCCGTCCCAGCGCGATGCTTGGGACTACAATTTTGGGTTCAGACGCGTAGTAGGCATCGTCACTGGCGAAGCACGTCCAAGGCTGACAGCTATTCCTTAGTCACGTGCGATGGGTGCGCCGACAAGATTACCCCATTCCGTCCAACTGCCGTCGTAGTTGCGGACTTTCTCATAGCCGAGTAGATACTTTAGCACAAACCATGTATGTGAAGAACGTTCACCAATACGGCAATAGGCAATTGTCTCTTTACTATCATCAACACCTTCGCCACCGTAGATGGCTTGCAGTTCGTCGTGGGATTTAAAGGTGCCGTCTTCAGCAACAGCAGTCGCCCACGGAATATTCGCTGCGCCGGGGATATGTCCGCCGCGTTGTGCAGTCTCGCTCATACCGGGGGGTGCGATGACTTCGCCGGAGAATTCGGCGGGTGAACGGACATCAACGAGGTTCACAATGCCTTGCCCGAGGGTGTCGCGAACGTTAGCCGCTGTGGCACGGACGTTGTCGTCGGGAAATTTCGCCTGATAGCCGGTGCTGTCATAATTCGGCACGTCCGTAACAAGATCTCTACCTTCATCAATCCATTTTTGGCGTCCGCCGTTCATCACCTTTAATAGACTTTCATCGTGTCCATAGTAACGGAATTGCCACAATGCGTACGTCGCGAACCAGTTATTATTATCACCATAGAAGATAACAGTGGTATCGTTAGCAATGCCGCTGTCGTTGCAGAGTGCTTCAAATTGTTCTTTCGTGAGAATATCGCGTCGAATCTGGTCACATAGTTGTGTCTGCCAATTCAGTCCGACTGCGCCAGCGATATGCCCTTCCGCATAAGCTTCAGTATCAACATCAACTTCAAGGAGCCGGATACCGGCATCGCCGCCGTGTGCGGCTACCCATTCCGTACTTACCAAAACATCAGGATTAGCGTAATCAGCCATTTCTATTTTAATCTCCCTTGTTCTTTTTTCGGCTTGCAACACAGGAAACTCGCAAGCCATGTCCTATTGACAAATGAAATAGTACTTTCTTATATTATACATTTCTATAGGCAATTTGTCAAATGGAGATGCAGTTTTACGGCTATCTTGCTTGTTTTTGGGCAATTTGCCAAGTTTTTTCCGACAGTAGGTTCTACGAGCGGGTAATTAGGAAAATAGCACTGTCCTATGGGATTTGATTCCAGAACGCAACCATTTTCCACACAAAGATCGCTTTTATAGTGAAACCTAAAAATAAAGAGACACTTCCTCCCCCCGGTAGGTTCGGTTTCCCAACCGAACCGGTGTGGAGTGTCCTATTAATTCTAAACTTTACTATAGAAAAAAAGTCAAAGAGAAAGTATAGAGGAGTTGAGAGCGCACCAGTGAGTGCAGTTGGAAACCGCACTCACTGGATATAGAAATGGTTTCTGGGTAGGATTAGAAACCACACCTACCTTGTTTTGAGCGGGACGAGGTTGGAACCTCGCCAATGATGGGTCTATTAGATTCGCGTGCGTCCTGCTATAACAGCATCACAACCGATTTGCTGCAGTAGGTGCGGATTTCGGAACACTTTCCGCATCGCCACCGGTGAGTGCGTCTTCAGGAACATACTTGCTGTAATCCGCAATATTCCCGTGTGTTACCGCATAGATAACGATATTGATGAGTTGTCTCGCAGCGGCAGGCGCGAATTCATCTAAAATCTTATTTCGGTCTTGGTAATGACCGAAGAACGGTTTTTGCACTGCCCCATCCATTACGTGTATCATTGCCTCTGTATCAACGAGAACAGCGAGTCGCCCATCAATGAAAACACCCTGTAACTGCCCGTAGGGACCGTGATGGAGAATCGTACTCCCCATTTTCCGAACAGGAAAACGGAGCGGTCCGTTCAACTCAAAGTAAGTATTGTAAATCTCATGATCTTTAGGAATAGTGGTCAAGTGGTATTCAGGGAGAATTTGACGAAGGACGCGAAGCGCGGGTTGCATTGCCAATTCCGTGTTTCCGTGCGTGGGCATATAGATAAACCCACCGCGATTAATGACATACTCGCGAATCCGCTGTGCTTCCCGATCCGTATAGCCGTGAGAAGGACGACTCCCTTTCGTTTGCCAGATAGCCCCTCCCCGCAACAATCCGTTCTCGAGCTTTCCTCCAGAAGTGGAAATCGGTTCCATAAAGATAATCGGTGACTCAAAGAACGCTGCGTCCGTGATTTTGACTGCGTCAACCATTTGGGTTTGGATGCCTGTTTCTGTATTCAACGACTGAACTAAATAGGGCAGACCTGCCCCGAATCGGAGATGTCCGATGCCGCTTCCTCAGAAATCAAAGTTCGGATGTAACGGGTCATCGAGACGCACGAGATGGAGTCTTCCAAGAATCTCCTTACCGCGCCCCTGAATGATAGCACCCGGACTCCCCTTCGGGAGCGGTGGTATACCGTTACCGAGCACAACGTTCTCTGTCACATCTGACAACGACGCGTTGACATTCGCAGCACCGTCACCTTTGACCAACGAATCTAACCCGGCATGATTTTGCCCGCGACCTTGTGTGACACCCACTTCGGAACCAAAAGCCCCACGTCCAGCACCGGCTCCTACATTATCACCGATCCCTGTCCCAATGCCGTCTGTTGTTAGACCACTGCTCCGCAATCCGGCGGGAGGCAAGGCATCGGATGTTGTCGGCAACACTGCGGCGGTTGACAGCGGTTCTGCGGTGTGCTGTAGCACGGAAGAACTGTTTGAAACGTTAACCTGCTGCGTTCTTAGTGCAGCGGGTGAACCTGTGTTCAGTGGCGCAGTCGGCGCTGCAGTCATGGACGCTTTCACAGTGCGTGTTGTGCGACGGGGTGCCGCCTCAGTTTGGGGAACCACCGTCAAATCCGGAACCGGGGTCGCTACAACAACGGGTTTAGAGATCAGGTCTCTTTGTGCTGCTTGTGGCGGTGAAACAATGAAAAAACTCACATCAATAGCATCTTGTGCTTTTTGTTGATTCGACGAGATAGCGACGTATCCTACAACGATTGCGAGGCAGACGTGTAAAACAAGCGACACCATCCACGCCAGAGGTATCCGACGCGATTTCATAATATGCCCCTCCTGTATAGTTGAATGTTCGCGCGTTCGTAATGTTTGTTCTGTCTAATGTTATACTTGATAATAACAATTTTCGTACTATTTGTCAAGAAAAATTTAACTTTTATTTCCGTAACATTGCAATTTTCATGCCAATAGCGATTTGTGCGTGAAATCACGTCCGAAAGGAGGCTCACCGATTTTGACGAACGAAGTGGTTTCTATTGTCTAATTTCTGGACAGTTTCGTTCAAAAATCAGGCTTCAAACAGTGCTTGAGTCCAGTTCTACCGTTTTTTTAGCTCCGCCCAAGTTGTCGTTAAGCGATTCCGGGGATGCACAGCAAAACCCTCAATTTCACTCGGTAGTTTGGGGACAGCGTTGGGGTCTATTGCCATTTGACATACTCACCCAGCTAAAGCACGGGTAATTCTTTTGTTCCTTTTAGAAACATTCCTCGCGTCTAAGACGAGGCAACAGGGACTTCCAAACGAAAGCCCAAGGGCGGTGCCATGCGGGTAGAACCCATTTCCGCCACTACGGGGACACCGAAGTCTCCCAGATACTTTGCTCTGATATTGAGCGCACCCACACCGTCGCGGTGGTATTTGAATCCGCATGTGCAGGTGTAGTTTCGGTTGTTAGACTTCTTGCGCTTGCTACACTTCGGGCAAGTTTGCGAGGTATACGATTCGTCAATCACTTTGACCTTGATACCTAATGCTTTTGCCTTGTAGGTTATCAACTCCGCAATCTTACCGAAAGCCCACTGGTGGAGTTTCTGGTTCGCACGTTTGCCATAACTAATTGTATTTCGAATACCTGTGAGGTCTCCGAGTATGATCGTGCCAATACCTCTAACTTCGCAGTATTTCACGAACTTCGTCGTCTGTTTGTGGAGCGCGTCTTTAATTTGGTTATCAATCTTTCGGATACGCTTCCACTTACGGCGTGTCAGTCTCCACCAGCGTTTACTATGGCGTTTACACCGACTTATCGTCTCACTGAACTCGGCAAGCACTTTGTTTCTATAGCGGTAGAGTGAGCGGATATACCGTCCATTGTAGATGTGTGTGTCTTGCCCGTCGTGAGAGACAATCGGGTGGATTTCACCTATATCAACGCCTACAACCGCTTCGCCAGTTTCGGTTGTTTCGGTTGCATATTTGTATGAGAAATGGAGGGTCCAGTGTCCATAGTTATAGCACAAATCAATCGTTGCGATATGTGCTGCTTTAGACATATTAAAACTTTTCGGCAAAGGTATCTCTATTTTCGGTTGACCTTGTGCCATAGAAAGTTCAACGCGTTTACCAAAGAGACCGCACTCAACAAATCGGATAGCAGATTTTTTCCAACGCGTCGTCATATAGTTCTTGCGTTTGTTAGGAGGGTTCGGTTTCTCAACACTACCGCTCTTTTTCAAGGCGGAGTAGGATTTCCAAGATTTAAAGTAACGTTGCAAGACGGCTTGCCGACTTTGTGAATGCAAGAGCGGATTAGAGAGTCTTTGGTCTATCCAACCTTCGCAATCTTTACCAAAATAGAAATCTCTGTGAGCATGTGGATAGCCACGCTGCCACTGGTACATATCCATTTGATAGCAACAATCGTTCCAAACACAAGCAGACGCAGCGTTAACTTCAGAGAATATCGATTGCCCATCTATTTTCAGTGTTTGTGTCCGGTAGAAACTTGGCATTCTATACACCTTTTCGAGATTCTACATAATAAACCCTTGGTCTAATTCAATAGGGCGGTGTCTATATCCCCCTGCTAAAGCATAGGGGCTTTGACCCGAAATGCGGTAATAGCACACTTCATTGCGCGTGTTTTTCTCCTCGCTTTACCAATACAAAACACTGACTTTAGCGTCTTAGATCTCAAAGCGCACTACCGTGGACTGAAGTATTTACAAGAAACATTAAAAAGGCTTCCACAAAAACCTGAACCTATTGTTATTGACCAACTCACTGAACATCTGACTGCTATTGGCTCTATTCATCAAACACCTGCTCAACTCAGGCCTGGGTGAATTGGCGAAGGTATTGTTGATACTAACAAATTAACAATACCTGCATTATTTGTCAAGAAAAATTCCATTTTTTCTTGCGTAATATAGTTATGTCGTAGCAATTTTCATGCCAAAGTTAACGCAAATGTGAAATCACTTGGAAAAGAAAGTTTCCTGATAATTCCGCTTCACAAAGTGAGGTCTTGCTGTCCAATTCTTGGACAACTTTGTTCAA
This sequence comes from Candidatus Poribacteria bacterium, assembly GCA_003635195.1. Classification (GTDB taxonomy): domain Bacteria; phylum Poribacteria; class WGA-4E; order WGA-4E; family WGA-3G; genus WGA-3G. The sequence goes on along the minus strand of PYIY01000091.1, from coordinate 1,116 downwards.
AAGCCGAATCCGAAAGGTTTATACACCAAACCAATACCGACACTTAATCAGGAAGATATTCTTTCCTTCATCGGTGAAACTGCTTCCCAACCGGTGGAACGGACGAAACTCAAGTTCCTCTGCACCCACTTCCTCTAACTCGATTGCGCGTGATTGGGACCACACTAAAAACAGGGTGCTGCCCGGACGGAATTCCCAACGGAGAACGGTGTTTCCTCGTAACGAACGCCGATGGAAATCTCGGTTCTCGTTGAGTGGATACGGTTTGAACCGATAAGACTTCGGTTCGACCAACTCCTTGAAGTCTGTGTAGTCTCCAACCGCAATGAAGGGCTGCAGGTAAAATTGAAGGGTCAGCGTCGGGGTAAAACTGAAGTCTGCGCGCGTTGTGAAATCAAGCGTGCGACTTATTAGCCTCCCATAGACATAGTGTTTTTTGGTATGTCCACTGAGATTCTCCTCAATCTGCTTCACCCATTGGGCATTATTAACATTATAACTATACAATGGTCCGAGGCTCAACTCAATATTAGACGCGGGACGGATGCGGATGAGGAAACGCACATTATACTCATAAGACTGCCGATCATCTTTCCAACCTAAGGCAGAACTCAGTCGAAATTGAAGCATCCTGCGGCTATCCGTTGAAAACCTCATATAACTCCACCAGCCTGGAGGGTTCTTGATGAGGGTACCGCCGCGTTGCACATCATCATCGCTAAACGAGGGCAACACACGTCCAACTCGGAGGTTATAGTCCCAATAGTTTTTAAACTGGCCAAAGGTCAGGAGTTCAAAGTAGCTGCCGATATTAACCCCGTCATAATTCCAGGGCCACCAGCCCAAGAATCCGAAAGTCGCGCGACGAAAAACGTTAAAGGGTTTTTCTTTTCTTGCCCTAAGTCCTTGCTTCCACACCAATAAATTACCACGCCGACGGAAGCCGAGGTCATTCATTTCAAAGTTGGGTGAGAGCATTCTAAGGCTCGTGTCGCCGGTCAACCAACCACCATGTTTGCTAAACTCAAAACGGGCGAGATACCCTGATTTTCGGGCATCCAATTTCCCCGCTTGACTCGCCGCGAGGGTACCGTTTACCCGGTATCTTTCTTTTGC
>PYIY01000090.1 GCA_003635195.1 Candidatus Poribacteria bacterium | reverse complement strand
TGCTCGTAGGTGTCCGCCGCCGAGACGTATCCCACGAAAAAGCGGATTTGCAGAAAACTTGTTCAGGTTATTTTCAAAACCGGCATCGTCAGGTTCTAAGTGTCCAACGAACCCTACAATAAAAGGCTCGTCTGCAGCGAGGTCGAGAATCCACTGGTTATCCTCCAGCCATTTGCTCGCCTCAACGACGACGGTCCCGGTCGCGCCTTCAGGCACTGCAAGGGCTTTGAAATCCTCCGGCATTACCCGGCGGTAGAGAATCTCATCATCTGGATTAGGCCACGGTACACCCTCAGGACGCGTTGGATCGTAGAAATGTGTATGTGTATCAATAATCATTTTTTTAACTATGACCTCTTGCGATGCTTAGCACGTTGTGCTGAGTATCGGTTTCTGATTAAGTTGGGACGTTTCTGTGAATAAGTACGTTCTCGTTTTTCTTAATATCAGGCACTTTACCGCAATATTAATCGTGCTTGTAGCAGCCGGACTGTTTGGATGTATGTCCCCAGATCCAGAGCAGCAAAAGAAGCGCGAGCTGCAACGTGATGCCTTAAAACTCAGGATGGGGCAGGCACTCAACCCGACAGATGCGGAAGGACATCTTCAACTCGGCAAAATCTATCGCGAATTGGGCGAGTCTGAGAAAGCGATAGAATCGTTTCAAAACGCCATCGCGCTTGACGATGAACACGAGCATGCTTACAACAACCTCGGTTTGGTTTATACCGACCTCCGTTTGTATGTGCTTGCGATTGAGATGTTCCAAGTTGCACTGGAGTTGTCACCTGAAAACCCTGCCTTCTATAACAATCTCGGCTACGCCTACAATATGACAGAGCAATTTGATGAGGCATTCACCGCCTACCGCAGCGCAATTGAATCGGAGCCAACTTTTGTTGATGCCTATTACAACCTCGCCGATGCCTACCTCAACCGCGACATGTATCAGGACGCTATTCAGTATTACGAATCGGCACTCGAAATCGAAGAAGGCGACGCCGATGTCTATTTTAACCTCGGTCTCGCTTACGAGGAGAACGAACAATTCCTCCGCGCGATCCAATCCTACGAAAAGGGACTCTCTCTTGATGACAGTGACGTAGAGGCTTATTATCGCCTTGCGCAAGCATACAAAAAAAATGGCGATCCGCTTATGATGCGTCGTTACTTGGAGACGTTTTTGGATCGGGCAAAGGATCTGCCGCATCTTGAAGAAGAGGTTCGCACTGCGGAGCAGTTGTTTGACAGATAGCGTTTTTCCTTAAAATCAACAGAAATTCTGACTTCATCCCATCCGGGTTCTTATTCTTCCGCGCCCCGAATAACTTCCGCGTCTTAATCCTATCTTCATAGACCTTCTCAAATGTCCATCCGCGTTCCGTAAAATACTCCGCCAATATTCGCCATATTTCGACTGTTATACCGTCAATCCGCGGATTGCCGGCGAAGATACAGGCTGCTGCGTTCGATTTCAGTTGATTCATCGAATTTTCAAGCGCGTTGACCGTATGGCAGAAATAGGAATCGAGCCGTTTTCGGAGATCGTCCCGCGTGAGCATCTCCCGGACCTCATCCAACGTTTCCGTCTGAATCACTCGATCCGGCTTGCGATACGGGATTTCAAGCCGTGATAAGGCTTGCACCTCTTCCTCGGTGTGTCCTAACCAGAACAGATCCATTTTTGTAGAACGGATATATTCTTGTGCCTGCAGATAAGGCGGTGATGTAATGAGCGCGTCACAGACTCGCGGCACAGCGACATCCGACGAATCAACGCCTCCATAGAATTCAACCTGCCCTAAATCTTTAGCGTGATGCTGCCGTGTGTACACCACAAAATCGTTCAGGTCTCTTAACGTTTTCAAGGAGAGACTCTGAAGCATCTCATCTAACTGTTCCCTCCAATTTTCCTCAAGCAACGTCTCTATAGCCTGTAACTTTCGCCTGGATCTGGCAAGTTTGGGGGTCCTGTCTTCTGTATAAGAAAAGCGTTTGTTCACCTTCAATAGTGCTGCTTTAATAATAGCGGTATAGATCCCATCATCTGTATTGTTGATGAAACCCCAGTATTGCGATAAGACCTCTAAAATCTCAGGGGCGTACCAGTAGGCAACATTCGACCAAGCGGGTATAAACTGCTTGTTACTTTCTTTCATATCCGCTAAAAGTTCATACAAACTCACTTCGTGCAATCTCTCTTTACCACGATAAAGCTTGAGGGGCATAATGTGATTCAAAAGAAGATTCAGGTCGAGTAAAACAGCGTTGCGTTTGCACAGATACGCCTCAACACCCACTGTACCTGAACCCGCGAACGGATCGACGATCCAATCCCGTTGCTTTGTGTAAGTTTTAATCGCATAACGGACAATCTGCGGAATGAATTTCGCGGGATAGGCATAAATGGCGTGTGTCAGGTAACCGGTATCATTGATTTCGGGGACCAACTCTCGGAACGAAACCAACTCTACCTCCTCAGGTACCGCGTCATCTGCTGGAACTTCAGACGCATCAGTGCCTATAGGAAAAAGCGTGAATTGTGCGTCCAGATTTCGGTGTTTCATAATCAGCTGCAGACGCATCAAGAAGATTATTGCGATTCTTCCACTGCTCTCGCGCCTTCAATTTCTTCCTCAGTTAGCTGGAAGTCAAACACTGCTTCGCCTTCTTCAACTTCTTCCGTTTCCGTATCCGATGTAGTCGCCCCTTGGATTTGCTCTGTCGGTTGTGAGGTTTCTTGTACGGCAGCATCTGTCGTTTCAAGTTTCTTTGAAGTGCCACCGAGGATAGTCAATACGACAATCCCAACAACGCAGACACTTGTAACTGTGAGTGCGATCGGGCGTTTCCAGAGGACAGCGCGCTCGCTTCTGTCTAAGAATGGGAGGAATAGGAGCAGCAGCATACCGACCGTCGGGATCACAAATGTTCCGATGACTTCAAAGGGACCTTGGAAGTATTTTAGGAGTTGGAACAAAAACAGGAAATACCACTCAGGACGCGGATCATAATCGGCATTCGTCGGGTCAGCGACATCTTCAAGCGGAACAGGAACAAAGAGCGCGACAACAGCGAGGATTACAAAGAGAATCAGCATACCGACAGCATCTTCAAATACCTGATGCGGATAGAACGGCTTTCCGGTTTTCATCTCTTCTGGTGTATTTTTGGGAGTGCCTGAAGAACCGTAGTACCTAACGAAGAAGAGATGCACACCGACCAACCCGAAGACTAACCACGGCAGCCAGATGGTGTGGAGTGCGTAAAACCTCGACAGGGTCACCGCGCCGATCTCTGTGCCACCGCGCATCACTTTCGCCACAAAATCGCCTAATCCGGGTGCAGTACTGGCGATTTCCACACCGACAACCGTTGCCCAATACGCCTTTTCGTCCCACGGCAGCAGATAACCTGTGAACCCAAAGCCAAGTACAATTAAGAGGAGTAAAACGCCGAATATCCAAGTGAGTTCACGCGGGGCTTTGTATGAACTATAAAGCACGACACGGAGTAGGTGCAGAACGACGATAATGACCATCGCGCTCGCGCCCCAATGGTGCAAACCGCGCACGAATGCACCGAACGGGACCTCTTCGCTGATATAGGTTACGGCATTATGCGCGTGTTCAGGGGAAGGCGAATAGTAGAACGCCAGAAAGGCACCTGTCGCTGCTTGCAACAAGAGCAGAAACATCGCTAAACTGCCGAGTGAGAAAAGCAGGTTGATATGTTTCGGCAGCGGTTTGCGCAAGTGCGCGGAGAACGCCTCTAACGGGAGGCGTTCACTCAGAAATTGCCGCATTTACGTCTCCTTTACATACAAAATGCCTGCTTCAACTTTGGTTTCGAGTTTCTGCAACGGTTCTGGTGGTGGACCGGCAACAACAGCACCCGTCTTATCAAATATCGCGCCGTGACACGGACAAAGAAACGATTCCTTACTTTCATCCCAGCGAACGAGGCAACCGAGATGTGAACAGACTCGCGAAAAGACGCTCCACTCTCCGTTTCCAGCATCGGTTACGTAAACGGAACGTTTCTTCGTCGCTTTGACCCAACCATCCTTTGCTGTGAAGGTATAGTCTACCTTTTTGAACCGACTGTTTTTGAGCCGGTCAGCGAGACCTAAGTCAACCCATTTCGATTCCCCTTTCTTGAAGGCGGGTGAGATCGCGAAGCCGATGAGGGGAATACCGGCGGCAAGGCTCAGTACTCCCCCGATAAAGGCAGTTGCAATTTCTAAAAATGAACGTCTACCCTTTTTCTGCATCCATTTTCTCCTTTACAGCAATCAAATCCGCTCGGCAGCACCAAGTTGTGTCAGTTACTTAGTTTTTTTTAGGCTTTGTCCACGTTTGCCCTTCAAAGGGTCTACGCAGATCGTATTTGCCCTCGACTAAGATGGGGAGCGTGCCGTCGTTAACCATGAGTTCAAGGGGTAACTCTTTCGTCTCCATCGGCATAGTGACAACATTTTTGATGCGCAACGATTCATAGATAGCCATCATGATTTCAAGGGTGTAGCGTGCTTGAACGCCGCTGCCGCGATGGTCAGAAATGTCCCCTTCAATCCACTCGATGAGTTCATCGTACTGGTTTTTCATTTGTGGGGGTGGCGTAACGCTTTGCCAACCCTTCGCGTCCCCATTTTGGAGCAGAATTGTGCCGTCGGGTCCGTTACGAATTTGTCCCTCCGTTCCAGCGATTCTGGGCATAGAGACTGACGGTTCCGGCAGATCGCCTTCGTAGATACCGCGTGCGCCGCCTTCAAAACAGACCAAGCCCATACAGAGGTCCTCACAAATCGTGCGACGTTCCCATCGATCGGTCTCCCGGGAGGTCTGTCCGATAACCCACAGTGTCTCAGGATCAGACAGAATGAAACGCCAACCGTCAATCGCGTGTGTGCCTGTGTTCAGCAGTCCGGCATGCCTTTTGGCACTGTGGTGGACTGTTGTTGGCTCACCGATCGCTCCGGCAGCGACGAGTCTGCGTGTCTCTATATTTCCGGGCGCGAACCTGCCTTGGTGACCGATGACGAGTTTGACATCGTTCTCTTCACAGGCAGCGATCATAGCGTCAGCTTGCCCGAGTGAAGCTGCCATCGGCTTCTCACCGATAATCCCTTTCACACCTGCCTTCGCTGCCGCAACCGTGGCTTCGGCCCTCGGTCCCTGCCAAGTTGTAACACTGACGATGTCCAAATCCTCTTTTGCTAACATTTCGTCAACATCAGTGTAGACAGCGGATACATCGTACTCGTCTACGATGCGTTTTGTTGCCTCTTCGTAGATGTCCATTATTGCCACGACTTCTGCTCTGGGATGTGCAGTCCATGCTCTGGTGTGGGACCTGCCCATTCCGCCGCAGCCAATGATTCCAACGCGATATGTCTGATTTGCCATCTGTTTGGTCTCCTTATCTTAGCAATCGAGCCAACTGTTTAAAATCGTGTTGAACTATTCTATCACTCCCCCGTTATTTTTGTCAAATCGTTTTCCTTGACAAACCTCAAGAAACGTTGCAAACTATAGAAAATGATATAGACTTATAGACTCCATCAAAAGAGAGGATAATATAAGATGGCAGATTATGAAGATAAAGGTTCACAGATTCGGGTGACAAACCTTGAGGCTTTTCCGATGGGTGTAAAAGCCTACGTCAAGATTGAAACGAACATGGGTGTTACCGGTTGGGGCGAGATCAACAATATGGAGACGACCGTCACCTGTGCGTTGGCGCGCTCCTTATCCGAAATGATTATCGGCGAAAATCCAACACGGATTGAGCACCACTGGCAACGCTTGTTCCGCGCCCATCGCAATATTCGAGGCGGCGGATTGATGGTGCATACCATCTCCGCTATTGATATGGCACTATGGGATATTGCTGGAAAACTTTGGGACGTGCCGGTGTATCGCTTACTTGGGGGTCCCTGCCGCGATAAGATCTGGAAATATCCGAGTCCGAAAGCGATTAAAACGGGACCGGGAGGTTCTAAACCGTTTGCAGGCACGCCTGACCAAATTGCTGACATGGTTAAACGCGTGCATGATGCGCGGGAGAAGGTCGGCTCCGATGGTGCCGTGATGTTTGATGCACATAGCTGCCTACCACCGCCTATCGTTAAACAGTTCGCGAGTTATTTGCAAGCTGATGACCTACTCTTTTTGGAAGAGGCATGGGTGCCGGGCAATATTGAGGTGATGCGGAAAATCCGAGAATCCGTTCCCGTACCGCTCGCAACTGGAGAACGTGATCGCACAATATGGGAAGTCCGCGAAATCCTTGAAGCACAGGTGATTGATATTCTTCAACCCGATGTTGGACACGGGGGCGGTATTACGCAGGTCAAGAAGGTCGCTGCACTCGCGGAGGCGCATCACGTACCGATCGCACCGCACTGCACGATGTCCTATCTCGGTCTCACCGCGAGTTTCCACTTATCTGCTGCCGTGCCGTTTTTCCTTATTCACGAAGGCTACGAGAATGTGCTGCCCGCCGGAGTTGCCCGCAAAACATGGGAGATGGACGAAGAGGGCTACGTCTCACTGCCTGAAGGCCCTGGCTTAGGGGTCGAAGTAGATGAGGCGAAGGTCATCGAAGTCGGACAGGATCAGGGCAGACGCTTCACATGGCCCAACAGCCGATTGGCAGATGGTTCCATCGCCGATTATTAGAAGCGAAGCATAAGCACCTTCCTTTATCGGCGAGGTTGAGATCCCCACCCATTACCGGGAAGGGGTTCCTAACCTCGCCTGCTTCTGTAGGATTCTCACTGCGAAGCACTCCCGGTCGCGACACTTATGGACTGCTCTCACTGCAAGGCAAACTGATAACTAACAATTATTTTTCAGGAGCACTGTAGCAAGGCAGCAACGGCATCGCTTTCACTTTTAAAGCATTTAAGAACGGCGATTAATCGGGTTCTAACAATGACGTTTCTGATATGCTTGTTTATATTAATGACCGCGATTTTACCACCACACGGGAGGATCTTGGTATAGATTTTCATGAGCATACCGAGTCCGGCACCATCTATTCGCGTTACCTCTCTAAAATCAAACACAAGTCTCGGAGATGAGGCATGTCTGGTGAGTGTTTCCTCCACAGTTTCCAAAATCTTTTTGGTACTCGGGGAGATCACTCTACCCTTCAACCGAAAAATAACGATTTCTTCTTTCTTACATACAGTGATTTTCACAGTGTATGTACCCCCTAATGCTATGCTGCTAATCATTTGTGTCGTGTGTAAGTTGTTCCAGTCATTGCTACAGCGATTCAAGGAAAGCAATAACTGCTTGTTGCTGTACCTTACCGTCCATATCCTCCGTTATCAGGGGGGTAGGGGATTAACCCCTAAATCCCCTACCCCAATCCCCAACGTCCCACATCCCCTATCAGGGGTAGGGACTTTGGAGGCTTCATGAAGGGACCAAATTACTGGAAAATGGTTACTTATTTCTATTAAACAGGTTATAACAAATAGAGGGTTTCTATCACAGCGAGAACACAACTTGGTTAATGTAAATGATATTAGGACAATTTCAATAATTTATGAATTTTATATTTTATCGTCCTAATATCAGTAAATTATACTTTACCTTGATTGATAAGTCAAATTAAATTTGCAGAAAAAGTTGTTTGATTTGCCCAAGAGACATCTGCTAAACTTAAAAAAACCATATAAAATCATAAAAATATATTTTTTATGCATAAAAAATATGGTTTTATATTTCTTTATTCTCCGAAAACTTGATTAGAGAGATAACCTTTGATATAATATAAGTTAAGATAGTAGTATCCGTCAGGGCGAGAATAGATCCTGCAATTCAGTTTAGGAGGCTCCCAATGGTGATGAATTCTCTGAAAGACCTTGTCCAGTGCTGTCATCAACGGCATGAAAAGCCTCTTCGACAACGCAAGACAGTAGCAACACCTGCAATGTATACAAAGGATCACCCGCACCAGTACACCGTCTACTGTGCCCACCGCTCTCCTGTCATGCTTCATGACCTGGAGCAAGCGGATATCTCTTTCATGCCTATGGGACGCGCCCCTTGGCATGATCGGGGTCCCGGAGATTTTAGAGGCAAGCGGTTCTTGAAACGCCAAGGCATAACAGATTGGGGCAACAAACGATGGGATGCCTCGTGGGGGATTCAGCTGCATACAGGGATTCCTTCGGAACGCAATGGCGCGCGATGGCACGATCTGCACTTCAAGTATGAGGCGATCTGTGCCGCACCGGATGCCGTTGTTGCTTGTGTTGAGGCACTCGTCAATATTGTTAATAACCCGCTTTTGACATTGGGGAAGTCCGGTGGACTACGATTCTCCTGCAGAGTCCAAGATTATCTCCATCCGAATACCGAAGCAGCGAAGTTGTATATCTATAAAGACACCCCGGCATCAGAAAATACGTATCAACGGGATGTGTATCTTGAAATATTTGGCGAAGAAGGGTACACACGCTGGGATGCCCGCTATGAGATTCTCATTGGAGACCTCTTAGCTCCACCTGTCGTTGCCAAAGAAGTCCTCTTTGCTCCTGTCAATGCTCTCCGTGCAAAACTTCATGAACCTGCCCCCGATAACACAGAAGCGACACAGATCGTCACCCGTGTGCCGCTCTCGCTCGGTTCAGAGCCCCTTGATCTCGCAAGAGAGGCGTTCTTGCATCGTGGGTTTTCTTATGTCCGACAAGAGGACGGGCTCCACTACTGGACGCAACCTGAAGGCACCGTTGGGAGTGAAGACGTCCTACTCTCGGAAAGAGATGATGTCGTATGGGTCCGCGCATTTACACCTGACACCGCGCTGCCGACGCAGTCCACGCCAATCACAGAGGTTTGGGACGATACTGGTATTTCCTCCCCAATAGATGCGACGAGGATCCCTGCCCCCGTGAAAGTGAAGCAGGTACGAGAAGATGCACTCAGTCCGTTGGCGATAAAACGTCCGCCGCCCGTGTTAGGACAACACGATAGCACCGAAGAAGATGCAGTCCTTCAAAGGGATGTGTTTCAGATAGAAAGCGTTTTCGACCGCGGCGTACGTATTCTCGGCGTTATTACAGGGATAGGTCCATGGGACGAACAGTCACAGGACTCATATTTCCTCAGCGGCGGTGTAATTTCTGTAAACACGCCGGAGGCTAAATTTGCAGAAAGCGCGGAGAAATACTTTCGAGAACTGAATATGCCATCGGTGGTTTACTGGAAACCGAGAACCCATCTCTGGGAACAGGTGAAAGACATACCCGCTGATGTACGTATGAAAACACCCTTTCAACATGGAAATGTCTGTGAAGACCCAGAACGGTGTGCCGCGCTTGAGGAAAAAGGTGGAAATCCGAATGAGAGTATCTGCCCACAGTGCCCCGTCTATACAGCGTGTCAGCAGCGTGGATACTTATCGCAATTCGCCGCATTACGCAAGGCGAAAGTCCAAATGTTGACGATTCCGCAGCTGTTTTTTGATCCGCAATATACCGAATTGGTAGAACAAATTCTCAAACCAGCAGGTGAAACCGAACGACTTTGTGTTCTCAACCAACAACGCACCCATAAGTTATTCCTCGAATGTAAACTCTCAAAAAACATTATGGAGGAATGGGCTACGCACTGGCAGGGCTGTGCCTTAGGGAACTTCGCCAAAACATTGTTGAGTGCTTTGGAAATTAAGGGCAAACTTTACGGCAATGCCGTCAAAGGCGTGCGCGCGGTGATGCAGACCTTTGAATGGCAAGAAGAAACACTTATCCAGCAGATGTGTCAAGTGAGAGTGCGTGGCAAGGTGGTGGCGCGCGGGATCGTTGACGATGATACTGGAAAGACATTGGCACGCTTTACCATTGAGTTTGAAGGCGGTGCCGCCGCTTACATTCCCTTAGACAGTGATGCTGGAGATAAACTCACGGCGAAAGGACTCCCTGTCTTTCCGCAATTCCTTCCACTTAATGAAGACTTGAAAATTACGATGCCGATGACGCAAGCGATTGCGTTAGGGATCTTGGATACAGAAACTGTAGAGAGCATTGAGGTGTTTCCAACCGTCTGTCAGGAACAAGGCTGGACATTTTGGCACCAACTCAAACGTTTCTTTGCGCATTACACGCGAGACATAGACGCACCGATTCGCTGGGATGGTGAAGTGCTGCGATTTTGGGTGCCACCGGTGCTCCATGCAAACGTCAAACGCCTTTTGTTGGTATCCTCCGTACTCTCAGAGCAACATCTCCACAGAGTGTTCCCCGATGAAAACCTTGAGACCTATTGGACTGAACCCATACCATGGAGTCCGGGCAACCGCGTTTTTCAAGTTCGCACAGGCATCTATTCATCAGAAACCATCCTCGACTACCATAACTGGCGTAATATAAGTGTCTCTGAAACAGGACAGCGTTTTCTTCGCGGGATCCACGCAGAACTTGAGGCGGATTTGAGCGTTAAACACGGGATTGTAACCAATAAAGATATTGCCAGACGCTTGGACAACATTGCAAAGAAAAGGAACGTCTGCTTCGTAGATGATTTCCAAAAGATGAGCATGTCAGATATGCTTTCTGAAGCAGCAGATGTCGTTTGGGTCGTTGGAACACCGCGGCAACCGACGACGGCCATTTGGCAACGCGCCCAGATGTTGTTTGGGAATGATGCAGAACCGCTCTCTTATGAAGATGAAATAGAGTCCGGGACTTACAAAGACCCGAGGCTCCAAAGTATTTATGAAGAAGAGGCTGTTTATGCCCTCACAGAGGTCATTGTGCAGGCTGAGTTGGACCGATTGACGGATAGGCGAATTGTGTTGATCACAGGATTGCCACTTCCCAACATTACCGATAGACCCGAAACCTCCATCTTTGACTGGGAAGATTTTGAGATTGCCGGTGGATTAGATAAACTCCCTGAGGCGATAGCGATACGCGAACGCTTTGAACAGGAGCGTGAGAATCTAACGGCTGAGTCCAGTAGGGAAGAAGTTCAACGTATCTTAGGTTGCTCCGAAAGACAGGCGAACCGTGTGTTGCAAAGACTTCGAGGTGGGAATATCCCGCGTGTCCCTTTCCGTCAGCAAATCCTTTCTCTGCTTACCGATAGCGAGAAAAAAACAGCCGAACTGACTGCCGCCATTGATGGACATCCAGAGGCGATACAACACGAACTCGCGCGTCTTGTAGACGCTGGTGAGATTGTCAGAATTCAGCGCGGTGTATATGCTTTACCCGTCAAAGACACCAAACAATAAGCAGGAGATAGTCATCGTAGATTGAATAGCGCGGAAAATAAGAACCCAAACCTACCTAAATTCCTAAAAACTTAACCTTCTAAAATCACAGCGAAACCCAACCCCCAACGGTAACCGCTGATTTCTGACCAAGAAGATCGGAGAGAAAATTAATAAATTATCGGCAGACTTGCAGAGGAAACGACCTCAAAGACCTCATTGAGCAAACAGATTTCAATGATGATAGCAACTCAGCAGCAGACATCGGCAAGAAATTCCGCCGCTGTCGCTACCCGCAAATCTGTTGAGCCTTCCTTAAGCGCACCATTCACTACAATACATACCTCTATTTTCCCAACAGGAAAAAAAATGGCATAAAATTTATTTTATGCAACCTTTCCTCCCTTAAAACGCGACATAACGTCATGAGGCACTTTCGGCGAAACTTGCTATCAAATAATTTTGGAGGATAGTCATGAAAAACGAAGATGTCAGTCTGATTCAACGCATCTTGTCAGGTGATGAGGCCGCATTCACCGTGCTGGTGGAAAGGCATCGTGAGTGGATTCATTCACTCGCATGGCGTGAAATTGGCGATTTCCACGCGGCACAAGAGATTGCACAGGATACCTTTATTCAAGCATTTAAATCGCTTCCGACCTTGAGAGATCCCAATCGTTTTTTGGGTTGGTTGTATGTAATAGCAAAGCGGCAATGCATTGAATGGTTACGAAGGAAGCCAGCTACAATGCAGTCGTTAGATGCGATGTCAAAAATTGAATTAGAGCAAATATTCTATACACGATACCTTGAGAAAGAGCGGACACAAGCGTCAGCAGGAGAACTACGCGATGTCGTAGAACGCCTCCTCCGAAAGTTGCCAGAAACTGAGCGTTCTGTGATGGTATTGCACTATTTCAGCGGCTTAACCTGTGAAGAGGTGAGTGAACGCTTGGATGTATCTTTGAACACAGTAAAAAGTCGGCTATACCGGGCGCGGAAGCGATTGGAACAGGAGGAGTCGATGCTTCGCGAAAACTTGAGTCCCAATTTATTAAAAAGCGATCCACGATATATTAGCGTTCAGGCGACTGCAGCAACGGAAACCGGAAAACATATCGCGGAAGGCGGTTTCGATCTCTGCGAAACAGATAAAGTTTTTACTTCTGTCAGTTCTCGCACAACAGGAATAGGTGGTGACTATCCAAGGCCGATGTACATGCTGCTACACTATGTCAATCACGGCAGTGATATTGACCTCTTTAGATTTCCTTTGGTTGATAAGAGTTCTTGGAAGCAGGAGGGTCCTCACAAATCAGAAGCAACGACAACCTTGGAAGGAGACTGTGAAACAGTCAAAGTCTCCGCTGGTATTTTCCGCGCGTGCCTGAAACATAAAACGGTCTTCACAAATGCGGATGTTGACGATCCTGATGCTGAATTGCAAAACGCGTTTGTAAACGGCACACGTTATTTGTGGTTCGCTAAAGGGGTTGGACTCGTGAAGATTCGGTATGAGCATTCCAATGGTATCGTTACAGAAGGCGAACTGCTTGAATACAAGATTCCAGACGAAGCACAAGAATACCTCCCCGTCCAAGTTGGCACGGAATGGACTTACAAATGGCGCAGCGATTATCGTGAAGAAGCTGTTATTGAGGAATGGCGTGTCATTAGAAACTTCAGCGAGCCTAAGGAACTCAATAACCCGATGGAGCTTGCATCGGCAAGATATGAGGTCAAAGTGGATGCCGATGAACCGCGCCTCGCGCATGTCAGATGTGTCCTAACGCCGAGAGTAGACACTGGGACCAAAGTGGACCAAAAGTTGTTACGATTATCCATGAGCCATTTTGGTACAGAGTGGTTGTACGATGGTTATGCCCGTTACCTTCAAGATTTGACGGTTACTGATGCTAACGGAAAGACATTACAGGTAGAGGAGATTGGCAAAACACAATGGATCGTTGAAGTCCAAGATGAATCACCTGTGACGTTACACTACAAAGTGCTGCTCAATCACGATGAACGCGATTGGCCCTTTGGTAAAAATGAAGCACCGTATGCCCAAGCGGATTGCGTGTTCTGGCCCGGGTATGCGCTGTTTATCGTCGGTGAAGTAAAGGATATTGAACTCAAAGTTGACGTACCTGAGAGTTGGTACGTCTCAACGCCTTGGGAGCAGGTGGAACGGGATGTACATCATTTCGTATGCGAAGATCAAGATGACCTGATGTTCGCGTATCTTGTGCTTGGCGAATACAGTAAAAGCCGTGCAAAAGTCGGAGATATGGAGGTTACAGTTGCTCTGGGTGGACGTTTTAAAGCGTCTATATCCGAAGTGCAAGAGACTGTTGAGGCACTGCTGGCAGGCTATGCAACCGTATACGGTGGTACGCCAAAGGGGCAAATACTGTTTGTCGCGAACCCTTATGGCGAAAAAGGGCATCTCGGCGGTGGGGCATCTCGGTGCAGTATCACTGCACATATAGGCGGCGAATTGGATGAGGCGAGTCGGCGTTTTTGGCTGCCGCTGGTTTCACGCGTGGTTGGCTATGTCTGGGTTGGACGAAGCGGTATCAGTTCTAAGGAGCAGGAATATTGGTTCGTTGCCGGTTTCGCGCAGTACTATTCAGAAATCATCTCTGCCCGCCTTGGACTTGCGTCTGAAAGCGATTTTCTGAGAAATTTTGAACGCACGTGGAAGTCGTACCTGTCTCGGCACGGTGAACTTTCTATCCATGAGGCAGGCGAAGATAAAACCGCTAACCGCGAACTCGTCTATGACGGCGGCTGTTTAGTCGCTGCTGCTTTGGATTTGCAGATTCGCAAACGGACGCAAAATCGAAGTAGTTTGGACGATGTGATGCAGCAGATGTATCAAGCGTTTGGTCTCACCGACGATGTATTCACAATGAACGATGTCATTAGGATTATCAGCCAAATTGCGGGTGAAGATTTTAAACCTTTCTTCAATGAATACGTGGTAGGAACAGAGCGATTGCCCTTAGAAAAATACTTTAGAGACGCGGGGTTGGATGTTGAAATAAAATTTGGCGAAAGACTTCCGAGCCTTGAGTACATTCTCTTTGAAATGCTTCATATCTATTCATTTGGCGGTCCAACAGGTGGGGGCATGTTCATCCACCATTCACCGCAATATCGGGATGACGATGAGTTAACTGGCATCAACGGCACACCCGTGAAATTTTTTGACGATATCAGAAAGATCGCTAAAGATTGGAAATCCGGTGACGTAGTCGAGCTAACCCTTAAAAGAGAAGGTAAAGAAATTGTCTTACCCGTCACATTAGCAGGAGATGCATCTGAACGCCCCCCGTTAGAGATGGGTATTATTGATGTCTCTATTACAAAAAGAGCAGATAGCACCGATTTGCAGCGTGCCATTTGGTCGGGTATTGTCAGCAATAAAGGAGAAATTGATGAAAGAAACGATTAAATCTGAACGCAATATTGTCCTGAGTGCGAGTGCTGCTACGGAAAGTGGCGGACATCTGGCAGAAGGGACTTTCACACTTAAGAAAACCGATACGGTTTTGACATCTATTGACTTTGGCACCTCAGGGCACGGTGGCGGTGATCCGTCGCCGAAGTACATGTTGCTGTATTATATGAGCCATTGTAATACTGACCTCTTTAAATTTCCGATCAGCGTTGGGGAAACTTGGACAGAAGAAGGGCACTGGCATGTACAGACGCAGAGCCGTTTGGAGGCGCATGAATCTGTAGAAGTCTCAGCAGGCGTATTCTCGGACTGCCTCAAACATAAAACTGTCTTCACAGATGCTGATGTAAAGGATACGAAGGCTGAACTGCGAAACGCGCTTTTGAACGGCACCCGTTATTTGTGGTTTGCTGAGGGGATTGGGCTGGTTAAACTGCGGTATGAACATTCCAACGGGGTCGTTACAGAAGCTGAATTGCTTGAATACAAGACTCCTGTTGAAGACCCAGAATACCTTCCTTTGCAAATTGGCAATGTGTGGACCTATAAATGGCAAAACACTTATCGTGACGAAGCTGCTATTGAAGAGTGGCGCGTCATCCGAAATTTCAGTGAACCTGAGAATCTTGATAGTCCAAAGCAACTCACATCAGCAAGGTATGAGGTGAAAATAGAGGCTGATGAACCGCGTGTCGCGCATGTCAGGTGTCTGCTAACGCCGAAGACAGATCGTAACACAAAAGATGACGAAAAGCCATTGCTGTTATCCATGAGCCATTTTGGTACCGAAGACCTGTACGACGGATATAGCCGGTATGTTCGGGATCTGACAGCCACAGATGCAGGCGGAGAAAAAATATCGGTCACAGAGATTGGCAAAACGCAGTGGGCGGTTGAAACTCAGAATGCGCTACCTGTGACGTTGCGTTACACAGTCTTGTTAAATCATGATGAGCGGGAGTGGCCCTTCGGTAGAGATGAAGCACCGTACGCACAAGAAGACTGTATTTTCTTGCCCGGATATGCCTTGTTTATTACGGGTGAGGTGGAGGATATTGAACTGCGTGTTGATGTTCCCGATGCCTGGCACGTCTCAACCCCTTGGAACCCTATTGGAAACGAAGGATATCGTTTTACTATAGCAGACCGTGACGACTTGATGTACGCGTATATGGTACTGGGTACGCATTCCGAGCGAGTCGCAGAATCTGAAGGCGCAGAAATTGTGCTCGCTTTGGGTGGACACTTCAAGGCATCTATGGATGAAGTCCAAAGAACTGTTAAGTCGCTTCTGCACACATACTCGGAGATTTTTGGCGGGACACCAGATGACCGTATGTTGTTTGTGGCGAACCCTTGTGATAAATACAGCGGTGGTGGTGTATCCGGACGCAGCATCAGCGTTCTGATGGACGGAACATTAGATACAGACAACAGACAATCATGGACACCACTCGTAGCACATGAAATTTGCCATATCTGGAATGGAAAAGCGATCGATTTTAATACACAGGAGTACTGGTTTAGCGAAGGGTTCACCGAGTACTGTTCAAAGATTAGCTGCGCTCGTCTCGGCATAATTTCTGAAGATGATTTTCTCAGAGATCTTGAGCGTAAATGGGAATTGTATCTGTCTAAACAGGGCGAGCTCTCCATCCGCGAGGCAGGCGAAAACAAGATGGTGAACCACGAACTTGTCTACGAGGGGGGAAGCCTAATTGCTGCTGCATTAGATTTGCAGATCCGCAAGCAGACACAAAACC
>PYIY01000089.1 GCA_003635195.1 Candidatus Poribacteria bacterium | reverse complement strand
CTGTTCCCTTTTCGCTCGCCGCTACTGGGGGAATCGAGGTTTTCTTTCTGTTCCTCAGGGTACTGAGATGTTTCACTTCTCCTGGTTGTCCCTTGTGTCAAACACAAGTAGCAGGGATTAACCTGCTCGGTTGCCCGATTCGGGAATCTCCGGATCAAAGCCTATTAAGCGGCTCCCCGAAGCTTATCGCAGCCTGTCACGCCCTTCGTCGACTCCTGGCACCAAGGCATCCACCGTAAGCCCTTAGTAGCTTGATAATAAGGTGATATTATTTCTACCGATTTACCCTCTCTATACAATTGTCAAAGAACAACGCCTATTTGTTGAAGCATTTAATGCTTATAGGCGATGGAGATGAGCGGAGTTGAACCGCTGACCTTCTGGTTGCAAACCAGACGCTCTCCCAACTGAGCTACACCCCCATGTGGCATGTTTTTTAAGTATACCACATCACGATCTGAATGTCAAATTTATTTCAAAAATCGACCAGGGAGGAATTGCACCTCACTTTCGGTTTTTCACCGAAACTCCTAATTTGCGTAGCTGGCCCACGAGACGCTATTAAGTATACCACAAAGTCATCTGAATGTCAAATTTATTTTGCGAAAATTTCGCAAAAATGTGGATTTTTGCGGCATTACTGTTCACGGTGCTATTAAGTATATCATAAACCAGCATGAATGTCAAATTTATTTTTTGGTTGTTGGCAATTAGCTGTCGGAGACCGTCAGCAATCAGCAGTCAGTAAAATTATCCGGCACCTCTTCCGAGTAACGGATAGGGACCGCGGTTTCTAACAACGTTGTATTTTTCAAATCGGGTGCGGTTGCATGAAAATCGGAATTACCGATTTAAATAATTAAACTTCATCAAACCGCACCTACCGAGTTTCAAAGGAAACCTCTCTTACCAAGAGCAAAATGTTACACCAGTGTAACATTGGGTATGGATAGGTTATCGGTCTGAACCCAATAGTTGTAAGGGTTCAGAGACAATTTTTGGTGTTGCTTTCCGTTGAAAAAAATAATTTGGCGGAAAGTGTAACATTTAGTCAGCATTCAGCAAAACGTATTAATTGCCGCCGAGTAGTTCCTCTTGATTTGTATCTGGACGGCTGCCGAGCCAAAGTTTGATGGCGGGACTGCTTGCTACAATCCGTTGGCCGACCGATGCGTTGACAACAATAGTATATGGACGCGTCTGCTGTGTACCAATGAAAGGGTTACGCCGTAACTGATTATTCCCTGTCGCAATAATATTTGGTACGAGTGTTAAGGTAGCTTCCGTTTGATTGCTTCGGAGCAAGGTATTTTGTCGCTGGAGCCGGACCCCGAAGGGCAAACCGACAGCAGTAAGATTTAAATTTTGCCGGTTGCCGCCTTGCCGGTCAACTTTAACAGTAATGTCAATTGATGAATCTGGGGTTACCACAATCTCCTCTAACCCCGTTGATAACATAATAGGTGCGGTCTCCGTAACGCTGACGACAACGTTTTTCCGCTGGACAGTCTGATCGTTGTTCTGAATCCGGTAGACTTCAACAGGTGTTGCGGCGCGACGATACTCATTGCCAGCAGCAGTGGTGACGGAACCGACGACCTGAACGACACGAGGTTCAAGTTCAGCATCAGGTGCGGCAGTGAGTGTAATGTATCCTTGCGTTACGCCAGTCCCCGAAAGAATTGCGCTCTCACTGGCAGTAACACCCGGTGGCAAATTTTCAACAGAGAGCAATATTGGTTCTGTAAATCCAACGCGGCGTTGCAGCGTAACATCCAACAAGACAGTCCCACCACGTCCGATATTGGGATTATCGGGTGTTACGGAGATGGCAAAATCAGGTTTTGTTGGACGGATATCCAGATGATAGACGTAGCCTGCGCCTCCATTTCCAGCAATATCCTCAACTCGAACAGCATACTCACCGGGTTGATTGAAACTGTAATCAATAATAGCGTCACGTCTGCCGCCAATACCAGCATTATTTGCTAACACCTGCCCATTCGCATCGAGTAATGTAAGAGATGGACTCAGCGGTGAATTCAGGCGTTCTGAAGAGACAGTGAGCGAATACCCGCCTATGTCTGCGAAAAAGCCCCACGGTCCATAGCCGTTTGTAACTTTCACAAGAATCTTGTTTCTGCCTTTAGAGACAGGTAACTGAATGACATCGTCGGCACGACGGAGTGGACGGTGGATGTATTTGCTGAAAACGAGTTTATCGTTCACCCATATCTTGATGGTATCGTCAGAACCGAGGGACAAGAGATAGTTCTGATCCCGGTCAGATTCGAGATAGGTTAAGGCGTAGCCGGTGACATCGTCTTCGGGGACGTTTGAGAAGACGTTTTCACCCCTACTATCGGTTTTATACCAGCTGATTTTTCGCCCTTCTTTGCCGATGTACTCCTTATCAAGATCAATCTCGATTTCAGGCGGATAGACGGTATCAAAGCCTTTTTCATCAACGTTATCAAACGGGGAGATGACCCACCATGGACCGAGACTTGTGCCTTCTGAAATGGTAAAACGATAGTAATCCACCTCACTGGATTCTGAGATACGTCCGCTGATTGCGCCAGGGATTGTGAGGTGTTGGGTGTGCTCAAGTTGACGTGCGATGAGTTCACCTAAACGTTGCGCTTCTTGGGCGACAAAAGCGATAATACGGTCGCGTTCAGTCGTTGTAATGTCTGCATTCTCTTTATTCGCCATGCGTGTAATGGTGCTTGTCCATTCTTCGGCGGAGAGTGCGCGGTTGCTCGGCGAACGGAGTTCATGGCACGCGCTACACTTTGTTTCAAAAAGGATTTCAGCTTCGGTGAATTGTGTCGTGGCATCCTGTGTAGCGGGTTCGTCAGAAGTGGACTGGCGTTCAATATTCTCTTCAACAACTTCAGGATGCGCGTTGACGACGAACGGAAAGATGCCGTACGGCGTACGAATCTGTTTGATGCCGGGTTGATCACCTGCAGTCAACTTGACCTGCCACTCCGTTTCGGGTAGGTTTTCACCACCAATAACACACTGAATAATGTTGGTTTTTGGAGGGGCGGGAGGTCCGTATAAAAGAGCGTCTGCGGCTTCTGTTAGACTCGCAGCCTTTGTTTTTTCATCAGGCACTGCTCCACCAGGGGGGAAAAGATAGGTATTGTAAGGAAGAACACCCCCTGTTAACCGGTAAACGGAATCTGGATTGCCGCGATACAACAGATCACGAATGCGTAGGAGATAGGGACCGTCGTCAGGAAGCGTTATATCAATGAGCGGATCAAGACTGTAGAACCCGTTGCTGCGTGCAAGTTCAACGCCCTTTGCATCAAAAATAGAGATCGTTGGATTGAAGAATTGCTGACTGATGTTGTTAAGGCGGTACGCCTTGACAGTAAACACACATCGTTGTCCTTTGGTGCCTTCAAAAACGTAATAATCTTCATCGCCCCCTGGATTCACAACGCCGTTGATGAGGCTTGGTAATTCAATAGTTGTAGCGGATTCTGGGTCATTATTCGACTCGGTCTCAATGACATCGGGGGTGTGACTCACTTCAAAGGGCCATGCGGTGGAGGTGCCGTGTTTGCCGACAATCCGAATTTCGCGAAGCCCGATGGGTGCATCTGGTGCGATAGATAATTCGGCGGTTAACCCAGCACTGGCTCTTGCAGCTGATGACAGATAGGCGACAATCTGTGTCTGTGCCTCGGCATCAATCTCTGCGCCCTTCTCCGTAATCATGCGTTGCACAGTGGCTTTCCACTGCGCTGGGGTCATTGACCTGTTACTTGGAGAGCGGAGTTCGTGGCACTGTCCACAATTCGCCTCAAAGATGGGTTTATGCGTATCATCAACTTCACCGCCAGCAGGATGAAGTTGTGCGGTAATCCCGGCTTCTCCTTCAACAATGATTTGGTGTGCTCCCTCTAAATCAGACCCCTGGATGGCAACTTCAACAGTCATTCCGGGTTGTCCTCCCGCCGGAAAAAGAGAATTAAGTCGCGGGGTACCTTGTGCGAACGCGGGAAGCGTGATAGAAATAAAGAGCAATGTGAAAAACGTTCGGATTGTACTTGCGAGGCTATATTGCTTATTTAAAAGGGGTATAGTATTGGTAAGCATTGTGAAAGACCCTCCAAAAACGGCTGTCAGCGATCAGGGCGTTCGCTTCGCTCACTCTCAGCAATCAGTAAAGAGGCTTGTGATTAATCTAAAACTCTCTTGCTGACCACTATACTGCTGATAACCGCCTCTCTGATTGCCGACTGCTGAAAGCCGACTGCCATATTAGAACTCGTGGGTTAATGCCTGTCTGCGGAGATTCCAGAGCCGTACTTTGCCATCCCGACCACCTGCGGCGACGAATTGACCATTTGGACTGAACTTTACTGCGTAAACAGCATCGGTCGATTCATCAAAAGTGCTATAAAGGTTGCCTGACCGGAGCGTCCATATAATCACGGAAGTGTCTGCACTACCGGACGCGATCATTGCTGTCTGATTGTTTGCGCGCCTTGGCAGGACGAGTGCGGCATCAACACTATAAACAGCACCCTGATGTCCGGTGTATTCACGCACGAGAGTCCCTGTCATCTCAAGTGAATCTCGTCCGACTGCGATCTCCTCGCCATCTCCTGCTGGTGTAACGCGCCATGTGCGGACGACATTATCGGCAGATCCTGAAACTATTACGGCTTCATTAGCTGAATAGGCAAGACTATAAACAGCGTCATCGTTTGCATCAAAGTTCACCATGACGTTGAACGTGTTAGGGTTCCAGACTTTTATGGTTTTGTCTTCACTACCAGTGACAAAGTAAGTTCCTTGAGGATGGTACAAGGTGCAAAGGACTCTCCCGACGTGTTGGGTAAGCCACCTTGCTTGTTTATCTATTGGCTCTTCAGTATCCTCAAGCAGCGTCACATCAATGACAGCACTGTATTCATCCATGCTGGCAGTAAGCAGTGTTGTGTTACTTGGGCTGAGGGCAATAGATTCAATGGTATCACCGTGAACCTCAAAGCTTTTTATGAGTTCTTCAGAGGCGACATCCCAAATGCGTATTTCGCCGTTTTGAGCGGGAACACCACCACCTGCATAGAGTCGCAATGACGACGTTTCCGGATCATTCGTAGCTGCGAACTTGAGACTCCGAACTTCACCAGCGTGCGGTTCGTAGGTGTGAATAATACTTTGTGTTTCCAAATCCCAGAGTTCAATCCACTGATATTTCCCGACAGCAAGCGTTTTCCCATCAGGACTAAATTCAAGTGCCCAAATCGGGGACAGCGGTTGGTCTGCAAAACCGATCGGTGTTGCAAAGATAATGCAGGACGCTGCTATTAGGATTCCTATGTTCCGACACATAACGTAAGCGGTACAAAGCATTTTTTTTGGAGTTAGTAACCGTTAAAGATTAGCGGAGAGGCAGCATGGATTAGGAGGATAGAAGAATTGGGGTGGTTCCCTTCATTCTTCTATCCTTCTACTCTGCTATGTGAACTCCTCTAACCTTCAGCCCATTGCTTGGTGAGCGATTAGAATGCGGCTCGCAACCTGCTTATCAAGGGGGCAGGCGAGTATGCCGCAAAACTGCGCCTAACTCAGTACGCCGCGGATAGGTCTACCGCCGCGTGAGAGGACGATCCGAACCCCGTCTGGCGATTCAAGGTGTTCATTATAATCAACACCGAGGGATTGATAGAGCGTTGCTGATAAATCTTCCGGGCGTACCGGCGTTTCAGCAGGTTCCGTCCCAAGCGGATCAGAAGCACCGATGACCTGTCCACCTTGGACCCCACCTCCTGCGAGCATGATCGAGAAGACGCGGGAGTGATGGTCACGTCCAGCGTTTCTGTTGATGACCGGCGTTCTCCCGAACTCACCCATCGCGATGACGAGTGTGGTTTCCAATAATCCGCGATCACTCAGATCTGTGATTAAGGTAGCCATTGTTTGATCGAAAGCGTTGAGTTTCCCGGGCAAAGATGAGAAGATATTGTTGTGATTATCCCATCCACCGTTGCTGACTGTGACGAAGTTAACACCGGCTTCGACGAGCCTTCTTGCGAGGAGACAGCTTTGTCCGAAGGTGTCGCGTCGATATGCGTCGCGCGTTTTACCGGGTTCAGCGTTGAGATCAAACGCAGCGCGGGCATCAGTGGAACTCATCAGGTTATAAGCGGAGGTATAGAAGTCGTCAACCGCTTCTGCAGCCGGGTTCCCTGCCTCGTATTTTTTGAAGGCAGCATCAACGGCTTGGCGTAAAGAGCGCCGACGTTCAACCCGTTCAAAGGAAACACCTTTAGGTGGTTCAAGGTCGCGTACTTTGAAATTATTGCTTGCCGGATTTCCACCAGGTGAGAAAGGTGCGAGCGATGCGCCTAAGAATCCACCTCCGCCATAAGCGACAGGTGCTGGTACAGAAATATAAGGCGGCAAAGCACTCCGCTGTTCTTTGAGTTTGGAAATAACGGCACCGTACCCTGGGACCGCAAAACCGGGTAGAGGTTGATAGCCCGTCATCATATAGTGTGTTCCCCGCTCATGTGCTGCCTCTGGAGAGGTCATCGAACGGATGATGCAGAGCTTATCGGTCTGTTGTGCGAGTCTGGGGAGATGTTCGCTAATTTGGATGCCGTTGACATTTGTCGCTATCGGCTTGAAAAGCCCTCGGATTTCTTCAGGGGCATCCGGTTTAAGATCCCACATATCAAGGTGGCTTGGTCCACCGCCTAACCAGACAAGGATAACAGACGTAGCAGTGCCTACAGAAGTATTCGGTGCGCTAACACTCGCTTCTGCGGTTGCAGCTTGTGCTTTGAGTCGGAACAAGTCTGTGAGACTCAAGCCGAACAATCCAAGGGCACCCGCTTTTAGAAAGTCCCGACGGTAGAATCCTTCACAATCCGTGTGTATGCATCTGTTTTCAGCCATGATTTTCTCCTTGTGCTTACAGATCCGCGTGACGTTTTTTTATGGGTTGTCAGTACGATTTTTTTTCAAAAAATCTTTCGGTTATCAGTTATCAGTTAAGAGGCGGACAACTTTATCAAGTTCCTCTCTTAACCAATAACGGGTAATCAACAACCGATAACCATTCCTCGCCGCGCGGTGTTTACACATCAATTGCGCGAAGGTCGCTTCCGTAGTCTTTTTATCCATCGTTGCGCCTTCGCGATGTTAGTATCAAACGGTTCTTTCATTTCAAAATATTCTGTATGTCCAGCATAAATTTGATGCCAATCAACGATACAAGGCATCTGATTTTGGGTAAGGGTTCGCATCAGGAAAGACCGAACTTTAGCTCGGGTATCCTGTGGTGCGCTGTCAATAGCATATTCAATCTGTTCATCAGTGATAACGCGCGCCATTTGTCCATGCGCTTGCAGCGCGTAATAGAGTCCGCTTTCTGTATGAATGTTATGATATTCTAAATCTTGACTTTTGATCCAAGGATCATCCCAATCGAGTTTCTCTTCGTCAATGAAAGTTTCGAGTAACCATTTTTTAGCAGCCCAATCCACACGCGGAATAACGCGTTCCCAATCTTTTTCAAGATCATCAAGTATAGACTCCCATGCCGAAAGGATCCACTGGCTTTCTTCGTCATGTTCAGTGATGAAATTCTGAACGAAGTTGAGATATTCTCGCTGTAAATCGACAGCGGAAATTGTTTTTCCAGATTTAAGTTCAATCCGCCACTTGAAGGTACTGTCCCGAGAGATGTGTCGAATCGCGAAGACCGGATCAGCGAGTTCAAAACCCGGAAGCGGTAATTTTTCACCGTGTGTTTCATAGAACATTTCAATCGCCGAGAGCAAGAGCGAAGTGGTACCGACCTTGAGTGCGGTAGCATACTCCGACATATTAGAATCCCCGACGAGGAGATGGAGTCGTCGGTATTTGGTGTAATCGCTGAGCGGTTCGTCTCTTGTATTGATAATAGCACGACTGAACTGAATCCACTCATAAATTTCAGTGACAATATGATCCGCGCGTTGCGAGATTTGATAATGTTGTGGCTCAGTGAGCTGCTGCCCATCTAACATATCTTGGGCACCAAATTCAATCATCTCATCGTAGACCCCAACCCTACCGGCCCCGGCGTAAATTTGTCGGGTAACGAAGAACGGCATGAGTGTTGGGATGACGACTCGGTAAAATGGGACCTCTCGGCTGACTTGGAAGTTTTCATGACATCCAAAGGTTGCGCCCGTGAAATGATCTATATTATTTTTGAAGAAGGCAGTTGGCAATCCTGTATCATCAAGGATATTATTGATGACTTTTTCAATGGCTTTATCGTAAGCGACAAGATCAAAAAGTGTTGCGCACTCAGGGGTTGCATATTCAAGATGTCCCATATCAATGTAAAGACGTCCGCCATTGAACATGAATCCGCCGTTCCCGGGGGGTTCTCCCCAGTCTCGGTAATGGATGTCGCGGAGTCCGAGTTCAAGCACATCAAAAACGTAGTCCCGAACCCGCGCGGCGACCCCTTCAGAGGTACCGCGAATCCGCTCGGTATCTGTCATACATCCAAATTCAGTTTCGATTCCAAAAATGCGCTTCTTCATTTTAATGGTTGTCAGTTTTCAGTTCGGTTTTTTCTACGAAAAAACCTTTCAGTTGTCAGTTATCAGTAAAGAAGTGGTTTCCAGTGTCCAGTTGCCGGAAAGAGACTTTGTGATTATCAAAACCTCTTGTAACTGATAACTGTTAACTATTGCAGTGCCTCTTCAATTTCCTGAGAGGTAAGCAGCCGGAATTTATTTGTCCCTTGTTGTGATGCTTCTAAAACGCCAACTTCAATTTCGCCTTCTTCGCGAGCAGTATCAATAATTTCGTACATCTGCGTAGTATCTAACTGAGTATCTTCGGATTCTGTTTCTTCTGGCTCCCGTGAACTTAATTCTTTGCCGATTGCCCAAGTTTCTAATGCTAATCGGAATGCGGCGGTTAAATCTCTGTCTGCGTCCATCTTTGCAGCAGTGAGATATTTTTGCATTCCTGTTTCAATTGTTTCTGTTCCGCCGATAACTGCGAAAGATGGATCGGTTCGGACGATACCATCAAAGTTGATCCCGGTGAATTGGCTTTTTCCTGAAGCACTTCCGAGTTCAGCGAGCAACATTTTGATGATATAAGCTTCACCGACAATGGACTCAAACGCCTGCTTAAAAGCAGGCGCCAAGGTATAGTTAGTTAACCGGTGTAGATTTATATCCTCAGTAGCATTTTGAAACCCTTGGACGCTGGCGGTGTCGGTAACAAGCATGCGTAAACGCTCAATATCAGCTGGATGCCCGATTGCAGAGAGTGCGATCCGGTCGTGTACCTCAAATATTTTACGCTGTCCCTTGCCAACAGTCAAAAGCATCATGCCTTCGTTGTAGATAACACCGACGACAGGACTGCCCAATCGGAGTTCGTCTTCAATGTAATCTCGTCTGTCCTGAAGTGCCTCTATCCAGCGATACGGTTCATCTCGCATTTTTTTAACTTTCCTTGCGGTTCGGTTAGGTGCGTTTAGACGATAACGTGCGCCTCCGTATATTCGTCCTCCACTACGTTACGGATTACGCGATTGCCATCACACCGTTGACTCCTAAGACAGCTGATTTAATTTTAACTTTCCTTGCGGTTCGGTTAGGTGCGTTTAGACGATAACGTGCGCCTCCGTATATCCGTCCTCCACTACGTTACGGACTACGCGGTTTCTATCACACTATTGTATATTTCAGACAGTGCCTGCCTCTGGTTGTGCTTCAGCGTACCAATCCGTTAAATCATCATCAGAAACGGTGTTAACGCCGGTGCGTGTTACAGTCTTAACAGTCGGAAAAATTTTCACTTTAGCATTGTATCCGCTCGTTGCAGCATCGTACTCACTGGCGATGTCTAAGAGTCTTAAGATCGTAATGGCTGCTTGGCGTTGGTCCATTTCGTGCAAGGCTGTCTCGCCAAACCGAGAGAGATAGCGTAACACACCACGGATCCAGATAGAACCGGAGCCGGTTGTTGCGAAATCGACGTTCTCAAAGTGCGCTCCGAGTGCGTCATAGAAGAAAATTTTTCCACCGTTTCCATCCTCAATGGCATTTAGATCATACAGTGCAAAAATCGGGATAACGCCACCGATACCTTGAAGTGCCATCGATAAATTCTCGCGGATGAGTCTCGACAACATCCGAAGTTTGCCTTCGAGGCTTAACTCTTGGAGCTGGCTGCGCCGGAAATACTGGAATGAGTGTTCCAATATTCTGGCAATTTCATAAGCGATTGCGGGTGAACCTGAAATAGCAAGTACAGAATGTCTATCAATTTGCAAGACTTTTTCAGCTCGGTCATAAATGACAGAGGTGCCTGCGGTGGCACGCCGGTCTCCTGCGATCATGACCCCATCTCGGTAAAGCACAGCAATAACGGTGGTGCTATGTGCTATTTCAACATCTGCTGCGTGTCGCGCAGCTTCCGGTGGCAACTCTATCTTCAAAGGATAGTTTGCGTGTTTCAAGAGGTTGAGAAAGTCCCCTTTGTGATTTATTGCCCGCTGTGCCGCAAGTTCTTGGTGTTCTGTGCCGCTTAGATTCAGGAAATCCGCGCTATAGTTCATCACTCCCCCGTTCTTTGGCGGTAACGCCGGGACTGATCTTTGTCAACACGTCGCATGCGCTTGAGCAATTCTTGTGTATCAGGACGACTGACTTTCTGTCGCTTGGGTCCTTCGTTATCCGCATCGCCATCACCGGGTCCGATGGGTTTTGTATCTCTCTGCTTGCGTTCAAGCTGAGCAATGATATTGGCTGTCATTTTGTTTCTCCCTTTTTTTAATAGTTGTCAGTCATCAGTACGATTTTTTTTGGAGAAAAAATCTTTCAGTTGTCAGTTACAAGAGGTGTTGGGTAAATCTAAAACCTCTTTGCTGATAACCGACAACCATTCTTCTGATAACTGATAACCACCTTCTCATAAACGCAATTTTTTAATTAATGTTTCGACGGTTGGTGATTCGTCAAGTGCTTCATTATACTGATGTGCGATGTCTGCCTCCGCGAGTGCGTTGAGGTTAACTTCTCGGGTCCGTCCATTGACGGTAAAGGTAATGCTATCCCACTGTATTGCTTTTATGGACTCACTGAAGCGATCAACAGCGCGTCCGCGGAAGTAGGCACGTGTGCCAGTAGGCGGATTATGAAGTGCTGCTTCGATCTGCTCGTCTGTGACGATACGCCGCATGGGGATTCCGTAGTAGAGTCCTTCGTCGAGATCAATGTTATGATATTCTAAATCCAAACTCTGGAGCCACGGATCGTCCCATGCGATGCCTTCTTCTTCTGCAAAGGTTTCAAGTAACCACTTCTTTGCGACCCAATCGAGTCGATCAATGAGCGACATTGGATCTTCTTCAAGTATATTGAGCGTATCTTCCCACTCCGTGAGTACCCAGTCAGTTTCAAATGCGCCAACATCGCCGAGATATTTCTGTGCAAGTGCGAGGTACTCGCGCTGATGGTCAATTGCGGATATCGATTTTCCATCTCCTGTCATCACCATCCAGCGGTACGTCTGGTCATGTGACACAGTCTTGATGGTATCAATCGGATTGGCAAGTGCGAGACTTTCCGGAATCCTATGTTGTTCAATCAATGCAATAACAAGCGCGGTGGTCCCCACTTTGAGTGCTGTTGCGTATTCAGACATATTCGCGTCGCCTGCAATACCGTGGAGTCTACGGTATTTAGATGCGTCGGCATGCGGCTCATCTCGCGTATTGACGATAGGCCGGTTGTGCATAGTATCAACACTTGCCTCAACGTGAAAGAAATCGGAACGCTGTGATAATTGGTAATGCCCTGGCGTTGCGAGTCCTGCTTCTGTCTCAATACCAAGTTTCCCTGCGCCTGCGAAGATTTGCCGTGTTATAAAGAACGGCATGATTCCTTGTTTGAGCGTCTCAAAAGGCACCTCACGCGCCATCAAGTAATTATCGTGGCACCCGTAGCTATGCCCGTGAAAATCGGTATTATTTTTATAGAGCAGTACGCGTTTTCCAAGTTTCTGACTACGTGTTTCAGCGCACCGGTGGAGAATACGTTCCCCGGCTTTATCGTGTGCGACCAGGTCAAAGAGGCTGCTGCATTCAGGTGTAGAATACTCCGGGTGCGCGTGGTCGTTGTAGAGACGTGCGCCGTTGACGAGAATGTGATCGCTTTTAATTTCTGCAAAAGAGAGTTTCTCTTTTTTATTGCGCTCTCGATCACGCACTTCCTCTTCTTTCTCATCCGGGTGATTGGAGAGTGCGTCTGCTCGAAAGCCGCGTTCATCTCGAAACGGGTCTTCACCGCGATAGTCCCACACCGGTCGAAAATCTTCTTGGCGGTAGCTTTTTATCAACTCAATAGACTGCTTGACGGCATCAATGTGCGCTTCATTTTCAAGTGTGATTCCGTATTCAGTTTCAATTCCAAAAAGTCTGTCCATTTATTGGTTGTTGGTTGTTGGTTGTTGGTTGTCAGTTAAAGAGGGTTAGCGTTGCTTCACCAGTAAACGTGACGGTCCCAAGACCTTTTTAACTGACGGCTGAAAGATTTTTTGAAAAAAATCGTACTGGAAACTTTGATCAAGAACTCGTCTACAAATACTTTTGCTAAGGCGCGAGTTCTTGGTCAAAACCATCCTCCTAAATGACACGCGAGCCAGACGCTTTACGTCGTTCCCGCTTTTCAGTTTTGATAGGTGTAACTTTGACGACGTTGGCTGGATCGTAATCAAGGAGTTTGAGCCAGTCTTCGGTCGCCTCGGTCGGCGGGAAGATTTCACTCTCACGGTACTCCGCGGCGAGTGCGTCTAACAGATCAGCCCGCGAGATTCCGCCTTCTTTCTCTGGATTCTGAATTGCGCGTTTGAGTGCGGATTCCTTAGCGCGTTGCACAATTGACTCAATAATAGCACCACTACAGAGATGCCCCCGATAGAGAATATCACGTCTGCCACTCCTGAGAGAGACTTCAAGGAATCTGTTATCTTCATCCTCACGAAACATTTCATCAACCACTTGTGCGATGAGGTCTTCGACGGCTTTCTCAGGCGGGATAACTTCAGGTGGCGTTTCGCCTGTTGTTTCTGCTTCTGGAGCAAGCGTCACCTCTGAAGCGATAGGCAGTTCGGGGGTAAAGTAAATACGGAAGATATCCTTTGCAGCGTCTGCATCTGGACGGGTTACTTTAATTTTTCTATCAATGCGTCCTGGACGTAGAATAGCAGGATCGATAAGATCTGGGCGGTTGGTTGCGAGAATAATCACAACATCCTGTAAAGACTCAATACCATCCATTTCTGCACAGAACATTGGTACAAGGGTATTTGAGATGCTATGAGATCTAAGTGCCCGCCGTGTTCCCAATATAGACTCTGCTTCATCTATAAAC
This sequence comes from Candidatus Poribacteria bacterium, assembly GCA_003635195.1. Classification (GTDB taxonomy): domain Bacteria; phylum Poribacteria; class WGA-4E; order WGA-4E; family WGA-3G; genus WGA-3G. The sequence continues at coordinate 3,172 of PYIY01000089.1, read as the reverse complement.
ACAAAAGCCAACTTGCCATCTTCCTTTTTTTCACGGGCGATCTGAAATATTTCACGTACTTTCCGTTCAGATTCTCCGAGCCACATGTTTAGAATTTCGGGTCCCTTGATGTGGAGGAAACACCCTTCAACCTCTTCTCCGCTCTCCCTTTGGAGTTGCTGTGTCAAGTTATAGGCAGTAGCCTTACCGATGAGCGTTTTTCCACAGCCTGGTGGACCGTGTAGGAGGAATCCTTTCGGTGCACTGTATTGGAACCGCGAAAAGAGTTCAGGATGCAGGATTGGCAGCTCAATGGTATCCTTAATTTTTTGGATAGTCTCGTCAAGCCCTCCGACCTTAGACCATGGGATATTTGGGACTGCCTCAAGTGCGTAAGCGTCGGTTTCTTTGGTAGCGATATGTTCAAGTGCGACTCGGTAGTTGGCATCAACCCGGACCTCATCCCCCGGTTTGAGTTTGACATCCACGAGGTCTGCGGAGCGTTCAAGAATAACAGTTTGCGTGTTAGGTTCTTGTCCGATACGGAGCCGCCCATCTGGTATCACCTCAGCTATTTTTGCGATGGGTCCGGCATCGCTGTATCCGAGTTCACCGACAACGACAAAGGCATCGTTCAATAGTACACTAAATCCCTTTTTCAAGGTTCCGGGGTCAATTTGGGTATCAAGGTTGGCGTAGTATTCGGAACCCCCGATGATGACGCGCGCGATATCTTCTTTCGGTAATCCGAGCAAGGTGCCGATACGGTTCGCGGGTGAAGTGAGTTTTTCGATCTGTGCCTCCATTTCGGCATGGATACGGAGTGCTTCTTGCTGAACAGCGTGAATTCTCTCCCGAAACTCACCTTCATCGTTCAGAATAGAGCGACGCAGTTCAAGGAGCCATCGACGGCGCCGGTCTTCTGGCGGTGTTTCGGTGATAAGGTGGTGGATTAGCTGTAACGAATAGCCGGAATTTATCTCCTCTTCTTCAGAGGTGAGTTCTTCTTCAACTTCTTCGTCATCTTCAGTAAACAGGTCGTACTTGTCAAGGCTTGCGTCAGCAGCTTTGGGATTTTTCTTATCGTACATTTGATGTCTCCTCAGGCAGAAGCGGATGACTTTACGATAGAGTTTACCACACTTCCCACAATTTTGCGAATACTTATTTTAAAAGTTGTCGGTACGATTTTTTTAAAAATCTTTCAGTCGTCGGTTGTCAGTGAAGAGAAAGACTTCATGTATCAAGTTCACCTCTTAACCGGTAATCGATTTCTAACCCATAAATCCACCTTACCAGGGGGATTTAATCTGTGCAAATTGAGGTCTGCTGTGATAATTTGTAATAGTTTAGCATAATTCGCGACACAAATGCAAGAAAAAACGACATTGAGAGCAGGGTCATTCAATTTTAAGAAATTATTGGATTGGACGTTTTTTTTTCGGATCCGGTGCGAAATGCTGCGACAGGCTGCGATAGGCTGCGAAAATTTCAGCGTTTTGTCATAATACATAACATATATGAAGGTTAACACCTGCGAAAAGGACAACACCGAAAACGGACAATTGAATGACCCTGACATTGAGAGGGGATTTAGCGATTCGTCGGGGTTAGAAGCTGCTCCTACAAGAGAGATTCGGTGCTGCGAGTATCAACGATTAACTTGACTTGCGTTATGCTGTATGTTAGGATAGTCGCAAACAACAGTGGGAGAAATCATCTTATGACACTGATATCTATGTTTGAACATTCAATCCAGCACTACGGTGACAAACCTGCCTTGGCACATAAACCGAAAGGCGGCACTTATTTGGACATCTCTTACACAGAACTCGGCGAATCGGTGGCTGCCTTCAGTAAAGGACTCAATGCGCTTGGGGTGGAAATGAATGACCGTGTTGCGATTCTCTCCGAGAATCGTCCGGAGTGGGCAATTACGGATTTTGGTAGTCTCAAAGTTGGTGCGGTAACCGTTCCGATGTTCTCAACGCTGACAGGGGCGCAGGTGAGCTACATCCTGAAAGACTCCGGTGCCAAAATTATCTGTGTATCTACCGAAAAACAGTTGGAGAAGGTAACTGCAATTCGAGATGAGGTTTCGACGCTTGAACAGGTAATTATCTTCGATGCGATCGAAGGTGAAGTACCAGAAGGTGTTATCCAATTTGATGCAGTCTGTGAACTTGCAGGTGAGGAGACGGAGAATACCGAGAGCGAAGATGACCTCGCAACGATTATTTATACGTCTGGTACAACAGGTAACCCGAAGGGGGTTATGCTGACGCATGCGAATTTTATTTCAAATGTAGAGGCGTGTAAATCGCTTATTGATGTGAGTGAAACAGACGTATTACTCTCGTTTTTACCGTTATCACATGTCTTTGAACGACTCGGTGGCCATTATGTTCCATTGTTCTCAGGCGCGAAGATCGCTTATGCGGAGAGTACATTCACGGTGGCGCAGAACATGAAGGAGGTCGCTCCGACGGTGATGCTGAGTGTACCGAGGCTTTACGAAACGATGCATGAGAGGATCCTACGTGCGGTGCAAGAGGGTTCGTCGCTGAAACAGAAGATCTTCCATTGGGGTGTTTCGGTCGGTTCAGCGGTGAGTTCTGTGATCCAACAGGGCAAAAAACCGTCTGCCATTTTGAAATTGCAGCAGAACATTGCGGATAAACTCGTCTTTGCGAAGTTGAAGGAAGCAACGGGCGGCAGGTTAAGGTTTTTTGTCTCCGGTGGCGCGGCGTTGCCGCAATCCATTGCTGAATTTTTCCATGCGGCGGGGATATTGATTTTGGAAGGCTACGGACTCACGGAAACCTCTCCTGTCATCAGCATGAACCATCCCGGCAAATGGAAGTTTGGAACCGTCGGTGCACAGGTCCCTGGTATAGAGGTACAGATTGCCGAAGATGGGGAGATCCTCACCCGCGGTCCACATGTCATGAAGGGGTATTTCAACAACGAGACTGCGACAGCAGAAGTTATTGACGGAGAGGGATGGTTTTACACGGGCGATATCGGTATTATTGACGCAGAGGGGTTTATTAAGATTACCGACCGGAAAAAGAATATCATCGTGCTTTCCAACGGTAAAAATGTCGCGCCCCAACCGATCGAGAGTGAATTGGTGCGAAGTCCGTTCATCAGTCAGGTTATGGTAGTCGGTAGCGAACGGAAAAATCTTGCG
>PYIY01000088.1 GCA_003635195.1 Candidatus Poribacteria bacterium | reverse complement strand
GAAATGGACTGAGGATGGATACTTCGGCGGCGCACTTGAATTCGATCAAGATGGCGATGAAGTGAACGTCCCTTATCATAAGGATCTTAATCAAGAGATCTTTACGATATGTGCGTGGGCAAACGTGGAACCGGGGAGCGCGAACCATCGTGCAGTTGTCTCTTCTCGTGCTGACTTTCCACAACGCGGGTATATCTTCTATGCTGAACCCGGCAATACATGGGAATTTTGGATTGGGGCCGGAGCGAATCATTGGAAACCTGTTCGAGGACCAGCTGTGAATCTCGGTGACTGGGATCACCTCGCTGGCACCTATGCTGATGGTAACCATAAGTTCTACGTCAATGGTAAATTTATAGGCGAACAGAACTTTGATATCGATGTTAATCCCAGCGAGGAATTCCTCATAGGTGCAGGCGGGAATGAACGTCCTGTGCATACCTACCTTTTCAAAGGTATCATTGATGAAGTACGCCTTTATGATCGTGTGCTGGACGAAGACGAAATTGCAGCGGTAATGGAAAGTGATTCATTAGCTGTTGAAGCCGTTGGTAAGCTGGCAATGACGTGGGGCAAACTCAAAACTGACTTTTTGAAGTAATGTGAGATGCGGCGCGGTTGAAAACCGCGCCTACTCTATCCAAGATAACCTGATACGGTCAGGAAACTTTATCGACTTCAGCAATTAGAGATCGGAGGAGGCTTGAAATCTCACCTGAAACCAATCGGCAATTAAAAGATGCCGAAACCTATGACGAGTCGGATGGCACCTATGAGAATGGCTACGGCACAAAGGAGACTTCCCGCAATGGCGAGTTCTTTTTTTGATGATAAAACGGCAACTAAAATGCTGAAAAGCAACCCGAATACCGCGAACGGAATGTTAAGGTAATTAAGAGTGCCGAAGCATGGAATGATACCGACCGCCATTCCAATAATAGCCAATATACCCCAAACCAAACTGAAGAGTGATAGTAGTAAACCCATGATGATTCTCCAAACTATGACAATATATTATCGCTACGAAGCACTGCCACTATATTATTTTTCACAAAACGCGTGTTTCGTTTTAAAGCGATTACTGCGCAGAGTGTATTGAGCAGAAAGGTGAAGTAGATGTAGAGGCTTAGCGGATTCAAGCGATGTGCTTCGGCGAAATCGCCGCGCGAGATAGCGTAGAATGCGGTACTCATCCCACAAAAAGCACACGGTTTGTGAAATTGCGATTGCCAACTGCATTCTGGAATAAACTGCGCTAACTGGTGTTGTGGCATAATAAACGGGAGCAGAAGTATTATAAAAACACCTACACTCAGGATATACCACACAAACAGTCCGACTAACGTCAACTCGCTTCGCCTACTTTGCCACACGCTACACCTCTTCCGGTTTATCTTCTTCCACCTTTCTGAGAATAATATTTCCACCAACGGCACGGAGTTTTAGGAGTGGACCGCCACCATTAATAGTCCCCTGCAACTGATCAGGTTTTACAGTACCCGATGCTTCGGAGGCCACCGGAAATTCTGTTGTTACTGAACCGCCAAGGACTTTTGCCTCAACAGCCGCGGCAATATCTGGGACGAGTGAGACATTGATGCTGCCGCCCATTGTCTCCAAATCTAACAGTAAGTTCTGACTGGTGGCTGCCTTGTGAAGTTCGCAACGGATGGAACCGCCACTCGTTTTCGCAAGGACAGGTCCGTCATTTTCAACCGCTATACTTCCACCAGCCGTTTTCAGTTCTGCACCACCTTTGCAGCCGCGTAGCGTAACATTGCCGCCGGAGGTCTGTCCATTAATTGCACCTATAACATGAACAGCCTGCACATTGCCTCCAGAGGTTTTGGCTTTAACATCGCCAGCACCAGCCGCAAGTGTAATATTCCCACCTTTCGTTTGAAGCACCACATCGCCAGTAAACGCCTTGAGATCAATATTCCCAATTGATGTGATCGCATCAATACGTCCCGTAATACCTTGTAAACGGAGTCCTGCGCTGAATGTCTCTACATTCACATCTCCTGTAACGTTGACGACGGAAATGTCGTCACATGCAGTTTTCAAATCAAGATTATAGTGCCGTGGCACGAGGATTTCAAACTGAACATCAAGATCGTTTTTCCGCTTCTGCCACCGTTTTGCGTTTCCTATGAACTTCGCCCCAATTTTAACATCGGATGCCTCATGTGTTATCTGAACATCAAGGTTCTTGAGAACTTCCGCTGCTCGCCGATTTGCTTTTATCTGCGCGGCGCGTTGAATACGGACAGAAACAGTATCCTCCTCTGTGCTCTGCACGTCAATCCCGCCACAGTCGGCATCAATCGTCAGTTTGCCACCCGCTGCAACGGAAAAAGTTTCGACGATATCCTCCAACGTTGTTTCAGTCAAGAAATCTGGAACAGCCTTGCGGATCATATCGCCAAGGGGTTTATCTGTCGCCTCTTCTGCCAGATTTTCCATGAATCGTTCTCCAAAAAAGCTGGCGAACCATCCTTTGGAATCCGTGGCAGTATCTAACCCCTCGTTAAGGTAAGCTGCGAGTTGATGGCAGGCAATCCCGATTTGACTAAAAGACGCTTCAGCGTCAAGCTCGTCGAAAAGTCCATCAGGCACAGCATTGAGTTCCGTCAAGCGGGCAAGCACATTATTGAATTGTGTGATGCATCGTGTTTCGCCACCACTAAAGGCACCTGTTAACGCTGCATCTTCTGCGATCTTTGCCGTGTGATCCAACATGTGGAAAAGACCTCTGAGCTCCTGTTGATTTTCTTGTCTCTCTTGTTCCATAATTTCCTCCTTTCTGCAAACAATCAAGTCGCCTGAAAAGTGTCACACATCCTCGCCGTAGCCGGCCCTTTCTAAATTTGCTTTTAGCATCTCTTTCGCCTTACGGAGTCGCCACTTTACAGTTGTCAGTGGCAGCGATAGAAATTCAGCCATCCGTTGCTGAGGCATCTCTGCCCAATAATAGAGTTCAATTACCGACTGATAGTCCGGTGGAAGGTTCTGAATAGCGTCGCGAACTGCCTGCTGTGTCAATTCGCTCTCCACGATATGGGCGGGATCCGCTGCCGATGTATCAGATACTCTGTTCAAGTGTGGTTCCATATCCTCCTGCGGTTGATAGCGACTCGTATTTCTATAGTAACGCAAGGCACGGTTCCGGGTAATTGAATGCAGCCACGCACCGAATCGATTGAGATCGGCAAGTTGTGGTAACGCCTCAAAAGCCCGTAAAAACGCGTCCTGCACGACATCCTCTGCATCGGTAGGGTTCCTAACAATTTGTTGTGCGACTGTCAACATCGCACGTCGGTAGCGGTTCACCAACACATCAAATGCCTGTGTATTACCAGCAAGTGCTGCGACGACCAACTCGACATCACTCGCTTCAATTAATTCTTCAGAATGCATGACAACTCTCCCTCATCTTGCTAATTAGAGACAGGGCACGTGAAAAGGATAGTGAAAAGTGCGTTTTGTGGCAAAATAATTGAGCGAATGGAGTCTGGAAAGGATAGAGTGTATTGAGCCACCGCCTCGCGATAAATGACTGGCGGGGTCAGAAACCCCGCCAGCGAAGAAGCGGATTTACGATGAATTTTTCGAGGGGCTACGAAGTCGGTCTATACAGCATCACTAAACAGCCACCCAACGCAGCGAGCAGTATGCCTGCTACAAATTGCCATCGGACTGCGCCCCAACCTCCGGCAGGTGGATGGGAGAGGGTCGCAACAATAGCATTTACAATAGGTGCGCCGGCAAAAACAATGGACATCACAACAGCCGGTCTACCACCTGCGCCAAAGGCAAGCAGAACGCCAAAGGCACCAATAGCACCGACAAGTCCAGCAACAAACGACCAAGAGACACCGCTTCCTGTGAATTGCCAGTTGGACCCATTAACGACAAGCATCAGGACAGAACCGATGACTGCTGCAAGAAGGTAAGCGATACCCACGAAGAGGAACGCTTTGTAGCGCACATTAGGATCCACTTTAAGGTCGCCCATAGAGACCTGTCCCTGATGTAGAAAAACACCGTAAAGTCCCCATGCCGAGACGGTCATGAAAACGAAAATTAGCCATGTTTTAGACATAATTTATTTCCTTGGAATTAGTTGTCAGAGTTAGAGTCATCAGTTATCAGTTTGCCTCGCAGTGAGAGAAAACCGAACTGAAAACTGGTAACTGGCAACTGGTAACTGGTAACTACATTAGGTATACTTTTCAAACACTTTTAAAAGTTGCTCTGCTACGGTTGCATCGTTAAACTTTTGGTGGACATTCATTTTCCCCGTTTCTCCGAGGTTTTCACGTTGCTCGGTATCACTAAGGAGTTCTATGATACCCGCCGCCACTGCCTCTGGAGATTCAGGTTCCACGAGGATTCCACCGTTAGTTGCCTTAAGCATTTCAGGAAATGTACCGTGATGCGGTTGAACAACCGGTATACCGTTGGCGAGTGACTCTATAATTGATAACCCTTTGGATTCACGGTAAACAGTGGGGACAGAGAAGACATGTAGACGATTGAGAAAATTAATTTTCTGCGTACGCGTTACCTCTCCGTGATGTACAAAACTGTCTGCCAAACCAGCTGCCTGAATCTGATTCACGAGCTCCTCGAGATAGGGTTCATCTTTCTTCCCGAGGTAGCCAGCGACATGCAGTTGGACGTTATTCGCACCCATTGCTTCAGCGATTATCTGGAAAGCATCTACTAAGATGTGTAACCCTTTTTCAGGGCAGATACGCGCCAAGTAACCGATAATGAAAGGTGGCGGTTCCGATTTTTCAACAGGTGGACCGTGCCCGTCTAAGTTTAAGCCGAGCGGGACGATATGGATTTTATCAAGAGAGATATTAAGATATTCATCCGCCATAAACCGAGCGTAGTAATTACAGGGTGCCACGAAGCCGTCCGGATCTGCTGCCCGTTCTTGGAGGAGAGCTAACGCTTCTGTTTTATACGGCTCAATTAGATCTTGGAGAAAGATGTCCTCACCTTGCAGTGCGCAGATAACTGGCACATCTAAAGTCTTCTTTATTTCTCTCGTGAAACCTACGAGCATGGAATTGGTAAGATAGACGATATCGGGCTTATTCTCCTCAGCGAGCCATTTGACTAACTTCGCTAATTCCTTTTTTTGATACCCTTGCTCAGCACTGAGCATAGACACAGTAAGTTCCCCAAGGTCCCGAGCATCTGTTGAACCGCTGAACCGTGCCAATCCGTTTAACAGTGCCGGGTTATCAAGTAATTTGTCGAATGTCCACGGGGTGTGCCTAAAGAGGGAGAGTTTCTGCTGAAGATAGACGTTAACACCGCCGAAAAAGACGCGGTTCATGCTGACATTTGCTTCATCTGTCCGAGTAGGGGTATAGGTAGGAATCAGTGAAACGTTATGCCCCTGCTTCTTCAAAACAGTGGCTACCATATTATCGTGGATACAAGTTCCGCAGTACATGCCAGCAGCACCTGCGGTAATATAAGCAACTTTCATATTCTCCGTTCTGGTGCGAGGGATCAAGAAGTGAAAACGTTTCTGCTGTATTTGCGAGCACGGTAGTAATTTTTTACGTAGTATACCAGATTCTCCGAAAAAAGTCATGTTTATTTTTGGATTCGGAAAACTAAATGGCTTTGGGTGTTGCTAAAGAAAATTTGCTTTTCAGCCCGAATTGTGGTATCATTAATGTTTAGGTTTAACCAACATTTTAGAGGAAAAAAAAGGAGAGATCAAGATGTCACGCGTCTGTACAATCTGTAGCAAACGCCCGATGTCGGGTAATCAGATTAGTAAATCATTTCGACATACAAAGCGGCGTTGGCTTCCAAATCTTCAACGGGTTCGCGTTCAAACGGAGGCAGGTCCGAAGCGGATTCGTGTTTGCACGAAATGTCTGAAGAGCGGAAAAGTCGCTAAAGTTATATCAAAAATGCCTTCCCCCGTATAGAGCAGTGCAACCCGTAGTGCGTTCTTCCAATGCCATAAAACTCGGATTCCCATAGGTCGGATTTAGGACATGCGGCTGACGCGTTGTACGCCTTTGAGTTGACGAATCGCTTGCATGACTTTATCCAGCTGCTCAGCACCCGTCACATCTATCGTCAGATTATCAGCGGCTGTAGCATCGAGATGGACAGTAGAGGGTTGGAAAGTTCCACAGCGGATGTTGACTTTGTATTCTGCAATAGCAGTGGTGATTTCACCGAGCATTCCGGGACGATCGCTGCATTCAACGAGGATTTTGATCGGGTAGATATCAGGGGGGTGGTCTCCGTTTTCGGACAGCGGCTTTTCGAGCCACTTGACTGCCAAGAGTCGTTCCGGTTCATCAAGGATGCGGATGCATCCGGCTCTATGTACAGAGACGCCACGTCCGCGAGTGAGGTAACCAACGACTTCATCACCAGGGATCGGGTTACAGCATTTCATGATCCGCATCATACCTAAATCAATATCGTTTTCGAGTTGAATAGCCGGTGATGATTCCGATGTCCGTTTCGGTTTAACCGCTTCTGCCGTTTCGGTTTCAGGTTTCTGCACCTCAGGTTTCAAGAGATTGACGACATGAATAGCCGATTCATCCCCGTTACCAATGCGTACGAAGAGTTCTTCAAGATTTTTGAGTTTGAGTTGTTTGGCGATATTGAGCAGTTCAGGAGAATTGAGATACTCGCGTGCGTTCAGATAGAAAGCACGCAATTCCGCTTCGAGAAATTTCTTACCTAATTCCAGCGCGTCTGCCCTATCCTTTTCGCGGAACCAGTGCCTAATTTTACCGCGCGCATTAGCCGTTTTCACATACGGTAACCAACTGCGACTCGGTTTTCCATTTGATTGGGTCCGAATATTGACTTGATCGCCATTCTCAAGTACCCGCCGGATTGGAGCAATAGCCCCGTTCACCTCTGCCCCAACACATGTATGTCCGATGTCCGTATGGATTTTATAGGCGAAGTCAATAACCGTCGCGCCTGCCGGTAGTTTAAAAAGATCGCCTTTCGGAGAAAAGATGTACACTTCATCTTGGAAGAGTTCTAACTTCATCGATTCCACAAACTGGTGTGGACTATCCTGGGTCTCCTGTATGTCTTCAAGTATCTGCTTATAACCCGCAAAAATAGAACGTCCCTGTTTACCTGTTGGCGCGCCTTCCTTATAACTCCAATGTGCAGCAATGCCGTCCTCAGCAACCTTATGCATCTGATAACTGCGGATCTGAATTTCAACAGGTTTCCCATCATCTAAGATCGTGGTATGGAGTGACTGGTAACCGTTTTTCTTCGGTTGTCCGATCCAATCTCGAAGCCGGTCGGGATGGTAATTCCATTTGTGATGAAGGGCACCAAGTGCGGTATAGCAATCCGCATCGGTTTTGACGAGAACTCGGAGACCGACGAGATCTCGGATCTCGCTGAAGGGAGTCCCTTTCTGTTGCATTTTCTGGTAGATACTATAGATATGCTTTGTTCTGCCGCTGACATCGGCGTAAACCCCGCGTTTTTCCAGGACCCGACGAATCTGCTTCACCATCCTATCACAGTATGCCTCACGTTCCGTCAGTTTCTGGTTCAGGAGATCGGCAATTTTTCGGTATTCGCTGGGGTAGAGATGTTTAAATGCCAAGTCTTCAAGGCGGCTCATGATACGCCATATTCCCAATCGATGCGCGATCGGGGCGTAAATCTCCAATGTCTCCTTGGCAATACGTTGACATTTCTCGCTGGTGAGGAACTTCAACGTCTCCATGTTGTGAAGTCGATCGGCGAGTTTAATGAGGATAACTCGCATATCTTCCGCTGTTGCTAAGAGAAGTTTCCGGTAGGTCTCTGCTTGGCGTTTCCGGTGGACACGATCCTCAACCGTGACCGGTGCGCTGGTATTCGGGGAACTCACACTCGGTCTATATTGCCCAATTTTCGTGACACCTTCAACAAGATTCGCAATATTCGCACCGAAGCGGACCTGTAACTCCTCGCGGCTGATGCCTGTATCTTCGAGGACATCGTGCAAAAGCCCAGCACAGATCGTGTGCGTATCAAGGTGGAGTTCTACCAGGATCTCAGCAGTTTTAACGCAATGCGTAAAATAAGGTTTGCCGGACTTTCGCTGTTGGCCTTCATGTGCCTCTTGCGCAAAACGGTAAGAACGCTCAAGAAGTTCAACTTCTGCATCCGGATTATATGCCTGAATCTGGTTTATTAGCGATTTGACATTCATCTTCTATGCGCTCCCACATAGATTCAATATTCTCTTTCAACTGAAACTCAACGAAAGCGGGGGTCGTCTGCTTGATCCATTGCCCTCTCAAGTAAGTTGGTGAACGAGATAAATCACTTTTCTGAGCAGGAAGGAGTTTTACAAGTCTGTGTCCTGAGTCCCCATACCGCTCAATAAACTTCAACTCTTCAAAAATAGTCAGTCCGGTGTCAACTGTCAAGGGTGCGCCGAGTGTGCCATTAAGTATCGCTGCCTCAGCATATCCCTCCGCTCCGTTGGACTGCATGACCTTACGGATGCTCCCGTACAACCGCTGTAATTCGGCTTTTTCAGGATATTTTTTAGCGACCCAATTTCGCATCTCTGTTCCATCTGCATCGCCGTAGATAAGATGCAGATAGGAAGTCTCTTCCGCTGCGAAAATGGGCGCGCATCGCTGAAAAAAGAGGGCTGGACTTGACGTGAGGTGGCAAAAGACAACGTGCTTCACGAAAGGAAACGTTTCGCAATTTGATAAACAACTACTTGAAACGATAGTTCGGAGTTCGCCATTTCTCAATTGCTTCAATAACACTGCTTCCTCTTCACCAGATGTCGTCTCATCGTGCCTCGCAATGCGCTCGATGCTCTCTGGTAGGAGCTTTGTGAGCAGACGGTCCAGCATTTCTTTATCCTGTACGTAAATTATACAAGATTCTTCTCTTTCAAGCAACTTTAAAAGGTAGTCCTTTTTCTTCCTGTTGCGCCGATCAACAAGTTTTACGGAGGATGCCTCGTCAAGTCTGGGAAATACATCCCAGTTCATATCCCTGCCTTCGGGGTGCACCTCCCAATCTTTAAGGATAAGTTGTACCGATTGGGTGCCTTGCCATTCGTTGATCTGAGGTGCGAAAGCGGCATCGAGGGATACGTTGGGACGCTTAAAAGTGACGAGTTGGTCACCGGCACCCCATGCAATCGCAGAGTGTTTAACGCCACCGTCGCTAACGAGCATTTTCAGGTGTTTTCCATCCTGCCCCATTGTTCTGGGTGTACCTTCAACAACTTTGACGCGACGTTTGCCAAAAAGCGGCGATGGATTCTCCTGTCCAAAGGGTTCAAATTTCTCAAGTTCCTTTAGCGTGTCTAACGTTAGGAGCGAGAGGTGCGTTTCAAACTCAAGGTCCAACTTCGGTTGGAGTGCCTCCGCTGTCAACTGTTCGGAAGCGTATGCGTCAAAAAATTTCTTGAATTTGGGAATATTTTTGGTTTCGATTGTTAACCCCGCTGCTGCTGCGTGCCCACCGTGTCCCACCAGTAAATCCGTGCAAGCGACGAGGCTGTCGGCGAGGTTCATACCGTCAATACAACGTCCGGAGCCAGTCGCTTTATCGCCGTTAATTGCAAGGACAATCGCAGGTTTGTAATAGGTTTCTTTCAGCCGTCCGGCGACGATGCCAACGACACCTTGTGCCTTTTCATCCCATTTGTCACTGGCAACAACAATGCCCACCGTCTCATCGTCAATTTCGCTTTCAATTATCTCTACGGCTTGATCTTGAATCTGTTTTTCTAAATCTTGTCGTCCCTGATTTGATTGATTGAGTTGGGAGGCGATTCGAGTTGCGACATCCTCAGATTCTGTGATGAGGAGTTCAACCGCTTTGTCTGCGGTATCCATTCTTCCCGCTGCGTTGATTCGGGGTCCCAATTTAAAAGAGAGTGCGTATCCATTGAGCGGTGTATCAATTTTCTGTCCGGCTGCTTCGCATAACGCATGAATGCCAGGACGCTCACGTTTGTCAAGTTCCGCCAATCCCAAACGGCTCAAAATGCGGTTCTCCCCGGTCAGCGATGCCATATCCGCAACGGTTCCCAATGCCACCAGATCCAGTAAAGATTCGAGAAAGGCACTATCGTCTATCAAGCCTTGTGCCAATTTGAAGGCTAAACCGACACCGGCGAGTTCGGTATAGGGGTATTCATTTCCCGGGACCTTAGGCGAAATCAGCGCATAAGCGGGTGGCTGTTTCTCTTCCGGTTGGTGGTGGTCGGTGATAATAACATCTATACCGAGTTCATTGGCTAATGCTACCTCATCCACTGAGTTAATGCCACAGTCTACAGTAATTAACAATTTTGCTTTTTTTTCTTTCTGGATTTTTTTCATGGTATCTTCACTGAGTCCGTAGCCTTCATCAAATCGGTTCGGGATATAGTAGTTCGCTGGCACATCCATCTGTCGGAAGGTGTTGAGTAATAGCGCAGTTGCAGTGGTGCCATCGGCATCATAATCGCCATAGATACAGATTTTCTCGCCGCGCGAGATCGCCTTACGTATCCGTTCCACGGCTTTGTCCATATCGGCTAATTTAAAAGGAGAGTGGAGTTCATCAAAAGTCGGGTAGAGATAGGCTCGCGCTTCGGCAGCGGTTTTTATCCCGCGATTGATCAGCAGCTGCGCGGCAAACGGAGAGACACCCGCCTCGGAGGCTAATGCCAAACTGCTATCAAAATCTGACTTTCTAAACCGCCACTTCTTGCGCGGAGGGCTTTTCATGGTGTTCCTACCAGTGTTAAGACGGGAACTGATGCTTTGCAGTATATGGACGACAAACGACATTTTATGACTATTGACATATTACCACAAAAACTTTGGATTTGTCAAATATTTTGCGATGTTGTCCAATTTTCCCTCTGCTGGTAGGAACAGTTCTAATATGGTAGGGTTTACGCATTTTCTCTTAAAGTCCCCCTGATAAGGGGGATTTCGGGGGTTAAATCACTAAAATATCAACTTTTTGGGTGAAATATATAACTTTTGTAACCAATTTGCGTAAGTCCTATATAGTTCATGTGCAACGCTTTGCGCGTCTGAAACATATCATTTGTTGTTCTCCTCCGGAACCTCAAAGCTTTCCCGGGTCCGCATGTCATACCCTCTCGTCCCAGGGGGTGGCTTAATAGAGAACCGGGATTCAGGAATAGGTTCGTTAATCCGAATGTTTGTGAATTGGATGGTTGTGGTTGTGATAGCGATTTTCGCGACCGTGGTAACCCATTTGGCAGATTCCGGGAACCAGAGGTCGGGCGCGACCTCTTTGAACTTGAAATCCTTTGTCATTGAAAGCATGGGATTAGAAACCTTATAGCGTTCGGGGCGGTAACTTTTCTTCGGGTTCAGCCACAATTCTATAGTGGTACCCAGCATATCTCCTTTGATATGATAAACATCACTCTCATTAAAACGCACCGCTTTAATACTTTCGACATCAAGTCCATCAATAAGCATTACGAGAGATCCTTCATCACCACTGAGATCCCATCCCCAGAAGCGTGGATCATCAGATGGGTCATCGACGATTTCGCTTCTCCGACTCAGACTCATACCGTTAAATGTTTCCCGAAGTCTCTCAAAGGTTTCACCATCATACGCGTACTGCTCTGTCCCTTTAATTGGATGGTCCCCATCAGGGTCATGCTGGACAGCATCTCGTGTCACAACGCATCTCATTTTACGACCTGAAAACTCGAAAATCCCTTTCCAGGTGCCGCTGGGAGCACGTCCCAGTACAGGGAATCCAGCAGCCTCAACACTCGTAGTTTCCCTAAGAAAATCAACACGTCCACTTTTAAGCAGCCCATCGTAATAAGCGACCCCTTCACGAATCAGCTGAAGCAACTCTGCTTCGCTTTTTGGCAGCACCGGCGAGGCTGTCGCTGCTTCAATTTCAGCAAGCACCTCAGGATCTATCTCGCTTCGGGTTAAGGGAATCTGGGAATCTGAACTATCTTCGTAGCGTTGAGCTGACCCTTCATCAAAATGATAGAGGCCTATGGTATCCGTATCTGTGTTGAACGCATGTGTCGGCACGTCGTAGTTGCCTTTATAGCGGACAACGCTGCTGATTCTCAGTTCATCAATATAGACACCTGAAGCGAAACGCATTTTGTCCGGCATTGGCATTTTCGTCAAAGTTGGAACACCACCAAGCATAAGACGATTCTCATTTGGAACCGGCAGTTCGCTGCCATCAGGACCTCCTCCTCTAATAAGACCGTCGCTGCCGATGGCGGCACCGCGGTCGATTGTTGCCACATAATGCACCCACTGACGAATCGGCAGACTTTCCATCTTCGTCACCATTGAAGGTTTTTTAGTACCATTGGAAAAGACACCGATCCGAGTATCCATAACATTATCTCTATTTTCGTCCACAGGCATCCCGATCATAAAGCAGCCGAATCGGTCTGTTTGACCAACGAGTGAAAAGGTAATTTGTTTAGGTAACGTCTCGTCGACATAGACCCACGCTTCAATCGTGAGTTCGCCGGTGAGTTCTGGAAACCAAGGTGCTTCGGTTTGGGTTAGCCCGATTTTGGGATTCAGTTCAAGCCAACCGCCGCCAGCAGGAGAGGGTTCGTGAGGTACTGCGAATAATATGATTGGCATCATTAAAACGCCAATTAGAATTATTAGAAATGGCTCTCTAAGATATTGCACGGTATAGCTCCTTATACAAATCATTTGTTTTCCGCTGGAATCTCAAAACTTTCTCGGGTCCGCATGTCGAACACGCTTGCCCCAGGCGGTGGTTCAATAGAGAACCGAGCGTCAGGAATAGGTTCGTTAATCCGAATGTTTGTGAATTGTACCGTTGTGGTCGCTACATCGGTTTTTGTGTTGGTTTTTTGATCAATCGCGGTCTCAACCTGCTTGACAGATTCAGGAAACCAGAGGTCAGGTACGACCTCTTTGAACTTGATATCTGTCGTGATAACACGCTTAAGGTCGTTTACTACAGGTGTATAAAGCACATAGCGTTCGGGTCGGTAACTTTTCTTCGGGTTCAACCACAATTCTGTTACCATACCGAACAAATTTCCTGTGAGATGATAGACATCACTATCGTTGAAACGTACTTCTGTAATACTTTCGACCTCAATTCCATCAATCATCATCACCAAAGAGGTTCTGGCATCACCGAAAGTCCATCCCCACGCGCGTGGGTCATTGGAGGTATCGTATACTATTTCGCTTCTCTGCTCCAGCGAGAGACCGCGACTTGTTTCTCGGAGTGTCTCAAACGTTTCACCATCATAAGCGAATTGCTTTGTTCCCTTGATAGGGAAGTCCCTGTCGATGTCGTACTGAACCGCATCTGCTGTCACAATGCCTCTGACTTTGCGGCCGGAAAATTCGATCGTACCTTTCCAAGTACCACTCGGAATGCGCTGTATCTCCGGGTAAAAACCGGGGAATTCAATGCTGGTAACCGTCCGAAGAAAATCAACGCGTCCGCTTTCAAGGAGGCTATCGTAATAGATGATCCCTTCGCGGATAAGTTGCAACAGTTCTTCTTCACTTTTTGACAGCACGGGGGAGGCTGTCTCTGCTTCATTTTTAGCAAGCACCTCAGGATCTATCTCACTTCGGATTAAGGGAATCTGGGAATCTGAACTATCTTCATAGCGTTGATCTGACCCTTCATCAAAATGATAGAGGCCTATAGTATCAGTATCTGCGGTGAACGCATGTGTCGGCACATCATAGTTGCCTTTATAGCGGACGACGCTGCTGATTCGCAACTCGTCAATATAGACACCTGACGCGAAACGCATTTTGAGCCCTGGAATCATTGGGATTGTCGTCAAAGTTGGAACACCGCCAAGCACAAGACGGTTCTCAATTGGCACTGGCAATTCGCTTCCATCACTACCGCCTCCTAAAATAAGACCGTCGCTGCCGATAGCAGCACCGCGGTCAATTGTCGCCACGTAATGTACCCACTGACGAATCGGCAGATCTTCCGTCTCCGTCACCATTGAAGGTTCTTTAGTTCCATTGGAAAGGATACCAATCCGAGTATCCATAATATTATCTCTATTTTCGTCCGCAGGCAGCCCAAACATAAAACAGCTGAATCGGTCTGTTTGTCCGACAAGTGAAAAGACGTTCAGATTCGGTAACGACTCGTCGACATAGACCCACGCTTCAATCGTGAGTTCGCCGGTCAGTTCTGGGAACCAAGGTGCTTCGGTTTGGGTTAGCCCGAGTTTAGGATTCAGTTCAAGCCAACCACCACCAGCAGGTGACGGTTCGTGGGGTGCTGCAAATAGTATGATCGGTGTCATTAAAATGCCGATTAAGATTACAAGAAATGGATCTCTGAGATATTGCATCGGATAACTCCTTGTTGTCAGAGTGTTCGGACATGAACGCTCCTACTCTGTGACGAAAGCAAAAACCGGAATCTTGATAAGTTGCATCTTCGGGTGGCTCGTCCGGAGCCGAACTTCACCCTTCAGAACACCCTTTGTTAAAACTGATGGCAACGTTAACGTCAATTGATAATTATGACTGTTCTCTTGTCGTTTTACCACAATTGTTCCAATATCGGTTTCGGCTTTTTCGATCTTCAGTTCGATATTCGTGTGATTGCTAAGCACTAACACTTTCGTCCTTTTCCCAGCGGACTTAACTTGTCCGAAGAAAAAACGTTCGGGCGCGAGTGTGTAGACTTGACTTCCGTCCCCGGATATCGGCAGCGTGATCGTCCTTATTTCGCCTTTGTGGTCAATGTATTCAACGATGAGTTTCTCATGAAACCGTCCCTTGGGCATCTGATCTGTTTCAAAATTCAGTTCAATGTCGGCGGCGCGCCACGGATAGACGACGTTGCCACTACGGAGGAGAGGTTGAATCCACGCCTGTGAACTTTTAATATTCTGAATCATCAGAGAACTCTCACGCGGGTTTTTAAGCGCAACGGTTTTCTTGGGTTGCGATGTCCCAGTATTTTCTACATAAATATTCTCAGGGACAAAAACGACAGGAAACTCTTGCGCGCGTCCGAAAGAGATAAAGGCATATGGACGTTGCGGTGAATCTGTCTGAATGTGGACAGTCCTAAAAGAGGTCCTGTGGACTGCAACTGCAGTCGAACCGATTCCCAAAACAGCGTCTTTTCCGACAGGGATGACATCTGTTTTGGGCTTAGCGACAACCGTATGTCACGTATTGCCCGCAACGGAAACGATTCGTATCGGCACATCACTTCGGTTCTTAAGTCGGACAGGAAACTGATACCCGGCTAAGTCCTGATCCGCAAAATCGTACTGCAGTGTGATTAAGGCATCTAAATCCAGCAACGTGGGAAAAACACCCAAAACCGGTTGCTTTTGCTGACGTTGGCTTTCTGAGAGCGTGAGTACACGTCCTGTCCAGCGATCCAAAAAACGATCTCGGGAGACAACAGTGGCTGCCTGATATAGCAATCTGCTTGGTGTATCAAAGAGACGCACCCACTTTTTGTTTGTGTACTCAACGACGACGAAATGTCCAGTAGCAGGGACCGCATTTGCGGGGTTTTCGTCCGCAAATGTAGTCTTGAGGTGAGCAATGACCGGCGTTTTTAATTTTCGGAGCTCTTCATAGTTAAGGTTGCGTTCTTGCAACGCAAGTCCAACCTCCTTGGCAGCGTTAATAAGATTCGCAAAATCGGCGACACGATGCCCACCAGTTTTCTCAATGAGCGTGTTTTCGACTTGCCCCAATGAGACCGGAACGCCCAAGATATTGGCGAAATGGTAAAGACTGGTAACATCAGAAGTCTGTTTGTCTTCTACTGCAAAAGCAGGAGGGAGTATAAATAGAACAATAAGAAGCGTGCTGACTAAAATTTTCACGGTTTTTCTCCTTTAGAAGTCGCTGCTCGTGAAAAGGTAAGGCAAGTTATTTCATAGTACCCAACCATTCTTTTCCGCCAAGTGAGATGTGAAATAAGCCGCGTTGTTCCGTAGCGATGTAAAGCCTGTCGTTGCTAACGACGAGAGATATGACTTTATCTGGCACCTCTGGAGCAATCTGCTGCCAGTCGGTTTCTAAGTGATAGACCCCTGTATCACCAGCCCCATAAACGGTAGTGCCGTCCACAGCAAATCGATCTATGACAATACGCGCACCCATCGTATCGGTTATTACGTGCCAGTACGCTCCATTCTGTGAAAATAAGACCCCCTTATCAGTTGCAACGTAAACCGTTGATTCTACAAATACTATTTCGTTGAAGCGGGTAAATTGAAGCGGCAGACTTGAAGTCACATCTCTCCAACTATCTCCGCCATCCAGCGATTGAAAGAGTTTGCCATCCCGTTTACCGACGTAGACAGTTTCTGCTGAAACCGCTAACTTGAATCCTTTATCTAATTCGCCGTCCAGCTGCTCACCGGTATCTATCAGCCTTGTATTTCTCCATTCTTGACTGTCAGGTTTCCACTTGAAAAGCCGACGCTGGCATTCTATGTAGAACGTCTCACCGCTGACAGCAAATCCGCCAGCTTCCCAATGTTGTTTCCTAAAATACAACGTAACTGGCAAACTACCACCTGCTTCAAAATCATCAGCGAAGTGATCCTGTTCCATCGCTTCCACGCTCGTCCATAACTCATAGGCTAAGGCTTCTCTTGTCCACACATTAAGGGGGGATGATCGATCTGCAAAAGTGGGTATCTTGTGAACGGGAACGAATGCCTCGCTACTTACAGGTAAATGAAAAACGCGTAGGTCGTCTCCCTCAGGTATAATTCCATAAAGCGCGTTGTGCGTTGCTACCAATCTTGAATCAAGCGAGAAATTGCCTCGATATTGTTCTCTTTTTTCCGATCTAAATATGGCACCGCCTGATTTAACCGGAACGTTTTTCCACGATGTACCCCCGTCGGTTGATTGGAAAACATCGCTGCCGGTGTGCATGTAGAGTCTGTCATTGAATGCCACTACATCCAGCATTCTGGTCCCCGCCATCCCGTTCATAAACGGTTGCCACGATTCACCACCATCGGTTGTCCGATAAACACCGGAGGTACTAACGTTGTAGAATGTATTCTCATCTATCGCTACAGTTGAAAAGCCGCCCAGCGTAAATAAATTCCTGTTGAATCCCAAGTCTGTCCAAGTTTGTCCGCCGTCCGTTGAGCGTAATTCAGCGATACCCAATAGTAAAAGCGTCTCACCAGCAACCACAAGTTTTATACCCGTTGGTGTTCTCACAAACGGAGATTTATTTTTTGGGGTTATCTCAGTCCACGACGCTCCCAAATCAGTTGAGTGGAAAATACTGCTTGAACTTGCGTTGTGGCGGCGTATGATTTGTCCCGCATCCTGTAGGCTTGATTCAAGCAATCCCAAAGTAAAAAGCGTGTGCCCCGTTACAACATAGAGATTGTTTTCAGAGACCACTAATGAATGAATAACTTCAGAAGTTGCCACAGGTAGTTGTTCCCAAGTGCCTGAATTGAGACGGTAAACTCCCGTATTTGTGCCAGCAAATACCGTGTTTCCGATTGCAGCCACTGCCGTAATCGTTTGGTCTATCAGTCCATTGTTAAGGAGGGTCCACTGCGCGCCAGCATTGGTAGAGCGGAAAACACCTTTATCTTCAAGGACGAGATACATTGCCGGATGTGCTTGTGAGCTGTCCACTTGGGCTTCATCTACTATTATCAACCCAATAGCGTTTCCTTTTGGTCGAGGGCAAAACACGCGCCATGTTCCGCCAGCATCGGTTGAAGTAAACACCGCATCAGCAGAGACAATATAGAGAGTCTCCTCGGACGCTGCCATAGGCATCACGGACTCACCAATTGGAACACTGGTGTCAATGAGTGTCCACACAGTTTCATCTGCTGCCAATCTGTAGATCCCTGATGGTGTAACGGCGTAAAGCGTCTTTTCAGGTGTAGCGAAGATGTCAAGGACGGTGCCGCCCTGAGGGCCATCTGTCTGGGTCCACTGCGAAGTAGAAAATCTGGGAGAAATTTCCAGCGTATCGGTGGGTGAGACTGTCTCGGAAACTTGTAAGCCGTGCCCACCGTTTTTACTGGGGATAAAAGCACGTCCAACTTGATTTCGCACAGCGGGTTTTGCGTCAATCTCAAGCGTGATAGGCGCATCAACGATTTCAATCGTAGGTTCAGATTGTGCTTCAAAACTATAGGGATGCTGAAAACGGGCGAGATATTGATTGCTGACACCGAGCAGCAACAGAAGCAAAGCAGCAGCTGCGCCAAAAGCCGCCCACGGTAGCAGCGGCTTCCCAACCGGAGAAGGCGTCTGTTTTATGTTGGCAATCTCTCGGATAATGTTATCGGTTAGGTGGGTAGGTAATTGGACACTCCCAAGCGTTTCGCTGATTAAAAGTTCTTCTTGATTTTGTAAACGCGCTCGCGCTCGGCGAATCCGACTTTTAATTGTGTTTACGGATACACCTAAAAACTTGGCAATTTCCTGTGCTGTCATTTCACCGAGATAGTAGAGTGTCACAACTGTGCGTTCACTCTCCGGCAATTTCTGTAGAAGCCTTTGGACAATTTCATAACGACGATCGGAGGCTTCCACCTCGCGTTGCTCTGATAGATAATGCGTATAAGCAGATGCCTCTATCTCTTCCACAGGTGTATCTTCCAACGATTGCATCACCGAGTTGCTCTTTTCGCTCCAAGTAATGCAAAGTCGATTTGCGATCACATAGAGCCATCCAGCAAACAGATTCGGATCTTTGAGCGTCTCAAGGCTTTTGTATACTCGAAGAAAAGTATCTTGCGTAATCTCTTCGGCGATATGGAAATCGCCAATCTTCCGCCACACAAGCGCATGGACGCTCTTTTGGTGCCTCTGGACTAAAGTACTGAACGCCTCGTCATCACCTGATAAAATTCTGCGAATCAGTTGTACATCGCTCTCTACCATTAGAATGCTCCATAATTGGTGAGTGGAATTGAAACCGTTTAAATTTGAAACACCGCGCTACGCTTTACAACTGAACTTGTCTCATAAATACCAATTTGCATGTTCCGAAAGAAAGCTTTTGTAAAAGGGGTGTTGCCAGTTCCCCTAATAAGCCGATTTAGGCTGCCGTTTCCTTAACCATCTCCGGATGTTTAACCTGCCTTGTGAAAAACCCCAGATAATGGCTATACCTACCAATACCCAACCGCCATACCACGCGATAGGGTGAATAATGTCAAACACTGTATCCCTCAATCCATCATAGCGACCATCCATATAACGGTCGGAGAGTCTGCCGACTGTAATGCGCCCCATAAAAGTCAGTCCGGCGAGCCATAAGTAAGCAGCCACAATTCCTAACAAAACCCTCAGAAAGAAAGTGCCAAGCCACCGAAGACCGGTTTTGAGTTTCCGCATAAACATAGTTTCCACCTCCAGTGAAATCGGGTTGTTTATAATTAGAGTCCCCTCAGATTATATAAGGATAGTGAAAATTTTGTATATCCTTTATAATTAAAGACCAAGATATGATTGAAAAAGGGTGCATAATTTGGAAAAGTTGTAATAATTTAAACCCTAAACCGAGGCATTTTCAAAGCGCGAAGAAAGGTCCCAGCAAAACTCTACTGGCAAAGATCTATATCTTTTTATATTCCACTATAAGGTTGTTCAAGACTTAGTCAAACTGAAGGCGTAAGCGAAATACCTCTGCCTCGTTGGAAATATAACTTGACAAAATAGAGTGCATGTGGTATTATTATTGTGTCTTGATCGCAACTCAGCAGACACAGCAAAGAAAAAATCCGCCATATATGACGATGTTTTTTATGCCTGCTTCATCAAAGTGGCTAACCTCGCCTATTGAGTGAAGTTGTTACTATAAATCAAGCGGAAAGGAGTTTTTCAACATGACGTACGTGATTTGCGAACCCTGC
>PYIY01000087.1 GCA_003635195.1 Candidatus Poribacteria bacterium | reverse complement strand
TAATATATCGGTTCGGAAACAGAGTCGCCGGTTTGAGACGCATGTGATCGCCGATAGCAAACTCAGTATATCTACCGAGAAAGGTTTCTTCAACCAAGATGGTACGGTCTAATTGCGTCGTGAAGCGAAGACTATCGAGTTGGCCGCCCCATCCAACAACTAATTTACCGTTCTGATCAAATTCTTTCCGATCAGTATATGCATTAAGTTCGTTGCCTTCCACGATTTCTTTACCGTAGAGGTCGTAGAAAAATTGCGGCTCTTCTTCCAATTGGAATCTATTTGAGAATTTAGCCTCCCCCTCAATTGCGGGCAAGAGGGGTTTATACGGTCCGAGGCTGTCGGCACCACAACCACAGAACACGGATGGACTCAAAATACACACGATAAGCATAAAAATAATCCCTCGTTTTAAGGTGTTCATTAGTTGTATCCCTCCCTACGAACGAATCAACTGAAGGTGTGCAAATCAGTAACCAGTCGCCAGTTATGGTAAAATCCGAAAATAAATTTACACTTTCATCCCCCGGTAGGGTTTTTGCTTGGGGTGTTTTTGCTTGGGTGTTTTTGCTTGGGTGTTTCTGCGTATTCTGCGTATTGCTTGGGTGTTTCTGCGGATTTCTGCGTATTGATAGGGGTCTTTGCTTGGGTGTTTCTGCGGATTTCTGCAGATTTCTTCGCGGTTTCCTAACCGAACCGATGCTAAGTGTGTAAGTAATTACGGGATCTACTATAAAAGAGGTTTTCGATAGTTCGAGAGTCTCTTTCTGGTAACTGGAAACTGAAACGCCTGCAAGCTTCGCCTTAAAAGATCAGTGAGCATCTTCATGAGAAACCTCCGACTATTTCAGCAGTAGGGATAAAATAGTCAATCTCGCTTGTGAGTGGTCTGCTTCAGGCGAGCCCATGTTGTTACTGTCTTTCCCTGCGGCTGTACAGAGACAGGTGGGATAACCGGAAGTTCGGCACGGTAAATGCCGTTCTCTTCCGTACCCACGTATAGTCCGTCTCCGTGCGAAAGGAGAGCGTAAACAGATAATCCCTGAAGCCCCACGGCAGACCACGTCTCTGATTCAGCATCAAAGACATAAACACCGTGAGTGGCCAATCCAGCAAATAAGTACCCACCGCGGACAGCGAAGCTATAGACGTACAGGCGGTCATTTGAATCCTCAGAACTATCCATTGGCAATCCATCCATCGGATATTCCCACGTTTGCAGTGTTTCGCTCCAACGTCCGATGCCTTTTTGACCTGCGACATACAGTTGACCTTGAAACACTGCCCAATCATTAGTGCGGTCACATTGGGAGCTTGGAAGATTTTGCCATGTCTGTCCATCGTCGGGAGATCGCGCCATCGAATTGATTGAGAGGGCAGTCCATAGATAACCGTCGAACGCTGTTATTGAGTAGATGCCATCCCCCCAATACCACTCCTCTGAAACGTCGTGCCACGTCTCTCCACGATCTGTTGAGATGTAGGTACCTCCATGGTACATCACATTGATGAGAGCATTGCCGACAATAAGGATGCGACGAACTTCGCCGTAGAAGTGCTCTCCATCTAAATCTTGGAAGCGTAGACCATCATTTAAGGATTTCCATGTTTCTCCGGCATCATCTGATCGGAATATTCCGTGTCGCCATGTTCCCACATAAACGGTATTTCCATCGGTTGTCAGTGTGGTAATGACCTCATCTCCATTCCCGAATGCAGTGGGCAACCATGTATTCCCACCGTTTTCGGAGAAAGAAACGCCCGCTGATGTACCAGCGTAGAGTCGATGATCTGCCCCTTCGAGTGCCGATACATAGTGCATAGGTGTACCGTTATCAAGTCGGATCCACTCCAATTCTAAATCAAGTTCCTGTGCCCACACCGTTCCCACCACGATAACCAAGAAAACCATTTGTGTACAAATTCGAGTCCACATTGTTTTACTCCTTTCGTCTGTGAGAATCATAAAATCCTGCTATTTGGGGCAATGGTGAAGGTCCTTTTGGATTTTCACTGTTTAAGTTGTCCCCATATCGTCGCGATCTTTCCGGCAGGCTTAACAGCGAGCGGAATGTTAGCCTTCGCACCCCCTTTACCTACCAGATGATACGCATTGCCCGATGCGTCTGAAAATCTCCGCGTTCCACTCGGTTCATCAAAATGCCATAACGCAACTGTTTTTCCGTCATTCTTGAATTTTTTATCTGGCGTAAAGGAATTTTTGCTAACATCGTAACGGGCGACGGTTGAGATGCGAACTTCGTCAATATATCCAGTAAAGGATCCCCAAAAGCGATTTGGCACGTTGGGGAGCTCGATTTTCTCTCCAAACCCGCCGAGTGTAAAATCTTTTGGACGCCAGAATTTAGAAAGGTCATGTCCGATAGTTGTTCCTTGTGGTAGCGTTCTGCTAAGATCGTTGACGATGGTTATTGTCTCTTTCCTTTTCGCCTGATAAGCGATGTGATGCCATTGATTTGGTGCAAGCGTCATTGGCATGAACGGTGTTACAGCACCTCCACCCCAGCCAGCAACATGTGCGTTGGCTATCAGGAGCAGATCTCCCTTCCGCCAGTCAATAGACGCTTTGATGCGTTGATATCCTTCGTATTTATCACTCACGACGGTCAGTCGCACCTGTTGGCTGAGAATCGTTGCTGTTATATTTTTACCTGGCGGTGTAGTCGGATATACCCACGCTTCAACGGTGAATTCATCTGTGCCTTCCGGTAAAAGTATACCGAAGGTTTCAAAGTCCAAAACAGCATAGTCATCTATACCATCAAGCACTAAATAGTTTCCACCAGCAGGCGAAGGTGGTGGAAACGCATTGGTATTTAGCGCAATTAATGCGAACAAACAGAAGTATGTAAAGATTTGTCGATGTGTCATTTTTGAGTTCCTTTCTTATGTGAAGAAGTAAGTCTATAAGTTTCGTCATACTTCGTTTAGTCACGAACAGATTTCTTCAGTTTGCCCCATAAAGTCGTTTGTGTATTCGCAGTTGGAGAAACAGAGAGAGGGACAGCAGGTGCCCACGCGGGAAAACGATCTCTTGCAGGATGATCCGTTAATCGGCGAGGTTTGCCACCCGCAGAACTAACAAGATAGATATTTGAATCCCGCTTTGGATTGCCCCACGGATTTTCAACTTCCGCCTCATAGGCAATCCATTGACCGTCCAGGGACCACGCGGGATGGTAACTCCAAACATTCTCCGGTGTCACTCGTCGGTTGTTTTGCCCGCTCGGACTCATGATATAAATACCAGCCCCTGCAATACCCAAAGTATAAGCAATCCGCTTTCCATCGGGCGACCAATTCGGACTACCGCCGCCATGGTCTCTTTGTATAATTCGTCTTAAACGTTTTCCATTGGCATTCATCACAAAGATATCTTTTCCTTGACCTCTGGAAGAATAGAAAGCAATTTGCTGCCCATCCGGTGACCATGTCGGGAACATGTTGTATCCTTCATCTGTAAGTTGCTGTAGATTCCCACTATCCACATCGATCTTGAAGATGTGATACTCACCTGCTTGCTTGGAAGTGAAGGCAATCCATTGCCCATCGGGCGACCAAGCGGGGAAAAAATTTAAGACTGATTTCGGATTGTTTGTTAACCGATGGATTTTCTTGTTATATCTATTCATTAGATAAATTTCGTTCTTTCCGTCTCGGTCAGAAACAAAAGCCATCCATCGCCCATTCGGTGAGAACGTTGGAAAATAATCAGAGGCTGGATGGTTTGTTAGGTTCTGAACATTTTCTCCCCTTACATCCATGATGTAGATTTCACGATTCCCATCTCGGTCAGAAGTGAAGGCTATATGCGGAACATCGGATGCGTATACACAAAGGTTTGCCGCAAGCAGGAAGTGCCCTAACAGTATTATTGTTCCCAACGCAATATGGGTAAGTTTTTGTCTCATTTTATACTCCTATCAACACGCTCCGGAATATCGGAACAGAGTGTTTATGTTTCATTTTCATGTTTTTCTTGTGAAATACCCCTCTTGGCAGAGATAACGCGAATATAGAGATAAAGGGTTTATAGAAAAACTTAATCCCTTTTCTCCGCAACGGTGTAAAACTGAATTGTCTCAATACGACTGTCAGCTATTCTTGAGAGTTTTATAATTTTGACGGCATCTGTCTCCGCAGTAAGTGGGATTTCAAACGGAAGCCGACCGCCTGGCACTTTTTTGACCAATTCCCACTTTCTTTTCTCATCGCGAACATGAATTTCAAAGTTTTGCAATTGTCCAGAGCCAAGAAGTGCGATTTTCCGAATGTCCGCGCTTTCTGGGAGCCAATACACTTCGCCGTGGAAGGTCACCATTCCGTCCACTGGGCGATCAATCAAGACATACTGCTGTTTCGTTAAGAGTGCGGCGCAGCTGATCTGTGATAGACATACGAGGATAAAAAGTAGGCATTTCCATTTGTTCACGGTTTTTTTCTCCTTAAACATAGTGTTTCTTCAGTTGACAAACGGAGCGATAGAGCAACTGAGATATGGGAAAGTCGTTACACCGCTCCCCACTTCTCCAAAGAGAAAGGTTCGCCCATGGTTTACTCAGCGTCCTATGGTTTAGCAATTTTTATGCCAATGCCAAATATGTTAAATATGCCCATAATTTTGGTATTACAGCTGTTAAATTGCACAAAAAGGGGCGAAACCGTCTAAAAAATGCCCGCAGAAGTGCAGCCTTCGCAGTCCAAATCAATTGGGGTCGAACTTTCTGATAGGACAAGGGCAACACTTATCTTCACCGCTTCAGTTGTCCCCATGTGGTCAGATGTGTCATTTTAATCTCCTTTCTCCGCAACTGTGTAAAATTGAATCGTCTCAATGCGACCGGCTCCAGTCATTGAGTGTTTTATAACTTTGATAGCGTCTGTTTTGGCGATAAGTGGGATTTCATACGGGAATTCGATGCCGCCCGGAATTTTCTTGGCGGGTTCCCATTGATTTCTCTTGTCACGCACGTGAATTTCAATGTTTCGGATTTTTCCAGAGCCCAGAAGCATAACTTTCCGAACGTTTACTGTTTCTGGGAGTGAATAAATTTCTCCGTTGAAAGTCGCCTTTTCACTCACTGGACGGTCAATCAAAACATATACCTGCTCCGTTAAAAGCGCAGCGCAGCCAATCTGTGATAAACAAGCGAGTATAAAAAGTAAGCATTTCCACCTATTCATGATCCTTTCTCCTTTGCAGATAACACAGATGGATAGATGGAGCGATGCAAGCAATTGAGATATGGGAAAGCCTTTTGCATCGCTCCGTATTTTCCCAAGGAGGCAGGCTCTCCCAAATTTACTCAGCGTTGTTGATATAAAGCAACTTTCATGCCAAAAGCAATTCAAGACCAAAACACCTTCAAAAGCAGGTTTTCACTGAATATTAGACAACTGTATTGTTTTTATTGTCCAATTTCTGAACAGTTTTGTTCAAAAATCTGATGTCACAGAAGTCCTTGACATCCGTCAATTTTTCAAATATACTTAGCGGTGGAAGACAATTTTATGTTTCAAGCGGATTGGAGATATACATGCGGGTTTTGATCATTGGTGGTACAGGATTGATCAGCACTGCGATTACGCGCACTCTCATTGCGCGTGGTGATGCTGTGGTGCTTTACAACCGTGGAAAGACGGATGCCGATATTCCAGAAGGATACGACACTATTACCGGCAACCGGAAAGATTACGCTGCTTTTGAAGCACAGGTAGCAGAAGCGGGAAGTTTCGATGCAGTTATTGACATGATCGGTTTTGTTCCAGCGGATGTTGAGAGCGCAGTCCGTGCATTTCGCGGCAACATCGGACAGTTTATCTTCTGTAGTACAGTTGATGTCTACACCAAACCAGCACAGCACTATCCCATTCGCGAGGACGCAGCGCGACAACCAATGTCGTCTTTTCCCTATGCCTACAACAAAGCGAAGTGTGAACGACTTTTAGAAGAAGCACACGAGCGTGGCGATTTTCCGGTCACAATAGCACGAAAGAGTCCTTTTTCGGTTCATCCGGCAACACATAGATTTAAATGCAGTATTCAATCTTCTTTTATTTACGGTGAAACTTGACCTTTTCATATTTTGCGACAATATTAATGCTTTTTACTATGATGACCCCATCCAATTTGCAGGCACAAGATACCGAAGTAATGCTCCCTAAAAAGGTAATATTTGAGACGGATATGTCTACCGACGTAGATGATGTCGGCGCACTCGCTGTGCTGCATGCCTTAGCAGATAATGGGGAGGCAGAAATCCTCGCTATTAGTTTCAATGAAATGCATCCAAGTGCTGCCAATGCTATCTGCGCGATAAATACGTGGTACAACCGGGGCGACATTCCCATCGGTATCTATAAAGGTAGTCTCGCTGACCCTGACGAATCCAGTTACCTGGACACCATCGCTAAGTTCCCGCATAATCTTCCGACTATTCCAACACCCAGTTCTCTGGAACTTTATCTGCAAGTACTTGGTGAACAACCCGATAACTCAGTGACAATTATTAGCGTTGGGTTCCTCAACAATCTCTACGATCTCCTAAAAACTGATCCTGACCTCATTTCGCAAAAGGTCACTGAATTGGTCGTGATGGCAGGGCTTGTTGATGATCCTTATAACACGATCCGCCACAATCTGGTTGATAAGTCGGAATATGTGATCCACAATTGGCCCACATCTCTCGTTATCAGCCATTATGGAGAGTCTGTACACACTGGGGCGAGACTCGCGGAAACGCCTGCTGGAAATCCTGTGCGGGAGGCATATTATCGTCGATTCAACGAGCAGTACAAGGGGCGTTCCAGTTGGGACCAACTTGCAGTCTTATACGGTGTGCGCGGTCTCGGTGATTATTTTACTGAGGTTACAGAAGGCAGTGGGAGACTACTGAACGGTTTTGAGTGGAAGATGAAACCCGGTTTTAGGTCTTACTTGGACCCGAAATTGTCGGACGATGCGTTTGTCCGTATTATTGAAGATTTAATGATCAAACCGCCGGGGAAATAATAATTTTCACGGCTGCTTTTTCCTAAGTATAGCAGCTACCGTGAATGCAAAAAAAAATCAGAGGTGAATATGGTTGAACGTTGGGGAATATTTGAATTAACCTTGAATGGACCGTGCACAGGAAATCCGTTCACCGAGGTCGAATTAACAGCAGAATTTAAACAAGAGGACTGGACTTTCGAGCCGCACGGGTTCTATGACGGAGACGGGATTTATAAAATCCGCTTCATGCCGGATGCAATCGGTGAATGGACGTACACGACGAAAAGTAACCGCGCCGAACTCAACGGCAAGACCGGACGGTTTACGTGCATTGACCCCTCTGAAGGAAACCACGGACCCGTGCAGGTCTATAAAGACTTCTATTTCCAATACGCCGATGGGACACCTTATCACCAATTTGGAACGACCTGTTATGCCTGGGCACATCAAGGCGAGGCGATGGAAGAACAGACGCTCGAAACACTCGCCGAAGCACCCTTTAACAAGATGCGGATGTGCATTTTTCCAAAAGATTACGTTTATAACAAAAATGAACCCGTTCACTACCCGTTTGAAGGAAAACCCTTAAAAGATTGGGATTTCACTAAATTCAATCCCGAATTCTGGCAGCATTTTGAACAACGCGTTCAGGACCTCTTAGACCTCGGTATTGAAGCGGACATCATCTTATTTCATACTTATGACCGGTGGAATTTTGAGAATATGGATGCCGAGAGCGATGATCGTTATATACGATATGCCGTTGCGCGGTTGGCAGTTTTTCGGAACGTCTGGTGGTCTCTCGCAAATGAATTTGACATCATGCCTGCAAAACAAGAATCCGACTGGGACCGGTTTTTCCAGATTATCCGAGATCATGACCCTTATCAGCGTTTACGCGGGATTCACAACTGCAGACGTTGGTATGACCACAGCAAACCGTGGGTGACACATACGAGTATCCAAACCTCTAACATGGCACAAGGTATTAACTATCGCACGCAATACGGAAAGCCTGTCATCTACGACGAGTGCCGTTATGAGGGTAATATTCCGCATGGGTGGGGAAATATCACTGCGGAAGAGATGGTACAACATTTCTGGGCAGGCACCGTTTCCGGGTGCTACGTCGGACACGGAGAGACCTACGAACACCCCGAAGACCTCCTCTGGTGGGCAAAAGGGGGTGTGCTGCGCGGTGAGAGTCCGCCACGGATTGCGTTCCTTAGAGAATTCATGGCTGACGCACCAGCGTTTGATACGCTTGCGCCGATCGGTGATGACAAGGGACAGTATATCCTCGCGAAACATGGAGAATACTACCTTACTTACACAACCGCGCCGCAGACGATAATACTTAATTTGCAAGGCGAACAGCCGTATAAAGTCGATCGTGTGGATACGTGGAACATGAAAGTCGTCCCAGTTGGTACGGCACACCCCGGGGAATATACGTTCGCTGCACCGCATGACGGCTCTGCCTATCGCTTTACACCGTACGCACCGGGCGAGAAACTCCGTCCGGAAGCGAAAGCATCCGCCGATGTGCTACAAGGCAGTGCTCCACTCACAGTGAATTTCTCAGCAGCAGGGGATCTGGCACACCACTGGACTTTCGGAGACGGCACAACCTCCACTGAATCAAATCCAACACACATCTACGAAAACCTTGGTCAATACGTTACAACGCTCACGGTGATGGACGAGGCGGGTGACACCGCAACGACATCCCTCGCAATTCATGTATCCCCGGAAGCACCCGCTGACATTGGGACACACACAGAATTCCCTGGCTCGCGCGATGGACTCGTGTTTCTCTGGCATAACACCCTTGAAGGCAGTGATGATGTTGAACCGCGCGGCGAGGTGAAAATCGGTGAAGACGGACAGATGGACCTAACAGGTGGTGCCTTCCTCACCAAAGATGTAAATGAAACACTTCTTGCAGCATGTCAGGCAAGTAACCAATTGACGCTTGAGTGTCTGGTTACGACGAATAATCTTGACCAGAGCGGTCCCGCGCGGATTATCTCGTTCTCAAACGACATTACCCATCGCAACTTCACCTTCGGGCAGGATGGAGACCGTTTTACTGTCCGAATCCGTACACCGCGGACCGGCGCGAATGGGTTAGGTGGCGAGTTTTCTTTCGGGAAAATTGAAGCAGGGAAACCGACGCATGTTATCGTCAGTTATTTTGATGGAAACGTTTACTGCTATATTAACGGCAAACTCGTCCACGTTAGCAAAGGAACGCAAGCGGATTTCAGCAATTGGGAACGCTACCCCTTACTTTTCGGCGATGAAGCGAGTGGCGGCAGAAATTGGGAAGGCAAACTCAGCCGTATAGCAATCTACAGTCGTTTCGTCAGTGTAGAAGAAGCTGCGCATAAGTTTAAGTTGGTTCAAGGCAAGTGAAAGTTAGAACTCTGTACCATTGCTGGCGAGGTTTTCAAGCTCTCGGTGGTAGATTAGAATATCTTGGTATTTCAGAGATATTTCGCAATTTCCGCTGCGCCGTTGACTGGGTCGAGACTGTAGCCGCCTAACGCAATCAAGTCAACGTTGCCTTTGGGGGGATTGTCAAAGTTGCTTGGATTAACAACAAAAAGTGGTAGATTTAGATCCAGTGCCGCTTTCGCAGTAATAAAGGTCCCACTCATTTTACCTTGTGTATCCCGTTCAGGTCCAGATTCAATAACGACAACCACCTTAGAGAGAGCACACACAAGTTGATTTCGCGCCAGCGAATTCCAGGCACTCCACTTGGTATCTGGGTCAAACTGGGAAACCACAAGCACATCTCGGTCCCAATTGAATTTCTTAAAGGCACTTTTTTGACGCAGCTGCTTGATGCCGTCAGATAGAACGATTGTCGTTGTTCCGCCTGCTTCTAACGCCCCTAAATGCGCCTCTAAATCAACACCTTCGGCATAGCCAGAGACGATATTTATGCCCTCACCTATAAGTCCACCAACGAGATTTCTGGTAATGCGAACTCCTTTGTCTGATACATTCCGCGCCCCAACAATCGTGACGCTATCTGACATGAGACGTTTTTTCTCTCCTTTAACAAACAGAATTGGTGAGATTTCAAGGAGGCATGGCGGGAAATCTGGGTGTCCGGGATAAATAATATTGATTCCGTGATCTTTAAGTTGCTCGTATGCTGTGGATACCTTTTCTCCATCCTCTTCTCGGACTTTTTCCTTAAGGATTTTCGCTAATTCAGGAAACCGCGCCGAGAAATCGCTTTGGTTGCGTGGCAACATTTCTGGGTTTAGGTTTTCTGCCTCCAATATTTTAGCAACGGAAGCCAGAACTTTAGGACCTATGCCTCGCGTTTTAAAAAGCCGGAACCAGAAATAATCTCTTTCAATACGCATCTCTTCATCCTTGTAAAAGCGCGGTTCCAACCGAACTTCTTATAGAAAAAGAAAGCATTATCTACTGCAACGTTGAACTACTGTTTCAGACATCTATCCGATACACGCGAACAGCAGTGTCATGGAACAGCGCAGCGCGTTCATCGTCCGAGTAATCTGTTGACAACCGCTTGAAGGCGTTATACATCACATGGTAGGAAAACGAGACCTTATCAACAGGGAAATTGCTTTCAAACATGCACCGCTCTGGACCGAACTGCTCAATACAGTAATTCATGAAGGGTGCGATAGATTCCGCTAATTCCTCAGAACCGATCGGTTTTTCGCGCGCGTGCCAGTCAAAGCCAGTGCGCGGCATCCCGATGCCTCCGAGTTTAATATGGACGTTGGGACAATCCGCGACTGCAGCGATACCGCTTCGCCAAGTCGCTAACACCTCGTCATCCCTGCCACCGTAAGGACCGACCCGCAGCAAACCGCCGATATGGTTGAGAATAATCGTCAGATCGGGTACGGCTTTCGCAAAATCAGCGAGTTCAGGGAGTTGCGGAAAATACATCCAAGCCTCAAAAGACATCTGCATACGTGCCAGCACCCGCGCCCCGGCGCGAAAATCTTCCCGCGCCAGTTGTGCTTCTTTTCTGTATGCGGAAGTTCCTGCTATTTCTGGGTGCGGATCCCAAGTAACAGAATGTCGAATTCCTCGAAACCGATTTGGACTCGCTGCTTGTAAGGCTTCCAAGACAGGTTCAACGCGTTCACCCAAGTTCAGGTTCGCGTGCCCAACAATCGCAGCGGAGGCACGGCTTGTACCGTATAAACCGCTGGCACTCGCAGCGGCTAACCCTTGTACAAATTCGACCTCACCAACGGGACGCATCTCCTCCGGTCCATCAGCGCGATACATCGCTCTCGCCTCAACAAACACAGTAGAACGGACATTGTGGCCGCTGTCAATATCCGAGATCAGTTCGTGAAGCAGATACCGTTGATAAGGAATACGCTCAGTTCGGAAATCCCAGAAATGATGGTGTGGGTCACAAATCGGCATCTCCGGTTCTAACGTTGGTTCCTCAGTTAAAGCAAGCCAGTCATTGCCTCCAAATGGCATAGAAGTCCCTCCAATCTCTACAATCCATTCAGCAGATTGTTCGTTCTATCTCTTGCCTACACTGTAGGGCATCAGAAAATTTTTGTCAAACATTTTCTGATGTGTTAAAGACTTGGGTAAGTTGTAAACACAGGAAACAGTATTACATTGGTACAACTTTTTTAAGGGATGCACCGCTGATATACGTCACATAAAAGAAAGTTCGCAAGTGTATCTAAAGTTGCGAAGTGCATAAAGTTATTGTAGCGAAAGAACGCTTTTGTAACTTTATAGACTTTAAAACACTTTACGGACTTTGAAACTTTCCAATATGCTTTTCTTGCGCACGAAGTGTTTTTGTGGCATAATAGATGCAAAATGGCGAAAGGCAGCCTTCAGATTCTGAGACGCGAACTTAAGTAAAGGGGAAACGGTGGAAATGATGAAACGAGCAGATGAGAGTAATCATTGGATTGTGGGACTCAAGGGTAAATGCGCGTATAATGCTTGGGTTGTGTGCGCTTTGTTGTTAATTATAGGATGTGGACCATTAACAACCGACCCGCAGTCCAATGTTCCACTTGAGGATTCCGGTGCAGATTCACGCCCTGAAAAAGTATGGCCCGTGGAACGGACGCTTGTCAGCAACGAAGTTAACTGTATTGCTGCCAATCCAAACAATGTGTGGATTGCGACAGCGCGGGGCGTCTCGCGCTGGGAACGTAACCAAGATAAATGGTTCCACTACACGATGGAAGATGGACTGGCGAATGATATGGTGAATGCCGTTGCGGTTGATGGGCAATGGGTCTGGTTCGCTACAGATGAAGGTGTAAGCCGCTATGATACCCAAACAGACACCTTTTCAACTTTTCGAACGATTGACGGCTTAGCGAGCGACCAAGTCTCCTCTATTGCGATAGATGGAAACTACGTCTGGTTTGGCACATCCGAAGGGTTAAACCGTTATGATAAAACGATTGATAGTTGGGCAGTACGTACCCGAAAAGATGGTTTAGTCAGCAAAATAATTACAACGATCGCGGTTGAACCGGAGTACGTCTGGGTCGGTACTGATAGAGAAATAAATCCGGATCCGCATGGATGGGATGAGGATCCAAGATTCAGCAGAGGCGGCGTGAGTCGCTACCATCGAGATACCGATTCTTGGAATAACTATACAAAATCAGACGGCTTAATAGACAGCGAAATCGCTACGATTGCAGTGGACGATGACAGCGTTTGGTTTGGTACGCAAAAAGAAGGGGTCAGTCAATACAATCAGGTTGATCAGACCTTCATCAAGACCTATACGAAAACCGATCTGTTGAGAAGCAATATGATCACTTGTATCCGCACAGATGGCTTCCAAGTCTGGTTTGGGACTGCCAATGCCGGTGTACATCGGTTCATCAAACCGGTTAATACGTGGGTGCATTACACCAAAGTAGATGGCTTATCAAGCAACCATGTGAGTTGGATTACTACACAAGGTGATGATGTCTGGTTTGCAAGCAAAGAGGACGGTGTGAGTCGCTTCGATAAGGTGACCGGCGAATGGACAATTTACAAGCAAGCTGATTTTCTCGCCGATAACGATGTTCGCGCGATAACACGTGATACCGATGGAAATCTTTGGATGGCAACAGTCGCTGGCATCTCGGTTTATTCGCCTCAAACGCGCAGTTGGGAAATCATCTCCAAAGAAGACGGGCTGCCGACCCCTTATGTCACGTCAATACTTATTAGCCAGAATAGCCATCAGCAGTCAGCAGTCAGCAGTCAGCCAGAGGACTCTCGTGGCCGTGATAACAAAAGCAACATCCATAACAAACCTACTGATAGCGGAACAGTTCTCACCGCGAAGCAAGCCGATAGCCGTTCACGCGTCTGGGTTGGGACCGATCGAGGGCTTGGGACGCGAACATATACGGGCGATGAATGGATGTTCCATACGTCGCAAGATAGCAATCGGCAGTCAGCAGTCAACAATCAGCAAGAAGGTATGGATGCCTCAGAAACCTCTTTACCGATAACCGACGGTTTCCAACAGCCGACAGCCATTCACGGTGAAGCTTTTGTAACGGCACTTGATACCGATCCAATAGGGACCAATCCTGTTATCTGGCTCGGCACCAGTTCGGGCCCCGCTATGTATGACCCAACGACTCAAAAATGGACGCAGCTTGCCATGCCTACTGCGGAAGGGGATGCTCCCAAAAATCCGCTTATACTATCTGTGCGCATTCGCGATGACAGTGTTTGGTTTGGTGGGGTTGAAGGTGTTTGGCGATATTCAATCGCCGATCAGAAGATGCACCCTGCTGCGGATGGACTTCCGAATCCGTATGTGAATGTCTTATTGTCCACAAGTCAGTCACCAGTTACCAGTAACCAGTCACCAGTTAAAGACAAAGAGTCCTCTTCTCTGGAAACTGGAAACTGGAAACTGGAAACTTCTACGCTTTGGGCAGGGACGCACAAAGGTCTCGCGAGGTATGATAACATCCGGCAGCGTTGGGTGCCGTTGTCCTTTAATGAACAATTGCCCTCTCCGAATGTCACCGCGCTCGCTTTTCGAGATGGCACCCTATGGGTTGGAACACCACAAGGCTTAGGGAGTTATACCATCGCTTCCGATGCTTGGAGTTCTCACTCAAACGTGCCATATAACATTCGCGACATTTTGTGTGAGGCAGATGAAACGCTTTGGTTGGCAACAGACACCGGCCTTGTTGAATATCATAACCATCAGTCACCAGTCGCCAGTCACCAGTCGCCAGTTAAAGAGGTTTCTGGTAACTCGAAACTGGAAACTGGTAACTGGAAACTTCAAATACATCAATCCCGTCCGGTGCGAGAGCCGTTCCTTGAAACCAAAGTCTCACACATCAAATTTGATGGAGATTACATCTGGTTCCATAACTGGAGGGCTTCGCCGAATGGTAGTATTGTGCGGTTTCATCGTCCAACAGCAACATGGCGGCGTTTCACACGCTTGGACATCTTACAGTCCACCCAAAAAAGACCGATGACAGTCTTGCGTTGGAGTTATGTTGATACGGATGCCGTTTGGTTTACAACAGACTATGGTGTGCTCCGTTACGATAAAATGGCGGATACGTGGCAACATTTTACAAAAGAAGATGGACTCTCTACAGACGATGTGAATAAGATTGCTGTTAGTGAACAGAGCGTCTGGGTCATTCCGATGATAGGTTTGGAATTAAACCATTATAGTAAAGCAACTGGAACATGGGAAGTGATTGAAGAAGAGGGGCACCGTGAGATTGAGACTATAAAATCACTTGGTGTTGACGGACCGAATGTCTGGTTTGCATCCGGTCGCGGGCTCACGCGTTACAATGAAATTACGCGCGAATGGAAGAATTTCGGACCCAGGGATGGACTGGCAGGTAGAGGCGCGGAATGGATTACTGTAGATGACGATTTCATCTGGGTTGCGCGTTCGGAATGGGACAGAGGCAGCAACCGTCCGTTGTCACGATACGATAAAAAAGCTAAAAAATGGACAACGTTTTCAACGAATGACGTGCTTGCTGCGAGGACCATTAGACGCATCATCTCAACAGAGAACGATGTTTGGATACTCTACAGACCCTGGGAGGATGTAGGTGTTACCCGATATGACCGGCGTACAAAGGAATGGACGACAATCAGATCCGGACGCGGAACGCTCGAACTGGCAGCCGATGACGATTATCTGTGGTTAGCTGCACCTAATGACGGGCTCCGACGATTTCATTTTGCCTCTGGTACCTGGACAAGGTTTAGAGATATAAAAGGGCTGCTCCATAACCATGTCGGCGAGTATGGGCTTGCGGTCGATGAGGACTATGTATGGGTGGGAACCTTGCGCGGGCTCTCCCGTTATGACAAGCAGAAGGAATCTTGGACACCTTTGACAGCACTGCCAACTCTTGTGGGACGCACCATTCGGACGGTAGATACAGATGAACGTTTCGTCTGGGTCGGGACTGAAGAAGGTATGTCTCGCTATGACAAGGTGTTAGGAACTTGGAAAAATTATCGGCAGGAGGGTGGGTCGGAAAACATAGAAACTCACGGGGGTCATTGGCACCGACATGGACGAAAAAAGAGAGATTGTCTCTCCGATAATGTTGTGAGTTCTATTGTAACGGATGAACAATATGTCTGGGTCGGTACACGCGACGGAGCAAATCGATTTGATAAACTCGCATTGCGGTGGGACCAGTACAAAACAGAGCATGGGTTACCTGCCAATAATGTGACTTCTGTTAGCAGTGACGGCAATAGCATCTGGGTTGGCACTAATTCCGGGATCGGGAAGTACCCCCGCACAGCAGACGACCTTAACGCATGGATTACCTATACATCAGGCACCGAGATCCAACCTTCCGCTGTATCTAAGGAGTTCGCAGAATCACTGGTCACCGATCAAATTTGGTGTATCACAGCGAGCAAAAGACACGTCTGGGTCGGCACGCGCCGAGGTGTGAGCAAATACGATGTCGGTAGAGACATCTGGAAGACAATCACAATGGAAGATGGACTCGCCAGCGATGAAGTCAGTTGCATCGCTATTG
Source organism: Candidatus Poribacteria bacterium (assembly GCA_003635195.1). Taxonomy (GTDB): domain Bacteria; phylum Poribacteria; class WGA-4E; order WGA-4E; family WGA-3G; genus WGA-3G. The sequence continues at coordinate 3,094 of PYIY01000087.1, read as the reverse complement.
ATGGCGACAACGTCTGGTTTGGCAGTGATCGTGGTGTGACACTCTATAACGAAAGAACAGAGGTTTGGGCTGCCTATACGACAGAAGATGGGCTTGCCAGTAACAAGGTTACCACGATCGATGTTGATGGAGCAGAGGTATGGATCGGCACTTACAATGCAGGGGTCAGTCGGTTTGATCAACTGGCAAATACTTGGACAACTTACACCCGAGAGGACGGTTTGGCACATAACGGTATTCTCTCTATGTCTGTTGATAGGAACTACGTCTGGTTTGGCACCTATCGCGGATTGAGTCGTTTCGATAAACGCACAAGCATCTGGACGGTCTTCACTGAGGTCTACGGACCAGAGGATATTTTGAGATAAGGGAAAAAGTTTCCAGTTAACAGTAACCAGTGACCAGTAACTGGAAACTGGGCACTGGAAACTGGGCACTGGAAACTTGAAAAACTTGAAAATACCAACCCAACTCATCGAACCGCAAGGTAAATTAAAAAAATGCCTGATCCCCGGCTTTTTTCTCTTACTGTTGAACTGCTCCCTGGTGTTCCATGCTGAGGCAGAGGATGTCTACAGTCTATTTGGTAAGTTGTTCCTATCTGGACGTGTCGAATACGATTTCACAAACAGACGCAACTTCCTCGCCGACACAGAGGAAGAGCGGGTTAGGCAAGATAATTTCGATTTCGACCGTCTCTTCCGGCGCGGTTTCCATAGTGTTATGGTAATTGAGGAGACCGCGGGCAGTGTCAAAAATATCCTAAGTCTTGGCGAAGTCCCAACAACCTTCACGAAATTCACCTTTGATCAGATTGACTTGAGTGGGGTCCGTTGGGAGGTCCGCTCCAACCGCACTGACTGGACAATCCTAATGGTGCCGGGCTTGCTTAACCGATTAAATGGTCAAGAGGAGCAGACAGAAGGTTCGGGCATCGGTTTGCGCGAGGTCACAAAGTTCGGTAATTCACAACTGGGACTTTCTTGGTACTTCCGAGAGGTCCCTGTGTGGGCTGTGGATTTGGAAACCAATTTTACCAACTACGGTGTGAAAGCCGAGGTAGCTATCACACCGAAGAGCGCGTTGCAAAAGAATCTGGGTTCACGTCTTGATGCGACGACAACGGTTTTCAAAGCCTTCCAAACCGTTGGTGACACGATTTTTCAGGCAGAAGCATTTCGCGTCGGTCCCCGGTTCGATGCTTCTCGATCCGTCGGCGATAATGATGACCAAGACCGCTACTCCGATAATACGTTTCCTGACCCGCCATCCCTGATTATTCCCGGCGACCTTGATAAAAATAACAACGGTATCTTCGACTATGAGGATGACATTCTGCTTTTCGATGTCGATGAGGATTTCCTTGACGAAAGCGATCGGAACAATAACGGCATTCGGGATGAGGAGGAAAACGATAAGGACCCCAATTACGAATTCGATGTCGGACTGCGAGGCATCCGGCTTTTCATGAACCGTAAGATGAGTCAGCAGACGAGCGTTGTTGACCTTGACCTCGGATTGCAGATAGAAGAAAATCTCAGACTCAGAAATACGCCAACTTCAACAAAAGCACTCGCGAACCTCATCTACCAGAAACAACTCGCACAAGCTTCTTCGCTTATTGTTGAGAACGAACTCAAACTGGTAAAGGATCGAATCCCCGACGAAACGTGGTATTATGCTGGATTTTTGGGGCGACAAGAGGAACGCCTCTATCGATCTCAGTCGGAAATCCAGAAAATGGAAAGAGAGGGAGATTTACAATTCTTCTATGTCGATGGGGGTGTCGAAGTCGAAAAAAGACGCAGGGATCCCCGATTGATGCAGAATGACCTCATTAACACAGCTAAAATCACATGGGAATATCGTGGGATTGAACGAATGGTTACGACCGCTCGTGCCAAAATTCAGTATGATTATGATTTCGACAAAGATAACGAACATTACGAAGTCGGTATTTTCAAGACGTTGTACCGTTTGCGTCCCTCCAAATCTCTGGAAATTAGTCCAATGTTCAAATATACCATCCGCAATGGTTTTCGGATGGCAGAAGACCGGATTGAATACCTACCTCTAAGTGCAGACATCGACGGTGAGGAGATATCGCGTGGGCTTCGATTGCGTGAGATCGAACAGACACACGTGCGTGATATGACACCAGCACTTATCCTCAAGGTTGTCTATCAGTTTACAAAAACGATCAAACTCACGGGGGGTGGGCAAATTCTCCTGTTCAATGATATGCTTGACAACGATAATGACTTTGTCCGTCAGGCGTTGTTGGCTGAGATGGAGAAAAGTTTTACTGCTTATCGGAAGCAGATGTTTCTACATATCGGTGCGCGATACATAGACCAACGCGCAATTGGGGAAGTTAACGACCAGAACTACATGGAAATTTTTGTGCGTGTCTTCGGAAAATTCTAAAAAATAGTGAAAATCTACACATTTTCCATCGTGGTACTGCCATTTTAAACGCGTTTCCGTTTAAAGCGAGACACGATATTTGTAAAAGAAGGTAAATTGGACTGCTTTGCGGCAGTGATATTATCTATTTCGACCTCAACGAATTCCGCTGTAATATCTGAAGATGTTTGATCAGACAATTTTGACATGGGTTTCGGAATAATCTCTCCATCTTCTTGTAGACATTCGATATGAAATTTCATAGCTTCAGCGATCTCCTTTCGTGTTTCCTCAAGCGTATCACCTACTGCTACACATACAGGAAGATCTGGGACATACGCACTATAATTCGTATCGCCTTGTTCAAAAATTACAAGATAACGCATTCGTTAAAGGTTCCTTTATTTTAATGATGCTTGTTTAAGAATGGAGTTCAATGTACGAGGGTGAATATCTTTACCCATTTTTCCTGGAACTGTTACTTTGCCTGATTTGGTGGGGTGTCTAAAATGCCTGTGACTGCCTTTTGTTCGGTGAAGAAACCAACCATTGTCTGTAAGTAATTTGATGACTTCTCTAACCTTCATTGTTAATGTCCGAGTTTAACGTCTCCTACAAGGCGCGGACCTCAGAATTTCACTTGAGATATTAAACCATAAAAATTACTAAAAGTCAAGTAAACGTCTAA
>PYIY01000086.1 GCA_003635195.1 Candidatus Poribacteria bacterium | reverse complement strand
CGGGATCGTCCTGATTGCCGCGGGCCTTTACGGTATTTATCATTTATACGCGGAGCAATTATCCGATAACTCGCCAGAGTAGGAAAAATTAAGCTGACATTTCTCACAGTTGTTCAGATCATGTCCAAAATGAGTACAAATGCAAATTTTAACCCCCATGACCATTGACTTCGTGAAAACAAACGCACACACATTTTACATGAGTGAAAGTTTTCTAATTCCACTAAACCTAATAACATCAATACGAAATACCTATGAAAAACCGATTTAATGGGCGATTTTATTCAATTTTGTATTGAAAATCAGGTATATTTTTCACGTAATGGGGATTTATCAATGAGCATTTTTTAGCATTTTCATAACCGCGTATCAAGAGGACATTGATAGATAGGGGCTTCTGAGTGCTTTTGAGAAATCCCAGTTAAGCAAGTTTGGTATACAAGCCACGCTTTCGAGTATCTATCATTTTGCGATAATCACGGCATAGCGTAATGGGGTCTCCCCGACGTTGCGTATCCCGTGCAAAACTTGGCAATCGACGTGGACGGCTTCGTTGTCGCTGACGCGGTGCGTCTGTTCGCCAAATAGGACTTCGCCTTCCCCAGAAAACACATAAAAAATTTCCTGCCCGTCGTGTGTATGCGGTGGGTGTGCGCGTTGCCCAGGCCCGACTTCTGAGATATGGAGATGGAGTTGATCCCTGTCTGCCCCCGTTTCAAAGATAAAGCGGTTAATGCCTTTAATATCGTTTCTAATCTCTTTTTTCATGAGAATTCCTTCCTTTCAGTGTTGTTGGCAAAGTGGACCTTGCCCTAAAGTGTTCTGAATTATAATTTATGCCAGAATTTACCCTACCACGTCTACCTTAGCTAACCCTTTCATAACCGCGATAAGATCTATAATGAAATTTAAAAAAACCGTCCCCACATCAGAGAGATTGACAATACCGTCCCCGTTGAAATCCCCGGTAAGCTGCACTGGTTTTACTTTGAGATTTCCAGCAAGATTCCACAAGAGCATTGTGCCGTCCAAACTCGTACTGGCAAGCGTCTTACCATCCGGTGAATATGCAACGGCTTCTACTGAACTCTTATGTCCAGTGAGCATAGTTTTCTGTCTTCCGGTTGCGGCATCTGCCAAATACACGTCGTTTGAAATTCCAGCAGTGATAGTTTTTCCATCGGGTGAAAATACTATGGAATAGACGATACCGTTCACTCTGAGTATGTTTTTTTGTTTTCCGGCGTTAGCATCCCATAGACGTACTGTGTTATCATTATAAGCCGAACCACTGGCGATGGTTTTTCCATCGGGTGAATACGCTACGGAATAGACGATGTCGTTATGTCCTATAAGTGTCGTTTTATGTTCTCCAGTGTCAGCATCCCACAAACGTACTGTTTTGTCCTTACTTGCACTGGCGATGGTTTTTCCATCGGGTGAATACGCTACGGAATAAACGATGTCCTGATGCCCTATAAGCGTATTTTTGTGTTTTCCTGTGTCAGCGTCCCACAAATGGACGGTATCATCGTCAATTGCGCTGGCGATAGTTTTTCCATCAGGTGAATATACTGCCGAAGTGACATAATCTCTACGGTAAACATTTCCTGTGTGGTCTGGTCCTTCGGAGGGTTTCAATCTATTTTCACGCCGAAAACCAGTGTAGCGTCCTGTCGCAGCATCCCACAGATGCACCCGCCCGTCCCAACTTCCACCTAAGATAGTTTTTCCGTCGGGGGAATAGGCGACGGAATTGATATTATCCGTATGTCCTTTGAATGTCGCTTCGTGTTTCCCCGTTGTGGCGTTCCATAAATGTATACCGCTTGAATTTCCACAAACAATAGTCTTACCATCTGGCGAATACGCTAAACAATCCGCCCATTTTTTATGCCCCGTGAGAAAGGATTTTGATACATACCTCGGTTGAGGTATGCCGTTGTTTTGTGCACTCCCGGCATCCCACAAACTCACCGTGCCATCATGATTCGCAATAGCGATCGTTTTTCCGTCAGGTGAATACGCCAGTGCCGCGACACTGCGCACGGATTTTTTGATTGTTGCTTCGGCTTCGCCGGCAGTAAGGTCCCAAAAAAACACGCCATCCCACCCGCGACTCGCGATGGTTTTTCCATCGGGTGAATAGACAGCAGCGTTAACATAGTGATGATGCCCTCTGAGCGTAGTCTTGTGTTTGCCAGTTGTAGCATCCCACAGTTGCACCGTATCGTCCAAACTTGCACTCACAATTGTATTTTCATCGGGTGAATATGCTACGGAAACAACCCAATCTGTATGACCTGTGAGTATAGCTATAGAGCTATCTGTGGTGGCATCCCATAGTCTTACTGTTTTGTCTCTACTTGCGGTAGCAATGGTATTTCCATCCGATGCGTATACTATGGAAGAGACAATGTCCGTATGCCCTGTGAGCGTAGCCTTGAGTTGCCCTGTGCTAATATCCCACAAATGGATTGGCCCCCCGTTACTTCCACTGACGATGGTGTTTCCATCTGGCGAGTATGCTATGGCACGAACAGCGTTTGCCTTAAGTGTAGCTACCTGGCTTCCTGTGACGACATCCCACAAACGGATTCCATTCCAGCTGCTGCTGGCAATGGTCCTACTATCCGGTGAATACACCATAGAATCAATCCTGCCGCTATGTCCTGTGAGTAGCATAAGTAATCCGCCACTCCGTGCATCGTATATCCAAATTCCGACATCGGTCGCGACTGCAAGTTGCTTACCATTTGGAGAATACTGCATCTGTGTTATGCGACCTTTACCGAATCGTGCTTTGGCACCTTCAGGTAACTCCCACGTCGTATAATTTTGAGCGTCAACTTGTGATATAATAAGGGGTGCTGCACACATAAAAAGCGTAAAGATGGAAGACTGCATCAATTTCATAAGAGGTTCCTTTTTGAAGCGGTGATTACATTGAGGGTTCGTGGAGAGCACATCTATTGTTCTTTTGTGTTTTTGATAATTTAGCATGTTCACCCAGAATTGTCAATCTGCAAATCAGACGGATGTAATTTGCTTTTTACCTTAAAATATCGTATAGTATAGAGTTGGATGTAGGCTTTATTGTTTTTAAAAATTGAATAATATTCAGAATTGACCTATTATAACCCCTTGCAAATCAAATTACAAAGGTGTGTGAATATTTTGTCAAAAATTGGAATTAAAATGGTTATTGGGAATAGCCATCTGATAGTTCAAATTCAAGGGGAGTTTTATGAATACAAAGAATTTAGTCGCTGAATTTGTTGGTACGTTTGCCCTGATTTTTATCGGTGCTGGCGCGCTGGCGATCACTCAAGCGAATTTAGTGGGTGTTGCGCTCGCTCACGGCTTGGTGATTGTAACGTTTGCGTATGCGTATGGACACATTTCTGGCACGCATATCAATCCGGCTGTAACACTTGGCTTACTAATAGCCGGAGAGATTGAATTTGTCGCAGCGATCGGGTACTGGATTGTGCAATTTCTTGGCGGAATCTTGGGGGCGGTTGTCCTGAATGCTGTACTACCGAATCCTGGTGATTTGGGTGTAACAATTTTGGCTGAAAGTGTTACCCCGGTTCAAGGGCTTGTCGTCGAAATCGTGCTCACTTTCTTCCTCGTCAATACCATTTTCAACACCGCTGTGAGTGGAAAGGCAGGCAATTTCGCTGGTCTCGCTATTGGGCTCACATTGGTCCTTGCTATCCTAATGGGTGGTCCCTTGACACGTGCTTCTCTCAATCCCGCACGTACATTGGGACCCGCTATTGTCAGTGGGAATTATGCGGATCTCTGGCTCTACTTCGTGGGACCGTGCGTCGGTGCGATCCTCGCCGCACTTCTCTATATCGGTGTTTTGAGAGACAAAGAGGAAGTATAGTCCATTTATCGCAGATAAAAAGAGAAGGCTGGCACATTTACGCGCCAGCCTTTTTGTTTTGGTTTGTTGGTTGGGTCTTAAGATGTCGTTGTAATCGGAACTTCAGTCGGTTTCGCGGTTTCCGGTTTCGGAATAGAGAGCGTTAGCACACCGTCACTGTATTCGGCTTTGATATTGTCTGCCGTTACTTCGGGTGGGAGCGTGAATCTGCGTTGGAAACTCCCATAACGGCGTTCAACGCGGCGGTAGTTTTGGGTGTCATCCTCTACATTTTCCTGCCGCTTTTCTCCGCTGAGTGTCAAGAAGTTATCTTTGACAGAGACGTGGAGATCGTCTTTTGCGACACCCGGCAATTCGGCGCGAACTTCAAAGTTGTCATCTGTTTCCGAAATATCAACCGAGGGTGCCCAGTTATATGTACCTGCGTCGGTCCTCGCGCGCAGTGGGACAAAGAACGGGCTGTAAAATCTGAATGGGTTTCTTGCCGGTCTGTGTAAAGTCAAATAAGTCATTTTTTTCTCCTTTGGATAAAATGCTGTGTGTGTGTTGTTGGACATGCCCCGTATGCTATCTAACAGACGAGGCAAGTCCGAGTCGTTAGGTTAAGAATTTACTGTAATCGGAATTTCAGTCGGTTTCGCGGCTTCTGCCTTCGGAATTCCGAGTGTCAAGACCCCATCCTTGAATTCTGCTTTGATCGCATCGGTTTCGATGTGTCTTGGCAACGTGAAACTTCTTTGGAAGCTGCCGTACCGGCGTTCAACACGGTGATAGTTTTTGCTGTCTGTCTCCGCTTGCTGGTGTTTTTCGCCTTTGATGGTAAGCAGGTTGTCGGTTACAGAGACGCTGACATCGTTTTCGGATACGCCGGGAAGTTCAGCGCGGATCTCAAACCCGTTTTCCGTTTCAGAAATGTCGACCGTGGGCATCCAAGAGGTTTCTTCCATATCCCTTTCACCCTCATCGGAGGCGAAGAGGTCGCTAAAAACCTTCTCCATCTGGTTGTGGAGGTTAAACAGGTTTCGCATCGGTCTGCGTGTCGTTAAGTAAGTCATTTTTTTCTCCTTCTGAATTTTGTTTGTGTAAATGTTAGGTGCAAGTTCTATGCCAAACAAGTTGCAAGTTTTATGCCAATCTTTTCAGAGGTAAACGACGATGTTGTCGCTCTGTTTGCATATGGAGCAAATTCCGTGCCAAAGCAGCTTTTCATCTGCTTGCTGCCCACAGTGAGTGGCGTTTCCTAATCGTTGTGGGCGTAGGTCTTGTGCTTACCACGTGGAGACCCATCTATATAACACGGTTCATAGGAGAATAGATGGCGGTGTAGATTTGCCATTTTGACATCACCCTTGCCACTGTGGCATTGTGTGATGTCAAAATGGCTTGAGGAAGGTTAAAGGAAGTTTTCCGCGCGTTTATTAAGAAGACGTTCTGCTTTCCTGAATTTGCTTCCGAATTCCGGCAACAAGCGTGTGCAACGCAACCGGATTTTCATCTTGGAACGGGATAACGAGGTCTGCATACTGTTTGCAAGGTTCAGTGTAGACAGGAAAGTTAGGTAGGACATCACGCCGGTACCAGTTGATTGCCCATTCGAGATCGCCCCCGCGTTGTGCGACATCACGGAGCATCCGTCGTAAAACCCGCTCGTGTGCGTCTACATCGAGGAACAGTTTGATGTCCATCAAATCGCGTAGGTCTTCACTCCAGAAGATAAGATGTCCCTCTACAATAACGATGTCACTCGGTTGAACACTCGTCTTTTCGGTGCCGCGCTGTGCAGCGCGGGTACCAGTGGTAGGAAACTCAATAGCGTCTCTGGCACGCAGTTTCTTGATGTCTGTAATGAGCGCATCCCATAGAACAGCATCGGGGTGGTTAGCAGTAATCACACGCTCGCGCTCTGCTTCGGAGTATTCTGACCAGTCGCGGAAATAGGAATCTTGGTTTAGCACAATAGGCGAAAATTCCGCCAGTGCTTCCGCCAAGGCACTCGCGAACGTTGTTTTCCCAGAGGCTGAGCCGCCCATAATCCCAACAGTTATAGGTGTAAAATTTTCTTCTTTTTGCATAGTTGCTCCATCTACATTGTATCGTGGGAGTTCAGTTCTGTATGTTAGCATACGTCGGCTTGTCTGTCAAAACTATTTTGGACGCTTGCCTGTAGGAGGAACCTCTCCAGTAAGCGACACACTGATTGCTGACAACTGACTGCTGATGGCTTCTACAAAAAAGAAATTTGACTTGCATAAAAAAATATGTTATTATATAATTTTAAAGTCAGTACTATAAAGACTAAACGTTTTTTTCCGAATAACGTCTTAATGACATAAGTTGTTTTGAGACGTAGTGGGCATGCCTCTTTGTTGTCCGGATTCAAGGGACTTGATAATGCAAACGCTTGAACACAATACCATCACAACACAAATAACCGGTGTAGGGATCGTTCAGAATAACGCCCTCAGCGCTTGGGCTCTTTTTATCCAGGCAAACAGCAGTTTGCTGTTAAAAGGCGTGTTTGTGTTTTATCTGTATCTGTACTTATATTTGTACGGCAACGATAGGTGGTGAAAGTTCGTAGGTAATGCCTCGATTGTATGACTAACCGATTCCAGTATCACCACCCAGCGTTGAAGATAAGTTCGATGTTGGGTAATTTTTTTTAACCGTATTTGATTTGGGACAGACAGCGTAATTTGTTGGAGGTAGTTGAAAAGAATGGTAATCGTTACTAAGACCGATGCAACACAATCAGATATTGATGCTGTTGTCAAACGGATCGAAAGTGTCGGGTTGAAAGCGCAAATTTCAACTGGTGAACGGCACACTGTCATCGGTGTTATAGGAGATAAAACATTGCTTGGTGATATTCCGATAGAGTCTATGTCCGGTGTTGAACGGACGATGCCGATTACAGCACCGTTCAAGTTAGCGAGCCGCGAATTTCGGGATGAACCGACAGTGATTGCAGTCAACGGCACGAAGATTGGTGGAAAGCAGGTCCCTGTTATCGCCGGTCCGTGTGCGGTAGAGAGTACAGAACAAATTGTGACCATTGCCCGGTTGGTCGAAAAAGCAGGGGCGAGTTTCATCAGAGGCGGTGCCTTTAAGCCGAGAACGGGGCCCTATAGCTTCCAAGGCTACGGTGAAAGTGCTCTCAAGATGCTAAAAGAAGCAAAAGACGAAACCGGACTCGGTATCGTCACCGAAGTCATGACCCCACACGAAGTCGAACTCGTCGGCGAATATACAGACATGTTCCAACTCGGGACCCGGAACATGACGAATTTTTATCTGTTACGTGAGGTTGGACGCGCGCAGAAACCGGTAATCCTCAAGCGTGGGATGTCGGCGACAATCGAAGAATGGCTGCTCGCTGCCGAATATATCCTTGCAGAAGGTAACCCGGATGTCATCCTATGTGAGCGCGGCATTCGCACATTTGAAACCCATACACGTAACACGCTTGACCTGAACGCGGTCCCTGTTATTCACGAATTGAGTCATCTGCCCATTGTCGTTGATCCAAGCCACGGCACTGGTATTCGGAGCTTGGTGTGTGATATGACGAAAGCATCTGTGGCAGCTGGAGCAGATGGACTGTTACTTGAGGTACATCACGATCCTGATCATTCAATGACAGGAGATGGTGCCCAATCCTTGTTTCCAGATCAATTTGAGACACTCATGCGGGAGCTGAAATCGATTGCTATCGCTGTCGGTCGTGAAATGTAAAATAGTTATCAGTTATCAGTTATCAGTTATCAGTTAAGAGAGTTCTTGTGGCAGTTGAGGTTAGTGTTCAAGCAACAGCAAATCTCTTTAACTGTTCTCACTGCGAAGCATGACAACTGATAACTGATGACTCTAAATCGGAGGAAAGAGCCTTGGACGATTTTGAAACCAACCAGCAGAAAGTCTATATTTTTGATACAACGCTCCGTGATGCCGAGCAGACCCCCGGTGCTGCTCTGGGTATTGAGGAAAAGCTCGAAATTGCCAAGCACCTCGCCAAATTAAATGTTGATGTCATTGAAGCTGGATTCCCAATTTCGTCCCCGGGTGATTTCGACGCTGTCAAACGGATAGCCAACGAAGTTGAAGGACCGGAAATTTGCGCGCTCTCTCGCGTTGTAGAGAAAGACATTACTGCTGCATGGAAAGCAATTGCGGACGCACCGCGCGCGCGTATCCACACGTTTGTCGGAACATCGCCCATCCACATGGGACGTATCACGCGGACGACCCCCGAAGATACACTCCGAATGGCAACGGATGCTGTCGCCTACGCGAAGAGCCTCTGTGAAGGTCACCCGGATGCGAATGTAGAATTTTCACCGATGGACGCGGGACGGACAGAATTAGCGTTTCTTTATGAGGTCGTCGAAGCGACTATCGCCGCAGGCGCGACTGTCGTCAATATCCCCGAAACCGTCGGGTGGACAGTCCCAACGGAGTTCGGTAACCTGATTAAGGGCATCATGGAAAATGTTCCAAATGTTGACGATGCTATTATTAGTGTCCACTGCCATAATGATCTCGGATTGGCGGTGGCGAACAGTCTTATCGCCGTTGAGCAGGGCGCACGTCAGATAGAATGCACAATCAACGGACTCGGCGAGCGCGCCGGGAACACCTCACTTGAAGAGGTGGTCATGGCAATCCGAACCCGACGCGACTATTTCAAAGCATATTATACCGAGATTAACGCCAAAGAGATTGTCCCGATTAGTCGACGTGTGAGCCGAACGATGGGGATTGCCGTGCAACCGAACAAAGCGATTGTGGGCGCGAACGCTTTCGCACACAGTTCCGGTATCCATCAAGACGGGATCATCAAATCACGCGTAACGTTTGAGATCATTGATCCGAAAGAGATCGGTTGGAAAGAGAGTCAACTCGTCCTCAGTCCGCGTTCCGGACGCAACGCACTCAGACACCGGCTCAACGAACTCGGCTACGAAGTGGACGCTGAACAGTTAGACAAAGTTTACGAAAGATTTCTGAGGGTCGCTGACAAGAAAAAATCGGTGCAGGATGCCGACCTCGAAGCGATTATGAGTGATGAGATTCGCGCGATCCCCGCTGTCTTTGAACTCGATTATATCCAAGTTGTCAGTGGAACGAGAATCGCATCAACAACGACAGTCGGTATTCGGACGGAAGACGGCGTAGTTGAAAAAGCGTCAACGGGTGATGGACCCGTTGATGCTGCGTTTAAGGCGATTGGTCAAGTTGTTGATATTCAACTGAATCTCATTGACTATCAGATCCGTTCCGTAACCGAGGGTGAAGACGCTATCGGTGAAGTCTCATTGAAAGTGCAAGACAACGGGCACATCATCACCGGGCACGGTGCCAGCACAGACATCATTGAAGCGAGTGCCCGGGCATACATCCATGCTGTTAATAAATTAATTCAGATCCGGTCTGAAGGATAAGGAAGTTAGGATTTACGCAAATGCCTTTGCTGGCGAGGTTGGGGAACCTCGCCAGCTGTGCGTGATATACAAGGTATCTTGAAAATGGGACAAATTTTGTCAAGGATAACCTATCTTGACATGAGTTGTGTGAGGGGGAAATTCAATGTTGAGAACATCGTTCGTATACATATTAGTCATCGTGTCTTTCATTTCCATGGGATGTGGAATGATAGGTGTATCTAACCGAGATACAAGCGATCCAAACGTCTCCCTGTCTTTTACAGAGGTATTAAACGATCCTGAAACATACATAGATAAGGTTTTAACCTTTGAGGCAGTTGTAAAGCGCGCACGTTATGGAAGGAATGTAGAGTTATACACCAACAATAACCTTAGACTGTTCTCCATTACCACGCATGGTGTGGCTCTTTACAGCATGGATGAAAATGGTGAAGAGGTGGAAATTTTTCCGAATCAGAAATATAGGTTCAAATGTAGGATTTACGAAATTAAAATTGATCAGCACGGTATATGGGATATTCAGGCTGAATTTATTGTCTCAGATGAAGAGGAGATATTGCATCAACCGGAGCTTGTGAACTAAACAGCTAAATCTTTTTCAATAGTAACATGTCAAGCCCTGTCGGATAATCCAACAGGGCTTTTTGTTAGTGTATTTTAGGAAAATCTACCAATCCTCAACCAGTTGCACCAGCAACCGGACACCGTAGCCTGACGCGCCTTCAGGGATATAAGTAGAGCCTTTCATCCCCCACGCAGTGCCAGCGATGTCGAGGTGCACCCACGGATAGCCTTCTGCAAACTTCTTAAGAAACGCGCCGCCGGCAATCGTGCCAGCAGTCCCGTCACCGATGTTCTGGACATCTGCGACCTTGCTTTTGACACCTTCATCGTAATCGTCCCAGAGCGGCAATTCCCAGACCCGTTCGTGCGTTTTTTCAGCTGCTGATTTCACTTTCGCCATGAGTTCTGGGTCTGTCCCGAGTGCCCCCGCTGCGATATGTCCTAAAGTACCAATCACGGCACCGGTGAGCGTGGCTAAGTCGACAACACCTTTCGGATTATACTGTGCCGTCCATCCGAGCGCATCTGCCAATACCAGTCGCCCCTCAGCATCGGTGTTAAGAATCTCAATCGTTTTGCCGCCATAAGAGGTGACGACATCGCCCGGCTTAACCGCAGTGCCACTCGGCATATTTTCGGTGGCGGCAACCAAGCCGATAACACGCACATTCGGTTTGAGTTGACCGATGACTTGCATCGCGCCGATTACAGCAGCAGCACCCGACATGTCATGTTTCATCTCATGCATACCGCTCCCGCTCTTAATTGAGATCCCGCCTGTGTCAAAGGTAATCCCTTTTCCAACAAGCACGACGGTATCTTGTCCTTCGCCGTCGGGGGTATACTCCAGAATGATGAACCGCGGCTCTTCAGCACTCCCTTGGGCAACAGCGAGGAGTGTACGGAAACCTTTTTCCGCTAAGGTGGCTTTGTCAAAAACTTCGCAACCAAGTCCTGTCGCTTCTGCCACCGCTTCCGCCTTTTCTGCGAGTTGCGTTGGTGTGAGATAGTTCGCGGGTTGGTTACTCAAGTCGCGGGCGAGCAGCGTACCGTTAGCGATCACTTCTCCGCGCTGGACTGCTGCTTCTATTGTCGCCTGACTCTGATCACTTTCAGCTAAGAAAGTGATGGATTCAAGCTTTTTCTTTTCGTCTTCATCGCCGCTGTCTGTTTTGTGTTCATCGAATTGATAGAGTCCGAGGAGACACGCCTCCGTAGCACCTTGTATCATTTCAGGAGTGGCTTCAATAGGGATAGGAACTGCGGCATTTCTTAAGCCCATATCCCGAATCGTCCGCACGGCGTGACCGGCTGTCTGACGGACTTTTTCGGTAGTCAGGTCATGATACTCACCCAAACCGACCAGTAGCACGCGAGGCGCGGTAATCGCACCGTTTGTATAAAGCCAACTTGTGGTTTTCAACTTACCTGTGAAATCACCGAGGTTCATCAATTCTCGAATACGTCCACCGAGTACCTGATCTATAGTTTGGAGCGGGGCACTATAGAAATCCGGATTTTCCAGTATACCGATAGCGATAACATCTGTCTGTTCTTGGGCAAACCCACCTGCTTTGACGGTAATGTTCATTAATTTTCCTTTCTATTTGATTGTCTAAACTAAGATTTGCAAGATTAAAGATTAACAGGATTACAGATCCTTCCCGCTTAAAAATTGTTCAAAGAAAGTCAATCGGCAGTCAACTTAATTGTTGAGGTTCTGCCAATCAATCTCATCAAGAGTATCTGCTTCCCAGACCGCTTCAAAGAGCGAGTCGAGGCGCGAGACATTCTGTATTGACGTAACCTGATTAGCAACTGATTCTGGGATATCAGTAAATCTGAACTGCAGCAGCTTAAGCACTGCTGCCTGTTTTGCCCGGGTTTCCCCTTGTTCAATGCCTTGTTCAATGCCTTGTTCAATGCCTTGTTCTCTGAGAACATCTGCCATTGATTTTGCCATTGTTTCTACCTCCAATTCGTGTGTATGTTGACCCACTAACGTTACCAACTCTTGATGTTCTGCAGCAGGGCGACGATGGAGTATCAATAGAAGCACATACTTAATAGTGGCACTTCTATCGGGAAAATGTGTGATAGAAATGTCAAAAAAACTGCGTATATCTGTATCTTCGAGCATATTCTCTGTGCGTGATTATGGTGTGTCTTGTTGAGTTGTGTTCCATGCTAAGTTTTTCGCATACCTGTTAAGACGACTAACGGCTCTTTGCTTGTGACAGTAATCGAATGGTAGGTATTCGCAGGGACATCCATACGGTCGCCGGGTTCGACGGTTCCTTGTTCGTCGGCGACTTTCACATCTGCCGTGCCAGATAACACACAGACAACTTCGTCTTGGGTATGGATATAATCAAGATAGGCACCGCCCGGACGACCTGTCCATTCATAGGCATTGAAGCCTTCGGTTTGTAGTTGCCGCTTTAAAGCATCGGTATTCACGTGCTGTTCAGACCAGCGCGATTTCCAATTCATAATGTTTCTCCTTCAGTATAAAGACCTCTGTCGGTATTATTTTATATTTTCATGTCCTAAATGGTTCTTAACTCTCACTGTGAGGCAACTGAAAACTGATAACCGAAAACCAACTAAAGCGGTTCTAACCTCACCGGACAGACCTTCAATTCAGCGGTATGTGTGATCGGATCGTAACCCGAGCCGGTTAATAGATTAACTGGGACATCTGCGAAACTGAAGCTGGCGAAGACGGTGCCACGCGGCGAACGATTTGTCGCTTTGACTTTGATGTTGATACTGCCGCGCGCGCTACTCATTTTGCACCATTCTCCGTCCGTTAATTCCCATGTTTCAAGGTCTGCTGGATTGACTTCAAGTGATTCTTCGGGCAAGAGATAATCAATTCCCTGCGCCCTACCCGTCTGTGTACGGGTATGATAGGATTGCAAACGTCTACCTGTTGTGAGCCATACTGGGAATTCTGTGCTAATTGTCTCAGCGGGGTCTCGGTAATGTACGTTTGAGAAAATACCCCGACCGTTGACAAACGATTCCTCATGTAACCGCGGGGTCCCTGGGTGTTCCTTGTGCGGTACGGGCCACTGATATTCGCCTTTGTCAATGCGTTCCCAATCTAATCCGGCATAAATCGGTGAAACCCGACAGAGTTCGTTGAAGATCGGTTTGGGTGTATCGAAATCGAAGCCTTTAAATCCGAGCCGTTGTGCAATTTGGCAGATAATCCACCAATCCGGTTTTGCCTCACCCGCTGGGGGTACTGCGGCGCGCATCCGTTGGACACGCCGCTCGGTGTTCGTGCATACGCCATCTGTTTCACCCCAAGCAGTCGCTGGTAGTACAACATCGGCGAGTTCTGCGGTTTCAGTGAGAAAGATGTCGATAACGACGAGGTGCTTCAGCGAACGAAGTGCATGCTCACAATGCTCTCGATCCGGGTCGGAGAGCAATGTGTTTTCGCCGTCAATGAGCATCGCATGGATACTGTCCCCACAAAGTTCTAAGGCGGTCACTTTCGTGATACCCTTCTCTAAATCAATCTCTCTGCCGTATTCGGTTTTAAACTTCGCCTGATGCTCTGGATCCGTAACGGCTTGGAAGCCGGGATAATTATTTGGCAAGGCGCCACTATCGCCCGCGCCTTGAATGTTGTTTTGCCCACGCATCGGGTTGATACCCGTTCCCTCGCGCCCGACGTTACCCGTCATTAAGGCGAGATTGCAGAGGCTCTGAACATTCTCAACGCCGCAAATATGTTCGGTGATTCCAAGCGTGTAGTAGATGGCACCCTTATTCGCGCTGCCGTACCACATCGCCGCTGTCTCAATATCCTTTGCAGGGACACCTGTAATTGTTTCTGCCCATTCCGGTGTCCACTGGCTGATATGCTCAAAGAATTCGTCAAACCCAGTCGTGCGGTTTTCGATAAAATCCTCGTCAATCAAACCTTCGCGGGCGATCACGTGTGCCATGCCAAGGAGCAGTGCTGTGTCAGAACCGACGCGGAGTGGCAGATAGAGATGCGACAGTTCCGCCAATGCAATGCGCCTTGGATCCGCGACGATGAGTTTCGCACCACCGGCGATTGCTTTCTTAAGCCCCGTCGCTGCGACAGGATGACATTCGGTCATATTTGTGCCGATACAGAAGATGACCTCCGGCTTCTGCATATCGACGAGCGGGTTAGACATCGCGCCCCGTCCGATTGTCGCTGCCAGACCGGCAACGGTCGGCGCGTGTCAGGCACGGCTGCAATTGTCGATGTAGTTGCTCCCGAACCCGACACGGATAAACTTCTGCATCAGATATGCCGCTTCACTCGGTGCACGCCCGGAAGCGATGCCGTAGATGCTGTGTCTACCGTGTTCAGCATTGACCTTTCGGAAACCTTCAGCGGCTTTGTCAAGTGCGTTTTCCCATGTGGCTTCATGGAGTTCACCATCATCACCACGAACGAGTGGCGTTTTCAACCGGTCAGGATGTTGCACGAAGTCGTAAGCGAACTGACCTTTAACACAAAGGGCGCCTTGGTTCGCGGGTCCGTCCATCGCAGGGTGGATGCCAACAATTTTCTCATTTTTCGTGAGTATATCAACGGAACATCCAACCCCACAATACGGACAAATGGTGCGGGTTTTGTCAGGAATAACGTGCGCTACTTCATCAACCGCACGGAGTGCTTTCTTGTCGGCGAGTGCCCCTGTCGGACAGGTCTGGATACACTGTCCGCAAAACGTACAGGCGGAATCCTTGAGAAGTCCATCAAACTCCGTTGTAATCTGTGTATGGAAGCCGCGGTTCATGACGTTAATAGCATGGTCACCCTCTTGTTCAGCACAGACACGGACGCATCGATAACACGAGATGCAAAGTTCGTAATCTCTGAGGATAAACGGATTGTCATCTTCGGTTTTACTCGTTCCGGATTTCGCACCTGTGATATGCGTGCCGTTGACGGCGTATCTGTCACGGAGGTCCGCGAGTTCACCAGCAGCATAACCGCGCAACGGAGGCACATCAACTTCACGGTTTTCGCTAACGACCATCTCAAGCAGTGTCTTCCGGTACGCTTCTATTGTATCAGTCGTTGTACGGACGACCATCCCCGGGGTAGCCTGCGTCGTACAGGATGCCACCGGATTTCGCGCACCTTCTAACTCGACGATGCAAAGGCGACACCCCCCGAAAGGCTCAAGCCTTGGGTCGTAGCAGAGCGTTGGAATCTCTTTTTGATGCCGTTGTGCGACCTCAAGGATCGTTTCACCCTCGGAAAAGGCAACTTCAACCCCGTCAATTTCGATTGTGTGCTTCATGATGCATGCTCCCAACACAGCGTTGTGGATCTCATATAGATTATTTGTGTTCTTCAGTCAAATAGGTTTGCGACACCTTCAATTCGCCAGCAATAATTTTGGCTTTTGCTTCCGCAACGGCTTTTTGCACCGTGTCTGCTACTTTATCCTTCAACACAGGATTGTAGACGAAAGTGAGTGCTTCATCTTCTGCCATTGTGAAGCGATAGGGTTGCGGTTCAAAGCTGCCTTTCATCACAACCTTGGCAAGGTTTACAAAGACCTTGGGTGTAACAATGGCACTTGCGACTATAGTTTTGGGAGACAACTCGCTCTGGTCTTGATATACCCCGAAAGTGTAGACGGTCTTTCCATCGGATTGTGCCTCCATTGCAGCTTGAAAAACGCCGAGTCCCGCGACATCCGCAACCGGGAAGAGAAAGTCGCTGTCTTCATTAATGTGTGCGCGGGCGAGTTCCTTCCCTTTCCCGATGTCCGACCAATTGCCGACATACGCCCGACGGACCACGACATCAGGGTTAACGCTTTTTGCGCTCTCTTCAAACGCACTAAACATACTATTGATAGCTGCGATGTTTTGTCCACCGACAATACCGATTTTGTTGGTTTGGGTCATTGATCCGGCTATAATCCCTAACAAGTAAACGGGTTCTTCAATCGCGAAAACTATAGGCGATATGTTATCGGTGATGGTGTTACCGGTTGATGTAATAAAAACAGTTTCAGGGAAATCTGGGGCAACTTGTTTCGCAGGGTCCTGATACTCGAAGCCGTGTCCGAAAATGAGGTGATACCCGTCCAACGCATAATCGCGAAAGTGTGCTTCCTGGTCGGTAGGTGTTCTGCTCTCAACATGGCTGATTTTCGCGCCTAATTCCTTTTCGATCGCTTTAAGTCCATCATAAGCGAAAGCGTTCCAACCGCCATCAGTAATAGAGGCAGGTAAAAGCAATGCAACTTTGAATTTTTCATGTCCTTTCGCGTAGAGATGTGTATTGCCAATGAGCATGAGTCCGATTGCGAAAAGGCACCAATGTAGCGTATAGATTGCAATGCTATATTTTGATTTAAAAAATATATGTTTCATATAAATGTTCCTTTGTATTCGCTGGCACTCTTAAAAACACGTCAGCATACAAGGTTGGAGAAACGGCTTAATCTTCATCTCCTTTGGTGAAATCAATTTGTGGTACCTCCAGTGTACCAGCGAGAATTTGCAGTCTCGCTTCTTCAACCTTTTGCTGCACCTTTTTGGGCACCTGATCCTTTAGTGCTGGGTTATAGGTCAAAGCGATTGCGCCGTCAGTTGTCATTGTGAAGACATAGAGTTTGGATTCAAAAGTTTTGTTTTGCACAGCTGTTGCGAGTTGTACGTAGGCTCTCGGTGTAATGACGGCATTAGCGAGGACTGCCTGAGGAGAGACTGCACTTTGATCTCGATTGGCACCGAAAGAATAAACAGTTTTTCCAGAATCCTGCGCTAAGACGACTGCTTCAAAGACACCGATGCCAGCCTCATTCGCATTGTGGAAAATAAAGTCAACGCCATCTTGTATCTGTATTAGTGCCAATTTTTTTGCCTTGGCGATATTTTCCCAGTCTCCCACATAGGCACGTTGCACGACAGCGTCAGGGTTAACGCTTTTCACGCCCCCTTCAAACGCCATAAACGTGCTACTACCGGACGGAAGTTCCTGCCCACCAATAATACCGATCTTGTCTGTTTGGGTCATCATACCAGCTATCATTCCCAAAAGGTAGGTAGCTTGTTCAAGCCGAAAGACAATCGGTGAGACGTTCTCGCGAATAGCCCCACTTGCTCCCGCGGACGTGATAAAGACGATTTCAGGGTAGTCTTGTGCAACCGCTATCGCTGCATCCTGATACTCGTAGCCGTGTCCGAAGATGAGATGGTAGTCCTGCATCGCATAGGCGCGAAAATCTGCTTCCCAATCCGACGGAGTTAAACTTTCAACGTAACTGATTTCCGCGCCTAACTCCGTTTCAATCGCTTTTAATCCGTCGTGTGCCAAGGCGTTCCATCCTTGATCACTAATGGAGCCAGGCAGAAGCATACCTACTTTGAACGTTTCAGGTGCTGGCGCGTGGATAATTTTGCTGCTATCCTGAAGTCTCTCACAACCTAACATAAATCCAATTGTGAAGAGACACAAATGTAGGGTATAGATTGTAATGCTATATCTTGATTTGCAAGATATATGTTTCACGCAAATCCTCCTTTTTATTTGCTGGTGCGCTTAAAAAGCACGCCAGCAATACAAGGTTTAGAAGAATATGTTAATCTTTTTCCTCTTCCTTTTCAGAGAAGTCGATTTGTGGCACCTTCAGCTCACCGGCAAGGATTTTCGCTTTGGCATCTTCGACGGCTTTTTGCACCGCTTCCGGCACCTTACTCTTCAATGCGGGACTGTAGGTAAGGGTAATCGCTTCGTCTGTTAGCATGTTGAAGGTATAGATTTGCGGCTTGAACTCACCGTCTTTAATGATCTTGGCGATTTTCACAAATGCGTTGGGTGTAATCACTGCGTTTGCAATCACAGTTGGAGATATATCGCTTTTATCACGGTTCGCTCCGAACGTGTATACCATTCTTCCCTCTTTTTCGGCAGTTTCAGATTTATTAAAAATCTCAGCTGCCTCATAGGCACCGAGTCCGGCTGCGTCTGCATTTGGGAAGATGAAATCAACACCTTCATTAATCTGCGCGAGTGCGAGTTCTTTACCTTTGCCGATGTCTTCCCAATTCCCGACGTATACCCAAGATACCTCTGCATGAGGGTTAACGCTTTTCGCACCCCCTTCAAACGCCATGAACGTGCTATTGACAGATGGAATATTCTGCCCACCCATGACACCGAGTTTATTTGTATGGGTCATCATACCTGCGATCATCCCTAACAGATAGGCAGCTTGTTCAACACGAAAGTTAACGGGTGAAATGTTGTCGGTGATAGTGCCACCGGAAGACGTAATGAAAATCGTCTCAGGAAAATCGGGTGCGACTGCTTTTGCGGGGTCTTGGAACTCATAGCCGTGTCCAAATACCATGTGGTAACCGTCGAGTGCGTAGGCACGGAATTGCTCTTCCTGATCTGTCGGTGTTCGGGTTTCGGCGTGGCTGATTTCCGCCCCGAGTTGTTTTTCAATTTCTTTAAGCCCTTCGTAGGCTAAGGCGTTCCAACCCGCATCACTGATTGAACCCGGTAGAAGCATCGCAACCTTGAATTTTTCATGCCCTTTCGCGTTGAGGTCTATATTCCCAACGAGTATGAATCCGATTGCGAAAAGACATAAGACAGTCCAACAAAAGTTTTTCATGTGTGTATTTTTCCTCCATTACATTGTAAAATATGGGGATATTATAGCATGTTTGCCTTGTAAATGTAAAGCGGGAATTTCATCTTATATTTATATTGACTGCTAAGCAATGATGTGATATACTTAACCGAGAGTCAATACCCTATCACATCGCGCAATCAAACCACAATTTAACACCGGAGAAAAGGGTACATGAAACGTTTTGGAACCGAAGGGCGCTTGTATCCTGAAGATAACTACATCGTCCCACGGACAAAAGAGACTACCGATTTCATAAACCGCATCAAGCAGGGCAAATATATCGTCCTTTTTGCACCGCGCCAGACCGGCAAAACGACCTTCTTCCGATTAGCACTCGATGCCTTTACAACTGAGGATTTAACATATTTCCCAATTCAACTGAATTTTGAGGAGTCCGAAGGCGATAACTCCGCTGATTTTTACCGGGGTCTCTCCGAAGATATTCGTGAAGAAATAAAAAAGGTTTTTCAGTGGCGTGGGCAGGTCCCTTCCGAAGCACTTATAGAATTTTTGGAAAAGACCGAGATAACAGATCATAGAGCGATGAGAAGGTTCTTTGCCCAACTGGCGCGCCTCCTTGATTCGTCTTATACCATTAAGCAGAAAGTTGTACTTCTCATTGATGAGTTTGATGCTATCCCGCGCGCCGCTGTTAAGGGTTTTCTGCGGTCACTACGCCATATTTATCTCTCCGATAGAACGCGGTGTCCGCACAGTGTCGGCATTGTTGGTGTCAAGAACATCATTCAACTCAACTACGACAGGTCCATCTCGCCGTTCAATATTCAGGATGAGTTCCATCTACCCAACTTTACACTTGAACAAGTCAAGGAACTGCTTGGACAATATACTGAGGCGGTCGGTCAAGGGTTCACACCTGAAGTTGTGGTATCCATTCACAAGCAGACTGCTGGTCAACCTGTCCTTGTCAATCGGTTGGCACAGATTCTTACTGAAGAGATGGATATCCCGAAAACTGAGACGATTGCGATGGAACATTTTACGGTAGCGCATACACGACTCCTCCGTGGACGAAATACCAACATTGAACATCTGACGACCAATATCCGCAGGAATCCACGTTTTGAAAGCGTTCTGATGCGTATTATGGCGCGTGATGAAGGCGTAGACTTCAATCTCGACGATGGCATTATCAGTGAACTCGCTACCTATGGTGTTATTAAAGAGGGCACTGATGGTATGTGTGAGATTCTCAATCCGATTTATCTCTACCGGATTATGAGGGCGTTCAAGCCACTCGTAAACGGGTTAGAGCAAGAATACTTCCCCGAAGATACCGACGCAGCACTTCATGAGTATCTCACATCTGCGGGGCAGATTGAAATGGAGGCGTTACTTGATAACTTTCGAGATTTCATAGCACGGGCAGGTTTCAGAATTTTGCAGGTGCCGGATACGCCACAAGAATCGGTAGGACGACACCTCTTACTTGCCTATCTTGACGAGTTTGTTAGACGTATCGGTGGTGTCATGCACATAGAGGTGCAAACGGGTCGTGGC
>PYIY01000085.1 GCA_003635195.1 Candidatus Poribacteria bacterium | reverse complement strand
GGTCGCGGAAGGTTTATCGGAAAAAAACATCAATCCGGCTAAAATCACTATTATCTGTGCGAATCGGTACTTTCGACCTTTTGCCTTCGCTTATTTCAATAATGCTGAACCCGGGAATTGGCATGCAGCGGTGCTAAAAATTCTTGCTTGGACACAGGATAATACGTACATTCAGACGAGTTATGAACACAAATTACCTATCGAATCTTTTGCAGAATTTAGGGACGAAGACAATGTGGTTGACGAGAGCGTTCTACCTGATGCCCCGGATTCCGTGGATACACCTGAAGAGACTGAAGCATCCTTGGAAACATTTACGACTCCGCAACATACCCCGGATTCCGTGGATACACCTGAAGAGACTGAAGCATCCTTGGAAACATCTACGACTCCGCAACCCGTCAACCGAGATAGGCAGCAAATTCGGACAGACGGTGACAATTTGTTGGCAACACCACAAAATTCGGAATCTCAACAGGTAGTTTCAGTCCCCAATCCAGTTCGGGAGGAAAGAATCACAAATCGTTCAATCCTCCCCGTCGTGCCTGCTGATTTATTATACAAACTACAAAATACGGGAGCACCGTTGGGATATCACTGGAATATTCACGCTGGTATTAACCTCAGATGCGTTAAAGCTTTTATAATAGATGAACGCAAACGCGAGTATTTGATTAGGGAAGATGCTAATAGTAGTAAGATTATAGCCCCGATAGCTCGTAGGCTTAAAAAAAAGAAATGGGAACTGGAAGCAGCATACCTGATATGGATTTCAAGTTCTTTACACAAGCAATGGCCCTGGTCATATATGGAAGATGAATCAGAAGCGGAACAAATTTTTGCTCAAACGTATCCAGCAATTAGTCGACACCTAATTGATTACAAAGACATCTTAAAAAGTCGTGGTGCTGGCAGTAAAGCGAAATATTATTGGGAACTATCTTCGCGTGAACTTAAACGCGAAAATTATCCAGAATTTTACCAACCTAAAATTGTCTATCCGATTAGTGGAAGTGCTATGCAAGCAGCCTATAGTACATGGTATGCAGCATGTATTCCTAATACATCATACTGCATACCAACAGACGATCTCTCCCTCCTTGCAATTTTGAATAGTAAACTTTTTGACTGGTATGCCCGAGCGCAGTTTAGAAATTCTACTGGAGGATCCAACTTGTTTTTTACAAAAAAAAATATGGAAAAATCCCCAATAGCATTTCGGTCAGAAAATCAAAAAATGGAACTTTCGTATATCGTGAACCTAATACTTAGTAACCCTAATATTCCTGAGATCCCTGATATTGAAAAGGAAATAGACGCGTTAGTGTATGAATTGTACAAATTAACAGATGCAGAAATCGCCTTGATAGAGAAAGGAATCAACCCATGAAAGTTTTAGTTATCGGTGGGACGGGCAACATTAGCCGTGGCATCGTTGCCGCCTTGCAACACCGAAATTACGAAGTTGTCCTGTTCAACCGCGGACAACACAGAGATCCACCGCCTTCAGATGTTCGCATCATCCACGGCGACCGACAACAACGCGACGACTTTGAAGCGAAAGTCGGCGCGGAAGCGTGGGATGCTGTCATCGATATGATTAGCTTCAACGCTGATGATGCCGCCTCCGCACTCCGCGCATGTCAAGGACGCGTCGGACACTTTGTCCACTGCTCAACGGTGATGACCTACGGACCCCCGTTCAGCGGAATTAACCTCCCAGAGACCGCACCGTTGCAAGGGGAATCAGGTTACGGACGCGGCAAAGTCGCAGCAGATAATCTTCTGTTAGAAGCACACGCCCGCGACGGGTTCCCTGTGACTATCTTTAAACCGTCGTATACCCATGGACCCGGGATGAATCTCCTGCGTCAAGTCGGTGGCGACGGGGGTTGGATTGACCGGCTCCGGAAAGGCAAACCGATCCTTTCCGCAGGCGACGGATTAAATTATTTTCAATTCCTGTCATCTCGCGACGCCGGTTTTGCGTTTACAGATATACTCGGTAAATCCGACTGCTTCGGCGAGATATACAACATCGTTCACCCACAGGCGCGAACGTGGGACGAGTGGCACCGTGCAGCAGCAGACGCACTCGGCGTTGACATAGAGATCGTGCATGTCTCACAAGAGACGCTCATCGCGATGTCACCCGAACGGTTCAGCGGATTACGGGGCAACTTCGGGCATACACAAATTTTCAGCCACGAGAAACTCGCAGCAGCGTTACCCGAATTTAGTCCACAAATTCCGGTTACAGAGAGTGTCGCAGAAAACATCGCGTGGATGGACAAACACAATCTGATCCCAGATAGCGATACAGACGATTTAGAGGATCAGGTTATTGAAGCGGTTCGCAATCTACCGCGTATTCGGTAGGGCAGAGGTGAAAAATATGCTACAAGTTAAATCTGCATTAGATTCAGAAAGACTTGACCGTGTTGAGCATGATCTGACAGAAACCGGTTTCCATATTATCGAAAACGTCATTACCGACGCTGAAGCAGACGAAGCGCGAGAGGCAATCTGGAAATTAGTCGAGAAAGACATTGAAAACGGGTTTGACCACAGCTACGGCGACGGTAAAATCCGACGCGTCTGGGCAATCGTCGGGAAATCCCCCATCTTCCGCTATTTCATTCAGCACCCGACTGTGGTAGCCGTATGGAGACGGATGCTCGGTGAGGATGTCATCGCCTCCACGTTTACGGCGAACATTGTCGGCCCCGGCGCACCCGATGGCGGTTGGCATATTGACTATCCGTATTGGGCGATGCAATCACCTTTCCCGTCGGGTTCAATAACTGGACAAACAGTCTGGATGTTAGATGACTTTACGGAAGAAAACGGCGCAACGGCGTGCATCGCAGGTTCACACAAAACGCTCCGCCGTCCCGAATTAGGCGAAGCAGAAGGGCTTGAGAGCAGCGTTGCTGTCGCACCGAAAGGCTCCATCATGTTCACAAACGGTGCGATTTGGCATCAGTCGCGGGCAAATCAAACGGATACACCGCGCGTCGGATTGCTTGGCATGTATAACCGATCAGTCATCTATCCACAAGAGGATATGCCACGGCAATTGACCGACGAGGAGTTAGCAGGCGAAAGCGATGTACTCAAGCAGCTGCTGGGTAGAAATATCCAGTTCCGTGACCCCGATCACGGACAGAATTGGCATCGTACGGAGGCAGGATTTCGTCAAGCGTAGCCACTTTTAAAGCGTTTCTGACGAAACGCGCAACGTCATTTCTATGGAGGCATATAATGCCATCTATTGCAGTCCAAACCGACCTGACTCCCCAAGAATATCTTGCTTGGGAACGCAAGGCAGATATCAAGCATGAATATTTGCGCGGGGAAATAATTGCCATGTCCGGTGCAAGTCGCGCACACAGTCTCATTGTGACGAATATCTCTGGAGAACTTTATATCCAGTTGAAAGAGGGAATGTGTGAAGTCCACACTAACGATATGCGGGTTCGGACTACTCCAGAGACTTCCTACTTCTACCCAGATGTTGTCGTTGTTTGTGATCAACCGCGCTTTGAGGATAATACTTTTGATACACTGCTCAACCCGATTGTTTTAGTAGAAGTGCTTTCACCCTCAACCGAAGCGTATGACCGCGGAGAAAAATTCGAGCACTATCAGCAACTTACATCTCTGCGAGAATACATCCTTGTTTCACAAGACGAAGTACGGGTTGAACATCACCGTCGGCAACGCACGGAGTGGCAACCAATCGAATTTCGATCACTTGAAGATGTGCTGTCGCTCACTTCAATTGATTGTGAATTGTCCTTGGAGGACATTTATAGGCGTGTTGAATTTCGTGAGAATTAACTGTAGGCGAGGTGCCAATCTGGGGGCTAAACGTCTTTATTCATCTTGCAAATCCGCAATTCAGTAAGGAAAACATTTATGCCGACAATAGCTCATGATGTTTTGAGAGAATTTGTATATAACATCTATCGCGGTGCTGGCGGTACAGAAGAAGATGCACGCATCGTCAGCGACCACGTCGTCGATTCTAACTTAGCAGGTCACGATTCACATGGCGTTATTAACGCCCCGAACTACATCGGTGGAATGGCAGGCGGACCCGCCACCGATAAAATGGAGATTGTCAGAGAGAGCGGTGCGGCCACCGTCATTAACG
The DNA here is from genome assembly GCA_003635195.1 of Candidatus Poribacteria bacterium. Lineage (GTDB taxonomy): Bacteria > Poribacteria > WGA-4E > WGA-4E > WGA-3G > WGA-3G. The sequence continues at coordinate 30,535 of PYIY01000085.1, read as the reverse complement.
CCAACGGTGCCCTCGGTATGGTCGTCGCACGGAAAGCGATGGAGATGGCTGTCGAAAAAGCGCAAAGTTGTACCATCGGCGCAGTCGGCTTACACCGATGTGGACACGCAGGGAGAATGGGCGAGTATCCACCGATTGCGGCGCGTGCCGGTATGATCGGAATAGTATTGCTCAACGGTGGTGGACGCTTCATGCATCCACACGGCGGTACCTCTCGTAGATTGCCACCAAATCCGATTGCGATCTCGGTGCCACGTCAGGGGGGTGAACCCCTCCTCCTCGATATGACGCTCAGCGTGGTCGCAGGTGGGAAACTCCTTGTCCAGACGGCACGCGGTGAATCCATACCAGAGGGATGGATGATAGATACCGAAGGCAAACCGATCACGGATCCAAATGCCTTTCGTGAACGTCCGCAGGACACAGCCGTTATGCCCCTCGGCGGTTCTCAGTTTGGGCACAAAGGGTTCGGACTCGGTGTGATGATAGATGCTATTGCTGGCGGACTCTCTTGGGCGGGATGTAGCCGTGAACAACCGACGCGTGGGGCAAGTGGCATCGTAATGTTCGCTATCAAAATCGAGGATTTTATAGATTTAGCAGATTATGAACAGGAGATCGCGTATCTTGCAGAGTGGGTAAAATCATCTGCCCGACTGCCCGGTATTGATGAAATCTATGTCCCCGGAGAATTCGAGGAACGAAGTCGCGAGAAACGCCTGCGCGAAGGGATACCGATTGAGGACCCGACTTGGAACCGACTCGTCGAAGCCGCGGAACGTTTCAACGTCGAAATCCCCTTATAAAGTAGTAGGCACGCGCCGCGTGCCGTAACCCCTAAAACATTTAGGCATACAACAGGAGGAAAGATGAGAATCCTAATCAGTTTAACCGTTCTGCTCATTGGTGTCACGGGGTGTGCTATGCTGAACCAGTTGAACCAGTCTGTTGAAGAGATTGCTCCGTCGCGCCTCACCTGTGCATCGAACCCGGAATTCGTGGACGGGAATCTGGAGACGGTGAGTTCATTTGCTGTAAACGGATTTGTCCGAAAAGCGTATCAAGTTTTTGATGATAACTCCCGACGGATTACAAACGCACAACGGCGTTACATAACACAAGTTGAAGGCAACCGTCGCACAGAAGCGATTATCAAACTCGACACACCTACCCATGTCTCTTACGTGGAAGTCTATCCGGCATCACGACACATTCCGAATTTCGCGATGATGACGACAACCGATGATCCACCACGCTTTGATGTCGCCTTCGAGCGAGTTTCTGACAAGCAGCACGAGGACATAGAAGGGTTGACACCCGTTCGCTATCGCATTGAACGAGAAGTCCTATATCTACGGATGAGTGCAGACGGGATTGAAGATAAACAGAATTCTAAGCGAAACCCAAACTCAGTTGTTGAGATCCCTCTTAAAGGTGCTGAGATTCGAGAAGTCAAATTTTTCGGTAGACAGTCCCCGTAAATAAAAAGTGGCGTGTCTTACAAACAACCGAGGGAATGTGTGGGCACGCCTTATCCGCAGTTTAAGGAGCAAAACATGATCAAGATATGGACAAGCAACCTCGGACATAGCCTAAAAAGGGCCGCTTATATCGCAAGCATAGTGTTGATACTCAGTATTGCTGGTTGTGTCGCATCTCAGGGACAACCTGGAACCGGAATTTTGAAATCGCGTTTATCTTGGCTGCAAGGGACACCTATTGAGGAGATTCCATCCTCACAATTGACCTGTGAAACCCACCCTGAAATAGTGGACGGCAACTTGGATACAGTCGCTACTTTTGACGTACAAGGGACAGTGACAAAGAAATATGATATCGTCGGAGCCAGCAGACGTTCTTTCGGCAGAGAGCAGTATACAACGGATCTTAAAGGGACAATCCGATGTGAGATTGTGCTTAAACTCGAAAAGCCGATGTACGTGAATACTGTCGAAGTCTATCCCGCCTCGCGCATCCCTAATCTGGCACTCAGTACAACATTGGAAGCATCTGGTTATCACCTCGGTCAATCGGGGACAGGATTTCAACCGGTGCATGATAAACAGCATAGGGATGTAGAAGGCACAAAACCGGTTAAATACAATGTCGCGCGGGAAGTGCTCTATCTTCGCGTGACAGCGGACGCAATAGAAGACCGGCAGAACGCGACACGGAACGATGATAAGGAAATTAACATCCCTCTGAAGGGGGCTTCAATCCGAGAGATCAAAATTTACGGAAAGCAACTGTTGTAGGAAGGTTTTCCACATCTGATAGGAGGTGAAGAAATGAGAATGCAAGTATTCAATATGCTACTGTTTCTGATATTCGGTGTTATGGGGTGTGCGCTGTTGCAAGAGATACCTCTCGTCGAAATACCGGCTTCACGTCTCACTTGCGATCGAAACCCTGAGATGGTAGATGGCGACTTGAAAACAGTTGGTGCCTTTGTAGCACAAGGGTCCATCAAAAAAGAATTTGTTACAAGAAAAGGAAAAGTGGTCTACGAGCCTCGGCAGTACCAGCGTCGAGTGGAAGGCAGCCCCAAAACGAAAACACTAATCAAACTTGACACACCCACCTATATCAAGTATGTCGAAGTCTATCCCGCGTCAATCATCCCTAATCTCATTTTGGACGTTACTGCTGAAGAAAAATCGCCGAAGTGGACGCTTTCGTTTACTGCTGTCGAAGATAAGCGAGGCAAAAAAGTGGAAGGGACGCTGCCCGTGAAATTCCAGATTGGGCAGGAAATTCTCTATTTACGATTGACAGCAAATGCACTTGAAGACTCGGAGAACGTCCGACACGACGATGAAGAGAAGAAAATGTGGATTCCGCTTAAAGGTGCTGCGATCCGAGAAGTGAAATTTTATGGGCGGGAATAAAAACCGCTTGACTTTTGTTTGAAAACATTGTAAAATTGAAATAATTTTAGAGGACTTACGGACAAATGCTTCTATTTAGCAAGTTTGGATTCGCGTAATCCCTAAAATTTGACTTTTTTTACTAATTTTGTTAAGCTAAACAGTGTATACATGGGAAACTTGTGAGTCTCCCACATAAAAAACTGGAGGATTAGAATCCTATTGCAAAAACAAGAATCAAAGGGTGTTCCCATACAGAGCAACGCTGAAGTGCAAGCCCTTTTCGGGCATAGTGATGCCTTCTTAAAAATCATTGAAGACAATTTCGATGCGCGCGTTGTTTTGAAAAGTGATAATATCGCGGTCATTGGCGAAAACGTCACAGAGGTCAACCGGGTGACAACGGTTATCGAATCACTACTTCACCGCATCCGGAAAGGAGAACGCATTCAGGCAACCGATGTCAACTATGCGATTCGGGCATCAAGTATCGGTGAACCAGATCCTTTGGGTGAAACAGGTGCCGAGTCTATTCCGGTATTCTCAAAACGCGGTGTCATCCGTCCGAAGACCGCCGGTCAGAGAAGGTACGTTGAGGCGATGAAACACAACGACCTTGTGTTCGGTATCGGGCCAGCTGGAACAGGAAAAACATATCTTGCCATGGCGATGGCTGTCTCCGCCCTCAAAAGCGGACAGGTGAGTCGTATCATCTTGACGCGACCCGCCGTTGAAGCCGGTGAGAAACTCGGTTTTTTACCCGGCGATATTGCAGACAAGGTGCATCCATACCTACGCCCTTTATACGATGCACTCTACGATATGATGCCACCGGAAACACTCGACAAATACATCGAGCGCAATGTTATTGAGGTAGCACCAATCGCTTTCATGCGCGGCAGAACGCTCAATAACTCGTTTGTCGTCCTTGATGAAGCACAAAACGCTACAATTGAGCAGATGAAAATGTTCTTAACCCGCCTCGGTTTTGACTCAAAAGCTGTGGTCACAGGTGACATTACGCAGACAGATCTGCCGACACATAAAATTTCTGGACTCGCGGACGCACAAGAAGTCCTTTCAGGCATCAACGGCATCGAGTTCATCTATTTTTCAAGGGTTGATGTCGTCCGACATGAACTCGTTCAACGGATCGTCGAAGCTTACGAACAAGCATCACCACACAATCCTGGACGGAATGGGGGGAACCCGCCAAGTACGTCCGACGAAGAAGAATAACCGTTTTGATTCGCGTTACGAATACGAGTCATAATACCACCTTTGACGTAAAAGTGATTCACAACGCAGTGCTCACAACTTTAAAAGCACATAACGCAGAAGCGTGTGAAGTCAGTGTCCTCTTAACAGATGATGCTGACATCAAACATCTCAACCGCGACTATCGAGGCGTTGATGCACCGACAGATGTGCTGGCGTTTGCGATGCGTGAAGGTGAAGATGGTAATGTAAACCCGAATGTACTCGGCGACCTCGTTATATCCCTTGAAACCGCATCGCGGCAATTGACAACAAACGATCCGTTCACCGCAACTCGCAGTAGTCTTGAACCTGAAAAACAAGAGACAGCCTATAACAGTCTTGAAATCGAAGTCGTGTTACTCACGATACACGGTGTACTTCATCTGCTTGGCTACGATCACCAAACACAAGAAGAAGCTACAGTTATGTTTGAAAAGCAGAATACCATTTTCGGTTTATTGAGGAAACCGTAGCACGATTATTCGCTAACTTTTGAGCACCAGTTTATAGGGGGTGTGATTTTACGTTTGGACGACCTATTAGTCATCAAACTCGTTAGCTTAGGTATAATTTTAGTGCTCAGTGCGCTGTTTTCAACTGCCGAAGCGTTGCTCGCTCGGTTAACGCGCGACGATATTCTCAAGTTCGCCGAGGAAGGCGGCAAACGTTATGAAGTGTTAACATCGCTGCTGCGCCACCCGCGCCGTTACTCGTTGACCATTATCACAGCAAAAACAATTCTGATAGTAGCAGGCGTTACGGTGTTTATGACATTTTGGAAAACCTATCCGATAGTAAGTGCAGCCCTCGCAATCGCCTGCTTTGTCATCTTTACTGAGCTGTTTCCCAAAAATTATGTACGGGGCAGTACTGGCGCGGCAACTATTCGAGCACTCAGTGCCCTCCGCGCGATCTACTGGTGCGGTTTTATTGTCTTAATCCCCCTCAATTTCCTCGCTAACCTCATCGTCCGAATATTCGGAGGCAAAGCCACATCCGCACAAGATACCCTCGTCTCTCCAGAAGTGTTAGAGACACTTGATAACGTCGCCGATAGCCAAGAAATTTTAGAACCAGACGATCGAGAAATGATCTCCCGAATTTTAGATTTACCGGATAAAGTCGCTCGAGAAATCATGGTCGCCCGAACCGACATGATTTGCCTCGAAGTCGCAACCCCTGAAACCGAAGTTTTACAGACAGCCATCACGTTTAGGCACACCCGTATCCCGATATACGAAGAAACGATTGATCACATTGTTGGGATTCTGCATGTCAAAGATATGTTGAATTATTGGGCAAAAGGCAAGCCGGTCAACCTGAGAGAACTGATCGTTGATCGGAGTCCTTTTTTCACACCAGAGAGTAAAAATATCTCAGAACTCTTCCGAGAACTTCGCGAACATAAACAGCACATAGCGATCGTTGTGGACGAATACGGCGGCACCGCTGGCATCATAACCCTCGAAAACATCATCGAAGAAATCGTCGGTGAAATCCAGGATGAAGACGAAATCGATGAACAAGATGATTACATCGAAATGGAAGCGAACACCTATTCCGTTGATGCGCGGCTGAATCTTATTGAATTGAACGAAAAACTCGGCACCGAACTTGAAGCAGAGAACATTGACACAATCGGTGGGTTCGTCGTAGACCACCTCGGTCGCGTACCTGAACAGGGTACCCAATTTACCTACCGCGGTATCCGTTTCACTATATTTGAGGCAGACGAACGCCGCATCCAAAGGATTCATCTTGAGATGCCGGAAACCGACGATAACGATGCCGCGTTTTAAAACGCTTCACATTACGATGAAAAACTGGGATTAATTTGACAAAGCGCATTAGAATAACGTATAATTAAGTATATAGGAACGGGGCGTAGCGCAGCCCGGCTAGCGCGCCTGCTTCGGGAGCAGGAGGTCGGAGGTTCAAATCCTCTCGCCCCGATCTTATCCCTTTTACATCTGAAACCATGGCAGCCCAAAAAACCCAAGCGATTGTCATTCGCACCTTTCCCCTTAAAGAATTCCACAAAATCATTACCTTCTACACGCCTGACTTTGGAAAAGTCAAAGCAGTCGCTTACGGTGTGAAAAGCCCGAAAAGCAAGCTCAGTGGGAGTTTAGAACTCCTCAACCACGGCACGCTTCTCTTTCAACACCGCGAAAATCGAGAATTACAGCACATCACGGACTTCAATCTGATTAATGGATTTGATACAATCCGCTCCGACTTCACGCGCATCACCTACGGCTGCTATTTCGCAGAACTCGTAGACAGCATCGCATCAGAAGGCATCACCAGTCCTGAAATTTTTGACTTGCTCCGAACCACCTATCAATTTTTAGTGGATGCAGATGATGTCCCCTTACTCGCAAGAGGGTTTGAAATCAAATTCATCGACCGTGCGGGCTATGCGCCGGAACTCTCGCGGTGCGTACAATGCGGGTCGGATGTCCAAGGGACAACAAAAGAGAATTTCGGCATTGCGTTTAGCATCCGGTACGGTGGCGTGCTTTGCCCCGATTGCAAAGATCGGGATGGTGCAACCTTTACAATCGCACCTGGTAGTTGTGAATTGCTAAAAATGCTTCGGAAATCTGAGTGGGAGCAGTTCAATCGAATCCGCGCCTCCACCCGCAATCATCAAGAACTCAAACGTGTACTCGGCAGTTTCATTGAATATCATACCGAACGAACTTTAAAAAGCCTCAGATTTATTGAGAATGTTTTGTAGGTCCTCCATAATGTTATGGCGTGGAATTTTCAGTTGAGGGTCACGTACATAAATCAACAACATTCAGAGGCTATAATAATAAGGAGTCATGAAAATTGAAGAAGAATAATCTCTTGAAAACTTATAGCAGCCAATTTCGGAAATCTGCTTGTTTTGTCAAAACCGTATTTTTCCTTACCGCTATTGTATTTCTTACAACAGCAGTTAATTTCGATGCCGCTGCTGCGATTACCGGAAAGATTTCAGGTGTAATCACCGCTGAAGCAACAAACGAACCGCTCGCAAACGTCACGGTAACAATCGTCGGAACAAGCAGTACCGCAACGACAAATGATGCCGGTTACTATGTCATGACCAACATCCCACCCGGTGGTTATGACGTGAAAGTTGAATTGACCGGTTACAGTCCTGAGACCGTAGCGGGCGCGAAGGTCCTTGCTGGGCTTACCACAACCCTCGACTTCGCCTTGAAAACCTCTGAGGTCGTCAAGCTTGAAGGCATAACGGTAACGGCTGTCAAGCCACTCATTAAGAAGGACGTCACGCAGACAACACGGATTATTGAAGCAGAGGATATCGCCGCGATGCCGCGCGATACCGTGAACGGTATTCTCCAGACACTACCGGGCGTTTCAGTCCTCAATTCAACCGGTTCGCTTCATGTGCGGGGCGGTAGATCAATGGAGGTTAAATACCTTATTGACGGTATCCCGATTAGTGACCCGATCGGTAGAAGTTTGGGCTTGAATATCAGCGCGAATTCGCTTGAGCAAATGGAAGTTATCACGGGTGGATTCAACGCCGAGCACGGAGACGCACAATCCGCCATTGTCAACCTTATTACGAAAGCAGGGACACACAAATTCTCCGGTCGGTTCAGGTACCGAGTCGGACAGTGGGGCACACACCACGGTGACCCGTTATACGGTCCCTGGCTGGATCCCGACAACGGATTCCGACCCGTCGCCATTGAACCCTTCAGAGGTATCTTCCTCGGCAAACCCTATGATTATCAGACACCTTACCGCGGCAATGATGTGACAGTCGCAGAGTTGGCAGAACGCGAGGGCGATGCCCAAATTATTTTCACAGAGATTGCCCCGGGTGTCTACGCCGACAGGACAGAAAACCCGCTTCAACCTGTCATAGACCCGGAAACAGGTGAACCGAAAGTAAATGAAGAGACGGGCGAAGCCATTATGGCACGCCAACCCTACAAAGATGCCGATGGCACCGTTATCGACTATGAGAAAAAACAGGTTACACTCTTAGACGGCTATATTGTGGATTTGAGCCAGTATAGTGGGTTGTTCAACGACACGAAAAAATATGACCTGTCTCCGAGCCATATTGGCGAATTTGCACTCAGTGGACCGATATGGGGGAATCGCCTGACCTTTTCCTTTGACAGCCAGCTGCGACGAGATGAGAGCTACTTCCCGAATGATGGCGGAACGGGATATACGTTTCAGGGTAAAATGAAGTTTGAAGTGACACCGAGTATCAAACTCTCCGCAAGTGGGCTTTTCGATCAGCGGGAGAACCAATCCTACGGTGGAAGCCTCCGATTCTGGCCCAGCGCAATTCCGGTTGGCACAAGAGATGCAAGAAGTCTCTCTGTCCAACTCTCACATAATATCAACTCAGGAACGTTCTACACTTTGACCCTTGGTCAATTCCATCGTTCCGTTGAGAGTCATCAACCCGATAAAGTGTGGGATCCGTTGGAGAAGACCTTTGATGAGAACGCTTGGGACCCCGAAAAAACACATGATCAGAACGAAGAAGAAGGCAGAATCAGAAACCCGCCCCAACAGGCGTACAACGATACAACCTATTTCATCGCTGGAGATGACAATTCTTGGACGACTCGCGAGGCGACAACCTCAATATTGAGGGGGAATTTTGCCAGCCAAATTACGCCGAACCATTTGATTCAGACAGGGGTTGAACTCTTAGCGTACGATCTCTATAACCTCGGCGCGACAAATTATGGGAGCTCCAATCTCTACATGGAGTTTTATGATGTCCAGCCGCAATCCTTGAGTGTGTACGTCCAAGACAAGATGGAATATGAAGGTATGATCGTCAACGCCGGATTACGCTATGACCTGTATAATCCGGACGGTGTCTCACCGGCTGACCCATTGGACCCACTGGAACTCAACGATGACGGCACAATCAAACTCGACAAAGAGACCTATAAAGTTGGGTTACCCATCATCAAGGATCCTGTTAAAGCCTCTACGAAACACATGATCGCGCCACGCCTCGGTATCTCTTACCCGATCACCGACCGGACGAAATTGCACTTTACGTACGGACACTACTACCAGATCCCGCGAGGCGACGATCTCTACGAAAACCTCAGTTTCGATATGCGGGGTGCCATCCGAAGAAGAGGCAATCCTGACCTGAATCCAGAGAGAACTATCGGCTATGAAGTTGGAATCATACGGCAATTGACCGACGACTTAACGATTGATCTCACCGGGTTTACTAAGGATATTGACAAACTCGTCAATAGCGTGCATGTCACTCCTGACGTAGAGACCAATGATTACAGTTACTTCCTTAATGATGAATTCGACGGTGTCTTCCACGGTATCTACGGCAGGGTTCAGGGATTTGAACTCACGATCCGCAAGTGGCGCACGGGACGGAGTCCGGTCTCTGGGATGTTGAGTTATACCTATTCCGTCGCGAAAGGGAAAGGCTCCAGTCGGAATTTGGGCTATCTCACTTATTATCGACAGCAGCCCGACGTAACCGAAAGCCACCCGTTGGCGTGGGATCAACGCCACATCTTCTCAGGAACGCTGGACATTCAATTGCCCTTCGATGCTGCAGTCAATTTAATCGGCAGATACGGCAGTGGTTTGCCCTACACACCGAATCCGAGAGCACCAATTAAACCCGACATTAACTCAAAACGTTATCCGGCGACCTATAACGTTGATGCGTTGATTAGCAAACGGAGCCGGATTGCTGGGTTGACCTACACACTCTTTGTAGAGATTCGGAACGTTTTCAACACGAAAAACCTCGATGATATCTTAGATGCAGTGACCTATGACCGGTACGGCATCCCGCTTAGCAGTCAGAAGCATTCTCATCCGTTGTCCTGGAGCTCCCCGCGGTTGGTTATGATGGGTGTGAGTTTGGATTTTTAGGTGAAATCAAACTGAAGTTTTAGGAGCGAAAGAAATTGGAACTCAATTCCTATATCAAATTGTTTTCAATTATGTTTCCAATTGCGCTTGGAATCACGGCAATCTTTTCTTTTTACATTGGATTGCGAGGCATTTTAACCAAGAAACCCTTCATGATCTCAAATAGATGGTTTTTGGCGACAATACTTTTTGTTTTCATTCCATTACCGGTAATCTTAGTGCCGCTTTTATCGGCATCCGGCAGCGGTTCCGATATACATTTCATGAAGTGGCTAATCGCCATTCTATGTGGGTTGGTCCTCTTTGTGATTCTGATGGTATGGTATTCACTGAGAGGTTATGTTACATTCGGGGTTACAGATATGTCGTTTCAGGCAGCACTCCTCGCAGCTCTTGAGAAACTGCAGTTACCCTATGAAGAAAGCCTTTCTGCAATACGGCTTACATCTATTGAGGCAGATCTGCAAGTAGTTGTTCAGTCGTGGACGGGGACCGCTCTTATCAAGGTCAAACAACGCACACACCGCTCTGCCCTCAGAGAGATTGTTAATACGATAAATGAATACTTCCGCACATCATCTGTATCTACAAATCTGATTCCCTGTATTGTCTTTCTGATTATGGGGATATTTGAGGTTCTTTTTGCAATTGCCATGTTCTTTTTCTTCAACCATCTTATAACCTTGCCCGGTTGGTAAGGAATGTGGTAAACCATGTCCACAACCATTGAAGGCGTTTATCGCAACAGTACAATTAAACTCTCAGAAGCATCCAGCGATGTCTGTGAAGGGACACGCGTCGTTGTAACTTTTCTGCCACCGGGTTCTATAGATTTACGGGAACGTGAGATTGACAAAGCACAAGCGGCAGAAATGTAGGCACGTTTTGCATCCTTTGCTGAAGATTGGGAAAGTCCTGAAACGACTATCTACGACAACTATGACGAGGAGAAGCTAAACTACAAAAAATATTGAGGTCAAATGAACATTCAACAACGAAAACCATTATCAGACATATATAAACGAGAAGAAGATTTCTCCACAGATCTTGCCGATAATCTTGATGCACTCAGAATCGGAAGTTTTGAGGATCCGGAAACAGAATCCAATGTTGGCACGCGTAGGGCAGATATTGTTGCTGTTGGTGAAGATGGTACACTTGTCGTCGAGAACCAGTTTGGCAAGGCAGATTGGGATCATTGGGGCAGACTTGAGGCTTACGCGCGTTTGAAAAAAGCGGATGTGGCTGTCTTAGTGGCTGAAGATTTTGAGGAACTGATGATTGTCACATGTAGGCTGCGAGATGAAGACAGTGCCATTGACTGGTATCTCATTCAAGCACAAGCAAATTCACATAACGAACTATCTTTTCATCATGTCATTGGACCGGCAATAGATATTCAAACCGAAAGGAAAGCTGAAGCTGGATATAGTGAATTTTGGCAGCCGATTCGCGATGGTGAATACGGAGAATTGTTTGCTGGGAAACCGGTGCCTATTAGTAATGACCGTTGGATAGGCAGGACTAGAGATAATGTCAGCGTTGGGCTCGTTTTCACCAACCAACGATGCTATGTCCAATTGTACTTCACAGGATCAAACCCCTCGGAACGCAGAGACAAAGTTATGACGTTATTTCCAGAACCAGATTACGTTCATGAGAATAAGGATTCATCTAAGGAAACAAAAGTCAATTTTCCTGTTATAGACAAAGGTAGAAATGACCCGGACGATTGGGATGAAATCCGTGAGAAATTAGTCGCTATGGGCACCGACATCTACAATACAATTAACAGATCTGCTCTGTAATGCTGAGCTTAATATGCCGTTTGTTGTTGAATTATACTTTGATCCCTCAACCGAAGCGAGCATTCGTAATGCATGGAAAGCCATTGACGAAGCAAGCATTAGCGATTCTATGCCCAAAGGGGGTTATCGTCCGCATGTATCGCTTGGGGTTTGCAACCATCTTGACACAAATTCACTTGCACAGGAGCTTTCAACATTTGCGGCGGGTGTGGCACCGTTTCGATTGTCGTTTCCGAACATAGGTATTTTTCCTACATCGGAAGGGGTTGTTTTCTTAGGAGTAACGGTCACTGAGGCATTGCTGAGTGTTCACGCGGCATTTCACGAAATTTTCAAAAAGTACGCAGGGGAACAACGGGAGTATTACACTGTTGGACAGTGGACACCTCACTGCACACTCGCTTTCGGTTTGTCAGAGGTGCAGATTGTTGAAGCCGTAACCCTTTGTCGGCGAATTGTTTTACCCAGTTCTACGGAAGTCATAGAAATTGGTGTGGTAGAAGTTTCCGCTACGAGTTGTCGAACGCTGTATTCGTTCAATCTCAATTTATAAAAGTCACCGATTAAAAAAGGAATTTGATGATGGATCCTAAATCCTTCGCCCAAATATATTTCATAACGATGCCGATTATATTCGGGATTACCGCAGTCTTTTTCTTGATAATCGGGTTACGAGGCATCATAACGAAACGACCTTTTTTGGTCTCAAGTAGATGGCTGTTATTAGTAATTTTTCTTGCTTTTCTACCGGGGATCTCAATGATTTTCTGGCCAGCTTCAATGCCTTTCGTAATAAAGTGGTTAAACCCCATCATTTTTACGGTTGTCCTTGTGACGATGTATTTTACGTTGCCCGGTTACACCGTATTCGGCATCACAGATACATCGTTCCGGGAAGCACTCCTCGCAGCACTCCAAAAATTACAACTGCCTTATGATGAAGTGCTTTCTTCCATACGACTTACATCTATTGAAGCGGATCTTCAGGTGTCTGTTCAATCTTGGGTGGGATCAGGGATCATTAAGATCAAGCAACGTAAGCACCGTCCTCAACTTACAGAGATAGTCACTGCAATGAACGAGCATTTCCGCACGTCATCTGTGTCCACGAATCTCATAACCTGTATTATTTATCTGGTAATGGGAATACTGATGGCTGCTCTTGGAATTGGGGCGGTAGTTTTCTTTCAAAACATCACGGAGCTGCTAACGGAGCCGCTATAAGTGTAGTTACTCGGACACAAGACACAGGCGTTTCAAACACAACAACTACTATAAACGGATGAATTTTGAGAGTGCACGCTTAAAAAGCAAATCTACAGGCATAAAAATTATACTCATTTGCATCCTGATCGCCGCCGGTGCTTTTGTATTACGGAATGTCGGACACAGTGGGATTACCTATTGGGACGAGGGGTTCCATGCAGTCGTTGCACGGAATTTGACGAAACATCCGCTCAAATTCACACTCTACGATCAACCGTGGCTCCCTTACGACTACAAAGGCTGGGGCGAGAACCACATCTGGCTGCACAAACCGCCTGTGGCGATGTGGACGATCTGGCTCTCGCACCTGATTTTCGGTATCAACACGTTCGCGCTCCGGTTACCATCTGCAATTAGCCTTGTTATCGTCGCATGGTTGACGTATCGGATCGCCGCGGACCTCTTTGACAAACGGGCAGGACTCATCGCTGCGTTTCTTGTTGGATTCAATCCGTTTCTCTTTGCGTCTGTTCACGGCTACCGTTATTCGGATCACATTGATATCGCTTTGTTACTCTGGGTGCAAGTCTCGTGTTGGTTCCTGCTCCGCGCCGTTCGGACAGGAAAAAGGAGGAATTACATCTTATCGGGGGTCGCGATGGGGATCGCGTATCTCTCAAAAAGCTACCTTGCCTGTATCACCTTCGGTATCGCGCTTGTCGTTTGGGGTGTCGCGCGTGGGAAACAAATTTATTACAATAGACGCACATCGGATGACAACGCACAAACCGAGACGATAGACGAAAAGATCCGACTCAGCGACGTTGGATTACAACTCTTGGTGGGAATTGCGACGGTTGCACCGTGGGTTACCTATTGTCTGATCTACTATCGGAAGGAATTTTTATGGGAGCATAAACGCGTTCTCGACCATCTCAATACAGATGTCGAAAGTTGGGGCGCGAGTTGGGACCGACCCCTGTTTGACTATATGCCGCTGTTCTATCCGGTGTTTTATGCTGCTCTTTTCGCGGTGGTTTTGTGTCTATTAGTCGTTATGTTCAGACGCTGGAACTTAGCCGAACTGTTCGTGTTAGCGTGGGGTATCGGGGTCATTGTCCCGCACACGCTTGCAGAAACAAAAACGCCATCAGCGACAATGATCGCCGTGTCACCGTTGCTGATCTGCTTGGCAGCAGTTATCAGTCGCGCATGGCAACGACGCGACTGGGTCTACACTGGAATTTGGAGCGCGGGAATGCTTGTGATTACGATCATCTCCGGCGGACGCACATTGGTCAAAGGTCGAGACCAATTTGATGGACTCAAGAAAATCGCGCCCTTTATTGAGACGAATTTCTGGATTGTTGAGCAGCTGATTGGATTCGGTGTACTGCTTGCTGTTTTTGCTGGCATATATATACTGATTCGCCGGTATAGTTGGCAAAAGTGGCTATGGCTTGGACTGCGGATAGTCGCATTGACGATCGCTTTGTTCTATGCAGGGGGCTATGTGCGTGCCGCATATAAAGTCACGGAACGCAACAGCAAAATCCCGCTCTATGAAAAGAGTGGCCCCCGTCTCCAACGTGAAATGCCAGAGAACGCCTGCTTTTTTCTTGACGACGAACGCGTCGGCGCACACTTTGATCTGATGTACTACGCTGACCGTTCAACATACCAGATTCACAACGTGCACATGTCAGCACCGCGCGATTTCGTGAATCAAGCCAAAACTGCACGTGAAGCCGGGGCGATTCCATATCTCTTCTCTGTCAAAGACACGGTTTACGATTATCCACTGTTTATTGAAGGCGAAGTGGACATCGGGAACGAAAAAACACAACGGTATCGGGTTTTTGAAATTACGGAAACCCAAAAATAATATAGATATTCATAGGAGTAATTCATGAAATTATTACGATATACACTATTCCTATCCACAATTCTGGCACTTGCCGCGCTACCAGCAAGTGCACAAGTGGATTGGAAAGCACTTGACGTAGGCAACTTATCATCTGCTATTTTTAACACCGCAGTTGTCGGTTACCCGAGCAACCCGACAGCGAACCCCTCAGGATGGTGGCCCGCAGGAACAAACGATTCCTACATCTTTGAAGGCGACATCTGGATCGGTGCCAAAAAAGGTGGTGAGGTCGCTGTTTCTGAAGCAGATGGCAGACAAAGCGAGCTTTGGCCCACTGATGACGCACCGGAAGTCATTTCAGATAAGCCCGGGATGACGACAAAAGGGACACCAACAAATCAAGCCATTTTCTTCAAATGCTCTGACACGAATCCCGATGCAAATAAAGGCACGATTCTCGGATTAGAACTTGAAGTCAATGGCTTCCAGTGGAGTTACGCACCGCTCTACGACTTTTTTATTCTTGAGTACAACGTCAAAAATGTCGGCAACGACACACTTGAAGATGTGTTTATGGCGTTCCGTTACGACGTGGATGTCTCCAGTAACGAAACAGGCACGGCAAGCTACTCAGCGGATGACTTCGTCGCACTCGATCAAACGCCGGACGCTCTGAATCCCGTAGACCACCCGAACCGTTACCTCTCTTATGGATACTCCAACGCCTCCGCCCCTGGATATATTGGTTTACGGGTACTGGATGCATACAGAGGCGATAATCCAGAAGATCCAGCGGCAAAAATTCCTTTTACAGCACATAAACGGATTACGATTACCACAGACCCAACGACGGACGCGGAGAAGTACGCTTTAATTAGCACCCCTGGCGTTGAACCACTTCCGGCAAACTATGACGACCAACGTTTTATCCAATCCTACGGTCCCGTTGAATCGTTTGCCCCGGGAGATTCGTTCAACATTATCATCGCAGTCGCGATCGGTGAAGGGCTCGCCGGTTTACAAGCATCTGCCGACTGGGCACAAAAGTTGTATGACGACGACTACGTTGCCCCCGCACCACCGCCTTCCCCGTTGGTAACGGTTTACCCCGCCGATAGACAGGTAACCCTCGTCTGGGAGAGTGAGGGACGTTGGGTGGATAACGGGGTCAACAAGAATATTGAAGAATATGTGGATTCAACCGATCCAGAGAAAATCTTTGAGGGATACCGAGTTTATAGGCGCGATGTCTCTTATGATGAAACCACCGGCGATCCCGTTGAAGATTGGACAATGCTGATGGAGTTTGACAAGCCGAGCGCGACTGGTAATTTCTTCACAGTCGCACACGTCGGTAAACAGTCGGACGCTAAGATTGAAAGTATGGGCGACGAATCTTTTTTTGGGAGTTTCTTCAAAAATGCGGTCTACGTCATCAAATTCAACTCCAGCACAACTTTTGAAGTCATTAATACAACGCTGTGGGAAGTTATGGCGTATAATGCAGAGTTCCCAGCGAATGGTGGTGGATATGTTGTTATCAAAGATCCAAACACAGGCGAACCGTATCCTGACGGCACATATCGATCTGGTGCCAATATCTATTTTGGTGGGCTTTATGTGCAAATTTCCGATGGTCCCTCAGGCCCGCCTGTCGCTGGCGACATTTTCCAAATCGTCTCTACACCATCACAGGCACTCGGTGAGGATGCCGGTATCAAGAGCTTCTACACTGACGAGGGCTTAACCAACGGACTCGAATACACTTATGCTGTTACTTCTTATGACACAGGCAACCCAAAAGCAGGGTTGGTTGCCATGGAGAGTAGCCAGATTGAGACGATGGTTCATGTTGTTCCACGCGCCCAACCTGCCGGATATCGACCAGCTGAGGTTACTGATATAGTACAACAAGGGCAGGGGAGTGTTACCCTTGAACCGATGGTACTCGCGCCCGATAAAGTTACTGGACACCAATATAAGATCGTCTGGTTCGGCGCGAAACAGACAGGCCCCGCTGCATATATTACTGGTCCTGGTTATCAGCCACCGGCTTATGAGATTGTTAACACAACGACAAACCAAACCGTCGTCGAAAAACAATTCTTTGACTGGTATGACCCGCCCCATGAACAAGCCTTTGAAGCCCTTTCACCGATGTTCGACGGCATTGTTCTGAAGATAACAGGTGCCGATGTATCTTACGGTACGCCAGGCGAAAACCCGATTAACGATGTTAAACTGACAGCAGGTTCAGTAACAGACTGGTCGGTAGATATACAATCCCCCGGCTTTGGTGAGAATACCTGGCCCAACGTCTGGTGGTCAACGTATTACCGTCCCCATACATATTCAATCACGTTTACTGACGATATACACGTCAAGGTGGTAGACGAAAACACAGGCGAGGAAATCAAATTTAACGACCAACGTGCCGATGGATACGCAATTTTGACGGGTTCGGGTTGGCGTGATGAATATGTCCGAGCGGATACCCCCGATTTCTTCCGAATTTACATCCGAGGTGGATATGTCTATATCAGGGATCCGAATCAAGAGATTTCGGCTGGCGATGTCTTTACCGTTGAGATGGGCGGTGTCACCGCACCACAAGATGGCGACGAATTCCTTTTAATGACAAAAGGCGAGACACTGGACGCCGAAAATATTGAAGCCGATCTCGGGAAAATTCGCGTTGTGCCAAACCCTTATTTTGTTACGAATAGGGCGGTCATCTCGGAAGGTACGGACAAGATCTTCTTCACACATCTACCCCCACACTGTACCATTCGGATTTACACCTTGGCAGGCGAATTAGTCCGGACAATCGAACACGAAAGTGCTGCGCCTTATCACCCGGATGTCGCTCCAGATGACCGTTCGTTACAAGGGGACAAGGGGGGAACAGCATCTTTTGAACTCCTCAACCGCTACAATCAGGCACTCGCAAGCGGCATCTATATCTATCATGTTGAAGCCCGCGACGAGAGGAACACAGTCGTCGGTAACAAAATCGGCAGATTTGCTATTATCCGATAACAGGAGAACCACATGCGACATATAATTTATACGCTCTTATTTTTACTTTTGGCACTGTGGGTCATCCCCGGTCATGCCACAACCAACGTCGGCACAGCGGGTGCCCAGTTTCTGAAGATCGGTCCCGGTGCGCGGGTCGATAGTCTTGGCGGTGCGTTTGGTGCACTCGCCAACGATGTAACCAGCATCTACTGGAACCCGGCAGGGATAAGCCAACTCGAAAAAACCAGTTTTTCGGATACACAAATATTCTGGCTTGCCGATATCCGCTATAACTATCTCGCGTTTGCCACACCGATAGAAAATGTTGGCACCTTGGGCGCGAGCGTCACATTCCTCAATGTCCCTGATACGGAGATTACCACACTTACGAAGCCCGATGGCACTGGACTTTGGTATTCCGCTTATGATGCCGCAGTTTCTTTGGCGTATGCCAGACAACTCTATGCAAAGGAATCCGGTGTTAAACTCTCTTTCGGTGTCAATGCCAAATACATCCACCAGCAGATACATCGGGAAAGTGCCAGAGGTGTCGCGATTGATGTCGGAACGCTGTACCATACCGGTTGGCGAAGCTTACGCATCGGGATGTGTTTCTCAAACTTCGGACCGGAAATGCGTTTCAGCGGTCCCGATCTGGAGAGCGGTGCTGAAGAAGCCGGTGATACAAGAACAGCAGACTACCGTCCGTTCCCAGACACAACAAATCCAGCACGGAAAGCGGCGTTAGAAACCATCGAATTCCCGCTGCCCTCCAATTTCCGTCTCGGTATCGCTTACGATATTATTGACGCTGGCGACAATCTCCTGACCCTCGCGCTGGATGCCAACCATCCGAACGATAACAGCGAACGGTTGAACATCGGTATGGAGTACTGGTATAAAAAGATGGCGGCGATTCGCGGCGGCTACAAATTCCGACTGGGGGAAGACTGGCGGGATGACGAAGAAGGACTCACGCTCGGTTTGGGTATCCACTTGACACTCGGCAAAAGAGTGCTCGCCCTCGATTATGCTTATGCCGACTTCGGACGGTTACAACAAGCACATCGGGTAAGTTTGGGTTTACAGTTCTAAAATGCCTATGGCAGCGTAGGTTGGGTTGAACGTAGTGAAACCCAACGTTCTGCTGTAAACTACAGAAAAATCCTTAAATTAGCAGTTACAGGTATAGGAGATAAATCGTGAAGATGCAGACTTTTACGGCAAGCATTACGCAAGAAGACAAGTGGTTTATTGCGCAGTGCTTAGAAGTGGATGTTTCCAGTCAAGGCAAAAGTGAAGACGAGGCAATTAACAATCTCAGAGAAGCGTTAGAACTCTATTTCGAGCCGCCTCGTCCGACCATGATGCCAAAGATCCGCAAATTTGAGGTTAACATCGGTTCTAATGAAGCCACTTCCCTATCGGCAGATTAAACGCAAACTCGAATTTGCTAAAACAGAAGTCATTATGCTATAATAACCCAAGTTGCCACCTTTCATTAGCACCCCTTGAAAAGGAGGACCTAAAAATGACAAGCGAACGCCTTACACTTGAAGAAATGGAGGAGAAATATCCGGATGAATGGCTTCTCATCATTGATTGCGAGTACAGCGAAAATACTGAACTGTTATCGGGGTGTATCCTTGTTCACAGCCCATCCCGTGCTGAGGTTTATGATGCCTCATCGCGTTACAAAGGTAGCGCAGCAATACATTGTACAAGCAAATTACCAGAAGGTATGGGGTACCTATTGTAATGGGACATATCTCCTTTAACCCTACAGCTAAGTCAATTTTTCTTCGCCTTAAAATCAGCAGCATTAACGCCGATAGGACTCGCGATATACTTGTAGCATTAGATACAGGTGCTTCAACTACCATGATCCCACCAAAAGTAGCCTTGGACTTGGGGTACGACCTCTCAAATCCAAATGACCAGATGATCACAGCCAGTGGGATTGTCTCAACAAATCGTATCACTGTACGTAAATTGACAGCAATTGGTGAAACAGTTGAAAATATTGATGTTGTGTGTTACAATTTGCCGGAAGGTTCAATCATAGAAGGACTATTAGGGCTGAATTTTCTGAGGCATTTTGATGTCAATATCTCATTCTCAACCGGAATGATTGAACTTCTCCCACGTTAATCCTGTCTTGAAGAACATCACTTCCAACGGCAAATTCTGAAAACTTGCAAACGCTACCAAAAATATGACAGACAAACCGAACATCGTTTATCTCCTCGCGGATCAGATCCGGGCGTGCTCACTACCTGTATACGGCGACACACAGATCGAAACGCCGCATATCGACAGGCTCGCACAGGAAGGCACCGTCTTCTCAAACGCAATCGCCACCGCGCCCGTTTGCACCCCGTACCGCTCCATGCTACTCACCGGACGGCACCCGCAGACGACCGGACACCTCATCAACTTCGTCAAAACCCGACACGACGAAATCGGACTTGGCGATGTTTTCAACCGAAATGGTTACCGAACAGCATGGGTCGGCAAATGGCATCTCCACACGGGTTCATTCCCAGAAATCGGCGGACGCGATTACGTCCCCGAAGGACGCGACCGCCTCGGATTCCAACACTGGCGCGGCTACAACTTCCATACCGACTATTTCAACGGCACGGTGAATCTTGATGCAGACTGGCGGAACGAAAAATGGGAAGGCTACGAAACCGACGCGCTGAACCGATACGCCTTCCAGTTTATGGATGATGTGCAGGATGATACGCCGTTCTGTCTGTTTATCTCCCCACATCAGGCACACTCAACACCTTACGAGTTTGCCCCGCAGGAATACTACGACCGCCTTCCCACTGAGCTCCAACTCCCAGAAAACGTCCCAAATTCGGTCAAGGAACAATCGTTAGAAATTTACCGGCACTATCTCGCCATGGTATTAACCGTAGACGATATGCTCGGTGAATTGATGGCATATCTCGAAAGAACAGGACGCGTTGAAAATACGCTGCTCGCCTTCGGATCCGATCATGGCACGCAAGGCGGCGCACAAGGCATCAATTTCTGGGCGAAGCGGGAACCTTACGAAGAATCCATCAAAGTACCGCTGATGATGCGGCTCCCCGGCATTTTTGATGGAAACCACCGCACCTGCGACACACTCACATCACCCGTAGACCTATTCCCATCGCTTTGTGGTTTATGCGGTATCGAGCCACCGCGAACCGTCGAAGGCTACGACCTCTCTGCATCTTGGCGCGGCGAAACCGATGCTGTTGAGCAGGATGCCGTTCTAACGATGAACTTCGGCGCAACCTACGACTATCTCGTGGACGGTAACGAGTGGCGCGGTGTCCGTACAAAAACGCATAGTTACGCACGCTGGCTCAACGGTAAACGGATGCTATACGACATAAAAGCAGACCCACTCCAGATGAGAAATCTCATCAACACACCCGAAGCGAAACCGTTAGCAGACGAAATGGAGACAACGCTCACAACCCTAATGGAGGCTCGTAACGACAAACTCCAACCTGCCACAAGTTACACCGACTGGTATGACCTACAACGTCGCGTTGTCCGTAACGCCCACGGCCCCCTCGGCGACCCAGAAGACGAACCTGACTGGTCATTATTGAAATGATTTGACAATACCCTAAAATGAACGTCAGTTTGAAAAACGGCGGGATGATAGTTAGAGGATTGTGGTTAGTTTTCAGTGAATTCCAATCGAATCTGGAATCCCAGACCGGAGAGGATACTCTGTAAATTATCTAAGCGTGGTTTCTGTTTAGAGGTGAATATATCGTTGAGATGCTGGAGATCAGCCTTCGTCCGCTGGGCAAGTTTTCCGATTCCACCTTGCGCCTCTACAACATCACGCAGTGCCAACCAGAGCGAGTCTGTGTTACCATCTTCTTTATAGTCTGCTAAGGCTGTCTCCAAGTAATACATTGCGAACTCCGTATCTGCGAGATCTTTTAAAAGGTCATCTCTGAAACTGGTAGTCTGTTCAAGAAGAGTTTCTGTGTTCATTGTCCCTGCTCCTTATTTCGTTCCAATAGTTTTGAGCCCTTGCGATATCCCGTTGTTGTGTCCCTTTTTGCCCACCACAAAGCAGAATAACAATGTGAGAGGTAAAAGTACCAAAATAGACCCGATATCCGGGTCCGTAGTCTATTCTCAGTTCATATAAATCACTACCCAACCTTTTACAATCACCGAAGTTTCCTTCTTGTAGACGTGCAATTCGCCTCTGAATGTTCGCGCGTACTCTTTTATCTCGGAGTTGTGTCAACCATTGACGGAACGGATTGCGTCCGTCTGGTGTGATATAGTTCCTGACATCTCTGGCAATGATTTGCATATTTTAAGTATAATACATCTGCATAGCATTGTCAAATTGTGTCTCTTGAAAATCCTTTGCTTAAAGAAATCTATTGTGTTACAATAAATGTGCATTAATCAATTCAAAACG
Organism: Candidatus Poribacteria bacterium; assembly: GCA_003635195.1. GTDB lineage: Bacteria > Poribacteria > WGA-4E > WGA-4E > WGA-3G > WGA-3G. Next base: position 8,134 of record PYIY01000085.1, on the reverse strand, counting down.
GAGCGTGGAAAGAAAAAATAGATATGACTCTTCAAGAAATAATTTTAGCGTTAGAGAAATTTTGGGCAGATCACGGCTGCATCATCCAACAACCGTGCGATATAGAAGTCGGCGCAGGCACATTTAACCCAGCAACCTTCCTACGATGCCTCGGTCCAGAACCGTGGAACGTGGCTTACGTAGAACCCGTCCGCCGTCCAACCGATGGCAGATATGCAGAGAACCCCTTCCGCGTCGGTGCATATTACCAATATCAGGTGATACTCAAACCCGCACCTGAAAATGTACTCCCCCTCTACCTTGAGAGCCTTTATAGCCTCGGTATCCCCCCGCGTAAGAACGACATCCGCTTTGTCGAAGACGACTGGGAATCACCGACACTCGGTGCCTCCGGTCTGGGTTGGGAGGTCTGGTGGAACGGCGCAGAAGTCACACAATTCACCTACTTCCAACAGATGGGTAGCATTGATCTTGACCCGATTTGTGCTGAAATAACCTACGGACTTGAACGCATCGCGCTCTACCTACAAGATGTAGACGATTTTTTCGACATCCGCTGGAGTGAACACGTTAACTACGGTGATGTGCATCGGCAAAGCGAGGTGGAATACTCCACCTACAACTTTGAGCATGCAAACGTAGAGATGCTCTTTGATCTGTTTAGCACTTATGAGAAGGAGACGCATGCCTGTTTAGATGCGGGGTTAGTGCTACCGGCGACCGATCACGTTTTAAAATGCTCGCACACTTTCAATATGTTAGATGCCCGCGGTGTTATCAGCGTCACGGAACGTGTAAGCTACATCGAACGCGTGCGGCGGCTCGCACAACGGATCGCCCGGGCGTACGTCAAACAGCGTGAAGAGATGGAACACCCGCTTATGGGACGTTTTAGCACGTCAACCGATGCAGCAGATTCGACAGTCGTAGAAAGTAATACACCTTCACAAGCGTCTCAAGAAACCGCTGACCTCCTGTTTGAAATCGGTACGGAAGAGATACCTGCGAGCTATGTCCCGCCTGCCCTCGCGCAGCTGCGTGAAATCACAATCCAGTCCCTAACGAACCACAGAATCCCGTTCGGTGAAGTTGAAACACTCGGTACACCGCGCCGTATCACGCTCAGTATCAAAGACGTGAAAACGCTTCAAGAAAGTGAAGAGACAGAAGTTGTGGGACCCCCGAAACGCATCGCCTATGATGAAAACGGTGAACCCACAAAAGCAGCGATCGGCTTCGCAAGGACCCAAGGCGTGGAAATCTCAGCACTCCGTATCGTCGAAACCGAACGCGGCGAGTATGTCGCCGCCACTAAACTCGAAAAAGGTGTTGCAGCGCAAGAGGTATTGCAAGCACTTCTTCCAGAATGGATTGAGGCACTCCGCTTTCCGAAAACCATGCGTTGGGAAACAGGTGGGAGTGGAGTTTACCCCCCTGAAAAGGGGGGCAGGGGGGTTACACGCTTCGCGCGTCCGATCCGATGGCTTGTCGCACTCTTAGGAGATGAAGTTATCAACTGCGCCTATGGAGATGCAGAGGCAAGACGGATCACTTATGGACACCGTTCCCTGCATCCCGACCCGATAACCTTGACATCAGCGAACTTAGACACATACATAGAGGAATTGCGTGCTGTGGATGTGATTGTTTGTCCCAGTGAACGACGCGAGGCAATCAAAAAACAGGTAACAACCATCCTAAAAGCAGAGGACTATCTCCCGAAACTTGATGACGAACTGTTGGATACAGTGAACTACCTTGTGGAGAATCCACAACCCATCGTCGGTAATTTCAGTGAATCGCATCTCGAACTACCACCTGAAGTGCTAATTACCGCGATGAAGAAGCATCAACGCTATTTTCCGATGTGGAAAAGTGAATCAGAACTGTCGGCGAAATTCATCACGATCTCCAACGGAACGGACGGAAATTTCGACGGCGTTCAGCACGGAAACGAACGCGTCCTTCGCGCAAGACTCAACGATGCAGAGTTCTTCTACAAAGAAGACCAGAAAACCAGTCTCGCTGATAAAGTCGAACGTCTGGGGGCTGTCATTTTTCACGCCAAACTCGGTTCACTCTTGGATAAGGCGGAACGGCTTAAGGCATTGGTTAAGTTCATCGCTACGGAAATCGGGGTTACAAACTCCGCCTACACGGAAACGACTGCCCATTATGCTGAACGCGCAGCCCTGCTGTGTAAGGCGGATTTGACCACCCAAATGGTCATTGAATTTCCGACATTACAGGGTATCACTGGAAGATACTATGCACGCAATTCAGGAGAACCTGAACCGGTTGCCACTGCTATTGCTGAGCACTATCAACCCCTCGGTGCAGAGACACCGCTCCCAGAAACCGAAGTCGGCGCGCTGCTCGCGATCGCTGATAAGCTCGACACCATCGTCGGATACTTCGGTATCGAAGAACGTCCCACGGGTTCGCAAGACCCGTACTCTCTACGACGACATGCGCTCGGCACAATCCGTATCCTCCAAGACCGGCAACTTCCGCTCTCTTTAGATAGCGTGATAGAAAAGGCTATTGCGCTCTACACGGTGGCGTTAGCGGACGACACACAAATAAGCACTCTCAGTTTCATTAAAGAGCGTCTACGCGTCATCCTGCTGGAGACCCAGCAATACGCCCCTGATCTTGCTGACGCGGTTTTGGCAGTCGGCGATGTCAACATCATTGACATTCTCAAACGCGCCAGCGTACTTGCCGAATTTCGCTTGACATCAAACTTTGAGGAAGTGTATAATGCCCTCAATCGAGTCCTGAGAATTTTACCACCGAGTGCACCGGAAATCGTAGACACGACATTGCTGCAAGACGACGCAGAAAAGCAACTCTTTGATCGTATTGCCGCGGCGGAACCGGACTTCAAACAGAGCATTCAGGAACGCGACTACGCTAAACTTTTAACACAACTTGCCACCTTACAACCAGCCATTGACAAATTTTTTGATGATGTTTTGGTTATGGCGGAGGAACCGGCACTGCGCACGAACCGACTGGCGTTGTTGAATAAAATCGGGCGGAATATTTATGCCATCGCAGACTTAACAAAACTCGTGATTGCGGGGAATTAAATACAAAAAACATCTGAGCGTGCCCGCTGATACGACAGGAGAAAAACATGGAGCGACACCGCATTTTTAACATATTGAAAAATAGTATCTATCTTCCACTCATCGCGGCTATCGTACTGTTGATTGCGTGTGGTGAGAAGGAGAATAGAGATATTATTGAAGCACGCGCCGCTATCGTCCGCGGAGATTACACCGCTGCACAGGCAGCAGTCCAGAAGACGGGCTCCGGGAACCAGGAGGCGCAACATCTGAAGGTTTTCCTACAGAACCGGACACGCACTGAAACAGAAAGTTGGCACCAAGCGATTGCCCAATCGAACACTTACCTTGAAACACTCGCTGCCGACATCCTCGCGATCTCAGTGCTGGAAGACCCGGATTCCGACGACCTCGACCAACAGGAACGGCTCATCCGCTCTCAGAATTCTATTTCTGGGCTCTTCGTCCTGTCCCTTGCGGAGGCAGTCGAGAAACGGGCAGAATTGCTAACTGAACTTGTTGCTCACCCGGACTCTGCTGTCGTCCAAGCACTTTTAGCAGCGGAAAAGTGTTATCAGCCGAACGCGCGTGCAGCAGTCGCGCAACTCATGGAGAAATTGGGAAGTGGGAATAGTGTTATTGAATTGCTCCAACAAGCAACACACCACAAGGACCCCGCTATACAAAAAGAAGCCGTCCGCTTTCTCGGCGCGATGCAGAAACCCGAACTCATTTTAACCTTTGAAGATGCGTTGACAGAAGCAGTGAACACACCGGAGGTTGCGTACAGGGCAATTGTCGCGCTTGAACAATTAGCGAGTTCGGGGGCAGCCGCCGGTACCGCTATTGTACCGGGACTTCAACTTGCACTGAAAAATAATAGCGCGCAAGTCAGGATGCACGCCGCAAAATTACTTGGAAGTATCCAGGACGAGACTGCTATTCCCGACCTTGTCCGGCTGCTTGCAGATCCGAACAGTTACGTCAAAGATACAGCCATAGCTGCGCTCATCCGTATAGGAAACTCCGCAACTACAGCACTCCTTGAAGTCTTGGACACGAAGGCGCGAAACCTGATTCCGGACGAGGACACTGGTTTCACTGCAGACTATCAATACATCGCGAGTGCTTACATTGACGATCTGTGGATGAAAAAATATAGAATCGGCACCCAGGCCGCTGCGATCCAAACCCTCGGACACCTCAAAGCGGAGGCAGCTGTCCGACCGCTGATAAAAGAGTTAGCAAACGAAGAATTGCGAAGTGCTGCCTTGGCAGCACTCATCGAAATGCGTGGCGTTGCTGTCCCACTTATGCTTGACGCGCTCAAAAACGGCACAGATGAAATTCGAGTAAAGGTCGCAGAGGCACTCGGAACAATCGGGGACCGACGCGCAATAATACCGCTTATTGAGGCATTAAATAACGACCTGCATAAAGAGGTAAAGGCATTGGTAGCGACAGCACTCGGCAATATGCGGGCGCGTCGCGCCGTTCCAGCTCTGACCGCGGCGCTCTCCTACGACGACACTACTGCTACGAACGCTGCGGAGGCTCTCGGAAAAATTGGCGTAACGACAGAAGAGGCTGTCGAAAAATTGGTCATTATGGCGATGGATAAGCAGATGCGGGAAACCCTACGGCTTGCTGCTATCGCTGCGCTCTGGCAACTTAAACCTGAGGAAGCCACGCAACCGATGCTTCTTCTCATGTTCAGTGATGAAACCAGCCCTGTTATACGTGCCAATGCCGTCAAGGTCTTGAGCCGTATCAAGGCACCGGAAACTACGCCTGTGCTGCTTTGGGTGCTGTCTACACAATTCGACGAAATTTCGGACTTCCAACGGCACATGAAACGAGCGTATAAAACGCTTGATGCACTTCGAGCACAGGTCGAATCTTTCCAAATCGAATGGACAGTCGATTACCCGCGGGCAAACTACCGCACATGGGGTGAACTCAAGCCGATACCGAGCCTCGTGCGGAGTGAAGTCGCCCATGCCCTCGGCATCATCAAGGGGGACACTGTTATAGAACCCCTGATACGCGCCCTTGAGGATGATGGACGTGCAACCGTGCGTCAAAGCGCAGCGTGGGCACTCGGTGAAGTCAAGGGAGATACCGCAACAACGGCTCTCATCACTGCCCTGAAAAAAGATAAACAAGGGGTCGTCCGACAAGAGGCGGCCATCGGCCTGGGAAAAATAAAGGGGCAGAGGGTCGTTGATCCACTGTTAGATGTCCTGCGCAGCGATAAGTATGAGACAACCCGCCTCCAAGCAGCTGTGGCCCTCCGAGAAATTCAAGCTGCGGATAAGGGGCTTGTTGATATTTTGAAAAAAGGTTTGGGAAGCTTTGATGACGGATACGAAGTTCTCTCCGTACAAAACCAGGTTATCGGCGCATTAATCCTAAATAATAATATTGCGACAGCAGAATTTGTTCTTGACGCATTGAAGTCAGCAGATGATGAGTGGACCCGATGGGCATTCGTCCATATCCTCGGGGCATCCACGAAAAAAATCGCTGTTGATGCAATGCTTGAGGAACTGAAACATTCGAGCTATGTTGTTCGCAAACGGGCGGCAAACTCGCTCGGTGGCTTTAAAGAACGTCGCCTTGTTGAACCGCTTATCGCTGTCCTTGAAAACAGGGATGAGATGAAATCCATTCGTGCCGCTGCGATCGTCTCACTCGGCGCACTCAAAGATGAACGCGCCGCTGCACCGCTTTTAAAAGCACTCTCTGATGAAAACGCCGAAATTCGATTGCAAGCCGCCGCTGCTTTGGGAACCCTCAAGGACTCAAAAGCGGTTGCCAAACTCAGTGAGATCGTTGAAAATCCACTCGAGCCCGACGATGTCCGTGCCGTCGCAGTAGGTGCCCTCGGTAATATCGGCGATAAAACGGCTGAAGACGTGCTGATTCGCGCACTTGATGTCCGAATCGGAAACGTCGCTAATAATGCCATAATCGCTCTCGGAAAACTCGAAAGTACAACAGCCATCCCGAGACTGACTGCTATGCTTGAAGATCAGCGGATACCGTTGAACGCGGGCACAGCAGTGTTAGCGAACGCTTCCACACGGACAAAAGCGGCACGCGCACTCGGCACTATCGGTGGACCCCGTGCCGCCGAAGCCCTCGGAGGACGACTCATTGACGATACAGAGTATATCGTCGCACTGGAGGACGCAGGAAACAGGCAAAATCTCGGACTTGATGACCGGAGACGGAACTGGAGTTGGGAGATTTTCGTCGTTGCCGCCAAAAAACTCAACTTACCCGCATTTGTCGCACCGAAAATGGCGGAGCGCGCCGCAGATGAATGGGAAAGCAATCCCATCAGGAACGCCGCAATGGTTGCTTTAGGACGTTGCAAAACGGCAGAGGCAGCACTGGATATATCCGATCTCAAACAGCGGCTCACCGATCCAGATGTGGATATCCGAAAAGCCACAGCACTCGCGGTTGGAGAAGCCGGACTTTCGGAACTCATCCCCGAACTCGTGCAGATGATGAAGGGTGAAACTGAAGCCGACAAAGATACACGACGCGCCGCTACACAGGGACTCAGAGCATTGGCGGACCCATCAACGACCGACGCACTCATCGAAGTTATGAACAACGACGATAACCACGTCGAAATCCGACGCGATGCCTCGCGCGCATTGGGGGACATCGGATCCAACAAAGCGGTAACGGCATTGATGGACAAACTCAGAGCTTTACATGAAGCCCAAATTACCAGGGGGTTCCGCCTCGATGTCATCAGGGCACTCGGCGACGCGAAGAACGCGAACGCAGTTTCACTCCTCGAAATACTTCTCGAAGACCAGGATGCAGACATCCATTTCTTGGCAGCCGCGGCACTCTTTGAAATTACAGGCAAAGGCTACGGCTATAACCGTCTCTAAGCATCACAGATGCAGTCCACACCAAACGTAGGAAGGAAAGTAAAAATGAAGAATAAATTTTTAGAAAGTTTTCAAGATTCTTTCAAACAACTTGATTTTCTCCTCATTTTGATAGCGTATTTCGCGTTAACGGATCTGATTGACTGGACATTCCTCCAGTCACTGGGCGTAATGATTGGCTGCATCTTCCTGAGTAAATTAGTCGATATCTTGTTGAGGATCACTCGTAACAGTCCTAAAGTAGGCAGGTTTTTCTACACACCTTGTGAACATTGTGGAAAATCCTCAGTTTCACACACATTGTTAGGAACGCTTGGCAACAGTTTCGCGAAACCACACTTTTTTGTCATTTTCATCGCGTATTTTTTGATACGTAGGTTGGATGGATCAACGTTTACCGAGCAAATTATTGTGTTTAGTGGCATAATGATTTTCGCGCTCTTGGGAATTGGTTTGGTGGATATATTGCTGGGGGCGACGTTGTTTAAGAAACCTGAGAAGAGCGAAAGCACATAAATTTCTACAGTAGTTTGGACAATTTCCTGTAGAATAGGAAACCGTTAGTTTCCTGTTCAGTCTTTTGTAGAATAGGCTGTCAGCCTGTTCCATCCTGTTTACAATTATTAGCACTCAACGACTATTTCAAATACTTTCATTTGTAGAATAGGCTGTTAGCCTGTTCCATCCAAGGAGATTTCTATGGCTTTTTTTGAATTACGACAGTACAGAACGCAACCCGGTCAACGCGAAAACTGGGTGAAATATATGGAAGAAACAATCCTCCCATACCAGATTTCTAAAGGGATGGTTGTGATTGGCAGTTTCATCGGTGAAGAAGAGGACGATCTTTATGTTTGGATCCGACGCTTCGAGAGCGAAGAACAGCGTGAACAACTCTATGCAGCGGTTTATGAAGATGATCGCTGGGTAAACGAAATCTCACCACGCGTCGGTGAACTCATCGACAGAGAACAGATCGTTGTCACACGGCTTGAACCGACTTCACGCTCAGCACATCAATAAGACAGAGACTACGGCACACGGCGTGTGCCTGCTACCTTTAACGGAGGTGTCTCAATGAGCCCCGAAGAAAAATATCTGTTTGACCTATGGGGATATGTGAATATTGAAGGCGTTTTAGAG
>PYIY01000084.1:41551-83319 GCA_003635195.1 Candidatus Poribacteria bacterium | reverse complement strand
CAAGCAACAGTGAACTCGATGGGGTCACACTCTTTCTTCTCTCTGATGCAGGTGATGTGTTTCTACCGGTTGAAGGTGTACCAGATTTTAAAGAAGATACCTTACACAAGGAATGGTGGAACAAACGTATGGAAGCGAGAAAAAACGGCGAAGATGTTAATAAGGTGCAGGAACAGTGGAAGGCTAACCAGCACCGCGTCTTTGAAGAATGGAGCACAAATGGAACGTTTACCGTCGCTGACGATACCGTCTTCATGGAATACAGACATAAACTCTACAGATGGCGACGCGGCGAAACAGCATGGCACAATACCGGTTTAGAAGACATCAAAGGCATCTCACCGATTGAGGGAAAAGGGTTCACCCTTGCTGCTTCTGGGAACACTATCTATGCCGGGAAACGAGAAGGAGATCTTTTCCTGTCCCAAGACGATGGGGACACTTGGCGCGATGTCACCGAAAACCTCGCATTTCCGTTTGGATATTTCAAAGAAATACGCTTCGCAGGCTCAACCGTCTATGTCTCAACTGATATGGGCGTTATGAGCTCACGCGATGGCGAGACATGGCACGTACTCACTGATGTTGACGGCAAAAGACTTATCATGGATCGGATCGCAGTTGATGGTCCGACGGCTTACAGTGTGTCTGATAGCGGGGTCTATCAGGTAAATAACCAGACAAACGCATGGGAACAGATTACTCCAGAACTGCCACACACAGCAACCTCTTTTGCTATTGATGGCAATACATTTTACATCGGCACAAAGCAAAACGGCGTACTCCGCTTCCAACGTAACCATCAGTAAGCATCCGATTTTTCTTGCCTTCCCGAATCGTTTTTGCAGGCGAGGTCCCCAACCTCGCCTCTTTCTATGACCCTACCCATCTTAATTCAGACACTAAATTCTGCAAATCCTGATTCAGACAACGCGTATACACATCCCTCAACTCATTTTTTACAAAATTATGAAACTTTTCTATTGCGACGCGCGTCACTAAATGTTAATCTGAAGTGATCGAACCCTCTGTTTTGAAATCCGCAATGAAAAACGGTACTGCCGAAAGGAGCACTTTATGAAATTCAAGTTTTTCACATTCTTATTCTTAACGCTCTCAATGTTGTTCCTGTCGAACGGATATGCCGAAGACTACAGAACATGGAATCTACCTGAGGGTGCCAGAATGCGGATCGGCAAAGGCAGAATAACTGCCCTAAAGTTTTCGCCGGATGGTAACGAACTCGCCGTGGCAAGTAGCATTGGCATTTGGATGTATAGCGTGGCTACTGGAGACGAACTCGCGCTGCTTACCGGGCATACAGCACAGATTCACGAATTAGTATTTTCACCCGATGGCAAAATCCTTGCCAGCACCGGCAACGATAGAACAGTCCGATTGTGGGATACTGATACCGGTCAACAGTTGATGGTGCTTTCGGATGAGCGAAATTTACCTTGGGCACTTGCATTCTCTCCTGACAGCACCACAATTGCTGGTGAGAGTCGAACCGGTACAATTCAGATCTGGGATGTCGCTACGGGTGACCCGCTTGCTACGTTAACAGGACATACAGATACTGTTGAAGCGTTGGCATTTTTACCCGATGGCAACATACTCGCAAGCGCGAGCGAAGACCTGTCAATTCGGTTGTGGGATATTGATTCCGAAGAGCACCTATCTACGCTTACTGGTCATAAGAAACCCGTTAAAGTATTAGCATTTTCACCCGATGGTAAGATGCTCGCAAGTGCTGGCATGGGGGGTACCGTCCGACTGTGGAACCCAGATACAAAAAAACAGGTACGAGCACTCGTTCAATTCGGACTTACCGATACCAATCAGGAATTGCCTGCCGCGACGCGCCGAGCGGTCTGGATTGACACATTGGCATTCTCACCTGACGGATCCATTCTGGCAAGCGGTGATCATCATGGGATGATTCAGATGTGGAATGTTGACGACGGAAAACTTATCTCTGCGTGGAAAGCGCATACGAGATCTATCCGCGCATTGGCATTCTCAATGGATAAACCGATCTTCATGACTGCTGACGAGAAAGGTACCGTTCAGACATGGAACACAATCACCAGAGCCCATCTTTCTACCTTTACCCTCAAAGGGCACGAGAACTGGGGAAGCACATTAGGCTTCACTGCCGATGGGACAACCCTTATGAGTGTCGGTTCGTTAACACGGAACAACCCTGTTCGATCTTGGGACATCAACAGCAATAAAGAATTCACGCCGATCATGTTGCCGCAGTCAAATGTAGTAAACGCTTACGAGTTTTCGCCTGATAGCAACATCCTTGCTGGGGCAACGGATGATATGAATATCATAAAGCTGTGGGATCTTCAAACCCGCAGCCAGCACGCTATACTTGCAGGACATACTTGGTTTGTCGAAACCCTTGTTTTCTCGTCAGATAGTCAGTTGCTTGCAAGCGGAGATAGGACAGGCGCGGTTTATGTGTGGGATGTAGAGACAGGACATCGCAAGAAAACACTCGAAGGACACCAGATATCGGCTAAAGCATTAGCATTCTCACCGGATAGCAGCATACTTGCAAGTGCAAGTCACCGAGACGTGCGCTTGTGGGACATTGGGACCAGCACACTTCGCGCCACCCTTATAGAACACGAAGACTCAGGGCAAGCTGACACGTTAGCGGTGGCGTTCTCACCAGACGGTGAAACACTTGTGAGCACTGGAAGAGGGAAGATGCTGTTATGGGACGTTAACACGCACCGCCTCCTGTCTGAAATACCGGGACATAGAGGGCGGATTAAAGTACTAACGTATTCTCCTGACGGCACAACGCTTCTCACTGGATGTGGTGACGGAACGATAGAGATGTGGGATACAAACACGTATACACTCAAATCCACTATCAAACCGCATACCGGAAGAATTGAAGTCCTGAAATTCTCATCGGACGGCAGCACACTCGCCAGCGGGAGTATGGACGGTACCATTCTCCTATGGCACTGGGCAAGCATCGCTCACAGAAAAAACTGAATGTCTCCGGCTGACAATTTTTTATTTCTTGACAAAAATTCATATTTTTGCTATGTTTTAGACAACGGTTTTGCCATAAACCGACCTATTTAATAAAAGCCTATCCTTCGCAAGCCATGGCGACTTTGCATGGGCTACTCAAGTTAATGCTATAAAACCGGTTTAACATGCCACGTATAAGTACATATTAAGAAGGGTGTCGGCTTTACATTTTTGCGCAAAATCAATCAATAAAGGAGTAGAAAATGAAAAGAACCCACCTTCTGACGCTCATCGCGCTGTTTTCAGTCATGCTGATTGGTCACGCGAGCGCGCAGATAATTTTTTTCGCTGATTTTGAATCCAATTCCGCTGAAGCGGTGCCAGATGCCAGCGTTAACGACCCAGCCAATTGGGTGTCGGAGAACGCGGGTACCATTTGGGCTGAGGCAACAGAATTCCCAGGCGGTGAAGGCGCATTGCATCAAACTCAGGAGGGATGCGGTATCTCTGGTAACACACCACTTCCGGGAGTTGACGACTTCTCCAATGGCATCATCCAAGGGGTCTTCTCGTGGCAAGATGATGACAGTGTTGGATTCCAGTTTCGACGGATCGGCGATGATAGAGGATACCTCGTCGTTTTTGGGTATAACGAAACACCTCAGGTTATCGTTGGCAGCCTCGCAGATGGATGCTGTCCATCAGGAGAATGTCTCAGCGGTTGTGCCTGCGAAAACGACGGTGAAAATGTACTCGCCAGTGCGGATCACGGCTTAGGCGCAGGTCTCACGCAAGACAACTCTGTCGCCTATTTCGGACGTGTTCAAGTCACCGACAGCCTTATCCAAGTCTGGTATATGCCACTCGCGGATGCCCCCGGGCTCTTCGTTGACTCTGAAGAACTCGGTGACCCAGTCGTAGAATACGACGGCGCAGATGACCTTGGACCCGGCACTGTCGGCCTCTGGCATGAAAGTTGGGGCAATGGAAGAGTTGGTAGCGTCCTTGTTACGGGTCCAGGTGGAACCGTGGCAGTTGACCCACATGCCAAGCTTTCCACAACGTGGGCGGACGTTAAGAACAGCTATTAGTCTCCTTCCCTAATATAGGCTAATCCCCTAAATTTAACTGGCATTGCAGGGCAGGGTTCCCAAACCCCGCCCTGCATCGCATAACTCATCTTTGTCAAGTGGGGTCAATGCCTCACCCAACACCACTTTAGTTTTACGACGAGGGGCCTTTATTGATAGGGGTATCTAAGCAGTGCCCTAATGCCTCGTCCGCATACTGTTGCTTGCGAATAAACGGTAACACAATCCTTTCTGAGAATGGGGGAGATATTGCTATGAAAACGCGTTTTTTTCTCTTGATCCTCGCTTTGAGTCTATTTGTTTCGCTTCACGCCGCCGGAAATATCGTGTTTTACGCCGATTTTGAGCCCGGTTCTAAGGCGGCAAAACCGAACGCCGGTGTGAACGATGTCAAGAAATATAAACCGGAGAACGCCGGAACTGTCTGGGCTGAGGGAGATTTCAACGGCGGTAAACTCGGCGGTAAAAAATCGATGACACAAACCGCTGAGGGATGCGGCATCTCCGGCAATACACCCCTCCCAGGTGTCGATAATTTCACCGACGGTATTATCCAAGTGGTCTTCTCCTTTGCTGATGATGATAGTTTCGGTGTTCAGTTCCGCAGGAAAGGCGACGATAAAGGCTATCTCGTTGTCTTCGGTTATAATGAAACACCGAAAGTCATCCTCGGCGATCTTGCAGATGGATGTTGTCCTTCCGGACAATGTCTCAGCGGTTGTGGCTGTGAAAACGGTGCTAAAGAATTAGAAAATGTGGATCACGGCTTAGGGGGCGGACTGACACAAGACAACACTGTTCCCTATTTCGGACGCGTTGAAGTTCAGGGCAACAGCGTCAAAGTCTGGTATATGGAACTGGCGGAAGTCAAAGATCTGTTTGCACCCTCCAAGGATCTCGGTCCCCCAGTTCTTGACTCGAAAAAAGCCAATTACAAGAGTGCCGGCACTGTCGGAGTCTGGCACGAGAGTTGGGGCAATGGAAGAATCGACAGTATCCTCGTCACAAGTGGTGCCGGATTTGATGTTGATGTCAAGGACAAACTCACAACTATGTGGAGTGAGATCAAGACGACTTACTAAAACCTATCTCATAAATACCAGTCGGTATGCATCTAAAGAAATTTTTGATTAGAAGATGCATTGCAAGTCCCCCTGATAAGGGGGATTTAGGGGGTTGCTTCCATACGGAACTCTTATTCGCAATACCCTCAAACTATTTATGAGAGGCATTGTAGAAAAAGAACTCCTTGTGGTATAATGAGGCAGTTAAAACCTGTCTCAACCCTTATAATTGCAATGCGAGGCCCGCGTGCCTCACACCCTCATTATCACCTAAGGAGTCCACCTATGAAAGTCACAAACGTTGAACGCGTACTTGTAGATGTCCCCTTTACCCCGCGTCAACAACAGATTACCACTCAGAGCGTGTCAACCGTATATAACTGGTCGATCCTCGAATTGTGCAAAGTCACAACGGATACGGGACACACAGGTTGGGGCGAAACCGTCGTCCACTATACCTATTCCCGCGTCAGCGATGCGAGCGTCGAACGTGTGATTGGTCACAGTCCGGCTGAATTGATGAACGACGATTCACTCGGTGCCGGCTTACAGATGGCACTCTTTGATGTCGTCGGCAAGATTTTGGAAGTGCCCGTCTACCGACTCCTCAGCAATCAATGTCGAGAGGCAGTTCCGATCTCGTGGTGGTCTATTGATTCCTCCCCAGAAAACTGGGCGGCGGAAGCCGCAGATGCCGTGAAAAACGGCTATACCAGTTTCAAGAACAAACCACGCCCGTGGTGGGATATCGTCGCGCAGGTAGAAGCGGTCGCAGAAGTCGTTCCATCGGATTTCAAACTCGACCTCGATCCAAACGGTTCTTGGCGCGATGCGGAAACCGCTATCCCTATCCTGCAAAAACTCGCGACACACCCGAATGTAGCGATGTTCGAGACACCTATCCCTCAGAGCGACGTTGACGGAAACAAGCAGATTCGTCAAGAAGTTGGTTGCCAGATCGCGATGCATTTCGGTTCACCGCCGTATGCTACTTGTATCTGCGAAGATGTATGTAGCGGATTTGTCATCGGGGGCGGTAAGTCGCAGGTGATGCGTGAAGGGCAGCTGAGTGCAGCAGCCGACATGCCGTTTTGGCTCCAAATCGTTGGCAACGGTTTGACGACAACCTGGGCAGCACATCTCGGCAGTGTGCTTACGCATGCAACATGGCCCGCAATTACCTGTATCAATCTCTATAGTGAGCATCTGCTTACACAACCGATACAGGTCTCGGAGGGATGCCACAAGGTCCCTGAGGCACCCGGATTAGGCGTTGAAGTTGATGAAGACGCAGTTGAACGGTTCCGCGTTCCCGCTGAAAAGTTAGATGCTGACGGCTACACGATCCATCCTGTACCGCGCATCATCAAAACGGCTGTCTATCCTGATGACAGCTGCATCCACATGGCGGGTGATGGTTTGAGCTACTTCAATGCTGGCAACGGCGAGGCACAAGTAGAAGGCGCGCGCTTGGAGTTAACCTTCGACGACAGCTCTGACGAATGGGCAGACCTCTTTGAAAAAGCCCGTGAAACCCCTATCCACGGACGTTGGTAGAAGTTTTAATACATCAAAAAACAGTGGGTTTGGTTTCCTTCATTCTCCGCTGGCGGGGTGTTTGCTGGAGTGTTTCCTCCAGCACCCCTGCTACTGACAACCAATAACTGAACGGCTCTGTGGAGTTTCATACTTCGCTTGAAACAGCGTTGAAGAATGTGGTATCCTTCCTAATGAGGTTTGGTGGATGAATCATGATTTGCATGATGGTATAAGGGACCAAGCCAGTGCAAGTCGCCAACGCTTGGAAGATGCAACAGTCCTTTTAAGGGCTTCTCGGTGGCGGGGTTCAATGTACATTGCTGGTTACGCCGTGGAATGTCTCTTGAAAACAAAATTGATGCAAATCTACGATTGTAAGAATTTGCGCGATTTAGAGTGGGAACTTCAACGACGTTTAATACTTTCTACACACCGTACAGTCTTTACGCATCAATTGGCGAATTTGCTAAAACTTGCACCTGGCTCTGATCGGTTGAAGCAAAATCGTGAACTGTGGCCGTTGTTTAACAATGTTAACAGATGGACTCCAAATTGGCGTTACACTCCCAAGCCAGCAGCCCGTACCG
This sequence comes from Candidatus Poribacteria bacterium, assembly GCA_003635195.1. GTDB lineage: Bacteria > Poribacteria > WGA-4E > WGA-4E > WGA-3G > WGA-3G. The sequence continues at coordinate 76,035 of PYIY01000084.1, read as the reverse complement.
AGGCAACTGAATTCATAACGTCTGTTGAACAGATTATACACTGGATAAACAATAATCTGTAACGGAGGATTTATAGATGGCGTGTGAAGTGTTAAAGCATAAAATTCACAATATGCTCAAGACAGGTTATTTCTGCGATGCTAAAGACTTTGTTGATGTCTCCGATGGTTTTGATGACCTTGTCCATATTGTCATCGTCAGTAGAAAATTCGACGGTTACACCATGGGAGGCAGAGGCGAGATCATCTGGAATGAGCTCTTCAAGCATCTTTCAAACGAAGAGTGGGGGCACGTGTCCCTATCCATTGGTATGCTGCCCGAAGAAGTTGCGATCTGGTAATTAAGGAGTAGACATGGAACGTGAAATTATAAAACAGAAAATCTACGATGCACTTGAAGCAGCTTCGTTCAGTGATCCCGACTACTTCATTGATGTTTTTGACGATGGCGACGAACACATTCGTATTCTCATTATCAGCCGAAAATTTGATATCCATCACTATAAATCCTCAGAACGCGATGATCTGATCTGGAACCATATTGTCAAGGTGCTCTCTGAAGAAGAAACGCAACGCGTTTCCCGTATCGTCGCGGTGAATCCAGAAGAGATTAAGGTATACACCTAACATACACAAATTCTCTTGAATGGAATCAGCCTATCTGCTACAATCCAGGAAAGATCCCATAGATTTGACAGAGGCGGATTAACATTGACTTCTCCCCAGCAACAGCGTGCCTTGACATGGCGTGTCTTGGGCATCTTTGCTATTACCGCACCGATTAACTGCTACTTCCTCATCCAGATGGAAGTCGTACGCTATACCTTTCCGACATGGGTCGTCCCCCTATCCAATGTGATTTTCATCCTCACCGCAGTGATGCTAATCAACGCCGTCATCCATCTTCTAAAAAGCAGTTTCGCGCTCGGGCAAGGCGAGCTCCTACTTCTTTACGTGACACTCAGTTTCGCCACAACGCTCGCTGGCTGCGATGTCTTGCAAGCGATCCTCTCCGTGCTTGGACACAGCTTCTGGTTCGCAACGGAAGAAAACGAATGGCGCACCCTATTTTGGCACCACCTCCCGCAATGGCTCACGGTTTCAGATAGAGACGCACTCCGCGGCTATTACCAAGGCGAGTCAAGCCTATACCGTCCGCTGCATCTACAAGTCTGGTTACCGGTGGTTGGTGCATGGCTGTTGCTCTTTACAGTGATAGCGTTTATCTTTCTCTGCCTCAACACCATCCTCCGTCGGCAGTGGACACAGCGCGAACGCCTCACCTTCCCGATTATTCAGCTGCCTTTGGCAATGACGAATCCTGCTTCTGCGTTCTTCAGAAATAAACGGATGTGGATCGGCTTCGCGATTGCTGCGGGTATCAGTCTATTCAACGGGTTAAGCCATCTCTATCCTGTCCTTCCGCATATCCCTGTGACACGCCGTTTCTTCAGATTCCATGAACCGCCGTTCAGTTACTACGGCACCATCATCACCGCCTTTTATCCGTTTGCTATCGGCATCATGTTTCTTATGCCGCTGGATGTCCTCTTTTCGACAACCCTTTTCTATTTCCTCTATCGAAACGAAGTCGCTTTAGCGCAAGCTGTCGGATGGAATGCTATTCCACGCTTCCCTTACCTGAACGAACAGACAATCGGTGCTTTCGTGGGACTCTGTTTTTTCTTCGGTTGGACCGGCAAACGACATTTCCAAACCGTTCTGAAAAGTGTGCTGCCGTCTCGCGGACGAGAGCCACCTCCGCAACAGTACGATGAACCGATGCCGTATCGGGTGGCTGTATGGGGGTTCGTGCTCGGTATCCTGCTCTTCGCGTTTCTCCTCTACAAAGCAGGCATGGCACCTTGGCTCGCGCTCACTTTTGCTGTGTTATTTCTGATAACGCCGTTGGTGACAACACGCATCCGAGCGGAATCGGGTATCTTTGTCCACGCCTATCACTGGCAGGCACCGCGATACATATTAAACACGATTCTGGGGACACATCGTCTCGGTGCCCAGAACCTCACTGCGCTTTCAGTCTGCTTTTTCAACCGAGATTATCGCCCACAACAGATGCCGCACCAGCTGGAGGCGTTTAAAATCGCCGAACTCGCCAATATTAACCAACGCCGGATGCTCTTGACCATCCTCATCGCCACCATTTTCGGAGTGTTCGTCGCTTTCTGGATACAACTCCATCTCTATTACCAATTTGGTGCCGATTCCGGATACTATGGACCGTGGGCACTCGGCTATGGTAGACAATACTTCCAACGATTAACAAATTGGATATCCTACCCCGTTGGCACGGACTGGCTCGGCGTAATATTCATGGGCATCGGATTCACCGTCATGATGATTCTAACCTATCTACGTGTGAAATTCTTCTGGCTACCGCTGCATCCGCTCGGTTACGTCATGGCGAGCAACCAAGAGATGTCGGATCTCTGGATTCCGCTGTTGATCGCATTGACGTTAAAATGGCTTATCCTCCGGCACGGTGGGATTCAGAGTTATCGGCGTGTCATTCCGTTCTTCTTAGGATTAGTCCTCGGCGATTACCTAATGGGGAGTACCTGGAGCCTCCTAAACGTCCTCCTAAACACCACGATGTATCAATTTTACCCATAGGAGCCGCGTATCAGAGATCAAAGATAACTTGTGCAAACCAACTCCCATCACCCTTTTCAATAACCTGCAACTGGTGATACGTGACGCTCTTAATCTCGGTATAAACCTCGTGCTTATCAAAATTTACCGGTTCGCCGTAGACTATCGCCGACATTTCTGTTTCGCTACATTGCTGGATTTCTGCGCGTTTAAAGAAGACTTCTTCTGTCTCGTGCCGAAAGATGAGTTCATCAAGCCATCCGACAAATAGTTCCTCCACAGATTCAGCCGTGAGATGAATCTCTATTGATTCCGTCTCATCAACCGTCCCCACAACCGCGATCGTCTCAAAGAGCCCTTGCGCCGCATGTACCAAGAGTTCCGATAGATTCCTGCCTCTAACCAGCAACCCCATATCCGCTGTATGCTCAAGGTATTCATAAGGTTTCATATGAAAAACGGCTCAAACCCAGTTATTACTGGATTCAAGCCGATTTAGAAAATGTCCGATATTTGCGCTTATCGGGCATTTTTGATGCTGCCCCATGTGGTTGCGAGCTTGGCTCTGGGATCTACGGGAAAACTATCATCGCCGAAGTACTCAATTTCGCCGATTTGAAAGTACGCCCCAGCCGGGTTCGATGCGGTGTCAAAAGTAACATGCCGGAAAAACTTATACCCGACTTTTTGACGGTCGTAATCTTCGCCTGCCTCAAAGAGGACAACTTGCAGTCGCTGATCCCAAAAACTCTTCCCGTCGTGAGCAAAGATGGTCGTAAACTTCTTGCCGTCGTTCGACCCCTGAACTTCCCACACTGTGGGGTCCCTCGCAGGAACATCGTTCGCTGAAGACATAGTGAAGTGCGTCAATGCGTACTGCTCATCAAACTCAGCCGTTACGTATAGACCTTCCTTCGGAATGCCGCCTCCCTTTCCGCAGCACCATTTGTCATTGATGGGACCCAGGCGGTTATCGAAGACATTAAACGAAAATTCGCCGCCCCCGAACCCGGGTTCCTCGTTAGATGAGAATTTGGCATTGTAACCCTTATCTTCGTCAGGCTCACCATCGTCTTCTGGGTCGGTTAGATCGCCGCCAAGCAGGGACCCCGTGCCTGTTCCCAAGACTTCCTCCGCATGTGCCAGATCGCTCGTGCCGATAATACAATACGCTATCATCAACACAAATCCTGCCAATACCATCATAATTTTCATGCCGTTCAACCTCCTAATAAATCTCACTTTTACGTGAGTTTCGCGTTAAGTAGGTGAGTTTGAATAAACTGCACCCATTTTACCATAACCCAAGTTATTACTTACAAAATTTTAGACGGGTATCTACCGCTTTTGGTTGAAAATACAAGGAATTTTTTCTAATTCTGGTGTGCCATGGCATCCTGACCCTGCGATTCTCGTTTATTTAACATGAGGTGGCAACTATAGAAAATTCAATATCATTTTCCAAAAATATGGAAAACTATGAAAAACGGCTCAAACCAAGTTATTACCGGATTCAAGCCGATTTAGAAAATGTCCGATATTTGTGCCTATCGGGCGTTTTTGATGCTGCCCCATGTGGTTGTGAGCTTGGCTCTGGGGTCTACGGCGGTAAGATTAGCATCGCCGAAGTACTCAATTTCGCCAATTTGAAAGTACGCCCCAGCCGGGTTCGATGCGGTGTCAAAAGTAACATGCCGGAAAAACTTATACCCGACTTCTTGAACGTCGAAATCTTCGCCTGCCTCAAAAAGGACGACTTGCAGCCGCTGATTCCAAAAGCTATCCCCGTCGTGAGCAAAGATGGTCGTAAACTTCTCGCCGTCGTTCGATCCCTGAACTTCCCACACTGTCGGGTCCCTCGCAGGAACATCGTTCGCTGAGGATACGGTGAAGTGGGTCAATGCGTATGGCTGATCAAACTCAGCTGTCACGTGTAGACCTTCCTCCGGAATGCCGCCCCCCTTTCCGCAGCACCATTTGTCATTGCTCGGGCCAAGGCGGTTATCGAAGACATTAAACGAAAATTCGCCGCCCGCGAATCCGGGTTCCTCGTTGGCTGTAAAAATGGCGTTGTAACCCTCATCTGCTTCAGGATTACCATCGTCTTCTGGGTCGGTGAGGTCGCCTCCGAGCAGGGACCCCGTGCCTGTTCCCAAGACTTCCTCCGCATGTGCCAGGTCGCTCGTGCTGATAACACAATACGCTATCATCAACACAAATCCTGCTAATACCGTCATAATTTTCATACGGTTCAATCTCCTATAGAAATGAATCCCACTTTTACGTGAGTTTCGCGTTAAGTATTTGATGTTATTATACCCTAAAAAATAGGTGATGTCAACACTATTTACATCGCAGAGCCATTCAGCTCTCGGTTTTTTAGTCCAATTTTGGACCCCCAGGTCCGGTAGGTTCGGTTTCCCAACCGAACCGGATCCTGAAAAAGGACGAGAAACTCGACGGTTTCTTAAAACCGAATCGCTCTGTCCATAACTATCTTTTTCCTTGCCTTTCTGTCCGTGTATGTGTTATCATATCAGCGTGATTCAGTGGAGCATTTGGGATAGAAATCATACAACTCGGTTAGACGAACACATCCGACTGATATGCATGAACCCTTAAATAGGACTTACGCATTCCGCTTTAAAGTCCCCCTGATAAGGGGGATTTAGGGGGTTTAAAAGATGGAAATTCCAACTTTTTGCGTAAGTCCTGTTAAATTAAAGCGAAAATAAGTTTATGAATAACCAGGACGAATATTTTGAGAAGCCTCTCACGCCGGGTATCGCTAAAAAGCTCATCCAAGAGTTATTTGCAGGACAGACTGTTCAAAAACAAAAAATAATGAGAGTCGTAGAGGAAACGCATCAAGAACGGGGTGGTTTGCCCTCACAAGCTCAACATAATAACCCTGTCACACTTGCTCTGTACAACATGAGACGAGAAGGGGAAGCAAGCAATCCTGATAAAGGTGCTAACTGGGTAATCCCTTCAAGGACTCAAGATGACGACAGCGTGGATCCCGAACCTGACAATTTGGATTTAGAACCTGAAAAGATCATCGGTTCTGGCAAACAATCAGTTTATCTTTATTATTTCCCGGCTTACCGTCGTTTAGCGGAATTGCAGGGTGAAGAAGTTTGGGCATGCAAGATCGGCAAGGCTAGAAACGACCCTCTCATCAGAATTAGTTCACAAACACGCACAGCACTCCCAGAGCACCCCACGGTTGGTCTCATTATTAAAACCAATGAATTCACGTTAATGGAGACAACAATACAGAATATTCTAAAACTGCAAGGCAAGCACATGCTGGATGCACCCGGGAGAGAGTGGTTCCTTACTTCTCCCAGCGAAGTTGAAACGGTGTATGAAAACAATTTCGGGAATCTTGAGTGAACAAACTCTGTATTTCACACATAAAAGTGGGCCCGGTGTCTGCCAGACATTACAAATAACCAGAAAGGAGAACAATTATGTACATTGTGACGGATGACTTGGAAATCATAAACTTCTATCAGTACAAAAATTTGAGTGTAGAAGGGGAGGACCCTGGTAAGGGCCAACTCGTCTTAACAGCGCAGGATGGCTCCAAACGCGTCATTGCTGAATTTGCTGAATTTGAGGAAGCATATAATCTCTTTGCGGACATCCGCGATGCTCTCGCGGCAGGAGAGACATACTATAGTTTAGAAACATAAAACAGAAACTCCCAAATCCAACGCGCAACCCTTACACGTTGAAAATCTGACAACCGACAACCAATTATAGATGAAAAATAACCTGTGCAAACCAACGCCCATCACCCTTTCGTACAACCTGCAACTGATGATACGTAACACTCTTAATCTCGGCATAAACTTCATGTTTATCAAAATTTGAGGGTTCACCATAAACCGTCGCCGACATCCCCGTTTCGCTGCACTGCTGGATTTCTGCGCGTTTAAAGAAGACCTCCTCCGTCTCGTGCCGAAAAATGAGTTCATCAAGCCATCCCACAAATAACTCCTCCACAGACTCAGCCGTAAGATGAATTTCGACCGATACTGTCTCATCAACCGTCCCCACAACCGCGATCGTCTCAAACAGCCCTTGTGCCGCATGTGCCAAAAGTTCGGATAAACTCTTGCCTCTAACCACCATCCCCATATCCGCCGTGTGTTCAAGATACTCATAAGGTTTCAGAACATCTTCAGCATCACGATTTTCCTTCGCATCCCATTATATCCTGAAAACGCTGTGCCGTCAATTTTCAAAATTGCCCAGGCTTGGCACTTTTCACTTGCCTGTCTGATTTATTATATTTTATTATAATTATTTATATGTTATTATGTTTATTTATATGTTATTATAATATCTATGTGGTGCAGCTGCTAAACTGAGAACCGACAACCAATAATGAGGTGTAAAAATGTTTAGAAATTTCTTTTTTGCTTTAGTTTTGAGTATAGTAATGATTGGCTGCGATAGTTCGCATTTAATTTTGGATGATGTTTTACTCACTGACGCGGATAAAGGTACGCTTTATATTAACCCTGACAATGTGCCAAGCGCATACTCACGCCATCCCGCTGGAGATTTTACCATTGATATACCAGAAGAGATTCTATTTAAAATAGGCTCTTACAATAGTGGTTTATTCCACGGTGACAGGATATATTACAGTTACAAAGAATATGAACACCCAGGCAACAAGAACACAGTAAATGGTGGCGGTATCGTGTTTTGCGATAGAAACGGTAAATATATCTCTCATAGGGAGATAGATTCTCCAAGGGGCAATGGCGTATTCCCCAGGCGATATGTACCTGTAAACGTCTTCGGTATCTATGATAATCACTTAATAATACAAATTATAAGATACACAGATTTGTACAGTGTTTATGACAGTTTCTTTAGTGCGTCGCATATAGTCAAATTAAATCTTGACACTTTTGAATGGACATGGATAGACGGTTCTGGCGATTGGAGCCTGGAAAGAAGTGTACGAGCAGAGTTTGTAATTGAGAACATTCTCTATATCCGTAGACAGCCAGGGTTTGTGACACAGGAACACTGGGATAATAACCGGAAGGATCGATTGTACGCATACGATCTTGATATTGGGGAATATACACCTGAACACGATATTACGATAAATCACGGCTACCAGTTTGATTGGCAGATCGCAGGGGAGCCGCCAAACGAAGCAAGTAGCTTCAGCATAGACATATACGATACACGTAACGATCTGTCGGCACAACTTGCGAGAGCGTCTTTTGATCGTGTGGTGTATGACGGTACAGGCGGGCTTTGGGTAAATGTGGTGTGGGACTTTATCCCCAACTATCTGGAGGCTTGTGATATTCATCCCACAGACAACTTTCTCGCGAAATTTGATATGCAAGGCAACTTTACAGGAGAGATCGTTGACATAACTTCCACATGCGAAGATCATCAAACATATAATAAAAACGTTCCCATGTTTCCACTAGACAGCGACGGTGAGTTTCTGTACTTCCCAGCATGGGACCCTAACAAAGACCTTAATTGGGTTTGGAAACCGTATAAATATGTCTGCTATAAGAGAAATTAATAATGCGCGACTGGACAACGCACGCGTCCACCCGATAGCGACAACTGACAGCCGATGGCTGACGGCTGAAAGCCAATAACCATGAACAAACTCTACTTCGGTGACAACCTCGAAATCCTACGCGAACTCGACGATGAACGCGTCCACCTGATATGCACCGATCCGCCTTTCAACTCCGGACGCGACTACAACGCCTTCATCGGTGACTCGCTTGCCCAAAAGAAAGCGTTTACCGATACATGGACGTGGGACACCGCCGCACAAAACGCTCGCGCCGACATCGAACACCGCGCCTATACCAGCGATACCTACAAAGCACTGGACAACTGCCTCAACGGATACGACTTAGTACTCCAAAACGCTGTCTCCGGTAGTAAGGCTGCGATGCGTGCATACCTCGCCTTCATGGGACCCCGACTCACCGAAATGCACCGAGTCCTCACACCCACCGGCAGCATCTACCTCCACTGCGACCCGACTGCCAGCCACTACCTCAAAGGCGTAATGGACACTATCTTTGGCGTAGACAATTTCAGGAACGAGATTATCTGGCAACGCACGAATACGCATAACGACGGCAAGCAGTATGGTAGAGTCCACGACACCCTCCTGTTCTACAGCAAAAGTAACAAAGCAGCATGGAATCCCATCTATATGGCACACGATCCAAAGTACGTAAAGAAGGCTTATCGCCATCAGGACGAAAAGGGACTCTACCGAGTGGACAATCTAAATGCACCAGGTGTCACCCAAAAAGGTGAATCGGGTCAACCGTGGCGAGGGGTAGATCCAAATATCGTAGGCAATCACTGGCGGGCACCGCGCAGAGAAGCCTGGCCCCAAGGCGTTGAACCGCCTGAAAACTATGAATCTCTCTCGGTTCATGAAAAACTGGATGCCTTGGACGCGAACGGTTTAATTTACTGGCCCCTGAAAGGGAAAGTGCCAGGATTCAAACGATATTTGTCTACATCAAAGGGGAGAAGAGTGCAGGATGTCATGACAGATATAAATCCACTTACAAGCAAATCCAAGGAACGCCTCGGTTACCCAACACAAAAGCCGCTTGCACTTTATGAACGCCTGATAACCGCCTCCAGCAACGAAGGCGACATCGTCCTCGATCCCTTCTGCGGCTGCGGCACTACCATCGACGCAGCACATGCCCTCAAACGCCAGTGGATGGGGATTGACATCACCATCCTCGCACTCGATCCCATGCGACAACGCTTGGCAGACCGGCACGGTTTAGAACCCTCAATAGACTACCAAATCGAAGGCTACCCGACGAACATGCAGGAAGTCCGAAAACTCTTGAAGGACGGCGACAAACGCAAGTATCACGACTTCTCGAATTGGGCAGTAACACGACTCGGTTTGAGCCCGACGAAAGATGTCGGCGACGGCGGACTCGACGGTGTCGGACATGTAACGCTCTGGAACCCACAGCAGATGAAAGAGACAAACGCCCGTATCCTCGCTGAGGTCAAAACCGGTAAACCCACCATTACGCAAGTGCGCGCTTTTTGCCACGTGATGGATCAGCACAACGCAGAGGTCGGCATCTTTATCACCATCGAACCCGTTAGTGCGAGAATGCAGCAGGAAGCGCAGAATATGGGCAACTTCGAGCACAATCAGAAGAACTACCCGCGCCTCCAATTCTGGCAACTCGACGACGCATACTTCGAGAACCCGGATAGCATAAACACCCGCGTCCGTTTACCAGACGCATGGCGCATCCGTCCCACCCAAAAATCCGAACGCCATTTCGATAACCGACAGATGCAACTCCTCCGCGGTTCAGTGACTCCAGACTAAAGTCTGGAGATTGTTCAATACGGCAGCCGAGTCTATAGGTTGAACGATTGTAAACACACTGAATAGAGTAAAATATCGCAATATCCTATGGTGGCACATAGAAGTGGTTAGGATGCTCCCCAAGTCCTATGTAAACGCTGATATTGTGATCTCTATGGGGCAACATATACCCTGAAAAGGAGAATACAAACTTATGTTTGTTCCCGTAAAAACAAAAGATGGTCAGCAATTAATGCCTCTGCATGCTGCACGTGCGAGAAAGCTAATCAAAAAGGGCGAAGCAACTCCCTATTGGAGCAACGGCATCTATTGTATCCGTCTTAACAAAGAACCGTCTGATAGAGAAACACAAGAGATATGTGTGGGTGTGGATCCTGGCAGTAAAAAAGAGGGTTTCACCGTGAAATCAGAGGTTCACACATATCTAAATATTCAGGCGGATGCACACACGCATACTTCAAAGAAGGTGAAGAATCGCAGAGAGTTAAGGCGAGGTAGAAGATCGCGTAAGTGTCCTAATCGGAAAAAGAAACCCCATAATCTGTCTAATATGAAACGTATACCTGCTGGGACGCGTGCGAGATGGGACTGGAAACTTCGCATATTGAATTGGTCGTCTAAACTATATCCTGTTACACAAGTTTGTGTAGAGGATATTAAGGCACGCACCAAGCAGTATCAGAAGAAATGGAACCAATCGTTTAGTCCGATTGAGGTGGGTAAGCAATGGTTCTATTCAGAAATAGAAAAACGATGGCAACTTCATACACTACTTGGACACGAAACAAAGGATATACGCGATAAACTAGGACTCAAGAAGTCCAAGGATAAGAAAGCCGAAACATTTAATGCTCATTGTGTGGATAGTTGGTGCTTGGCGTATCATGTGCTTGGTGGTGATCCGATTGTGGATAACACGGATATATTCTGTATATCACCTATATCCATACAAAGACGAAACCTACATAGAGAAATTCCCAAGAAAGGCGGTATTCGTACCAGATATGGCGGAACCAGATGTCTTGGATATACCAAAGGCACATTGGTAAAAAGCATCAAATGGGGACTTTGCTGGATCAGTGGACACCAAAACGGTAAGATTAACCTTACACAGATGACAACTGGAAAACACAGACCCCAACAGAAATTAGAGAGTTTCAAAATACTGAAACGACTTAACTTCAAATACAAAGTGGCTACATCTCCAAGCTAAAGCATGGAGTTTTGCCACTAAAGAGGATGATAAAACACACGATTATTAAAATCCGTCCCTTCCGTCCGACTTTCCTAAAATTCCAAAAAAATGTAAAAAAAATTTGCAACGTCTATCTAAACATGTTATACTTAATAAGTATATATTATATATTTTATATGTGTATGTGTTTGGATAAACGTCTATCCCCTATCTTTCTAATAACCCAAATAGGTCTCTAAACCAAATGTTACACTTTTCGACATTTTTTTTTAGAAAAGACAACAAAAGAAAAAATGCCCGTAAACCCTTACCATTACAGGGTTTAGAACGATAAACCGTTTATACCAAATGTTACACTGGTGTAACATTTTAAGGACTTTTTGGCACTATAAACGAAATTTTCATGCTATACATCTGCAACCTACATTCGGACGACAATTGGCAAAATATTTACACACCCTCATGAAGATTAATTTATTAATTCGGTAATTCTGATCTCTTTTCTGTCTGAATCGCGGAAGCCACAGAGGACACTGAGGACGCGGAATGAAGAGATTGTTTTTCTGACGGTTTCCATCTCCTACGAAATGTAATGTAGAAGTTAGTGTAGCCTTTTCCGCGTTCTCCGCGTTCTCCGTGCACTCCGCGATTCAGATAATTTCCGTGATTCAGACGACAAAAGAATCAACCTCACACAAGAAAACATAAAACAAGATGTCTATGATTCGCAAATTACCCAATTATTTTTTCAAACCTCATCGGGGTGTGTTACATTTGATTTTTTTGAACACTAAAGTTATTTTCGGCATCTTACTTAATATGAACTATTGAAACATCCAAAATTTGTGAGTAGCAATTTGAATTATTAAAAGCAAACTCACAAGGAGATCGCAAAATGAGAATACAAAAACATACAAGTCGTGCATTATTATTATCACTTTGTGTACATATCGCTTTGATGTTCGTTGTCTCCGTGTTCCTTGCTCATCATTTTGATACGGAGAGGCAGCATATATCTGCGGAGATATTGGAAACTGTCCCTGAAAAGCAGGTAAGGCGGCGGATTTTGCACCGGCACGTCCGTCCAAACCGACAGATGGCAAATGCTGGAGCATCAGATACTTCGCTGCCTTCGTCGACTTATGCCCTACGGGCAAGTGTGCCTAAAGCACTGATTCGTGATGATGTCTTTACCGATATCGTTACGTACACCGATCTGCCGCAAATAGATGCACCCAGTCCAGTTTCCAATATCAGTTTTGGTAATGATATTAGCAGGGGGCTTGGAATTTTCGATACAGGGGCGATGCCAAGACACGGATTAATCGGAGAGGTGTTCGTGTTCGGCCATCCTATCTCCCGAATGCCCAATTTTGATCGTTTACTATCTGTTAATACATTTATTACAAAAAATTTAAATGTCCCCACACGGGGCTACATTATCGGATTCCCGATGCCGGACATGCCATCTGTCTTTGAGAATTTCGCGATTCGTTTTCGCGCAGAATTGAAAATTGACACACCTGGAATATACACCTTTGAACTCAGCTCAGACGACGGTTCGCAGCTCTATATTAATGGAAAACTCGTAATAGATAACGATGGAATTCATGCAACAGTCAGTAAACAGGGCAGCATAAAACTTGACATAGGTATTCACCCTATTGAGATTCACTATTTCCAAGGCCCCCGATATCGTATCGCACTACAATGGTTTTATCAGCGACCGAATAGTCCCAGAAAAATCGTTGTACCACCCGACGTTATCTATCTACCCAGCGAACCGTAGATACCAGTTTTCACTGAAAGGCGTTGACTATCCGATCACAACCGACAATCACAACAAAATTTCATAGCAGCGTTCAAGGAAAATTTCACCAGATCGTCCAAAAACCCAGTCACAGCCTGGATTTACGATCATTGTCTAACCCATCACTATTCCCATTTGCTATGAAAACTATGAAATTTTACACCAATCCCATCCTCGGTTTCTGAATCTTGTCCCTGCATTAAGACCCATTTTCCGTGCGCAATTAACCGCTAATAACTGATTCCTTTCTACAAACGCTGGGTCATTCAATTGTCCGTTTTTGGCGTTGTCCTTTCGCAGGTGTTAATACTTAATATGTGTTGTGTATTATGGCAAAACGCTGAAATTTTCGCAGCATTTCGCAGCCTGTCGCAGCATTTCGCACCGGATCCCGAAAAAAAGATGTCCAATCCAATAATTTCTTAAAATTGAATGACCCTGTCTGCAAACGACATATCCGTTGACAGAAAGCAATTTTTAGGGTATAATTATAGAGATTCAGTTTGTGATCGCAACGCCTACCTCGGTTTCAGAATAGCATCTCGCGATGCTATTTATATTTTAGATGTACTGAAATTACGCGCGTACCGCACACAATAAAAGCGAGGATAATAATGTCAGCAGCCAATTTAAAACAACGGATTCACAATGGAGAACACGTCTACGGTGCTAACGTTTCTATGGCAACATCCGGCGATGCGCTCGTCGCCAGAGTCGAAGAGGGGGGTTACGATTTTGTCGCCGTGGATAGCCAACACTCTCCGTACAACGAAGACCGGCTCGTTGCCTTTTGCAATATGGCGAATGAACTGGGGATTCCCGTCAACTTCCGGATTAAACATACCCGAAACGCCTATCTCATCGGCAACTACCTTGACTTAGGGCCCACAGGCATTGAGGTGCCGCAAGTTGAATTAGACAAAACAGTGAACGAAGCAGTCGCTGCTTTCTACTACCCGCAGCAGGGCATCCGGAGTTGGGGCGGCGCGCCTCGCGTGAATTCCGCAGGCAAAGAACGGCTCGAATACGCCGAATGGTGGAACAACAACGGAATCCTCTGGATGCAAATCGAATCCATAGAAGCCGTCACACACGCGCGACACCTTGCCAAGCCCGGTGTCGATTGCCTCTCTTTCGGTCCCGCTGATCTGACATTTAGCATGGAGGGACACCCAAATCACGCCCTTCAGACCGTAGATGCTTGTGTTGAATATGTTGCCAAAGCCTTGGAAGGAACGACAACCGCTGTCTGTTTTAGGAACGGCAACCCCAGCACACGCCAGAAATACGCAGACATGGGCGTTACCGTCTTTTTGGAATAGTTGTCGGTTATCAGTTATCAGTTACAAGAGGTCTTGGAGAGTCCCAAACTCTCTTTCTGAAAACTGAAATTTTTTTTTATCCCTCGCAGTGAGAGAAAACCGAACTGAAAACTGACGACTCTAACTCTGATAACTGAGAACCATTTATGCTGAATTATGGGTTGATAAGCACAGCGATAGCGGAGGACAACACACGATTACTTGAGGGTATGCGTCTGTTAGCGGAACTCGCGCACAAACACGGCATCCCCATCACATGGGCAATAGACACGAAGTCCGCGCCAGTCGTCGCGAAGTTGCTCACAGCATGGCATACTGAGGCTGGTGACGTTCCGTTGCTAACGCTTGATATCAAGCCGATGTGGAATTCAAATTGGGAGGCACAACAAGAAGCGAACCCGGGCAATAGCACAGACGCCATGGCATCACATGTCGTCACGATGCGTGAGAAACTGCCAGAATATATATTTAAGGAGTGGGAAAAAATCAAGCGCGTCCTGCCTTGGGCAGAACCGAGCGTGGCAGGCGCAGTTTTCAAGAACGATGTGTTCCTCCGCGCACTCGAACAAACTGGGTTCCAAGGACTCTGGGGGTATCACTGGAACCAACAGGATACCGAAGATGAGACTGAACCTGACACCAGCACATCCGAACCAGAAATGGATCGGGGTGGCTTTGGATGCTTTTATCCGCTTGAGGCTGCAACGTTCAGCGATGCTATTGTAACACGAGAGACCCCTGATGAAAGTCTGGCGCACCAATTTAAAAACATCGTCGGTATCCCATACCAGACTGCTGGACATCTCACAGAAGGGACCGATAATCTTCGTGCCGCGCTTTTGAACGGAACAGCGCAGCAGCATTATGATATTTATGTAGAGAATATACCATGGAATCCGTGGCTCAGCTACGTTGAACATATTGATCCGCTTACCGTGGCGCAGCTTGGAGAAGAAGGGCTCGAACGACTGGATGCCTACTTCGCGCACGTTGTTAGCGTTGAAGACACAAAACCGATAGCACTTTCTCAAATGGTTGATGATTACATGTTCCATTGCGAGAGGACCGAACCGACAGCTGTTGTAGCGAAAAACATAGGGACACAGGACGAGGCTGCCAATCCGAAATTTACGTTAAGAATGCTCTATTGTGATGCAGCGTGTGAATTTGCCTTTGTTGAAGGGGGTATGGAACCCGTTGAAATTAGAAATTATACCAGCGAGCGGGTGATGCAGTCGGATGCGACCAAACCTGTTTTAACAGGTTTTTCGCCGATTCGGCACCGTACAGAATTACGCATCACTATCACGGTAGAATCGATCAAGGCGATGCCTTACGGGATAACTGTATGGGGCGATCACGAGGGCTTACAATTAACTGAATCTAATGCGGACGATGTTAGATGGATAGGGAAACACTCGCTCTTTATACGCCTCACATTGCAATCCGGCAAGAACGAATTTAATCTCAAGTTAACGATCTGAATGTTTATGGTATAGTAAGCCCGAAAATATGCTAACATTTTAGGGAACAAGAGTTCCCATTTCCTCGCTGGCGGGGTGTTTTTGCTTGGGTGTTTCCCCTTGTAACCCCGCCTTCTATGGGTGTATAGGTAATTGTGGGCTTTACTATAAAATCTGAAAATATGTAGGCATTTTTTATCGACTAACGGTGACAATGAAATACCGACCGCTGATGGCTGTTTTCACTGTGAAGTATGACAGACCAGGACGGAAAATCGGTGTGAAAACCCAATCATTGGAATATCAAAGAGGAATAGAACAATGGAAAAAGTATTGGGGCTCAGGTGTCGTGAATGTGATAATAAATATCCGAAAGAACCCCTTCACGTTTGCGAATTCTGTTTTGGTCCCCTCGAAGTAGACTATAACTATGAAGCGATACAAAAATCTATCTCAAGACGTTCAATAGAGAACGGACCCGAAAATCTATGGCGTTACGCCGATCTCCTACCGATAGATGGTGAACCGACGGATGGACACAACACTGGATTCACACCACTTATCCGAGCGAAAAACCTTGGAGACGCACTTGGGATCAAGGAACTCTATATTAAAGATGACTCTGTCTGTCATCCGACACTCTCTTTTAAGGACCGTGTTGTCGCAATTGCCCTGAGTAAAGCAAAAGAGTTTGACTTTGATACGGTCTCTTGCGCCTCTACTGGCAATCTCGCGAACGCTGTTGCAGCGCACGCTGCCCTCGCCAAACTGAACTGCTTCATTTTCATCCCTGCCGACCTTGAAGTCGGTAAAATCGTCGCATCTCTCGTTTATGCCCCCACAGTCGTGGGCATTACGGGTACTTATGACGAAGTGAACCGGCTTTGCAGTGAAATTGGCGGTGTCTACCCTTGGGCATTTGTTAACATAAATATCCGCCCTTTCTACGCCGAAGGCTCAAAAACGCTCTGCTTTGAACTGATTGAACAACTCGGTTGGGAAGCGCCAGCACATATTGTCGCGCCTGCCGCCGGGGGTTCACTTATTACAAAGATTGGTAAAGCCCTCAAAGAATTCCACATTTTGGGATTAATAGACAAACCGAACACCAAAATCCACGTCGCCCAAGCGGAAGGCTGCGGTCCGATCGTCAACACTTATAAAGAAGGTGGCGATTTTGTGAAGCCTGTCAGGCCGAACACAATCGCTAAATCGCTCGCTATTGGTAATCCTGCGGACGGTATTTATGCGGTTGATACCGTACGCAACTCCGGGGGTGTCGGCGAACACGCCACCGACATTGAAATCGTAGACGCCATCAAACTCCTTGCTGCTACAGAAGGGATCTTCACCGAAACCGCTGGTGGTGTTACGCTCGCCGCCGCGAAAAAATTGATAGAGAATGGGACCATCAAACCCGATGAGCCGACAGTTCTTGCTATCACTGGCAACGGCTTCAAGACCATTGAGGCACTTGAAAACAAAACCGATACGACGCACATCATTCCGCCACAACTCAACGCTTTTCGGAAACTGATGACAGAAATTGGGTAGGAACCGGTTGAAGATTGTGCGTAAAATAGATGGTAGACCCCTTGTCTTTCTGATTCAAACGTGCTTAGACTTTAGCATACTGTGGACATTCTACACGGAGGATTGAGAACATGACGCAACAAGAAATCCACGAAGTTGAGCAAGGCATACGTCCGCCCGAAAGTGTCAAAATGACGTTAGAGGAGTTCCTGGCGCATGATGTAGAGGGATATGAATACATAGACGGCAAATTAGTACCAAAATCCACCCCACTCCCTCCAGAGATGTGCGCAATATCCACCACAATGACATTGGAAGAGTTTTTAGCGCATGATATAGAGGGATATGAATACGTTAAGGGAGAATTAGTACCAATGCCACCGCCGTCAAGAGAACATGGCGAAATTAGCGTCAATGTCATTCGATACCTGGACGCGCATGTGTACCCGAATAAACTCGGACGGCTATACACCGCGGAAACCACCTTTCAGATTGGAGAACGGACAGCAAAACCGGATGTCGCGTTTGTTTCAACCGCTCGGTTGACAGGCGACAAAACAAAGGGATTTTCCATACCCCCCGATTTGGCAATTGAAGTTGTCTCTCCGTCAGACGTCCAGTCTCGTATCGTTGAAAAAGCACTTGCGTATTTGGATGCAGGCACCCGTCTCGTTTGGGTACTTGAACCTGTTGCCAAAACGGTGACGATATATCGCGCCGAGACAGACATTGAGATATTTACACATGAGGATACACTCACCGGTGAGGAGGTCGTGCCAGGGTTTTCCTGTCCAGTCGCCCATCTATTTGAGTGATAGCACCCACAGCCTAAAGGCAGGGGCTTCGGTTTGGACTTAATCGAAAACCACTGCGTAATGAAATGGAGCAGTGCTCAGATTCAATCGTTTAAAAAATGGAAACGCTACAGGGCATACTCGAACGCATCGTCTATGAGAGCCATGACACCGGTTATACTGTCGGGCGACTCTCCGCGCGCGACCACGCCGAACTCATCACCGTTGTCGGCAATTTGGCATCTATTAACCCGGGTGAGAGCCTTCTCCTCCGAGGCGAATGGGTAGACAACCCCAGATACGGTAGACAGTTCCAAATTGAGAAGTATGAAACGATCCTACCTGCAAACGTCGTCGGACTCAGAAAATACCTTGGTTCTGGGCTCATTAAGGGTATCGGTCCGAAGATGGCGGCACTTATTGTCCGTAAGTTCGGTATGGATACGATGGACATCATTGAGCATGAACCCGACAAACTGGCGCGCGTTCCGGGGATCGGGCGGAAACGCGTAGAGATCATCAAAGAGGCGTGGGAAGCACAACGCGAAATTAAAAACGTCATGATCTTCCTACAATCGCACGATGTAAGCACAACACACGCCGCAAAGATTTATAAAACCTACGGAAACGACGCAATCCCAGTCGTCACAGAAAACCCCTACCAACTCGCCGATGATATTTACGGCATCGGATTTGTAACCGCGGACACGATCGCCCAGAAACTCGGCATTGATAAGGACGCACCACAACGAGTAGAAGCCGGAATCAAATACGTCCTCAGCCAAAAAGCAGATGAAGGACACGTCTTTCAACACCGCCCCCAACTCATTGAGGCATGCCAGACCATGCTCGAGCAGGAACCAGAAGCGATTGAAAAAGGTATCCAGGCCCTCGTCGAAAAAGAGGAAATTATCAATCCCGGTTTTACGGACCTCTCGGACTCCGATGAACAGATTGCTATAGGCGAAACATTGGACGACTACGACATTAGCGATCAGCAAGAATTTGTTGATGTCCATGAAGCCCCTCTGGCTGAAAGCCGACAGCCGATAGCCGACAGCCATTCCGCTATCTATCTTGCCCCTTTCTACTACGCTGAACTCGGTGTTGCAAACCAGTTTTCGAGGCTCTTAGCGAGTCAAGAGCAAAGTCCCGCTCTGTTGCCCCCGAACACGACATTATTCCTCACGCAATTAGAGAACGAGATGGATCTCCATTTTGCACCGCAGCAACGCAAGGCGATCTACACGGCGATGACAACACGCGCAATGATCCTCACTGGCGGACCCGGCACCGGTAAAACCACAACTGTTGTCGGCATGATCCGCCTCTTTGAAGCACAAGGTAAACACATCACCTTAACAGCACCCACCGGACGCGCCGCGAAACGACTCAGCGAGACAACCGGCGGTGAAGCCAAAACTATCCATCGACTTCTCGAATTCTCCCCGCAAATTAACAGTTTCAAACGGAATCGCCAGAACCCTTTGGATACTGACGTCGTTATCGTTGACGAAACGTCTATGGTGGATCTCGTCCTCATGAATCGATTAATGCAGGCGATCCGTCCGAGCACGACCGTCATCCTTATCGGTGATGTTGATCAGTTACCCTCTGTTGGTGCAGGCAATGTCCTCAAGGCACTCATCGACTCGCGAAAGATACCGGTCATTGCGTTGACCGAAATCTTCCGTCAAGCGCAGGAGAGTATGATTGTCACAAACGCGCATCGCATTAACAAAGGCGATTTCCCAGAACTCACTGGCGACGCAGATAGAAACTTTTTCTTCATTGAGGCGGAAGATCCTGACGAAATTACCGAACTAATCTGTTCTCTGATTGCCGATCGCTTACCGCAGCACTACGATTACCATCCTGTAGATGACATCCAACTCTTATGTCCGATGCGCCGCGGTACACTGGGTACTGAAAACCTCAATAAACGGCTCCAGGAAGTCTTGAATATCGAATATACTGCTTCAGCAGCCCATCCGTTAGAAAAAGCGCGCTTCGGAACTCGTAGCCATAGCCAAACATCGCATTCCAGAGACACGTCTGCCACCGTGGGCGGGTTCCGCGTCGGCGATAAAGTCATGCAGGTCCGAAACAACTACGATTATGAGGTATTTAACGGCGATATTGGGCGGGTTGCCGTCATAGAACGCCTTGACAAAAAAGTCCATATCCAGTACTCTGATAAACAGGTCGCTTACGATACAGCAGACCTCGGGGAACTTGTCTTGGCGTACGCCACGACAATACACAAAGCACAAGGCAGTGAGTATCCGGCCGTTGTTATCCCGTTGCACACACAACACTATCTCATGCTACAACGGAACCTTCTTTACACGGGTATCACACGTGCGAAGGAGCGTGTGGTGATTGTCGGCACCAAAAAAGCACTCGGCATCTGTATCCGTAATAATCAAGTCATGCAACGCAACAGTTATCTCGCCGAACGCCTCAATAGCAGTCAGTAATCGGCTTTCAGCAATCAGAAAGTGCGCGTTTAAATATGACTGCCGAAAGCCAGCTGCTGATAGCTATACAAAGGAGCAAAACATGAAACGACTCGTCTTATTTCTCATCGTTTATCTACTACTCTCGACACAAGTCCTCGTGTATTCCGAAGTTACGTTGCCACGCGTTATCGGCAGCAATATGGTACTGCAACGTGATATGCAGGCTCCTATCTGGGGATGGGCATCCGCAGGTGAAGAAGTCACCATAACGCTTAGTGCTGAAGCCGAAGATGTCGAGCCGCTTTTCTCAACCACCATGGTCGCTGATGCAGAAGGCAATTGGCAGGTCAAACTCCCCGCTATGGCGGCTGGTGGTCCCTACACACTCCGCGTCAAGGGCAGTAATACCCTTGAACTGACAAACGTGCTTTTCGGCGAAGTCTGGATCTGTTCAGGTCAGTCGAACATGCAATGGTCGGTAAGTGCCTCAAAAGATAGCGAAGCAGAAATCACCGCAGCAATGTATCCGAAAATTCGACTGTTCTATATCCCGCGAGTACCGTCAGGATTTCCACAGCAAGACGTAGATGCGGCTTGGTCCGAAACTACGCCTGAGACAATTGCTAGTTTCTCAGCTGTCGCCTACTATTTTGGGCGGAAACTCTATAAAAATCTTGATGTCCCAATCGGCTTAATCAATACCTCATGGGGTGGCACCCGCATTGAACCGTGGACACCGCCTGCCGGTCTCGCTGCTGTGCCTGCGCTTGCGACTATACACAAAGAAGTCCAAGACGTACAGGCGAACTACCGCGCGCAACTCCCAGAAAAAATAAAAGATATTGAAGCGTGGATAGCCGAAACACGGAAAGCACTGGAAATGGGTGCAGCACTCACGGAGATGCCTGAAAATACGCATCCGTTAAGGCATCAACAGAGACCGACAGCACTTTACAACGGCATGGTCCATCCGATCCTCCCTTACGCAATACGCGGTGCCCTCTGGTATCAGGGTGAATCAAACCTTCGAGATGGAATGCTCTACCACGAGAAGATGAAGGCACTGATCAACGGCTGGCGCGAAGTCTGGGGTCAAGGTGATTTTCCTTTCTATTTCGTGCAACTCGCACCCTTTAATTACGGCGGACGCAATGCAAATCCGTTTTTCCTGCCGCAAATTTGGGAAGCACAAACAGCAACGTTGGCACTCCCAAATACCGGTATGGCTGTGACGACCGACATCGGGAACCTCAGAGACATCCATCCCCGAAACAAACAGGAAGTCGGCAGACGACTGGCGTTGTGGGCACTTGCGAAGACGTACGGTAGAAATGATGTGACACACTCCGGCCCACTTTACAAATCAATGGCAGTAGAAGGAAACACAATCCGACTCACCTTTGATGCGATCGGTAGCGGCTTGATGTCGCGGAATGATAAGCCGCTCACATGGTTCCAAATTGCAGGTGAAGATAAAGAATTCGTTGAAGCAGAGGCAACAATTGATGGCGATACGGTCGTCGTCTCCAGCAATGCCATCACAAACCCAATCGCTGTCCGATTTGGTTGGCATCAGAGCGCGGAACCCAATTTCATGAATAAGGAAGGGCTACCCGCATCACCGTTTCGCACAGATTCATGGTAAAGAACAGCCATCAGCAATGCAACTGTCTCTTGTTGTAGGAGCGAGCTGTGCTCGCGACCGGTAGAGCGTTATGGGGTTCGAGAGTTTGATTTTCACTTGTTGTAGAAGCGAGCTGCGCTCGCGACCCATAATAATTACTCCTGATTTATGAATCACCCTCATTGAACCAAAAACCTGCCCGAAACGAAGTGGAGGGCAGAGCGGAGGCCCATAGTTAAAAAAATGAAAATCACTGCTATTAAAACCTTTATGGCGCGGTTTGGTAACCGTCCCCGCGGCCTTATCAAAGTCGAGACAGACGAAGGCCTCTACGGATGGGGCGAGGCTTACTCCACGGGACCTGATCTCTCTGTTGAACCGATCGCTGATTATATCTTTGAGATGATTCAAGGCGATGACCCGAGACGGATTGAGTATATTATGATGAAACTGCATCAGCAGTTCCGGTTCCCACCCGGCGGCGCAGGACTCGCTGTCATCTCTGCTGTTGATCACGCACTCTGGGACATCAGTGGAAAGGCAGCAGGCTTGCCGGTCTATATGCTCCTCGGTGGGCATGCGCGAGATCGCGTCCGCGTCTACCGCGGCATCGGTGGCAGAGACGGTATGGAAGCCGCTGATCAAGCACATAAACTCTATCAAGAGTGGGGGTTTACCGCTTTCAAGACCGGCCCTTACCAACTCGATCCGGATGCGCATCGGTGGGGGCGCGTCTGTGAGGCGGCGGCCATCTATTTTGAACAGATCCGAAAGAATACGCCATCCGACTGGGAGATCGCCTTCGATCCACACGCTAAAATATTTGAACCGATTCGCGCACTCCAACTCGCTAATGCGCTCGCACCCTACGACCCATATTTCTACGAAGAACCGCTCCGCCCCGAACACATCCCCGCATGGACGCGTCTACGTTCACAGATGCAAGTACCCCTCGCAACAGGGGAATCCCTCTACACGCGTTTTGAGTTTTTGGACATCATCGCGGGACAAGGTGCCGATATTATTCAACCGGACATCTGTATCTGTGGCGGATTGTTAGAGATGCGCAAAATCGCTGCGATCGCCGAAGCGCACTACGTCAGTGTCGCGCCCCATAATCCGATGGGACCCCTCGCAACGGCTGTCAATGTTCATTTTGCCGCTGCAACCCCGAATTTCAAAATACTTGAATATCTCCTACCGACCGAGACAGAATGGAACGACTGGGTAGACGAGCCTTATTTACCGAAAGATGGCTATCTGGAATTACGGGATCGTCCGGGTTTAGGTGTAGAGGTGAACGAAGCAGCAATCACGGACAACGAATACATCCATTGGCAGCGCACGTGTCCCATCCGTCCGGATGGTTCGACAGGTTATATTTAGCGCGGGGTTGGCTAAGAAAAAACATTTGACCGAAACTGGCATCGTGTGTACAATTCACCTGCGAATGATCGGCGGCCTTTTCAATAAAGGAGCAGTATATGACTCCCAAACAACGATACCTTTTTGATTTAACGGGGTACATCCACCTCAAAAACGTCCTCAACGCTGAAGAGTTGAAAAACGCCCAAGATGCAGTTGAACGATGCGTCCAAACACCACAGGACGAACTCCCACCCGGTATTAGTTATGGCGGTGGCGGCTATTCCAACGGCTTCTCGTTTGACAAATCGCTTGAGGCACTCACACTGCATCCGAAAACATGGCCAATTGTCAAGGAACTTACTAATAATAAACCCCGTTTTAACCGAGGCAGCCTCGTTGCCAAGGGACCCGAGCACGATCAAGTTATCGGTAAGTTGCACTGTGCTCGTGAAGATTGCGGTTGGCAGACGCGCCGCTATCAGGTCAAAGATGGACAGATTCACTGCAACGATTTCGTCGTCTTTTTCTATTTCGCCGATGTCCACCCCGGCGATGGTGGTTTAGTTGTACTACCGGGTTCTCATAAAGCAAACTTTGAACGTCCGAAGGGGTTCTTCTTCCCGGATCCAGAGAACCCGCCCGACGAACTCCACCCTGCGTTAGTTAATGTGACAGCCCGTGCTGGTGATGCAATCGTTTTGTCGGAGCTGCTGACCCACGGGGTCCTCATCTGGAAACCGAAGGACCGGTATCGGCGGTTTCTTATCTTGCGCTACAAAACACAGTTCTTTCAAGACAGCAGAGGACATAGAGCTCCGTTCCCACGTGAGGTGATGGAGCGACTTTCTCCTGAAACCCTTGAACTCACACAATCTGCATCTTATACACATATCAAAGACATTGTCAAAAGTGAACATGTCCAACTAACCTAAGAAGGAATGAAAGATGACCCCAGAACAACGTTACCTGTTTGACGTTACAGGCTATTTGCACATCGAAGGGGCAGTCACAGGGGATACCCTCAAGGCGGCACAAAAGGCTGTAGATCGCTATATTCACATGCCGCTTGATGAACGTCCCGAAGAATTCACGACGCGTCCGCGCGACTTAGAACCCGGCAAAAGCGGTAGATATGAACACGGATTTGCTTTTGACCGGTCACTTGAAGCGATGACGGTTCATCCCGCTATCTGGCCCCTTGTCAAAGAATTTACCTTCGATAAACCGCGGTTTGTCACTGGCACGCTCACGCTTGAACAGCACAACCCAGACCGGCAACCGATGGGTACAAATCCGGCAGGTTTGCACTGTGCACGTGAGGGACGGCACTGGCTCACCCGCTACGAGGTTCAGAATAACCAGATCTACTGCAACGATTTCGTGGCATTCTTCTACCTGACTGACGTGCAGCCCGGTGATGGTGGACTTATCGTTATCCCCGGCTCTCATAAGAGCAAATTCGAGAGACCTGAAGACCTTCTGACACCGGGACCCGACGGTATTGATCCCGAACCGGACGATGTTTTTACCAATCTCACGCCAAAAGCAGGCGATTTTCTCGTTATCTCTGAACTTTTGACACACGGCGTCTTGCGCTGGAAACCGAAGGATCGCGACAGACGTTTCCTTATTCTCCGCTATCGTCCGCAATACGATGGTAAGCAAAGTTTACCAGAGAAAATCGTCAACCGTTTAACGCCTGAAGTTCAGGAACTCGTGCAAACTGCATCTTATGGACACACAAAAGAGATCGTCAAACAAAACGTTGTGCAGTTGACAGTTTAGCGAAAACCTTTCACAACAGGAACAATCTTCTGATCTCAACAGCGAAACATAATGGAGGAATCCAATGGAAACGCAATATCGTGCTTGCATCGTCGGCTGTGGCAGAATGGGTGGTACAATTGATGAAGAGGTCCGTGCGACACCACACGGCGCGTTACCCTATTCGCACGCCGCAGGATATACTGCTTTCGAGCGGACAGACCTTATTGCCGCCGCAGATGTCGTTGAAGACAAGGCACAATACGTCTGCAACAAATGGGAGATACCGAAGTACTACTTAGATTATCGTGAGATGATCGTTGAAGAGAAACCCGATATTGTCAGTATCGCCACACGCCCTGGCAACCATGCCGAGATTACAGCATTCGCTGCGGAAAACGGTGTGAAGGGCATCTATTGCGATAAACCGCTTTGTGCTTCTATGGAAGAGGCGGATGCCATGGTAGAGGTCTGCGAAAAACACAAGGTCAAATTCAACCTCGGCACGCAGCGCCGTTACACACCGGGATACATCAAAATGCGTGAAATCCTCGAAAGCGGCGAACTCGGCGACAGGCGTTCTATCATCGCCTATAGCGGGGGTTCCGCCCTCTGGGGATATACACACGCAGCGGATATGCTCCTCTTTTTGGCAAGCGATTCTCCAATAGAATATGTGCAAGGCAACGTCGCCGTTGACGATGCTGACTTTGAGGACAATCGCACTGAAACCGATCCGGGTATCGTAATGGGATTTATCCGTTTTCAGAACGGTATTAACGGTATTAGCATTCCCGGCACGGCTTATGAATTTGAGGTGAATTGCAGCGAAGGCACAATTCGTGCTCTCAATAATGGACTCGGTTTTCATCTCCGCAAACGGCAAGGGCAGTTTAACGAGATTTTGGAAGCGCAATTCCCGCCCTACGAAAGGAAAAGCGGTACTGTCGGTTGTATTGAAGACATCGTTGATGCGATTGAGACAGATACCGAAACATGCGGTAATATTCATCTCGCGCACCGCAGCACTGAGATGGTCTTCGCCATTGTCGATTCACAACGGCAGCAAGGCAAACGGGTGACGATACCAATGGAAAACCGAGGCCTCTATCTCGGAAGGTGGTAACCCGATGTTGAAAAACCGTCAAAAAGCAGGTGGTACACGCCGTGGGTTTGTTATCCTCGGTGGTATCGTGGGTGCAATGTTGCTGTTGAACTACACAGCAACTGTACCGAGTGACGATCAGACGCGTCCGGTGAGTACGCGCTATGAACACCGTACACCCAGCCGAGATGGGATCGGCAAAATCTATATGGGACGCGAAATCTCTCACGTGATGGGACATCTCGCTGCAGGATGGTTAGAACGTCCAGAACGCGAACGTGAAGAGATGCCGAATCGCCTTATTGAAATGTTGAAACTCAAGGAGGGAGATGTCGTAGCGGATATAGGAGTCGGTACGGGGTACATCGCTCGGCGGATATCACCGAAAATCGGTAAGACAGGGATCATCTACGGGGTTGAAATTCAGCAGGAAATGCTTGACATCCTTGCTGAGAAAATGGCGGAAGAAGGTATTACCAATATTAAAGGGGTCTTAGGCACGATTACCGATCCGAAACTGCCACCGAACTCACTCGATTTGGTGATCATGGTAGATGTCTACCACGAATTTTCGCATCCGTATGAGATGATGCAGAACATCTGCCGGGGTCTGAAAACAGGCGGTAGGGTGGCTTTTGTAGAATATCGCTTGGAGGACCCGAATGTGCCGATTAAGCGTTTGCACAAGATGAGCGAATTGCAGGTGATTAAAGAGGCAACACCACATCCGCTTTCTTGGGTAGAGACCCTGGATGCCCTACCGTGGCAGCATGTTATCATTTTTGAGAAGGTTGCAACAGAATAGACAAAATTGCTTACGCAGTAGAGTTGTTTTGAGAAACCTCGCTTGCCGCTTTGAAGACAGCATCAATGGCACTAAATAGTACAGGCAAATTATCCACGCTAAAACTTGTTCTGTTTTGAATGAAGGTATCGCCAACTAACTGCCCAAATTGCCACCATGTTCCGTCACTAACGATACCATAGACGGGGATATCCGGATCGACATTGATTTTTTGGGCAGCCACCAACTCTGATAGGCATTGTCCCCAGCCTTGTTCAAAATCGTTTTTCTTCGCTTCAACGAGCATTATTAACGGTGTGCCGACAACGAGTTTACCCAACTCAGAGCGTGTTGAAATAAAATAATCTGGGATGCCGCTCAGCATCTCATCATAAGCGATCGCTTTTTTTATCCAGAGCGCGTAGTGTTCAGCATATCCTTTATAAACCTCGCGTAAAACTGGAAAGATAACAGCTTCACACCTTGCTCCCTCGGAAGCGAAAACATCAATGTATTGGCGGCTAAATTCTAATTCCTGTAGAAATTGTTCGGAAGGCTCTACGGTGTTTTCAGGTGCTATGAAATCATCTTCTACATGCCGAATCATGAATTTTTCCTGAACATCAGGGATAGTTTTGAAATCACTAAATGGCATTCTGTTGCTCCTTGAGGATTGGTAATTATTAGAATTATATCACACCGCATATAGGGTATCAACAAAAACTGAATGTCCAATCAAGTAGAAAAATATTTGACAAGGACCCCACTGTATCGTAAAATATAGCAACGTTGCTAAACCTTTCGTCTAACTAAACGTCACAATTGCCAATAATTCTGCTGTAGCACGTTGCAGCTTGTGTTTTGAGCAAACTACAGACTACAACGCTGAAAAAGGGAGAAACTTCCAGTGAAAATCGCTAATAATACGATTCCACTATTCGCTACGTTGGTGTGTTTCTGCATCGCCGTGTTTGGACTTCCCACGGCATCTGCGGAACATCACGAGACACCACAAGCCACTTTGAATTACAATCTTGACATCCGTCCAATTCTTGCAGATAACTGCTTCGCCTGCCACGGCCCAGATGCCAAGACCCGACAGGCTGACCTCCGGCTTGACACGAAAGCAGGCGCGTTCTCTGAACCGAGCGGATACCCCGTCATCGTTCCCGGTAAACCCGAAGAGAGCGAACTCCATCTTCGCATCGTATCCGAGGATGACACCTACCGTATGCCACCAGCCGACTTCAACAAGACGCTAACACCGGAGCAGATTGAAGCCGTCACGCAGTGGATTCGCGAAGGTGCGAAATGGGAA
Source organism: Candidatus Poribacteria bacterium (assembly GCA_003635195.1). Taxonomy (GTDB): domain Bacteria; phylum Poribacteria; class WGA-4E; order WGA-4E; family WGA-3G; genus WGA-3G. The sequence goes on along the minus strand of PYIY01000084.1, from coordinate 47,485 downwards.
GAACACTGGGCGTTCACAACACCCGTCCGCCCAACGCCACCTACTGTCAAGAACAAAGACTGGGTGCGAAACCCGATTGACGCGTTCATCCTCTCACGCCTTGAAAAAGAGGGACTCACCCCTGCAAGTGAAGCGGATAAACGGACACTCATCCGACGTTTAAGTTTCGATCTTACCGGTCTACCACCGACGCGCGAAGAGATCCATCAATTCCTCACAGACGATTCCCCTGATGCTTACGAAAAACTGATTGATACCTTCATGGCGAAACCGGAATACGGCGAACATCTCGGTCGCTTTTGGTTAGATGTCGCACGGTATGGCGATACGCATGGACTCCATTTAGATAACTACCGCGAAATGTGGCCCTACCGGGATTGGGTGATCAATGCGTTCAACAAAAACATGCCGTTCGATCAGTTTACGACGGAGCAGTTGGCGGGTGACCTATTACCGGAGCCGACGGTTGATCAACGCGTCGCCACCGGTTTCAACCGATGCCACGTCACAACAAGCGAAGGCGGTTCGATTGATGCGGAATACTACGTCCGATACGCTATTGACAGAGCAAACACCACCTCAACTGTCTGGATGGGATTAACCGTTGGCTGTGCGCAGTGCCACGACCATAAATACGACCCGATTACGCAGAAGGAATTCTATCAACTTTACGCCTATTTCAACAACATTACCGAAAACGCAATGGACGGCAACCGTAAGGATTCTCCGCCTGTCGTGAAGTTGCCGACACCAGAGCAGAAAGCAGAACTCGCAGCGTTTGATGAACAGATCGCCGAATTAGATGCCCAAACCAAAGCACCCATCCCTGAACTTGATGCGACTCAAATCGCGTGGGAAAACAGGATGCCCCGCTGGACAACCCTCAAACCGACATCGCTTTACTCAAAAGGTGGGGCGACATTCGAAGTTTTAGAGGATAACTCCATATTGGTCAGCGGCACCAATCCCGAACAGGAAACCTACGAGGTCATTGTAGATCTGCCACCCGACAAATGGAGTGCAGTGCGACTGGAAGGTATCAAGCACGAATCCTTGCCGAAGGGTGGGATCGGCAGAAGCAGTAACGGCAACGTTGTCCTGACCGATTTCGCGCTCTTCATTGCGCCACCCGCAGCAGAGAGCGATGAATCTCCAGTAGCAGAAAGTAGCGATGGCGACGCGGACACTGAGACGCAAACGGAAGTCGAAGCCGCCGATGCAGAAGCCGGAAGCACACCTGATACTAATGCTGACACTGAAGCGCAAGCAGAGGATACACCTGATGCCGATACTGAGGCACAAGCGGAAAACGAAACTGCTGATGCCGAAGCACAAGCGGAAAGCACACCTACAGATGATACAGATGCTGAGACACAAGCAGAAAGCACGCCTACAGATGATGCAAGTGCGGAAAATGAGACTGAAGATACCGAAGTAACTGACCCCTGGACACCCGTCCAAATCGTGCAAGCGTGGGCAGATCACGAACAGGTCATGGGTGAAGACAATCTCGGTGGTGTTATTGCAAACGCGCTTGACGATAAACCGGAAACTGGATGGGCACTTGACAGAAGAAACGAAAATCGACAAGCGATCTTCCTTGTTGCTGCACCGTTTGGGATGGAAGGCGGTCGGTTGAAAATTCGCCTTAAGCATGAGTTCGATCTGCGTCAGAAGCAATTAGGACGATTCCGACTTGCGCTCACAGATGCCGCAACCGTTTACCCCATAGGTTCTAAGATAGGATTAGGAAACTGGCACGCTGCGGGTCCGTTTACCGCTGAACACGGCAATCTCGCATTCTATCAGGTTTATGAACCCGAAACGAAAGGTGTCAATGCAGGCGACACGTTTAAGGTGAACGACAAAACCATCAAATGGGAACAGCAGAGCCACTGGGTTGACGAACAAGTGCATAACGACATCGTCGGCGAAAACAGTGCCACCTATATCTTCCGAAACATCTCCTCCGTTACGCAACAGAAAGCATTGCTGTATATCGGGAGCAACGATGCCCTGAAGGTTTGGATGAACGGCACCGAACTCCTTGCCAAAAACGTCCAGCGGGATGCCACTGCCGATCAAGAACAGGTGCAGGTGGAACTCAAACCTGGCAACAACACGCTACTCCTGAAAATTGTCAACTACTCAGGTCCCTCTGGCTTCTACTTCCGTATGGAAAGTGCGCCGCCAATGCTGCCTGCTAACATTGTAGATATCGCTGGTACGGCTCGCGGTGAACGCGAGACAGCACAGAAGGATCAAATCAGAGATTACTACCGGGCAAACATCACGCTTGACAAATCCGTCAACGAAAATGCACACCGTGCCTTCGCGGATTTGAAAGAGGTTGTTGCTGACTTAGCAGCGACACGGCAGAAGCGGAATACACTCGACGGTTCGCTAACGACGACGCTTGTGATGCAGGAGCGAGCTGAACCGCGAGGTGCCTACGTTTTGGCACGTGGTGAATATCAGCACCCTGGTGAACAGGTCTCTCCGCAAACCCCAGCAGTGCTTCCCGCGATGCCAGAAGATGCAACGCCAGATCGTCTCGGTTTTGCCAAGTGGCTGCTTTCACCCGAACATCCACTCACCGCCCGTGTTGCGATCAATCGTTTCTGGCAAGACCTCTTCGGTGCTGGCATTGTAGTAACAGCAGAAGACTTTGGCACACAAGGTACACCACCGGTGCATCCCGAACTCCTTGATTGGTTAGCAACCGAATTTATTGCCTCTGGTTGGGATATTCAAACGATGCTGAAATTGATGCTCACATCAGCGACATATCGTCAGAGCGCACAGGTCACGCCTGAAAAACTGGAACGCGATGCTGATAACGCGCTGCTCTCGCGCGCACCAAGGTACCGACTTGATGCTGAAACCGTGCGCGATAATGCACTTGCTGTTAGTGACTTGTTGTATACTAAAGTTGGCGGTCCGAGCGTCAAACCGCCGCAACCCGATGGTCTCTGGAAAGCCGTCGGGTTTACTGGGTCCAACACCGACACGTTTGTTAAAGATGCGGGGGCAGATAAAGTATATCGCCGGAGTCTCTACACATTCTGGAAACGCACTGCACCACCGCCACAGATGAACATTCTGGACGCGCCATCACGTGAAGCTTGCACAATCCGCCGTGAACGTACGAACACACCGATGCAGGCGTTAATGCTGATGAACGACCCGCAGTTCTTTGAAGCGGCGCGTGCTTTCGCAGAGCGTACCGTTAAAGAGGGTGGCGCGACGACAGAAGAGCGCATGGCTTACCTCTTTGAAACAGCGACCGCTCGACTCCCGAAACCCAAGGAGGCAGCACTGTTGTTGGAGACTTTCCAAGCACACCATCAGGAGTTGGCAGCGAACCCAGAAGCAGCCAAGGAATTGATCGCTGTCGGTGAATCGACACCTGACGAAACCTTAGATGCAGTTGAAGTCGCTACATGGACGATGATTGCGAACCTAATCCTGAATCTGGACGAAGTCCTGAACAAAGGATAATAATACGTATTGGGCGCGACCCTCGGGACGCGCCCATCGTTTTCAAGCATCTAAAATATTATGAAAAGTTTTTGCCTGATGCTCACAATACTCATAGCTTCACTCACTTATTCATCCAGCCATGCTGTGACAATACCAGATGTGAACTTAGCTGCTGCCCTGCGAGAGGCACTCGGTTTAGGTCCAACGGATCCTATTCCACAAATGGCGTTGGAAAAATTAGGGAGTTTAGATGCCAGAGAAAAAGGCATAAAAGACTTAACAGGACTGGAAAAAGCAACGGTGCTAACGACCTTAGAACTTCGCGACAACCAAATCAGTAACATCAAGCCAATCGCTGACTTGACAAACTTGACAGAACTATCCCTCGGAGGAAATCAAGTCAGCGACATCAAACCACTCGTTGGATTAACGAAACTCACAAAATTATCAATCTACCGCAACCAAATCAAGGACATCGCACCCCTCGCGGGATTGATGAAACTCAAAGAGTTATGGTGTAGTAAAAATCAGATCAGCGACATAAAACCTATCGCAGGATTGACGCAGCTCACAGCACTAAACCTCGCGAATAATCCAATCAGCGACATCACACCGCTTGCGGAATTGACGAAACTGGAAAAGTTATATCTCATAGAAAATCAGATTCGCGACATAAAACCTATCGCAGGACTGACGAAACTGATAACATTATGGCTTGATAACAATCAAATTACGGACATCACACCCCTCGCGGAATTGACGAAACTCACAGAGCTAACCCTCATGGACAATGAAGTTAGCGACATCAAGCCACTCGCAGGATTGACACAACTAACATGGTTGCGGCTCTGGAACAATCAGATTAAGGACATCACACCCTTCACTGAGTTAGCGCAGTTGAAGTCGTTAAATCTTAGACAGAATCAAATCAATGATCTCACACCGCTTGCGGGATTGTCAGCGTTGACGGAACTATACCTCGGTGCTAATCAAATCAGTGACATTACGCCGCTTGCGGAATTGACACAGTTGACAAGATTATCCCTTGACGATAATGAAATTAGCGATATAAAACCGATTGAAGGATTCACACAGTTAACATTCTTAAAAGTTTACGGTAATAAAATCAGCGACATAAAACCGCTTGCCGGACTCGTACAGCTTCGTAACTTATTGCTCAACGGAAACCAAATCAATGACATAAAACCAATTGCTGGGTTAACGAAACTCGCACAATTACGGCTTTCAGACAATCTTATCAGCGACATAAAACCTATCGCAGAATTGACACAACTGACAGACTTATCGATGTATGACAATCAAATCACCGATATAAAATCAATCACTAACCTAACACAACTAAAGAAGCTATGGCTTTTTAATAACCAAATCGGGGACATTACACCCATAGCTGGATTGACGAAGTTGGAAGATTTATCTCTCTGGAAAAACCAGATCAACGACATCACACCACTCGCTGAATTGACAAAACTCACTGAGTTACGACTCCTATCTAATGAAATCAGCGACATAAAACCGCTTGCCAACCTCACACAACTGACACAGTTATGGCTTCAGGACAACCAAATCAGTGACATAAAACCTATCGCAGGATTGACAAAACTGACAGACTTATCGATGCATGACAACCAAATCAGCGACATAAAACCTATCACACATTTGACGAAACTCACCGCGTTATCGCTTCAGGACAACCAAATCAGCGATATAAAACCTATCGGTAATTTGATCCAGTTGGCAAAATTAGGACTGGATCGGAACCCAATTAGCGATCTCACGCCACTCGCTAATTTGACACAACTCACTGAGTTAATGCTTCAAGAAATTCAGATTAGCGATATTGCACCACTGACTCGATTGACACAACTGATAAAACTAACCCTTTTGGGCAATCAAATTAGTGACATAACACCTCTGAACGGATTGACACAACTAACAGACCTCAACCTCTGGCATAATCAGATTAGTGACATCAGACCTCTGGCTAATCTGCCCCAATTGATAGACTTAACCCTCGGAAGGAATCAGATCAGGGATATAAAACCACTTGCCAACCTCACACAACTCACTGAGTTACGACTCCAATATAATGAAATCAGCGACATAAAACCGCTCGCCAACTTGACACAAATAACGGAATTACGCCTTGTTGACAATCAAATCAACGATATCAGTCCTATTGAAAATTTGACAAATTTAACGCGTTTAAATGTCAAAGGAAATCCGATTCAGGATATGGGACCCCTTGAACGGTTGCTGAATCGACTTCCGAATTTGGAATCAGATATCCAAGCGGAACTTCCAAATACATTTGTCCCAGATCCGACAATACTGGACCTCAATTTAGCCAACGCAGTGCGAAAAGCACTCGGTTTGAATCGTAGCGACCCCATACCACCAGAGAAATTACAAGAATTAGAACACCTGGAT
>PYIY01000084.1:0-41531 GCA_003635195.1 Candidatus Poribacteria bacterium | reverse complement strand
GACTTGAGAAAGCCACAAAATTAAAAACTTTGGAACTGCGCGGGAATCAAATTAGGGATCTCACACCGCTTACCGGATTGACACAGTTGACAGGATTATATCTCAAGGAGAATCAAATTAGGGATCTCACACCGCTCAGTGAATTAATAAAGCTAACAGAACTATCCCTCGGTGAAAACGAGATCAGTGACATCGCACCCCTCGCGAACTTGATGCAGCTGACGAAGCTATGGCTTTGGGGCAATCAGATCAGCGATATAGAACCATTAACCGAATTGACACAACTCAGAGGGCTCTGGCTTCAAGACAATCAAATCAACGACATAAAACCGGTTGAAAAATTAAGGCAGTTGACAAAGCTACGACTTCATAAAAACCAGATCAATGACATCACACCGATCTCAGGATTGATACAATTAGCAGAATTAAACCTCGGAGGCAATCAAATCACGGACATAAAACCCATCACGAGATTAACTGGATTGAAATCGTTATGGGCTTGGCGGAATCAAATCAGCGACATCACGCCATTAACAGAGTTGACCCAATTGAAGATTTTGTTAATCTGGGGAAATCAAATTAACGATATTTCCCCACTTTCTAAACTCACACATTTGACTGAGTTGGGGCTTGGGAAGAATCGAATCCAAGACATTTCACCCATCGCTGGAGCCACACAGTTAAGTGTTTTGCACATTGACCGTAACCGGATCAATGACATCAGCCAAGTTGAACAGTTTACAGGTTTAACGAGTTTAAAAGTTAGTGAGAATCCAATTCAGGATATGGAACCGCTCCGCAAGCTTTTGGAACAGACTCCAGATTTGGAACTGGATATACCAGCACCAGTGGAACTGGTCATTCAACCACCTCGCACAAACAAGTAAAGTACCGTAATACCTCAGCCACGGAATAGGTATCGTAAAAGGAGATAAGCAATGGACCCAATTAAGGAATATCTGAAACTTGAGACGCGTCGCCAATTTTTTGGTAAATGCGCCTCAGGTCTTGGCGGCGCAGCACTCGCCACACTGCTGCCGAACGCCGTTGTGAATGCGCTTGAGAACCAAGCAAAACCGAGATTCGGAGGTTTACCAGAACTGCCGCACTTTGCGCCGAAAGCGAAACGTGCTGTCTACCTCTTTATGTCGGGCGCGCCCTCACAACTCGATCTGTACGACTATAAACCGAATATGGGGGAATGGTTTGACACGGATCTCCCAGAATCCGTCCGCATGGGGCAACGGCTTACAACGATGACTTCGGGACAGGATAAGTTTCCGATCGCCCCGTCTATATTTCAATTCAAGAAATACGATAACGGTGGTGACGGCGTATGGATTAGCGAATTGCTGCCACATACCGCATCTATGGTAAAAGACCTCGCAATTATCAAATCGGTCCACACTGAAGCGATCAATCACGATCCGGCGATCACTTTCTTCTGTACCGGCGATGAGGATCCGGGCAAACCGAGTCTCGGTGCGTGGTTGAGTTACGGTCTCGGTAGCGAAAACAGAAACCTACCCGCCTTCATCGTGATGAACGCGACGTGGAGCGGTCCAAAGGGTGCGCAAGCACTCTACAACCGACTCTGGGGTTCTGGCTTCCTGCCATCAGAGCATCAAGGGGTGCTGCTTCGTAGCCAAGGCGATCCTGTATTATTCCTCTCAAATCCGGAAGGGGTCAACGAAAAAACGAGGAGGCGGATGTTAGACACCCTCGTTGAACTCAACAAGGAGCTCTACGAAGAAGTCGGTGATCCCGAAACGCATGCGCGCATCTCGCAATATGAGATGGCGTTCCGTATGCAGACGAGTGTCCCGGAACTTGCGGATCTATCAAAGGAGCCAGAGCACGTCTTAGAAATGTATGGACCCGAGGTCAAGACTCCCGGTACATTTGCCAACTGCTGTATCCTTGCACGGCGGATGATGGAACGCGATGTCCGCCTCGTTCAAGTCTTCCACCGCGGGTGGGATCAACACGGCGACCTTCCTAAGAACATTCGCAATCAGGCGCGCGACATCGACCAACCCTCGACTGCACTGGTTCAAGACCTGAAACAGCGCGGTATGCTGGATGAAACCTTAGTCGTCTGGGGCGGTGAATTCGGGCGAACCGTTTATTGCCAAGGCAGACTCACTCAAGATAACTACGGACGCGACCACCATCCGAAATGCTTTACTCGTTGGATGGCTGGCGGCGGTATTAAAGGGGGTGTCGTTCACGGCGAAACCGATGATTTTAGTTACAATATCGTCAAAGATCCTGTCTCTGCTCGGGACATAAATGCTACAATTCTCCATCAACTCGGCATCGATCATGAGCGGTTAACTTATAAGTTCCAAGGACTGGATCATCGGTTAACCGGCGTTGAAGAGAAAGCACGGGTTGTCACTGAACTCTTGGCATAACCACAGACTTTTACTGGCAGGCGTGCCTTATAAGCGCGCCTGTCAATGCGGATTCGAGGTTTTCCTGTACTTCGGCGCAGGATAGTTGACTAAAGCACATAGCAGGGCATTCTTACTGCGAAGCAGATGCACTGCGGATATACGGAGAGTGCGTTTGGAACCTCGTATTCACCTAACCGAACCGCAAGGAAATTTAAAAAAATGGACCCAATTAAAGAATATCTGAAACTTGAAACGCGCCGACAATTTTTCGGTAAATGCGCGATGGGTCTTGGTGGTGCAGCCCTTGCCTCATTGCTACCGACTGGTATTGTAAATGCCCTTGAACAACAAGCGATGCCACAGACAGGTGGGTTGCCTGAGCTGCCGCATTTTGCGCCGAAAGCGAAACGCGCGATCTATCTCTTCATGTCCGGTGCACCGTCACAAATGGATCTGTATGACTATAAACCGAAGATGGGGGAATGGTTTGATAAAGACCTTCCAGAAACGGTACGGATGGGGCAACGGCTTACAACGATGACCTCCGGACAGAATCGTTTCCCGATCGCGCCTTCTATCTTTGAGTTCAAGCAGCACGACAACGGCAGCGATGGCGCATGGCTCAGCGAGCTGCTACCGCATACCGCTTCTATGGTCAAAGATATAGCGATTATTAAATCATTACACACCGAGGCGATTAATCACGATCCGGCTATCACTTATGTTTGCACCGGCAATGAGACTCCAGGCAAACCGAGTCTCGGCGCATGGCTCAGCTATGGATTAGGGACTGAAAATAATAACCTCCCTTCCTTTATTGTGATGAATGCGACCTGGACAGGCAGGAAGTCAGCCCAAGCACTCTATAACCGGCTCTGGGGTGCCGGGTTTCTCCCCTCCGAACATCAGGGCGTGCTACTGCGTAGCCAAGGCGACCCTGTGCTATTCCTTTCAAATCCGAAAGGCATGAGCGAAAAGGGGCGGAAACAGATGCTTGATTCGCTCGTCAAACTTAACGAGGAACTCTACGAAGAGGTCGGTGACCCAGAAACACACGCCCGTATCTCACAATACGAGATGGCGTTCCGTATGCAGTCATCTGTCCCTGAACTGACGGACCTGAAACAGGAGCCTGCCAACGTCTTGGAGATGTATGGCCCTGATGTTAACACACCCGGCACATTCGCACACTGCTGTATCCTCGCACGACGGATGATGGAGCGCGATGTCAGACTCGTTCAAATCTTTCATCGCGGGTGGGACCAACACGGAAATCTGCCAAAAGACATCCGTAATCAAGCACGTGACATTGATCAACCCTCAACAGCACTCGTCCAAGACCTGAAACAGCGCGGTATGCTCGACGATACGCTTGTTATCTGGGGCGGTGAATTTGGACGAACTGTTTATTGCCAAGGCGCGCTTAAGAAGGATAACTACGGACGCGATCATCATCCGAAATGCTTCACGATGTGGATGGCTGGCGGTGGCATAAAAAGTGGGATCGTTCACGGCGAAACTGATGATTTCAGCTACAATATCATCAAAGACCCTGTCTCTGTTCGCGACCTAAACGCTACGATCCTCAATCAACTCGGCGTTGACCACGAACGGTTGACCTTTAAGTTCCAAGGACTTGACCACCGCTTAACAGGGGTTGAGGAAAAAGCGCGAGTTGTCAACGAAATCTTGGCATGACCCTACATATTTACCGTTGGACCCGTTCTGTAAGTACCAGTTTCAAAAGTCAAACTGTCGCCTAACCATTTCTGTCTAAACGCGAAATTTTCGCATCTACAGTTTTTTGAGATGTATGGAGCTTAAATGCAAGTTTACCATGGTACTGAACAGACACTTGATGCAGATACGTTCATTTCAATTTTACGCGAGGATTATGAAAGCGTGTTTTTGACGAGCTGTGTCATTGAAGGAGCCATCATCTTTTCGACGGAGTCCACAATAGATGCTGTGGAACAGTCCGTGGTTAACAAGGAGATTGTCTGTATCGGATGCACGTTTAAAAACGTCGTCAAATTTGAGAAAACTAACTTCCAAAAGGAGGTCTTTTTCGGCAATTCTGTTTTCCAAGAGGCTGTTCATTTCCGGGGTGCCGTTTTTCAAAGTACCTGTGACTTCGGGGACTCAACGTTTGAAGGGCCAGTTTTCTTTAGAGAGGCAGTTTTTCGCGGAAAGGTGAACTTTCGCCAGACGTGTTTCCAGCGGGTTGCTGATTTCAACGAGGCAGCATTCTTGGAAAACACTGTTTTCAAAAATGCTGCGTTCCGAGAGGCCGCACATTTTAGTCAGGCATTTTTCAGGAAAGAATTGGACTGTGTGCAAACTCACTTCTCCGAAACCACGGTTTTTAACCATTCAACATTTCTCGGAAAGACTGACTTCACCTCCGCACAGTTCGCTGGTGCAGCATCCTACCGGAATGTAAATTATACGCCAAACACGGTATGGCAATGGCTTAACAATAAACGAAAACGGCAGTCTGAGGAGCCAACGGAATTTTACCTGGATAGCGAAGATATTAATGGCGTTTTAAATCCATTTTTCAAGCGTTACGTGGCGGATCAACAGTTCATACGTGCTTTCAAAGAAAAACACCCGTTTTGGGCATTGGTTTGGAGATGGAGTTCAGATTATGGTCGGAGTTTAGTGCTTTGGGCACTTTGGTCCTTGCTGATTGCCCTTTCGTTCTCACTATTATATATGCCGGGTCCTTCCTGGCTCCCAGAAGGACTACAAGGAGCGATGCCTCAGTTCCATCAAGTAACCGGCGAGAACGTGGATGAACCGTTGACGTTTTGGAAATCCTTTTACTTCAGCATTGTCACGTTTACAACTCTGGGGTTCGGGGATGTCGTTGCGGACAATACCTCAGCACGTATCTTCGTTACGCTTGAGGTCATTTTCGGCTATGTCATGTTAGGAGGTTTGATTAGCATCTTCGCCAATAAACTTGCCAGTCGGAGTTAAGCTGAGGTTTTTTCGGTAGAAATGTTTTCCGAATTTGCTCAGATAACTTGTGATAGTGCGGAGACACAAAAATCAGGAATGTCGAAAAAATTAAAAGCGGTTGTTGTCGGCGCAGGTTGGTCGGCGGAAGGGCACACAAAAGCATTCCAACATTACGGTGTTGAAGTATTGGCTATTTGTGCCAGAAAACCAGATGTCGTGCAGAAAGTTGCTGCTGGCTTAGGCGTGCCAGAGGCCTCAACGGATTGGCGAAAGAGTCTGCTGAAACATAAACCGGATATCGTCGCGCTCACGACACCTGCAATTCTACGGACCGAGGTCATCGAATTGGCGGTGGAACTCGGCTGCCATATCATTAGCGAGAAACCGTTAGCACTTACCGCAGCGGAAGCCGAACATATCTACAATCTCATCAAAGACACTGGGTTGAAACATGGGTTCGCCGCGACGCATCTATACGACCCAAGCGTCGCTTACGTCCGAGAACTATTGACCGAGCAGCATATCATCGGCGAGTTAACAGCCGTCGATATTGGATACAGCCGTCGGATTTCACACAACACCTCTTCAAATACAGTGAAGCCGTGGAATTGGATGAGTTCGTTGGCGCACGGCGGTGGTGCCTTGAACAACGGCTTGACCCATCGGCTCGGTATGCTGGAACGGATGACGGGCATGAAAGTTGTCTCGGCTGTCGGTGAAGCCAAAACGGCCATTAGGAAAGCACCCGTCGTGCCGGAGATTCGCGACTTTCGGGTGTGGCGGAGCAAAGAGATTACAACTGAAGAGGCATCAAAACTGGAATGGCGGGTATGTGACGCAGAATGGGATTATTCGGCGTTCTTCAAATTGAGATCTTCCGAAACGGTAGATACCGAAAACAGTATCCTCGCAACGATGCGTACGAACCCAGGTGTGCCGACTCACGCGCCAACTGGCGGTTGGTATTTCTACGGGACACGCGGCACGCTTGTCGGAAGGGGTGGACATATCCTGTCGCCGCTTACAAAACACACCGGGGAAACGTCTGAGGAACTGTCTGTTCCACAAATTTTAACAGATGATCTACCGCGCATCGGGGACGACATCCAAAACAAATGGGTCGCGCTTGTCCGAGATTTCCTCACAGATATTGAGGACCGCCCACACGATCCGTATTTAACATTTCAAGACGGTTGGCGTTATCAAATCGCTATCGACGCAATCCGAACAAGCACAGGATGGACACAGATTCCCGGTTAAACGTTTTTTAAATTTCCTTGCGGTTCGGTCAGGTAGGTTGTTACTTCAAGTTTGCCTCGCAGCGAGAGTCCATAGATATAGAAGAAACACCGGATTTAGTCTGGGGTTAGACTAAATCCGTTCCTTGTATTACATTGCAAAAACCCTTCCACTTCGTTACACGCTGCGTTTTTGTTCTTAAGCCTCCTTATATTACGGAAACCCCATGCCTAAACTATTTGTCAAAAACTTTATAAATATCCGAGAAGCAGAAATCGACATGGATAAAACTTTAGTTGTTTTTATTGGCGCGACAGCCAGCGGCAAAAGCGTTCTCGCGAAGCTGCTCTACTTTTTTCACGAATTAATCCGCGATTTTCGGCAATACATCAAACAAATCAATGCTTACCCGCCGGAACATCTGAAACCTACTTCGCCCGACCTTTCAACAGTATTTCGCGCACAAATCTCGCATAAATTCCGAGAGTTTTTTGGCGATGTACGCGAACTGACACCAATCACAAATAATGACGATGCCATAAAATCGTTTGAAATTACCTACCACTGGACAACGGACAGCATAATCACATTGACATTAGACGATGAAAAAACGCTCAACATCAAGCTGCCCACGGTTATGGACGAAGTTGAAACGCTCTGTTACGCCTTACAAGAAAAGTTGAGGCAGTTTGATAAAAAACAACTCAGCAGTGAAATAAAAGAGGCAGATCTACCGACAAAGGTAGATACGCCTTCAACAGATAACGGGCAGACATCTAAAACGAGCGAGCGGTTCTTTTTTATTTTAAAGATGGCAATCGGAATAGGCGACATCACGGAGAAGTTAGCCGGGACATACCGGGACAGCCTTTTCATTCCAGCGGATCGGAATATCGCTGTCAACTATCCTGATGCTCTTAAAAGAATCTTCTATGGTGGAATAAAAAGCGATCTCCAAACGCGTGCTGCCACTCGCCCGCGTGCGAACCTACATCTCATTGCCCGCTTTTTGGAAAAGAACGAGGAATTCCTTGACACTTTCAATACACAAAATTTCCACAATATCTTCGATGAAAAAGCGGAAGCGGAATCAGACAGCATTGATAAACCGATGATAGAATTTCTACTCAAAAAGATCTCATGCATCTTAAGGAGTGAATACGAAACTATAGGTGGGATTTCGGAATCGCGACTCTTTTCGCATCCGACTGGCGAGAATGCGGCTTTTTTAGAGAAGGCATCAACGGGGCAGCAAAATATCATACGAATTCTACAAGATATATTTATGAACGTGCTTTACAATGAAGTTATCTTCCGAGTGATTGAAGAACCAGAAGCACACCTCCATCCGATAGCACAAAGACATCTCATGCATATCATTGCCCTGATGCGGAATCATATTGATAGCCAAATTGTTATAACAACACATAGCCCATATCTTTTAGCGGTTCTTAAAAACCTATTAACCGCTGGACAACTGTCGGGGAAAAAAAAGAAGGTTGCCGCAGAGATGGAAGTGCTCGTCCCGAAGTTATGTTGGTTAAATCCTGACGATGTTGAGGTATACCATCTTAAAGACGGTATAAGTCATGCCATCGTGCAGCCGGAGGCAGAACCTATTCTTGAAAACCCACTTGCCGACCTTTTGGCAGAATTTTAAACTGGCACTAAGCAAGAAAAGAATATTAACGCAATAATAAAAATCAAGGGAAAAGCACAGATGTACGAAAAACACAACGAGATAATTAAAGCGCGAGTTTTCCTTGAGGCACTCCAAAGCGATGCGCCATCCATTACTTTCACGAATTGCATTATTGAAGGGATTGTCGATATCTTTTCTATCGAATTGGAACGTGACGAAAATGACCGGATTCTTCTCAACAAGAGTCTCTCTTGTATCGGGTGCACGTTTAAAAATATCGTCAATTTCCGGACGGTCATCTTTGAAAAAGATGTGGATTTTCGGCGCACCCTCTTTGAGGCAGACCTTGATTTCGATGAAGCGATTTTACATGGTTCCTGTGCGTTCCGTGAGGCTATCTTCCAGCGACGCGCTGACTTTCACAATGCGATCTTCCACAAGAGCGTCAGTTTTTGGCGAGCGAGATTTAACAACGTCGCCGACTTTCATAGAGTTGAATTTCGTAAAAATGCGGTATTCCATGAGGCTTACTTCTACAATATAGTTAATTTCCGGCGCGCCCTGTTCCAAGGCATACTTGACTGTGCAGGGACATGGTTCTCTGAGACAACAGTATTCAATCATGCCACATTCCTTGGCACTGCTAACTTTACTGCTGCGCAGTTTGTTGGTGTTGCCGCCTTCCGCGATATTCAGTATATCCCAAACACCCTTTTTCCCTTAATCAGTGGAAAACTTAGGAAAAGACCGCATCGTGCGACTGAATTCTATTTAGATAGTCAACATGTAGATGAAGTTGAGAACCCTTTTTTTAAGCGATACGTCGCCGACCAGCAGTATATTCGGGCTTTTAACCAAGCGAACCCCATATTGGCGCGTTTATGGCGATGGAGCTCAGATTATGGTCGGAGTTTAGCACTCTGGACATTTTGGTCGATCCTTTTCGCGCTTCTGTTCGCGATTGCGTACAGATTTTCTATTCCGTCATGGATGCCGACATGGCTACAAGACTTCGCGCCCCAATTCCATCAAACCACAGGTGCGTATGACGGGAAGCCATTAACCTTATGGAACTGTTTCTATTTTAGTATCGTCACCTTTACAACACTCGGCTTCGGAGATGTGGTAGCGGACAACGCGGCTGCGCGTTTTCTCGTTACGTTGGAGGTTATCTTTGAGTACGTGATGTTAGGGGGGTTAATCAGTATCTTCTCAAACAAGCTTGCAAGTCGGAGTTAGTTTAAGATGAGTTCGCCAGTTTAATAAATACAAGGAAATCTTTCGATGCAAATTAGAAGACAATATACTTTTTGGCAGAGGTTGCAGTCAAAATTTGTTGACAATGTCAAAATTTACGCCAAAAACACTTTGAACCTTACGTTAATTAGTCTCACACTCATACTATTTAAAACCGGAACCCCTCAAACAACAATAGCACAAGAATCCTCTCGCCCTGTTTATACGGACTATTTCGATCACATCACGCTCTTTTCTCAAGGTAGAATCACCCGTTTTACGCAGATGCCGATCCGGGTTTATATCTCACCCATCCTAAAAAAGAGTCCGTATCTACCGGAAATCCGATACGCCATGCGAGAATGGCACACCGCCAGCAACGGCGACATCCGATTTGAAGAGACTGAAACACCTCAGAACGCAGACATCCGCGCCAGTTGGGGACACAGCGGTCTCCACACCGACTTTCAGGATATGAGGCTCGGTAGTGCAGAACTCACGCGAAGAGACACCCCAGCCAAAACCCTCAAGGATACAAAACAGATGGTCGTGGAAGAGCCAGCGGATGCCTCACCGCCGTTTACCGTCGAGGTTATACTTATGTTGGAAGGCGACGGGACTATCGGTGAATTATCGCAGAAAGAGATGCGGACGGTCTGCCTCCACGAGTTTGGACACGCAATCGGATTATGGGGACACAGCCCACACCCCGGCGATGTGAGTTATCCGACAGCAACAGTCCAACATCCATCAACACGCGATATAATTACATTGCGTAAACTCTACAATACACCGCTTAATACACCACAACACGACATCGCTATCGGGGTCCTGAAATCCGAGATTGAAAAGAAACCCTACGCAGAAAAACAAAAACGTCTCCGACATCACTACCTGCTTGGAACCGTCTATTTCGATAAAGGCGATACAGCATCCGCAATCGGGAGTTTTTTGACCTGTGGGGAGTTAGATGCTAAGTTTCAACCTGCAATTGAGAAACTGATTCAGGCTTACCACGAAACCGGAAAAACCCATGACGCAATTGCACTTCTTGAGAAACGGATTACTCAGAAACCGTCGCCAACCGATTACAATACGCTCGGTATTTTCTACTATGAAAAAAGGGAGCCCGAAAAAGCGATACAGGCGTTTGAAAAAGCACTTCATATCGCGCCATATCATAAAGCCGCGCGGCGAAACCTACATCAACTCCTTCGGGCAAAAGGATTCAAAGCGTTAGCGGCAAAAGACTTTGAAACCGCAACTACCACTTTTGAACGCGTAATTCGGATGGATCCGCTTGACGCACCTACCTATCAACTGATGGGCAACGGATACGCGCAAGTTGGGCAATTTGAGATAGCGATCAATTATTACCAGAAAGCAATTGATATTAACCCCGTTGATACGCTCACGAAGCATCACCTTGCAGAATGCTATAATAACTACGGGGTCGCCTTGCGAAATCGTGGCGAATGGGATGCAGCAATTGCTGCGTATCGCAACGCGTTGTTGTTAATGCCGACGCTCGGTGTTGCCCGCACAAATTTAGGTGATGCGTTCACCCGAAAGGCGAACGCACATAAAAAGGCAGATGAATTAGACGAAGCCGTGAATGCCTACCTTGAATTAAAGAAACTTTACCCGAACGAATTGCATATCCGCAACCTTCTTGGAGAGTTGTATCTGAAAAAAGGCGACTATGCAGAGGCATTATCGGCATTCCAGCACGTCTATAATATCACCCCGAACGCAGCGCATGCGTTACATAATCTCATCGCCGCCTATCACCACTATGCGCGAAGCCTCAGCGATACGGAGGAGTATACCACAGCGATTCAGCTGCTTCAGAAGGCACTCCAACTCGCGCCGGCCGATCTGAATTTACGCTTGAGTCTCGCAAACGCTTATCAGGGGGCGGGCGATTATGAGCGCGCGACCGTAGAAGTGTCGCGCGTCTTGGCACAAGAACCGGAGAACCCGCAAGCGAAGGAGGAACAGATTAATCTCCGAATCCGGCGCGGGAATTCACTTATGGGCCAACGGCAGTATGCAGATGCTATCGCTGAATTTGAGGGGATTCCACAATCCAAGCGTAACATCGAGATTTACAACACCCTCGGTTATCTCTATCTCGTGCAGGGTGAACACCAGAGCGCCCTTGCCGGTTTTGAAACCGTCCTCCAGAAAGATCCGATTAATATGCCAGCGTTTAGAAATCTATTGTCGTTAGAATCACAACTGATCCGGCATCATTTTGATAGGATGAAAAGAGATACACTCACCAAAGTCCGATGCACCCTTGCTCTTACCTTAATCAGACGCAAACAGACGAATGCCGCACTCGAAAAATATCAATCCGCATTGAAATCTAAATCTGAGGAGATGGACAGGCTTCTTATTGAAACGGGTGAGCAACTCGCTAACTGGTTTCAGCAATACGGGAACACTGAGAATAGCGAGATAGTTCTCCGTTGGGTTGAAGAGCGGAGTGGTAAATGATTTTCGTGCCGAGTTGCGTTCATGCCGACTTTCAATCCAGTGGACACACCTCCCTTAAAAAGAGAAGGGTCAGGCAAAGTGCCCGACCCGGAGTATAAGTGCGTGAATGAAACGCACGGCTGCTTCTGAATGACGACTACTGACGGCCGCCACCGCCACCGCCACCGCCACGACGACCGCGTTCACCACCCTGACGATTTCCGCGTTGCTGCATTTGTGTCTGACGCTCTTTCGTCAATTTATTGAGCTTAGCCAGCTGCTCTTCCGTCAATACCTCTTTGAGACTCGCGTGGAATTCGGGTCCGATTACTGCAACAAATTTCTGTATTTCAGAACGCATCGTTTGCCAATTACCGGAAGCACGTAATTCTTTTATCTTCGCTTCAGCTTTGTCACGCGTCTTCTGATAGACAGGCCGTGCTTTTACAAGGGTCTCATCGTCCACTTTCACAGCGAACGTCAAGTCAATCCAAGAGTTATCAACGATAGACACTGGGTTTATGAACCCTGGCATTCCGCCTCTGTTTCCACGTTCACCGCCCTGACGATTTCCACGTTGTTGATTCTGGGCGTTCCGGTCTGGACGTTGTGCCAACGTTGCATATTCAAATATAAATACACCGACGATTGCGAGAACTGCGATTGTAGCGATTGCAAAAAATTTCTGCTTCATTTTCATTTCTCCTGTAAGAATTTGGGTTGTGTGAATACTGCCAATATTATTTCAAAGGCGTTCACATTTTAGTTTCGCATGTTTAGTCAAATCTGTCAAGAAAAGGTTCGTTTTTTCTCTTTCGTAAACGTGAGATATGAGACTTGATGCCTTTTGTTCTCCTATCAGATTTTGACACCCTCTAATGTATATGTTATAATAAAGAGAGGGAGGGTAGAATGGATTGGAAAGAGGCATTGCCGGAAATTATAACGCAACCCAGTTCACGGCTCCGGTTTGGAGAACCACTCGCAAAACATACCCACTTTGGCATCGGTGGAGACGCGACGGCTTACTTTGAAGTCAGCACGGTCTCCGAACTGGCAGCACTGGCGCGTTTCCACAAGGCGTGGGACGTTCCGGTTGCAGTTATCGGTCGCGGGTCCAATCTGCTGGTGAGTGATACCGGTTTTAAAGGTATCGGTGTCAGGTTGGTGGGTGAGTTGGCAACATCAGAGGTGGACAGGAATGTGGTTTCGGTGGGTGCAGGACTTGCGCTGCCAGCCCTGTCAAAAATGATGTCGCAACGTGGCTTGAGCGGTGTGGAATTTGCGTTCGGTATCCCCGGATCTGTCGGCGGCGCGCTGATTATGAACGCTGGTGCATGGGGCAGCAGCTTCGGAGATGTTGTTACAAACGTTACAGTTATGGATGACACCGGTGAACTTGTCAACTTAACCCACGATGAAGCACAATTTGAATACCGACATAGCGGTTTAGAGACCTATTTCTCTGTTACTGGTGCCACGCTGGCACTTGAACCCGGAGATGGTGACGAAATCACGGAGCGGATGCAAACGCTTTTCAAGCAGAAAATCGAAACACAACCTTTCGTTGAAGAGAATGCGGGATGTATGTTCAAGAATCCACCCGGCGATTCTGCTGGACGGTTGATTGATATTAGCGGATTAAAAGGCTACCGTATCGGTGGTGCGGAGGTATCCACGGTGCATGGGAACTTTATCCTCAACATTGACAATGCAACAGCAGAAGATGTGCTGAAGTTAGTCGCATATATCCAGCAGCAGGTCCGTGAAAAGACTGGAATCTCCCTCCAGACAGAGGTAAAACGGCTGGGATTTGACGCTAAGGGCGGATAACTGTACCATCCATTCGACGTACTGGTGCCCAGCCACCGTTGAGCGGATGTTCTGGGAACGGGAAGCGTGCCGCGAGTTCCTCGTTTAGGTCCATGCCGAGTCCGGGTTCATCATTTGCCCAAAAACAGCCGTCTCGAATTTCGGGGCAACCGGGAAAGACCTCTTTGGTATTTTCACCGAAGACGTGCTGCTCCTGAATCCCAAAATTATAGCACGCCAGATCCAACGCAACATTGGCAGCATGTCCGACAGGAGAGACATCACCGGGACCGTGCCATGCCGTACGTACGCCAAAGAATTCACAGAATGCCGCGAGTTTACGCGCAGGACTAATGCCACCGATCTGTGAAATATGTACCCGAATAAAGTCAATGAGCCGGTCCTTGATAAGATGCACGTACTCATTCGGATTGTTGAACAATTCTCCCATCGCAATGGGGATACTCGTCTGTTGGCGCATCAGTTGGAAATAGTCAACGTCCTCCGGTGCAAACGGATCTTCAAGGAAAAAGAGGTTATACGGTTCAAGCCCTTTGGCGAGATTAATCGCTTGTATCGGTGGGATACGTTCATGCACATCGTGGAGGAGTTCAACTTCGTCTCCAAGATGTGTGCGCAGATGCTCGAAGAGTTTGATGATTGTATTGACATAAGGTGTCGGTTCAAAGGCAGGCGAACTCCGTTTCCCACCGCCCGCACCATACGTCGAATACCCCGGTATCGCTACCTGTGCGCGGACATAACGATAGCCTTGCTCCATATAACGGCGGATGCTTTCCTCTACTTCCTCAAAAGTACCGCCGCCTGCATGCGCATAAAGCGTTGCAGCCTCACGGCATTTGCCACCGAGGAGTTGGTAGACAGGCATGTTGGCACGTTTGCCCATAATGTCCCATAAGGCAATGTCGACACCGCTGAGCGCGTTGTTCAGCACCGGTCCATTTCGCCAATAGGAACTGACAAAACTGGTCTGGAAGATGTCTTCTATGTTTGTTGGATCTTTTCCGACGAGAAAAGGCTTCAGATATTCATCCACCGCTGTCGCCACAGCAAGGGGACGCTGTGTAAACGTGGCACAACCGATGCCGTATAAGCCGGGTTCACTCGTCTCAACCTTAACAACAACGAGCCGAATGCCATCCGGTGCTGTCAAAATCGTTTTTACATCCGTAATTTTCATATTTTTAATTTTCCTTGCGGTTCGGTAAGGGGTAATTTGAAATTTCACGCGCCTTTCCGTATCCCTGAAGAAATACGCAGAAATACCGGATTTAGTCTGGAAATAGACTAAATCCGTTCCTTGTATTACATTGCAAAAACACCCCTCCACTACGTTACGGGCTATAATCTGGGTGATATGAAGATAAAGTATATCAAACGGGATGCACTGTGTCAAAGGAATTTGCACAACCCTATTTCTTCGTCAGAATAAGATTCTGATACGCGTCAACAACAGCGGAAAAACTCGGGGGTATTACAGTTGTTGCGCTGAATTCTGTTATAATTGCGGGACCGGCAATTTGGTTGCCGGGCTGCAACGCTTCACGGCGATAGAAATCGGTCAAGAGTGCCTCACCCTCGAATATGACGCGGTTTTGGACGGTAAATGCTTCAGATGGATCAGCATCAACGAGGGGTAAGGGTTGAATCGAAGGTTTATCGGTTTCGCCAATTGCTGTAAGTCGGAGGTTCACGACTTCCACTGGTGCGTCTGTTCGCGCATAACCGAACCGTTGATCGTGTGTGGCATGAAACCTTTGAACAAGTACCTGTATCTCCTGTGGGGATGTGCCTGTTTCGATGGAATAGGGGATATTTAACTCATAGGACTGCCCCTCATACCGCATATCAAGTGAACGCTCAATTTTGAGTTGCTCTGGCGTGAATCCCTCCGCTTTCATCTCATCTTCTGCACGGGTTAAGAGTTCATCAAACCCAGCGTTTAACGTTTCAAGAAGCAGTTCACCGCTGGTTTCAAACTTCAATAGCACCGTCTGCGAATAGTCTTTAACGACATCTGCAAAAAGCATTCCGTAAGCGGAGAGTAAACCACCGTTTGGTGGAATTAAGACTGTCCCGATACCGAGGTTCTCTGCCATAAACGCGGCGTGTAAACCACCAGCACCGCCGAAGGAGACGAGCGTGAAATCGCGGGTATCAAATCCACGTTCTACAGAGATGACTTTGATGGCGCGTTCCATCGCTGCGTTGGCGACTTTGAGGATACCGTCTGCGGCTTGTAGTGGTGGTATGCCGAGTTGCCCGGCAAATTTTTCAATGTGTGCGCGGGTACTATCGAGGTCAAGTGCCATGGCACCGCCTAAAAACTGGGTCGCGGCGATGCGTCCCAAAAAGAGGTTCGCGTCGGTTACTGTGATGTCTTCTCCGTTGTTTCCATAGCAAATTGGGCCTGGATCTGCGCCTGCACTTTCTGGTCCGACGCGCAACGCGCCACCGGTATCCACAGTTGCGATAGAACCGCCGCCCGCACCGACAGTATGGATATCAATTAACGGCACTTTGATCGGAAGTCCACTAATCGTGCTTTCTGTCGTGAGTGAGATACCGTTATTACAGAGGCTCACATCCGTCGAGGTGCCACCCATATCAAACGTGATGATCTGGTCGTAGCCAGCAGCTTTGGCGATCTGATACGCGCCGAGGACACCACCCGCGGGACCAGAGAGAACCGTGCGGATACCTGCCGATTCACCTCTGTATAGCAAGTTTTCAGCTTGCAAGCTGCGCTGAAAAATTCTCGCAGAAACACAACCGCCATTGGAAAGCATCAGGCGGAACGATTTTTCAATTTTTCCTTGCGGATAAGTATCGGCTGCTCGTTTCTTGACGTTTTTCGTGTTCGAGTCGCCCTCCATTTCATTACGGGCTACGGTTTCGTTAGAACTGTACAGCAGGTCAGAATCTGTGAGTGTGGAGAGATGGCGTTCCAAAGTCGGACGGATGAATGCGTTTGCAACGGTGGTGCTAAAGCGCGCATACTCGCGGTATTCGGGCAGGACTTCGTGCGAACACGAAATCGGTATCCCAAGCTGTGCGAGGTGTTTTGCAACAATTTGTTCGTTCTGCGGGTTGACATAGGCGAAAAGGAAACAGATTGCGACCGCATCAAGTTCCAACGCAGCGAGTTCAGAGGCAAGCACATCCAAATCAGTGGGTTTAATCTCGGTCTGGATTTCGCCTGTGTGCAGTGTACGCTCCGATATACCGAAACGTCTGTCGGTAGGAACGAGCGGTGCTGGACGTTCTACGAAGAAATCGTAGAGACTTGGACGCGACTGTCTGCCGATCTCTAAAACGTCTTCAAAACCTTTGGTTGTGACGAGGGCAATGCGGGCACCCCTACGTTCGAGAAGTGCGTTTGTCGCGACCGTCGATCCATGGACGATTTCCAACTGCTCAGCATCGGTGCTGTGCAGACGCAAGATTTCGCTTACGCCTTGTATTACGGCGTATGCTGGGTTTTGCGGGGTGGAAAGGACTTTATGCGTAAACAGGTCGCCGTTGATACGCATCACGATGTCCGTGAAAGTACCACCTGTATCAACCCCTATACTTTTTCGTAGCTCTCGGCTATCCGGGCGTTCGCTACGCTCACTTTCGGCTAAAAAGACTGTGTGGTAGTTGTGCATCGATTGATTTCTTTTCCTGATTGCTGACGGCTATTAGACAACCACATTTTGTGGTTTGCCTTCAAGGAAAGCGATGATATTGTCCACGGCACCTTCGTTGAGGAGTTCAACACCTTCGGGGGTCATATCGGCACAATGGGGAGTCAGAATTACCTGTTCACATTCCAAGAGCGGATGTTTCGCCGGAAGCGGCTCCTGATCATAGACATCAATCGCAGCCCCGCCGAGATGTCCGCTGTTTAATGCTCGGATGAGCGCGTCGGTATCAATCACACCACCGCGGGCAACGTTGATTAGGAGTACGCCCGGTTTCATCAAGTCAAATTCACGTTCACCGATGAGATGGTGACTCTCGTCTGTTAGTCTGACATGTAGACTGACGACATCCGCAGTGCGGAGGAGTTCATCCAGAGAAACAAACGCAACGCCGAGTTCCTCTGCACGTGCCGCTGAAGGATGGTACGTCCATGCGATAACGTTCATCCCGACTGCTCGTCCGAGACGTGCCATCTCTGTCCCGATATGCCCGGTGCCGACAATTCCTAAAGTTTTTCCTTGCAGGTAGATGTTATCCATACGGGGCCATCCACCCGCCTTCATTGAGGCTGTGAGGAACGCTGCACGTTTGGCGAGCGCGAACATCAACCCGAACCCGTGTTCCGCGACAACTGGGGCGGTACGTCCGGGTTGATTGCAAATAGTAATGCCGCGCGCTTTCGCCTCTTCAAGTCCAATCATATCCGTTCCGATGGAGCAGAGTGAGATTAATTTGAGTTTGGGGAGTTGGCGTAAGATTTCTGCGTGCCACTTGACGATTCCACGTGAGTTGATGAGGATGTCTGCATCTTCAGCGCGACGGAGTTTCTCCTCTTCAGTCTCGGGTCGGTCAGTGTAGAGGACAACATCGCCGTAGGGTTCCAGGCGTTCAAGATGCGGTGAACCTTGGATTTGTGGTGGTGAATCACCGGGGACAACAATCTTAAGTCTGTTCACAGTTCATTCCTTTATGTCTATTCCGCACCCCAATCGTGCGTTTTTGTGCCGCCATCATAGACGACAGCGTGTCCAGCTGCCAGTAACGCCTTAGCGACATCAGTAGATACACCCTCTTTGAAACATATCACATCCGCAACGATGCGCCCGGCATATTTATCCTGTTCAGGATTCTGAATCACGAATCCAAGGGTGCCATCCGCCTTACTATTGTCAAGGAGGAGTTGTTTGAGAAAGTCTGTTGCGGCTTCCGCGCGCGCCTTCTCCCTTTGAATTGAGGCTTCGGTGCGATCACCGCGGATCGGTCGTTTCTCAGGTGTGTCTATCCCTGCGATTCTGATGTCCGTAATACTATAGATTCCATCGGCGCGACGCTCAATACCGGGCCAGAGGGTTAATTGCGCTTCACTCATTCCGGGTGTTAGCGAATAAAATGGATAAATCAAGATAGCCACATCTCGGATTGTGTCGCCATCGTAGACGTTATTAATGCTATCAATCGTTCCATAATAGATGGGTGCGCTGCTTTCCGGGAGCAACACATCAGAGGTTTCACATCCGGCGAATGACAGGCACAGCAGAAATCGTAAGATTAATTCCCTTAGAAGGGCAGTACGAGATAATAGCGTTCTATTGAGTTTCAAAATGTTAGTTGAGTATCGGGCGAGGTAACCTTGAAGAAATACCCAAGCAAAAACCCCCTACGGCTAAAAACACTGACGGTACAACGCGACTATTTCTTCAGCGGTAGCCTGTCTCGGATTGTTTGCAGGGCTTCCGCTTGCAAGAGCATCGGCTGCCATCTGTTCAATCACGTCCTCGAATCTTTCTCTGTCAATTTTATCGATTTCGCCGAGTCGCGGCATCTGGATATCAGTGACAAGTCGTTCCACGGCAGAAACGGCTGCGTCTGCTTGATGCATCGGAGATAAACCGTCGAGTGGTTCACCCATCGCACGTGCAATATCCGCAAAGCGATCTGGCGCGCCGACAACGCTAAATGCCATTACATCGCGTAACAAAACCGAATTCGAGAGTCCATGATGGACATGGAAATACGCACCGATCGGACGGGACATCCCGTGAACCAAGGCGACAGAGGAATTGCTGAACGCCATCCCTGCGATAGACGCACCGATCATCATATCCGTCCGTGCTGGAACGTTTTCACCGTCTGCCCACGCCTGTCGTAGGGATCCTGAAATCATCTCAATCGCCTTCAATGCAAGTGCGTCGGTGATTGGCTGTGCGCGTTTCGAGATGTATGCCTCTATTGCATGCGTCAACGCGTCAACACCGACTGCTGCCGTTAGGTGTGGCGGCGTTGTCAGAGACAACAGCGGGTCCACGAGTGCGACGTGTGCCAATAGACAAGCACTACTGAGCATCATCTTGACGTTCCGCTCGGTGTCGGTGATGACGGTAACTTTGGAGACTTCGCTGCCGGTGCCGCCTGTCGTTGGTATCGCGATCAGGGGTGCACCCGGATTCGGGATTTTATCCACACCCATGTAATCTGCAAAATCGCCCCTGTTGGCGAGTTTCATGGCGATGCCTTTTCCGCAATCAATCGCGCTGCCACCGCCGATGCTCACGATAACATCACAAGTTTCGTCAACGTATTGTTTCAAGCCGTCCCGTACATTCTGTAAGGTTGGATCGGGTGTTACATCGGAAAAGCATGAGGAGGCTATCCCGGCATCTTTCAAATTTTGGGCAATCTGGTCGGCGTATCCGATTTTAACAATTCCTGGATCGGTCACGATGAGTGCGTTTGTGGCACCGAGCTGTTTCGCCTGTTCACCGACGTTCTCGGATGCCCCTGCACCTGTGATTATTGTGGGTGGTAGTGTTAATATCGTAGGCAATTTCAAGTTCCTATAATGATTTTCTGTTTAACTGAGTGTAAAACGGGTTAAAGAATCCCAAGACGTTCAAGGTCTGTCTCTGTCCACTCTGCTTGTTCCTCAATGATAGCTTTGAGTGTACCAACAGCAAAAGTTTGATCCATATTATGGAGATGGATCGTTGTTCTCCTTCCATCTGGATGCTTAAAAAGACGGAGGCCCTTTACTTCTTTCTTCATAAAACCCATCTTTTTTCAAAGCGCGTATCAGCCTTCGCGCTCTGAGTGAGCGTAACCGACTGTAATCAATAGTCATATTAGACTGTTATAGCGATTAAAGGTACATCGCTGACCTGAATGTGTGAACAGGGTTTAGAGGTAATTTCTTTTTCATGCTGGACTATTGATTCCAGAAGATGCTCTTCGCCATGTTCCAACAGCGATTCAATAAACAAATCAACAGCGTCTTGCAAATTTTTTAAAGCCTCTTTTTGCGTATATCCCCAACTCGAAGCCCCTTGATGCACCAATGTAGGAATATAAGCCCGCCAAACAGGATCCTTAATGCGCTCGTCCAGCCATTGGTCCTCTTCTATGATAACCTCAAATGTATACGTTTTCATCCGCTCCTCCTTAGTTATTACCTGTACCGTTCAAAAATTCCTCAATGTTTTTACCGATAGTCGGCAGTGGGAGTGCCTCATCATCACGCTGCAAAATCTCTATCCATTCGTCAACAATTTCACATAACTGCTGATAAACTTCAATTTCATCAGTGCTATGGCAACACGGACCGATAATTCCCGGGCAGTACCCGATAAAGCATTCGTCCTCGTCTGACCACTCAACGATCTTGATGTATTTCGCGCTTTCAGTCATATTATTTCCAAAGGTTGAGAAGAGTTGTCGTATTTTTCTGGGCATAGAATATCACAAAAATCGTCGAATGTCCAGTTTGTTCAAAAACTGTAGAGGCAAATAGGAAATTACCCATATTTCAGTTAGCCGACTAATTTCTCCCAATTCCTTACCGCAACGCGATCCAACACGCTAATATCATCGCGTTTGGCTATTTCTTGGGCGGGTTTGGAATTCATGTATAGAGGGTCTAATATAAATCCGACTCGACCCAAATCCAATCGATCGGCATCCCAACATGCTGCAATTGTAACATCATCTGTTGCTATCTGATCCGTATGCCATTCACACGCATAGTATAATTTATCAAAGTCGTCCGAGGGAATATTGATAAGTTCATTTTTGATTTGAACGGCATATTCAGCACCTCTACGTCCATGCCCGGGATCAATATCATCGTTCTGACGCATGCAATCATGGAATACTGCGAACAACTGCACAATTGTTTGATTAGCCTTCGTTTTCTGTGCTACGTAAAGACCATTTCTTTCAACGCGTGCCCAATGACCGGGACCGTGTATAGAGGAATGTTCAACAGAGGTGTCTTTTAACACCCGATTCCAAACTGCTTCTAAATCCACCATATCTTACCTCAAGTTAGGTGTCCATATTCAACCAACTTTATATGAAACCTCAAAAATACTTCCGAAAAAATCCGAATTTGTAGTTATTATGGAAGCAAACTTACTTCCGAATGAGCATTTTCCGAGTTGCCGTGAAACCGCCTGCCTTGAGTGTGTAAAAATATACGCCGCTTGCGACAGCCTCACCGACTTCGTTTTTTCCGTCCCAATAGGCTGCTCGGTTCCGAGACGCATAAATACCTGCTGCCTGTTGCCCTAATTTTAGCGTCCGAACGAGCTTCCCGTCTGTAGCGTAGATCGACACGCTGACATCCGAGGGTTTCGCTAACTGATAGGGTATCCATGTTTCTGGGTTAAAGGGATTTGGATAATTAGGCAGAAGTGCTGTTTCTTTCGGTGTCAAAGCGGTGAGGAAAGCTTCCAGTATAGCAATACCGCGTTTTGTCATAGCATCAGTGAGTGCCAATCGCTTGGCAGCAGCCAACCACTGCTGCACGACTTCAGGGTTAAAAAATTCGTTAGTAGGGTGTCGCAGTGTGGGGGCAGCGGGGATGTCTCCGAATGCGGCTGCTACCAAAAGGAGATCTACGATGTTGACGATACCATCACCATTGACATCGGCGTTGCTTTCGCCTATCTGTCCGAATTGCGAAGCGACCATTACCATATCTTGGATATTGACAACGCCATCGCCATTGACATCCGCCTTGAGTTGTGGTGTTCCTACTGATCCAACATCCCACAAGAATACCATACCATGCCAGTCCCTACTGACGAGGGTATTACCATCCGGAGTGAAACTTACACTATCAATATTAGTCCCATGCCCGCTAAAGACTTTATCGGATGTAGAGGTGCCTGCAAGAATATCGACAACATTCCACAAGTGCACCCGCCCGGACTGACCGCCAGCCGCAAATAGAAGCCCATCCGAACTGAAATTCACACTATAGACATCGCTACCAAACTGTAGGAGCCCATCCGGATTGTAACTCACACTATAGACACCGCCACCAGACTGGTGAACTTCGCGACGGATACCTGTGGAAACGTCCCAGAAAGAAACACCTCTTGCCCCTCCAGTAGCGAGTATCTGTTCATTAGGGCTGAAACGGACACTATAGATATGATCACCTGGATTGTGAAAAGTATTGCGAAGTGAACCCGTGGCGACATCCCATAAATGCACCCATCCATCTTGACCCCCACTTGCAAGCGTCTGCCCATCTGGACTGAAACTTACACTGTAGACACCGGACATACCTTCAGGGAAATTGTCTAAGGTAGTTTTTAATTGACCGGTGGTTGCATCCCATAACCGAACTGCCCCGTTTGCGTCTGGATCTACTATTCCGAGGGGTGGAAGCGAATCAAGAGGATTATAAATAGCATAACTTGCTGTGGCAACGGTGCTGCTATCCGGACTGAAACTTACGCTATTGGTATAAGGTACTGATGATGGCTCTATTACCGGGAACTCATTAGGCGGCGGTTCCCGTGGTTCTATAATGGTCGCGCGGCGTGTCCCAGTGGCGGTATCCCACAACTGTATTTCCCCCCATATAATAGCGACTGTGTTCTCATCGGAACTAACACTTATGTCCCAGATACTGTCGCCTAAGGTTCTGCGGAGTGCACCCGTGGTAACATCCGTCAAAAACACCAGATGGCTATTCCCAGAGGCAGAAGGATCCTTATCTGAGCTGAAACCTATAATGTAGGTCTCCCACGCAAACCTTTCCATGAAGGTGTCGCGGCGTGTGCCCGTGGCGACATCCCACCAACACACTTCCGCTGTATCCATAATGGCAAGTGTATCGCCGTTGGGACTGAAGTGCATCCCAAGGATATCACTGTTATGTCCTTTGAGGGTATTGCGGTGTGTGCCCGTGGCAACATCCCATAGCATCACCGTGCCGTCTCTACCTGCTGTGGCGAGTATTCGACCATCTTGGCTAAAGCGTGTAAATCGACCCACGCCGTTATGTCCTTTGAGGGTATTGCGGTGTGTGCCCGTGGCAACATCCCATAAATGGAACATGTCGCCGCTTTTAGTGACCAAGATGTTGCCATTGGGACTGAGAATCGCCCCTGTTTCACCAGAGCGATGCCCATTGAGAGCATTGCGAAGCTCGCCTGCGGCTACATCCCATAAATACACACTGAAGTCATTCTGCGTAATAAGCGTTAGCCCATCTGGACTGCTCTGCGTAATAAGCGTTCGTCCATCTGGACTGAAGGATATGTTGGTAATGCTACGAGGCCCTATGATGAAATCATGTTCAAGAATATTCTGACGATTGCCCCTGAAAACATCCCAAAGCTCTATTGTATTATCGTTATTTACAGTAGCGAGTATCTGCCCATCCAGGCTGAAGGATACGTTATCTTTTTTGGGATTTACACTGAGGGTATTTCGGAAGTTACCTGTAGAAACATCCCACAAATATACCACCTTGTCAGACCAATTCCACGTGGCAAGTGTCTGCCCATCTGGACTGAAGGAAAAGTATTCGACTTCGACAATACCCGTCGGCCCAGTTAGGGTACTGCGGAGGTTGCCCGTGGAGACATCCCATAAGTGCATTACATCATAACTGTATTTAGTAGCAAGGACACTATCATCGGGACTGAAACGCACGCTCCAGACTGGGCGATCATGCCTGATGGAAGTATTGTAGAAAGTGCCCGTAGAAACATTCCACAATTTGACTGTGCCATCATAAAACCCAGCGGCAAGGGTGCTGCCATCAGGATTGAAAGCGACACTGCTATAACCGCTGAAATCCTCTATCAGGTCCCGCACTTGCAGGGTTTCGGCATCGTAGAGCCAAATCCCTATGGTACTGAAAACGAAAAATTGCGTACCGGTTCCATTAGGCGCGTACTGGATACGCCGAAAGTCGCCTGTGCCAAAGCGGACTTTCGCACCTTCAGGTAAACCTATTTGTGTATGGGGCTCATATTGGGCAAACGCTGTTGACAGACTAAGGGTTGACGCGATAAATAAGGTCAATAGAAAAAAGAATGTTATTTTTATTTTCATAGCTGTCCTTTTTTGAAACCAATAGAAGGTCTGTCTACCATTCAAAACTTGATAAAGGGTATAGAAACAGCGACTAATGCCGGAAATGGCGTACACCTGTCAGGACCATCGCCATGCCGTAAGTGTCAGCTGTTTCAATCACAGGTTCGTCGTTCACGGAACCACCCGGCTGAATAATCGCACTGATGCCTGCCTCACCGGCAATTTCAACGCCATCTGGAAATGGGAAGTAAGCATCCGAAGCCAACACTGCGCCTTTTGCTTTCTCGCCTGCCTTGCGGATAGCAATAATGGCGGCATCCACGCGGCTCATCTGTCCTGCCCCGATACCGACGCTTTGTGTGCCGTGCGCCAACAGGATGCAGTTGGATTTGACGTGTTTGCACGCTTTCCACGCGAAAAGTAAGGCGTTTATCTCTTCATCTGTCGGTTCGCGCTTGGAGGCAACTTGTAGTGCCTCTGCTTTCATCTCGTGGATGTCCGGATCTTGGACGAGGACACCGCCAGTAATGTTGCGAACTTGTAAGATAGGTTCTGCATCTGAAAGCGAACCTGTTTCAAGAATAGGACGGCGTTTGACACGCGACAATGCTCGCAATGCTTTTTCAGTGTAACTCGGTGCAATAATCGCGTCAATTTTTATGCCTGCCTGTGCTGCTTCGCGGATCGTGTTCGCCGTCTGGATTGTTACTTTGCGGTTTAAGCCCACAATGGAACCGAAGGCAGAGGTGCGATCGCATTCAAGTGCGTTTGTGAAAGCTTCTTGTAGATTGTCGGCAGTTGCGAGTCCACATGGATTGTTATGTTTGATGATGGCACAGGCGGGGGTTTTAAAGTCCTTGACGATTTCCAAAGCGGCTTCTAAATCGAGAAGATTATTGAAGGAGAGCGATTGCCCACTGAGTTGGTTTGCCCATGCAGCGGACGGTCCTGGTGTGATTTCAGTTCTGTAGAAAGCGGCGCGCTGATGCGGGTTTTCGCCGTAGCGGAGCGTGCGTTCCTTCTTGAAATGGAGGGTTAGGTTATCTGCGAATTCGTCTGTTTCGGAATCCTCTGCTTTATTAACCCCCCTAACCCCCCTTATCAGGGGGGAATTATTGTCAGCCTCCGTTATCAGGGCGGAATCATCGGTAAGATAAGCTGCGATTGCGGTGTCATAGTGAGCGGTATGCGCGAACGCTGCTTTTGCTAATTCAAATCGCCGTTCCTCCGAGAGGCAGCCATCGTTGGCGTCCAAATCGGTGATAATTTGTGGATATTGGCTCGGTGCCGTGAGGGCAGCGACGTGTCGATAGTTTTTCGCAGCGGCACGAATCATCGTCGGACCGCCGATATCGATGTTCTCAATCGCTTCGGAGAGCATTACATCCGGTTTAGCGACGGTTGCTTCAAACGGGTATAGATTGCATATTACCATATCAATGGAACCGATGCTGTGTGCTTCCGCTTGCGCCTTGTGTTCTCCGTTATCCCACTCGGCGAGGATCCCCCCATGCACCTTTGGATGGAGGGTTTTGACTCGACCATCCAGCATTTCGGGAAAACCGGTATAGTCAGAGACATCAACGATGTCAATTCCTGCGTCTCGGAGGTGTCGGGCTGTGCCACCGGTGGAGAGGATTTCTACGGCACATTGTGCGAGGGCATTGGCTATCTCTAATAGGTCGCTTTTGTCGTAGACGCTGATAAGCGCGCGTTCTATTTTTTTCATCTTTTTAAATATTAGGTTTTGTTCCGTTTTTTCCGTTTTGATCAACAACTCGTGCCTTACTCTATCATATTCGGAGTCGAGTTGTTGGTCAAAAAAACGGGTTTTCGATGAAGCGGATAGCGACAGTATGGTAATCGGGGTTACAAACCCTCTCCCTATAGACATGACAATCCGCTGGAGTGCTTTATGAGAAGTGAAAATTTTGTTCTCACGTAATGTATCGAGGAAATCCGAACCCATCGTTTGCGACGTGGCTTCGCGCTGGAATCTGTGCGCGGTTCGGTATAATCAGATCCATTTCGGATGTGTTTTCAATGACAGTTCCATCCCCAATGCGGACCTCATCCCCGATATAGATTCTTCCCGGATGATCTGACGCACCACGGATAGTTCCAATAACAACCGATGAACCGATACGGCACCGCCGTGCGATTTCAACGAACCCATAGATCTCGGTGTTAGTACCTATGGTACAATAATCAGAAATCTGGACGGGTCCGAGAAGACTTGTATCGGTCCCGACTTCAACAAAGTCGCCGATAACAGGGTGTCGTTGCTTGACTTTGACACTCAATCCACCGAATGTGCTCGGATAGATAACGCACCCGGAACCGATAATTCCCGTTTGTCCTGTGGTTACGCCGCGATGCGGGTGTTCAAGGAAATTAGCGTCCCCAATCTGCGTTTCGGGATGTAAATCGGCTTGATAGTAGCGTCCAGCAAGTTCGGAGATAGCACGCGGTAACAAAGGAACAGGGACTCTGTGGATGTCTGGACTTTCTTCTGGGGGTTCGCTGCGTGTCAATGCGTGCGCGACATCGTGGTAAAAGAGGACACGCCACCCTGGGTATGTGCTTCCGACTAACTGAAGTTGATAATCCATGACGGCAGCGAGATTCAAAGTACCGAGAAAATCTTGATACGGTTCAAAGGTGCGTTCCTGAATTGCGGTGTCAATTTGGGATCGGAAATCGATGGCTGCGAGTTTTTCGCGAGAGATACCGGTATGAAGTAGGTACGCATCCCAGACAGCCGGGTCTTTGAGGGAGGCGAAGCGATTCCAGAGTGCCCGACTTTTAAATCGTGGTAATTCCCAGAGAAGTGAAAAGGCGGTTTCAAGCGCAGTATCAAGTAGGGTTTCATCTTTAACAGCTAAAAAGGATTGCGCGACCATTGCATAGAGTTGGTCTGCTACCTCTTCGATTGCTTCGGCGAGTTCGCGTTTTTGGTGCTCGAGATGCGGAGCATTGTGCGACCCCGGTGCAACGCACTCCAGCAAATTGCCGAGTACAGTTTCAAGGATATCCCGATTGACAAACCCACGCCCGGAACGTTGTGCTAACCCCTCACGGCTCATACTGTCAATCCGTAAAAAATTCAGTTCCGACTTACTATAAATCGGGCGGAGACGTTCCAATGTTTGAATGAGCAGCGGTTTTTTCCGCTGTTCATACGAGGTATCAAAAAGTGTCGTTTCAGACATACTTTTATATTTCCTTGCGGTTCGGTGAGGTGAGCTGGTGCTTTGGAGTTTCATTCCGTAGACCCGTCCTCCATTACATTACGGACTACGTTTTTGTTTTTTATCGGAAAAATCGGAGCGGGAACCTAATATTTGAAAGTACGGAAAACTTCTTGTGCAGCGGTAAGCCCCGCGCCAATCGGTACATCGCATCCGATTTCCACTAAGCCCTGCTCAAACGCAGAAATAGCGACGATAACGTCACCTTCATTCATCCAACCGAGGTGCGCAATTCGGACGATTTTTCCACTCAACTGACCCTGGCCGCCGGCATAGGTAATACCGTATTTGTCGAGCATCAGATTGATAAACGCTTTGCCATCAATTTCTTCCGGTAAGCGAATTGAGGTTACGGTATTCGCTGGTGCTGTTGCGAAGAGGGAAAGCCCTAATGCCTTAACCGCACCTCGTGTCGCAGCAGCTAAGCGACTGTGCCGCTCAATGGTATTGCGGATACCCTCTTCACAGATACGATTCAGCGCACACTGAAGTGCCGTCAGCAGTGTCACTGCCGGTGTGTAAGGAACAGAACCCTGCAGTCCAGTCTCATACGCTTTACGGAAGTCAAAGTAATATTTCGGGAGATCAGAACGTTCAACCGCGTCCCATGCCCGCTGATTGAGTGCTACGACCGATAACCCTGGTGGGGTCATCAACCCTTTCTGAGCACAAGAAACAACGACATCCACACCCCAATTGTCCATCTGTAAATCGTCAGCCCCGAGTCCGCTGACAGCATCAACAATCAAGAGTGTTGGACGCACTCGGGTCAG
Source organism: Candidatus Poribacteria bacterium (assembly GCA_003635195.1). Taxonomy (GTDB): domain Bacteria; phylum Poribacteria; class WGA-4E; order WGA-4E; family WGA-3G; genus WGA-3G. Next base: position 12,691 of record PYIY01000084.1, on the reverse strand, counting down.
ATGTGCGAGTGCCTCAATGTCGTGTAAAACACCCGTCGAGGTCTCGCAAAGTGTTGCGTAAACCGCTTTTACATCAGGATGTTGCGTTAAGAGCGTTTCGACCGCCTGTGGATCAACAGCATTTCCATAAGTTATGTCAATGGGTATAATTTCAACGCCGAAGGCGGTGCAGATGTCGCCCCAGCGTTCCCCGAATTTACCACTCCGGATCACAATCACCTTGTCTCCACGAGATAACAGATTCGCGACTGCGCCTTCCATACCACCCGTACCGGATGATGTTAAGAAAAGGACATCGTTCTCGGTTTGGAAAACGTGTTTGAGTTTTTCGAGAACGTCTTTAATTAATACGATAGTATCTTCACTGCGGTGGTAATCAATCGGTTGCGCCATCGCCAACAACGCTTCGGGCGGAATCGGCGTGGGACCGGGTGTAAAAAGCCATCTCTTTTTCATTTTTTAACTTTCCTAGCGGAGTCATCAAGTGGGATTGTGCTGTGAAGTGCCATTGCGTAGATCCGCTAAGCTGTGTTAACAGCTACAACTGTTTTGCCCTCAACGTTAACAACAACCCATTCTTGGTCAAGGAGTTCGCACAATTCTATAATAGCGGCGCGTTGTGCGGCACTATCCATAGGTACTTCGATGGTAAGCGTAGCGAATTCTTCACGCTGCATTGCGCCCTCTTTGTCGAATTTCATTGGTGTAATCTGAATTTTTCTTAATCTTGCATCCATAATTTTTCCTTTCTTGATTTTTAATTATACGTTTATACGTCATCCATGAACGACGCGACATCAATACATTCCCCGTTACGGCGGGCGGACTCCCAGCCAGCCAAAACAGGTGCTAAAGAGAAGAGACCGTCGTGGTAATCGCTGTGTAAAATACTCGTATCCGCTGTTTGCACAGCACGAATAAAGGTTTTATCCTGTGCTAACCACGGGTCGAATTCGTCGGCTTGATAAAGGACTTCGCCATTAACTTCAATCCTATCGTATTGGTAAATTTCAAGACATCCATCTTCATAAAAGATAGTAAACCACGGTTCGTCTCTCGGACTGGGACCCGATGAGACGAAACTCAGCGTCATCGTGGCACCGTTGTCAAAACAGTAATTGAAACTCGATGACAAAGCCGTTGCGTAAGCAGAGCGTTCACAGTAGAAGGCTTGCGCTCGTGCGACATTCAAACCCGTCATAAATCGGCTATAATCCGTTGCATGGACCCCCCAATCAAGGGCACGACCGCCGGATTTGTCCATTTCCGCCCACCACGTTTTAGCACCGCCATTCGTCGAAGGCGGCAATCCGCCGAAACTCTGGAAACGGACATGCACAATCTGTTTGTCCGCCAAGAATCGACGTGCCTCCTGAAAGAGGGGACGATACCGTTCACGAAATCCGACGGTACTGATAACGCCCGCCTGTTGAATAGCAGCGTCTATTCGGCGTGCAACTTGCATTGTGATCGCTTGTGGCTTCTCACTGAAGAGATGGATACCTTTTTCCACTGCGATCACTTCAACATCGGTTCGTACGTAGGCTGGCACGATAGAGTATAACACGTCAATGATTTCAGCGTCAAGCATCTTATACGCGCCATCATTTTCAGTGTGATAGACGTGTGGAACCTTGAAATCGGCTGCGACTTCCTGTGCTGCTTGTAAATTGCTATCACACACAGCAACAATATCGACTGCATCTGTCTGTAATAGGTTTGGAATGCGCGTCTGTTTCGCGAAATTGCCGCAGCCGTAGATAGCGACGCGGAGGCGTTGGTCTGTTGACACGTTAACTGTTCTCCAATTTTTGGTTTTTTCAGCGTTTGTCTGTTTCCTTAACCGTCCCCGAAATGGGATGCAACCAGCACTAAATCTTGGATATTCACAACACCATCACCGTTCACGTCTCCAGGACTCAGCCCAGTCTCCCCGAGATGTGAAGCGACCCGTACCAAGTCTTGGATATTCACGACACCATCGTTGTTCAGATCCACGCTTACCTCCGGCTCAACGGGAGTGAACGGCCACAAGAGAATCGTGCCATCCTCACTGCCGCTTGCGAGCGTTCCACCATCTCGAGAGAGTGCGAGGGCGTTAACACCAGCGGTATGCCCTGTGAGCGTTGTATGAGGCTGTCCTGTCTGTGTATCCCATAACCGAATTGTTTTATCCCAGCTGCCGCTGGCAAGTGTGATACCGTCTGGGAAGAATACAATGGCTTTGATTCGATTTGTATGTCCCGTGAGAATCGTATGAGATTGTTCTGTCTGTGTCTCCCACAATCGAACTGTGTTATCTCGACTGCCACTGGCAAAGGTAACACCATCCAGACTAAATGCCACAGCATCCACAGGACGTGTATGGCCCATCAGATCCCGGTATTCTGCACTTTCTACATCCCATAAGCGAATTGTGTTGCCTTGACCGCCGCTGGCAAGCGTACGACTATCAGGACTGAATGCAACAGTATAGACATTGGCACCGGCTTTGAGAGTTGCTTTGTGTTCGCCTGTATCAGCGTCCCATAATCGAGCAGTGCTATCCCAACTTCCACTTGCGAGTGTTTTACGATCTGGACTGAATGCAATGGATTCAACGCCAAATTTGTGGCTTGTGATAGACGCCTTGGGTTGCGCAGCGTGTACATCCCACAACCGAATTGCAGTATCCCCCCTCCCACCGCCACTGGCGAGTGTCGCGCCATTTGGACTGAACGCGACAGCAAAGACGCTCCCGCCATGTCCAGTGAGTGTATTTTGGAGTCGTCCTGTGTGCGCGTCCCACAGATGAATTGCTTTACCATCGCTTGCGCTCGCGAAAATCTGTCCATCCGGAGCGAAGGCAATATCATTAATCGGAAAAGTATGTCCAGTGATAGTAGATTTGTGTTGGAAGGTGATATAATCCCAAAATTGGATCATCTGGTCATCACCTGCACTGGCAAGGGTGCGTCCATCTGAACCAAATGCGACCCCCCCGTTAAAACCGGTGTGTCCAGCAAAAGTTGTCTTGAGGGTTTCAGTGGCCGGATCCCACAATCGCACTGTTTCGTCGCTCCCTGCACTCGCAAGCGTCTGCCCATCTGGAGAAAATGCGACAGAAGTGACCTCGTTTGTGTGTTCTGTGAGGGTTGCCTTGTGTTCGCCGGTATGTGGATTCCACAATCGAATTGTTTTATCTGTACTCCCGCTCGCAAGCGTCTGTCCATCTGGACTGAACGCAATAGATTCGACACCATGTTCGTGCCCTTTGAGGGTAGTGGCAGCGATGCGGAAATTATCTGTTGCCTTCCATAAGCGAATTGCATTGTCTTTGTGCCCACCACCGCTGGCAAGCATTAGCCCGCCTGGACTGAAGGCAACGGATGTGACTGTTCCTGTATGTCCCCTTAAAGTCGTTATGTGGTTGCCTGTAGCGGCACCCCACAATCGAACTGTTTTATCCGAACTGCCACTCGCCAGTAAGCCAATCTGCAGCAAAGGCGAAAACGCGAGGGAAGTAACACCCCCACGGTCATGTCCTCTTGGAGACGCTTTGTGTTCACCCGTATGTGGGTTCCATAGCCGGATTGTTCCGTCCCGACTTCCGCTCGCAAGTGTATTGCCATCTGGCGAAAATGCGACGGCTGAGACCGGAGCTGTATGCCCGACGAGCAAGTTAATTTCTTGATGAGTGTCGGCATCGTAGAGCCAGACCCCAATGGAACTGGGAACCGCCAGCAGACTACTATCTGGAGAGTATTGGATATTTCCGGTTATTGTGCCTTTACCGAGCCGTGCTTTGGCACCCTCGGGCAAATTCCACTGCGTATAATCTTGGGCGGGGACGTTCGCGTGAAATAACATTGAAACAAAAAGTATCGTCAAAATCAGCAAACATTTCGGTTTCATTAGCGTCACTCCTTGCTTATAAACATATTTTGTAGCAGCGGAACAGGAATTTTATTCTCGCCAAGGTGGAACGTCCCAGGTATTGAACCACTCCCATTTCCAGATCACCTGTTTCTCAGGCATTTTCACTTCATATTCTATCCCTGCAGTGAAAGGAAGGAGGTGTGTTCTATCGCCAACGATGGTACGCATTGATTCAATGAACGCCATTTCATCGGTGACGTTCGGGGGCCAATGTCCCTCTGGTATCGGATCGGATTTCCTGTCGGTTCGGTAGTGTGTTGGTATCACGTAATGCGGTTGGATCAGTTCTATCAATTCAATGAGCCGAGGTGCAAGACCGCCACCGAGCCCGAGTTTCATGTGAATCAAGAAATCCACCTTGCCTTGGAGGTTTACCAATGCTGAATAGGGTTCGTGTAAATCGCCAGTGTGTAAAATCGAGACATTTTTTTTTCTGTGTGTTATGAGATAACCGTTTGTCGGTAGGTTTGGGGTCTGGTTTTCGCCACTTTCAACCGTCTCGACTTGAATATCACCGAGGTCAAATGTGTCTGAACCTTGAAAACTGCGTGATAGTCCCTGTTTCTCGTTGAGATGTTTAGGATAGAGAATCTGGACTTTATCGGCAGGGACATGCTTGGTGATTGGGAGGTCGCGTTCAAATGCGGCATCCCCATATTTCTCGGCGATAGGTTGTGCGGGTGTTATGCATCCGGGATTGACGAACAGTTTCTTAAAACGCTCGCCGCGACATAATTTCTGTAAAGTTACGGGATGGCAGTGGTCGAAATGTTCGTGCGAGATAAAGATATAGTCATATATCGGTTCGGCATTCGCTAAATTCTGATTGAAGAGGTAGGGATCAAAAGCGATATTGATGTCGCCGAAGCGAGCGTCAAATGCGCCGCATCCCCACCATCTGAGAAATATATTTTCCATAACTGTTCAGTAGGGTTGACTAATTTTTAATTCTGGAATCATACGGAAGTGTCATGTGTTCCTTGTATAAAATGCCATTTATAGCATCAATTAGAATATTAGAATCAATCACTCCGGCCGCGTGAACCGTTGTTGCCACTTTTCTCTCTCCTTGCGCAGCCACTCGACACTATCACGCATATCCTCTCGATCTGCCCACATTCCGAAGCAGGGCAGGTTAGCAAAGTCTTCTGATTCATTGGAATCTTTGTCTTGATTTTCATCGTCGCTTACAGCAGTATCTACTGGTTCTATCTGTACACGTACTTCAGTACCCTCCGGTAAAGAGAGCGGTTTAGATAATACAATGCGTTCATTGCTTATTGTGCCTTCTTCTATTATTAAAGCCATTTTTCTCTCCATTCTGAGCTTGAGTTGTTTTGGTTAGGTATTAGGGGTAGCGCGTCGTGTTTATTTCATCAGCCACATTTTCCGAACGCTTTGGGTATCGCCTGCCTTGAACTTGTAAAAATAGATGCCACTGGCGACGGTTTCACCATCGCTATTTTTTCCATCCCAGTAAAGCACCTTTTCGCCCTGCGCCTGATGTCCGAGGGTGAAGTCGCGAATCAGTTCACCGGTTTGGGAATAGATTGAGATCTGGACATCGCTGGATTCAGAGAGTCGATACGGTATCCAAGTTTCAGGATTGAACGGATTGGGATAGTTTTGGAAGACCTCGGCAGCTTTAACCCTGCCCCATGTCGTGCCGAGTTTTCCAGTCGGTTCAACCGCCGTCACCACATCACCTGCTTCTGTAAAGATATAGACATCCCCGCCAAAACCGAACTGATGCGTTTCGACAATGCCGGAGGGCCACGCCAAGGTGATGGCACCGGATTGATACAATCCAGCAAAACCAAATTCGAGTTCTAAACTATCACTGCCCAAGAAACCGGTGCCGCAGATTAATTCTTGCGTTTGAACGTGGTTACCGACTTTCACTGTTACCCGTGTGCCGATGCCGTCTCGGTTGCTTTCTGTACCGATCAACCTAATTTTGATGCGTCGATTCTTAGATTGGACGCGCCGATGGTTAGAGTTCGGAAAGCCAGGATCCAGATCGTTTTGAAGAAGGGTATTACCGGTGTTGTTGACGACATAGAAATCGACATCGCCGTCATTATCAAAATCACCAGCGGTTGCGCCACGTGCGACAGCATCTACGGTGACGTTGAGTGCATCGGCACGGTCAACAAATTGTCCGTTTTGGTTGTGATAGAGGCGATTGCGGTTGGTTTTCTGTGAACCATCGACATCACCGTTGACGACGTAGAGATCGCGCCAACCGTCGTTGTCATAGTCAACAAAACTGGCGTACCATCCTACACCTTCGTTTGCAACCCCGACGGCTTCAGCGACATTTGTGAACGTCCCATCACCGTTATTTCGCCAGAGGAGGTCTGCATCATAGTTGGTGATGAAAAAGTCGAGGTCGCTGTCGTTATCATAGTCGCCGACGCAGAGTCCCATAGCCCCCGTTGGTTTTCCGTTGATTTCGGTTACGATGCCAGAGTGTTCCGAAACATCTGCGAAGGTACCATCGCCACGGTTGTGATAGAGTTTATCGGGTCCGTGGTCGTTTGCAACGAAGAGGTCTGCCCAGGTATCGCCGTCGTAGTCAAAGAAGATTGCGCCCCAAGCGATGCCATCATCATTAACACCAGCGATTTTTGTGACTTCTTCAAAGGTGCCATCGCCACGGTTGCGATAGAGGACATTGGTTTTTGGAGCGGGAATTGGGTTTAAAAGGGACGGCGCTCGTCCCCAATTGGCGATATAGATGTCGAGCCATCCATCGTGGTCATAGTCAGCAATAACGGGACCGGTGCCGTGTTTTTCATCGGCGACTCCCGCATGTGTGCTTACGTCTGTGAAAGTGCCATCGCCGTTGTTCTCAAAGAGGAAGTTTGGACCGGCACAGGTTACATAGAGGTCGCGAAAACCGTCGTTGTTGTAGTCAAACCAGACGCACCCGCGTCCGTTTGGCGTATTTGCGACCCCTGCTTCGGCTGCTACATCCGTGAATGTCCCGTCGCCGTTATTGCGGTAAAGCGCGTTCGGTAAACCGCCATCCCCGACGACGAAAATGTCCATCCAGCAGCCGTCATTATCGTAATCAACAGCGGCGGTACCGGGACCCCACCAGGCCCCGGATTCCGCGTCAATGGGTGTTTCGCGCTGATAGACTTTTGCGGTGCGACTGATATCTTTGAAGGTGGATGCAGCAAGTGTGGAAACACTGAAAAATAGAAAAAAAAGAATCAAGTAATACCGCATAATTTGCGTCCATCCTTAGTATTCAGATTTTAATGCGCCCCAGGTTGTTGTCGCTTTTCCGCCGGGTTCAACGGGGAACGGGTTCAGGTTGTCTCTGAAGTATTCGTATTCGACTTCAAGGTTGCCTGCACCTGCGGCGACACCGGCATAAACGCCGAGCCACAAAGGCGGTGTGAGTTCAAAGTCCGCTTCTCCAATATCCATCCAATCCTTATCTTCTGCTGCTTTATACCAAGCGGTGTATGTATCGCCGTCTTTTTTAAGTCGGAGTGCCATTTCGATGTCCCCCCAATCTCCAAATCTCCATTGGATATCAGGCGGTCCCATTCCGGCTTGCTTAGTTTGATACTGTATATGACCTTTCGCCCCTGCATCCCGCGACCAGAATTTGATGGTTACCCAATTATCATCTGATGGGCTTTTCACGACCAGCCCATTGACACCGGAACTGGTGTCCCATTTGGCGAAAAATCGGGTTTCGACATCAAACATATCCGTATCGGTTTCCTGATACAGGAAATGAGACATATCATTTGCCCAGAGATTTCGGTTGGGTTCGCAGTCGATATAGAGATAATTTTCACGTGTTTTACCGACATCCCATTTCGGGGGTTCGTTCTGCCATTTCCAATTCGGATTCTGTAATTTCCCCTTCTCAAATGGATCACCGAACGAATCCGCTGCGCCTGCAACGTTTCCAAAAACGAGCATAAGTAAACACAAACCGATACTATACTTCATAATTTTTTCAAGTTTTGATGTAGTTTGTGAACCAAAACTTGTTGATAAAAGTGATGTTTTCATAAGTTAGTTTTATAACCTCCTCCTCCAATTTTAAAACAGATTTTCGAGATTGTCAAGGCAAATTGGAGTGTACGGAGGCAATGTGCTTTACGGTTAACCCGGCTTAATTCCGACGACTACATTCTCAGATGACACATCCTCCGATATAACGACAAAAATTTTTCCAGCTTCAGAATTTTCGCTCTGTTTTTCGAGATACTCCGTTATTTCATTCGCGTCAAGGAGGATCGTGCCATCTGTAGAGGCTTCAGGCAGCGGTGTATATTCGGATCCAAATTTTCGGATCCATTTGAAGATGGTACTCGGTGCCACCGAGAATGTCCGTGCTATGTCGCTTATAGAGACCCCACGGCAGTATAAGAAAACCGCCAAAGCTCGCTGCCATGGAGGTCTGCCACGCGTCGTCTGACGTGTAAACTGAAAGCCACAACCGTTACATTTGTAGCGTTGGCTCCCCCTTGCTTTCCCATTTTTGACGGCATCTTTTCGTTTACAACGTGGGCAGTTCATTGTAGCATACTCCTTTCTGAAAATTCGCTGAAAGAAGTATACCACAAAAACATTGACTCGGCAATAACTTCTGTTTTGGGTTTTAAGGGATTCTCGCAAATTTTCACTTGATTATTTTCCTATGCATAATATATTATATGTTTAGGCGAAATTTGTAAGCCGAAGACAGACTTTAAAACGAAGGTCGTAGGTCCGATTAGAATTTTAGTAGGAGCACATTGTGCTCGCGGCGCGCCCGGCGCGTAAAGGAGAACACAATTATGGCAGGGAAACTGAAAGTTGCAGCGGTTGGGTGCGGTGGTGTAGGACGTCTGCATCAACTCGGCTATCTGCAGCATCCGGGGGCGGAATTGGTAGCAGTGTGTGATATAGATACCGCTAAAGCGCAAGCACGTGCCGAAGAACTCAATATCGCCAAGTGGTATCCCTCCATCAAGGAGATGCTTGCACATGAGGAATGTGACTTGGTAGATGTCGTAACTGCTGACCATCAGCACTTTGAACCTGTGATGGAATGTCTGGAAGCAGGCAAACATGTTATCTCTGAGAAACCGCTATCGCTTTACATTGACGAAGCAGAACAGATGGTAGCCAAAGCAGAAGAGAAGGGTGTTCATCTTGCCATCGATTACAATCGCCGATTTGCGCCGGGATATGTTCAAGCCCGGAAATGGTTTGACGCGGGGGCGATTGGACAGACGTATTATTTAGACATGAAATTATCTCAAGGGGGTCCCACTTCAACATGGAAGGGGGAATATTACCTACTTTACGAACTGGAGACGCATGCCATTGACCTGCTCCGCTGGTTCGGTGGCGAAATTGTTGCTGTTTGTGCCCAGATGGCGAAACCGCGGCAACATGAAGCGCGCGAAGGCGAGGACGCGTGTTATACAAGTATGGCGATCTCGTTCCGCTATGAAACGGAAGTCGTCGCGACCCTGTTAGCGAGTTGGGATAGCGATTTTATCCACCCGATCGAACACCTCGAAATCTGCGGTTCCGATGGCGAAATCGTTGTCGATAATGTCCTTACACGCGCCACGCTAATGAAACGAGATAATCAGGTCGTTGAAGAATATCGACCGTCCATTTTTAGAGGCGAACAACTTGCTTTTGATGGGACCTTCGCGCTGCGGATGGCGGCACTCGTTGATGATTTACTTACTGACCGGTCGCCTGTGCCGACAGGCAGAGACGGTTTGCAGGCACTCCGAATTACTGAAGCGATTGTGGAGTCATGGAAGGAAAAACGAGAAGTCGCAGTTAGCATTGATTAGCGATGACATGTAAACCGTTTCTCAGACAAGCCGTTTCTATAAACAAGGAGGTATCGAATCATGAAACGCCATCTGTCTTTTTTAAGAGAAGTGCATCAGAGACGACTTTCTGACGCTTCATATTCAACTGTGCGTGCCTGTGTGGCTTCGCTCGTCTTCGTGCTTCTATCAATAAACTGTGGTCCCGCACCTAAAGGCCAATATTACGTCCCTGAATCAGCGATTGCCGCTGCCGAGAAGAACATAACACCCCAGTCAAAACAGAATCAACCGAGCTTACCTGAAAATGCTTTCGTCCGTTTGCAGGAACGGCCATACGTTGGAAACGCTTTCAAGGAACCGCCGAACGCGAATACCAGAGGTGGACTTGATGATTTCTATGCGAAGACGCGTGGCACGGCGCAGCACGCCGCTATTATTTCCAACTGCTCGTTCGATGTCTTAAAAGCGTTTATTGCGAAAGGGTGGGTTCCGATTGTGAAGATCGAATTTTCACGCGGGCGTCCAGAGATTTTACCCTTAACGCGTTACAGCGACGCTATAAGCGAAGTATACTTTCAAAACCCAGCGAGTTTCTCTGAGCGTCGATTAAGTTATAAGGATTTTGAGACCTCTTGGGCAACGAGTTCACGAAACAAATGCGTCTTAATCACGCCACAGCAGCTTGCGGACTCAGACCTTGAGAAAGTGTTAGGAAGATATTTACCGAAAGAAGCGTTCCAACAGATCAGCATGAGAAGCCGTTGATACGGCGTTAACTCGATCGTTCATCGAGGTATCTATACCTTAGTTTTGCCTGACTCGACAACATGGAAAAGGATAAAATTTTGAGAGCACTTCCATTTACGGCTGTCACGATTAGCGACCCATTTTGGGCACCTCGGCAGAAAACGAATTCCGAGGCAACGATTCCGCATGAACTGGTGCAGTGCCAAACAACCGGCAGGATTGATAACTTCGCGAAAGCCGCTGGCTTGATGTCCGGAGATTTTGAAGGGATCTTCTTCAACGATTCGGATGTCCATAAATGGGTTGAGGCGGCAGCGTATACGCTTTGGACACATCCGAATCCAGAATGGGAAGCGGAGTTGGACGCGGTTATCACAAAGATCGCAGCGAGCCAACAGCCTGATGGTTATCTGAACTCCTATTTCACATTAGTTGAACCGACGAAACGGTGGCAGAACCTCGGCATGATGCACGAACTGTATTGTGCCGGTCACCTCTTTGAAGCGGGTGTTGCGCACTATCAAGCGACCGGGAAACAGAATCTGTTAGATGTTGCCTGCCGGTTCGCGGATCTGATTGATAACACCTTTGGACCCGGCAAACGAGACGGGCTGCCTGGGCATGAAGGGATTGAACTCGCGCTCGTGAAACTGGCGCGTGTGACAGGCGAAGTACGCTACATGGCCCTCGCAGAATACTTTGTCAGACAGCGTGGGCATGCACCATCAATTTTTGAGAAAGAGTTAGAAAATCCCGATCTTCCGGGTGGACTCGGTGCGTATCAACATCACTTCACACGCGATGGAAAATTTGAGGGGCATTACGCGCAAGCGCATCTCCCAATACAAGAACAGAGGGAGTGTGTCGGGCACGCCGTGCGCGCCATGTATCTTTATAGTGGTGCCGCTGAGATCGCTTACGAAACCGGTGATACTGCTATCACAAATGCGCTCGAAGCTCTCTGGCAGAACGTCGGGAAACGTTTATATATCACCGGAGGTGTGGGTCCCTCTGGACACAATGAAGGTTTCACGAAAGATTATGAACTGCCGAATTTCTCTGCTTATGCCGAAACATGCGCCTCAATCGGACTGATATTTTGGGCACACCGGATGTTCCTGTTGCATGGTGAGTCTCGTTTTGTTGATGTATTGGAGACGGCACTCTACAACGGCACCCTCTCCGGCATCTCACTCGACGGCACCGGCTTTTTCTATCAGAACCCATTGGCAAGCCACGGCGATCGGCATCGGCATGAATGGTTTGGATGTGCCTGCTGCCCACCGAATATTGCGCGACTCCTCGCTTCTGTTGGACAATACATCTATGCCGAATCGGACGCAGGTCTATGGGTGAACCTATATGTCGGCGGGACCGCTGATGCAATTGTCGCAGGGAATATCCCAGTGAGACTCACGCAGGAAACCGATTACCCATGGACAGGCGATGTGGCACTGACGATCGCGCCACAAGCACCGGCACTCTTCAGTTTGAACCTACGGATTCCGGGATGGTGCGAACAGTTTGAAGCACGTGTCAACGGTGAAGTTTACAATGCACAAGTGAATTCGGACGGTTATCTTTCCATTACACGAGCGTGGCGCGCCGGTGACCGTGTAGAGCTTCAATTCGCGATGCCTGTTACACGTGTCCAGGCGCATCCACTTGTGAGAGAAAACCTTGGACGGTCTGCACTACGCCGGGGTCCGCTTGTTTACTGTTTTGAAGATGTTGACAACCCTGATGGTGCGTTTCAGACGCTGTCTCTCGGCACTGATGGTGGATTAGAAACAGCATTCAACAGCGATTTATTAGGCGGTGTGACGGTTATCCGTGGCACGGGCAGCGTGTTGGATGATGCCGAGTGGGGAGACAATCTCTATCTCACGGGACCGAAAGCGAGGCAGATAGAGGTTACCGCGATCCCGTATTATGCGTGGTGTAATCGTGGACAGGGTAAGATGGCAGTGTGGGTTTTGTAGTTTTTCCTTTATGCTTTGGATGGGCGGATGTGAAAATCCGCCCGTTTTTTTGGCATAAAATTGGTGCATAATGTCGTGATACAGATGCAAGAGTGGAGGGTTTGTGATGCGACTAAGGCAGCTCCCATAGGAGGATTGTCCCGTCGTGGCTTCCACTTGCAACCGTGTTTCCATCTGGAGAAAAGACCACGTTGTTAACACCGCCCGTATGTCCTGTGAGCGTCGCTATGT